>NZ_JAKUKA010000001.1:5750000-5760000 GCF_023156195.1 Chitinophaga sedimenti
TTGAAAAGCTATGGGATGACCTGTGGATAGGGGTGAAAGGCCAATCAAACTGAGAGATAGCTCGTTCTCCCCGAAATGTTTTTAGGAACAGCCTTGGATTACAGACGTATCATAGAGGTAGAGCTACTAATTGGGCTAGGGGCTTCACCGCCTACCAAACCCTAATAAACTCCGAATGCTATGATATATTCTCCAGGAGTGAGGCTGCGGGCGCTAAGGTCCGTGGCCGAGAGGGAAATAACCCAGATTAACAGCTAAGGTCCCTAATCGTATGTTAAGTTGAACAAACGAAGTTCAAACCCTAAAACAGCCAGGATGTTGGCTTGGAAGCAGCCATTCATTTAAAGAGTGCGTAACAGCTCACTGGTCGAGGGTTTGGGCACGGAAAATAATCGGGCATCAAACATACAACCGAAGCTTTAGGATTGTGTTAACACAATCGGTAGGGGAGCATTCCAATCTGCATCGAAGGTGTACCGCGAGGTATGCTGGAGCGTTTGGAAAAGAAAATGTAGGCATAAGTAACGATAAAAAGATGAAAAATCTTTTCGCCGTAAGACTAAGGGTTCCTGATCAACGCTAATCGGATCAGGGTTAGTCGGGTCCTTAGGCAAACCCGAAAGGGGTAGTCGATGGCAAACTGGTGAATATTCCAGTACCTGTTATAATTTCGATGGGGTGACGGAGTAGTGAAAGGATCGCGCACTTACGGAATAGTGCGTTAAAGGGTGTAGTTAAATTTTGTGTTGGAAAATCCGCACGAGATGATGAACCTGATAGTACAGCAAAGCTTCGGCGGCGCTGATAGTATCCCTAATCAGACTTCCAAGAAAACCCTCTAAGGCTAGGTTATAACAGCCCGTACCGTAAACCGACACAGGTAGTCGAGGAGAATATCCTAAGGCGCTCGAGTGATCCGTGGTAAAGGAACTAGGCAAATTGACGCTGTAACTTCGGGATAAGGCGTACCGCAGTGATGCGGTCTCAGTAAAATGGTGCAACCAACTGTTTAACAAAAACACAGGGCCCTGCAAAATCGAAAGATGACGTATAGAGCCTGATACCTGCCCGGTGCTGGAAGGTTAAGGAAGGATGTTCGGCGCAAGCCAAAGCTTCTGACTGAAGCCCCAGTAAACGGCGGCCGTAACTATAACGGTCCTAAGGTAGCGAAATTCCTTGTCGGGTAAGTTCCGACCTGCACGAATGGTCTAATGAGTTGCACACTGTCTCTACCACGAGCTCGGTGAAATTGTAGTATCGGTGAAGATGCCGGTTAATCGCAACGGGACGGAAAGACCCCGTGAACCTTCACTACAACTTAACATTGATTTTGAACCACAGATGTGTAGGATAGTTGGGAGACTATGAAGCAGCTTCGCCAGGAGTTGTGGAGTCAACGTTGAAATACCAACCTTCTGTTGTTTAGAGTCTAACTCGCATAGCGAGGACATTGTTTGTGGGTAGTTTGACTGGGGTGGTCGCCTCCTAAAAAGTAACGGAGGCTCGCAAAGGTACCCTCAGTACGGTTGGTAATCGTACGCAGAGCGCATTAGTATAAGGGTGCTTGACTGTGAGGCCAACAAGCCGAGCAGGTGCGAAAGCAGGCTAAAGTGATCCGGCGGTTCTGTATGGAAGGGCCGTCGCTCAAAGGATAAAAGGTACTCCGGGGATAACAGGCTGATCTCCCCAAGAGCTCATATCGACGGGGAGGTTTGGCACCTCGATGTCGGTTCGTCACATCCTGGGGCTGGAGAAGGTCCCAAGGGTTCGGCTGTTCGCCGATTAAAGTGGCACGTGAACTGGGTTCAGAACGTCGCAAGACAGTTCGGTCCCTATCTGTTGTGATCGTTAGTAAATTGAGAGGACATGACCTTAGTACGAGAGGACCGGGTCGTACGTACCGCTGGTGTATCGGTTGTGCCGCCAGGTGCAGTGCCGAGTAGCTATGTACGGACAGGATAAACGCTGAAAGCATCTAAGCGTGAAACCTTCCTTAAGATGAGTTTACTTTTAAGGGTCGTCGAAGACTACGACGTTGATAGGCTACAGGTGTAAAGGTGGTAACATCAAAGCCGAGTAGTACTAATTGCCCGTAAGCTTTAATTTTATTTTGATATCGTTGTACAACTATTCCCAATATGTAAAATATTAGTCTGAACAAGGTTTAAAAGACCTATAGGATTTAAAGATCTTATGGTGGTTTTGCCGAGGGTGTTCACCTCTTCCCATTCCGAACAGAGAAGTTAAGCCCCTCATGGCCGATGGTACTGCACCACAATGCGGGAGAGTAGGTAGCTGCCATATTTATTAAGAAAGTCCCGGTACATGCCGGGACTTTTTCTTTCTCTTCTCTCTTTTACATCACCGTTTTAGTAAGAAACCAGGACAACAATAAGATGGCATCATCTTCAAAAAAGATGAAGCAGAATTTTGTTGTAAAAATTAAGGGTTGTATCTTTGCAGTCCGCTCTGAAAAAAACGGGATAAAGTTCTTCAAATTACGAGTCACACCAACATCATCAACTACTGGGAATCAATTTGTTACGATTAAAATCGCAGCAAAAAATAATCAGAAAAAAGATGAAATAAAAGTTGGAAGTAAAGAAAAATTACTACCTTTGCACTCCCATCCAAACGGGGCTTTTCGCAAAGAATAGCACTTTGGGTTCTTCACTTGAAAAATAAGATGCGGCATCATAAAGTAATGATGGCCTACCGGTTCGAAACCAGCACATCTTCACAAATTCTTCACCAGTAACGTTCACGGTTACACTGATGTAAATCAGCGGGCTTGAGCAGGTAGATAGAAAATGATCTTTGAAATATTGAAGCAACAGCATAACAACTTTCGGGTTGTTAATTTAAACAGGTAATGTTAGCGAAAACATTAAATTGAAATCTCGTCTGATTTTCTTGAGAAAATTAGTCAGTTCAAACAACTTCTTTACAATGGAGAGTTTGATCCTGGCTCAGGATGAACGCTAGCGGCAGGCCTAATACATGCAAGTCGAGGGGCAGCGGGGTAGCAATACCGCCGGCGACCGGCAAACGGGTGCGGAACACGTACGCAACCTTCCTTCAAGTGGGGGATAGCCCATAGAAATGTGGATTAATACCTCGTAACATCACGGAGTGGCATCACGCTGTGATTATAGAATTTCGCTTGAAGATGGGCGTGCGTCTGATTAGGTAGTTGGTGAGGTAACGGCTCACCAAGCCGACGATCAGTAACTGGCGTGAGAGCGCGACCAGTCACACGGGCACTGAGACACGGGCCCGACTCCTACGGGAGGCAGCAGTAAGGAATATTGGTCAATGGACGCAAGTCTGAACCAGCCATGCCGCGTGGAGGATGAAGGTCCTCTGGATTGTAAACTTCTTTTATTTGGGACGAAACACTTCTTTTCTAAGAAGCTTGACGGTACCAAGTGAATAAGCACCGGCTAACTCCGTGCCAGCAGCCGCGGTAATACGGAGGGTGCAAGCGTTATCCGGATTCACTGGGTTTAAAGGGTGCGTAGGCGGGCTTGTAAGTCCGTGGTGAAATCTCAAAGCTTAACTTTGAAACTGCCATGGATACTATAGGTCTTGAATGTTGTGGAGGTTTGCGGAATATGTCATGTAGCGGTGAAATGCTTAGATATGACATAGAACACCGATTGCGAAGGCAGCAGGCTACACAAATATTGACGCTGAGGCACGAAAGCGTGGGGATCAAACAGGATTAGATACCCTGGTAGTCCACGCCCTAAACGATGATTACTCGACATTTGTGATACACAATAAGTGTCTGAGCGAAAGCATTAAGTAATCCACCTGGGAAGTACGACCGCAAGGTTGAAACTCAAAGGAATTGACGGGGTCCGCACAAGCGGTGGAGCATGTGGTTTAATTCGATGATACGCGAGGAACCTTACCTGGGCTAGAATGCTGGGAGACCGGTCCTGAAAGGGACCTTTGTAGCAATACACTGCCAGTAAGGTGCTGCATGGCTGTCGTCAGCTCGTGCCGTGAGGTGTTGGGTTAAGTCCCGCAACGAGCGCAACCCCTATCATTAGTTGCCAGCACTTCGGGTGGGAACTCTAATGAAACTGCCGTCGTAAGACGCGAGGAAGGAGGGGATGATGTCAAGTCATCATGGCCTTTATGCCAGGGCTACACACGTGCTACAATGGTGGGAACAAAGGGCTGCTACCTGGTAACAGGATGCTAATCTCAAAAATCCCATCTCAGTTCAGATTGAGGGCTGCAACTCGCCCTCATGAAGCTGGAATCGCTAGTAATCGTATATCAGCAATGATACGGTGAATACGTTCCCGGACCTTGTACACACCGCCCGTCAAGCCATGAAAGCCGGGGGGACCTGAAGTCGGTAACCGCAAGGAGCCGCCTAGGGTAAAATCGGTAATTGGGGCTAAGTCGTAACAAGGTAGCCGTATCGGAAGGTGCGGCTGGAATACCTCCTTTTAGAGCGCATATACCTGCGCTGTTGCTTTCAATATCTTCATTGTTTAGTTCTTTAAACAAATAAGATGAGGTGTAAGACCTGCAGGTTCATAACCTGGTCATCTTCTTAAAAATTTTCTACCGTTACGAGGTAGCTACCGTCACACTGATGAACGATCAGCAAACGGTTTGCCGAGGTAAGAAAACTTAGCTCTTTGACATATTGGGAAACAAATAGTTGTATACACGAAGTATCAATGAATTAAGATTTTTAAAGCGAATAAGGGCGCATGGTGGATGCCTAGGCTCTAGGAGGCGAAGAAGGACGTGGTAAGCTGCGATAAGCTACGGGGAGGTGCAAACGACCGCTACATCCGTAGATTTCCGAATGGGACAACCCGGCATACTGAAGGTATGTCACCCGCAAGGGAGCCAACGCAGGGAACTGAAACATCTAAGTACCTGCAGGAAAAGAAAATAAATAATGATTCCCTAAGTAGTGGCGAGCGAACGGGGAATAGCCCAAACCGGTACGAAGCAATTCTTACCGGGGTTGTAGGACCACATTTAGAAAGTCAGATCAAGCTGAATCATCTGGAAAGATGAACCCTAGCAGGTGATAGTCCTGTAGGCAGAAATTCTGATGGACGAGTGGTATCCTGAGTAGCGCGGGACCGGAGGAATCCTGTGTGAATCTGCCAGCACCATCTGGTAAGGCTAAATACTCCCTAGAGACCGATAGTGAACCAGTACCGTAAGGGAAAGGTGAAAAGCACTTCGAACAGAAGAGTGAAATAGTACCTGAAACCGTGCGCCTACAAGCGGTCGGAGCATAGCAATATGTGACGGCGTGCCTTTTGCATAATGAGCCTACGAGTTACTCCTCACTGGCGAGGTTAAGTTCTTCAGTAACGGAGCCGAAGCGAAAGCGAGTTCTAACAGAGCGTACAGTCAGTGGGGGTAGACGCGAAACTTTGTGATCTATCCATGGGCAGGTTGAAGGTTTGGTAACACAAACTGGAGGACCGAACTCATTAGCGTTGAAAAGCTATGGGATGACCTGTGGATAGGGGTGAAAGGCCAATCAAACTGAGAGATAGCTCGTTCTCCCCGAAATGTTTTTAGGAACAGCCTTGGATTACAGACGTATCATAGAGGTAGAGCTACTAATTGGGCTAGGGGGCTTCACCGCCTACCAAACCCTAATAAACTCCGAATGCTATGATATATTCTCCAGGAGTGAGGCTGCGGGCGCTAAGGTCCGTGGCCGAGAGGGAAATAACCCAGATTAACAGCTAAGGTCCCTAATCGTATGTTAAGTTGAACAAACGAAGTTCAAACCCTAAAACAGCCAGGATGTTGGCTTGGAAGCAGCCATTCATTTAAAGAGTGCGTAACAGCTCACTGGTCGAGGGTTTGGGCACGGAAAATAATCGGGCATCAAACATACAACCGAAGCTTTAGGATTGTGTTAACACAATCGGTAGGGGAGCATTCCAATCTGCATCGAAGGTGTACCGCGAGGTATGCTGGAGCGTTTGGAAAAGAAAATGTAGGCATAAGTAACGATAAAAAAGATGAAAAATCTTTTCGCCGTAAGACTAAGGGTTCCTGATCAACGCTAATCGGATCAGGGTTAGTCGGGTCCTTAGGCAAACCCGAAAGGGGTAGTCGATGGCAAACTGGTGAATATTCCAGTACCTGTTATAATTTCGATGGGGTGACGGAGTAGTGAAAGGATCGCGCACTTACGGAATAGTGCGTTAAAGGGTGTAGTTAAATTTTGTGTTGGAAAATCCGCACGAGATGATGAACCTGATAGTACAGCAAAGCTTCGGCGGCGCTGATAGTATCCCTAATCAGACTTCCAAGAAAACCCTCTAAGGCTAGGTTATAACAGCCCGTACCGTAAACCGACACAGGTAGTCGAGGAGAATATCCTAAGGCGCTCGAGTGATCCGTGGTAAAGGAACTAGGCAAATTGACGCTGTAACTTCGGGATAAGGCGTACCGCAGTGATGCGGTCTCAGTAAAATGGTGCAACCAACTGTTTAACAAAAACACAGGGCCCTGCAAAATCGAAAGATGATGACGTATAGAGCCTGATACCTGCCCGGTGCTGGAAGGTTAAGGAAGGATGTTCGGCGCAAGCCAAAGCTTCTGACTGAAGCCCCAGTAAACGGCGGCCGTAACTATAACGGTCCTAAGGTAGCGAAATTCCTTGTCGGGTAAGTTCCGACCTGCACGAATGGTCTAATGAGTTGCACACTGTCTCTACCACGAGCTCGGTGAAATTGTAGTATCGGTGAAGATGCCGGTTAATCGCAACGGGACGGAAAGACCCCGTGAACCTTCACTACAACTTAACATTGATTTTGAACCACAGATGTGTAGGATAGTTGGGAGACTATGAAGCAGCTTCGCCGGGAGTTGTGGAGTCAACGTTGAAATACCAACCTTCTGTTGTTTAGAGTCTAACTCGCATAGCGAGGACATTGTTTGGTGGGTAGTTTGACTGGGGTGGTCGCCTCTAAAAAGTAACGGAGGCTCGCAAAGGTACCCTCAGTACGGTTGGTAATCGTACGCAGAGCGCATTAGTATAAGGGTGCTTGACTGTGAGGCCAACAAGCCGAGCAGGTGCGAAAGCAGGCTAAAGTGATCCGGCGGTTCTGTATGGAAGGGCCGTCGCTCAAAGGATAAAAGGTACTCCGGGGATAACAGGCTGATCTCCCCCAAGAGCTCATATCGACGGGGAGGTTTGGCACCTCGATGTCGGTTCGTCACATCCTGGGGCTGGAGAAGGTCCCAAGGGTTCGGCTGTTCGCCGATTAAAGTGGCACGTGAACTGGGTTCAGAACGTCGCAAGACAGTTCGGTCCCTATCTGTTGTGATCGTTAGTAAATTGAGAGGACATGACCTTAGTACGAGAGGACCGGGTCGTACGTACCGCTGGTGTATCGGTTGTGCCGCCAGGTGCAGTGCCGAGTAGCTATGTACGGACAGGATAAACGCTGAAAGCATCTAAGCGTGAAACCTTCCTTAAGATGAGTTTACTTTTAAGGGTCGTCGAAGACTACGACGTTGATAGGCTACAGGTGTAAAGGTGGTAACATCAAAGCCGAGTAGTACTAATTGCCCGTAAGCTTTAATTTTATTTTGATATCGTTGTACAACTATTCCCAATATGTAAAATATTAGTCTGAACAAGGTTTAAAAGACCTATAGGATTTAAAGATCTTATGGTGGTTTTGCCGAGGGTGTTCACCTCTTCCCATTCCGAACAGAGAAGTTAAGCCCCTCATGGCCGATGGTACTGCACCACAATGCGGGAGAGTAGGTAGCTGCCATATTTATTAAGAAAGTCCCGGTACATGCCGGGACTTTTTCTTTCTCTATAAGTGAGCGCTGTTCTCAACCAGGACACATCATCTTCATCACAAATAAGTTCTCTATTTAAGGCTGGATAAAAGATATGACAGATTGGAAAAAATATCTGAAAGAAATTTTGTTGCAATGAATGCAAGCTGTATCTTTGCAGTCCGCTTTGAAAAAAGCACAATAAGCTCTTCAAAATACGAATACCAACGCTTCATCGGAAGCTGATATTTAAGTAGTTATGATAATATCACGACGAAAAATAGTCAGAAAAAATGATGGAATAAAAGTTGGAAGTAAAGAAATAATTACTACCTTTGCACTCCCATCGAAACAGGGTGGTTTGCAGAAAAAGAAGTTCTTTACAAATGCTAAGATGAGACGTCAAAAATGTTGATGGTCTACAGGTTCATAACCTGATCATCTTCTTAAAAATTTTTCTACCGCTACGAGGTAGTTACCGTCACACTGATGAACGATCAGCAAACGGTCTGCCGAGGTAAGAAAACTTAGCTCTTTGACATATTGGGAAACAAATAGTTGTATACACGAAGTATCAATGAATTAAGATTTTTAAAGCGAATAAGGGCGCATGGTGGATGCCTAGGCTCTAGGAGGCGAAGAAGGACGTGGTAAGCTGCGATAAGCTACGGGGAGGTGCAAACGACCGCTACATCCGTAGATTTCCGAATGGGACAACCCGGCATACTGAAGGTATGTCACCCGCAAGGAGCCAACGCAGGGAACTGAAACATCTAAGTACCTGCAGGAAAAGAAAATAAATAATGATTCCCTAAGTAGTGGCGAGCGAACGGGGAATAGCCCAAACCGGTACGAAGCAATTCTTACCGGGGTTGTAGGACCACATTTAGAAAGTCAGATCAAGCTGAATCATCTGGAAAGATGAACCCTAGCAGGTGATAGTCCTGTAGGCAGAAATTCTGATGGACGAGTGGTATCCTGAGTAGCGCGGGACCGGAGGAATCCTGTGTGAATCTGCCAGCACCATCTGGTAAGGCTAAATACTCCCTAGAGACCGATAGTGAACCAGTACCGTAAGGGAAAGGTGAAAAGCACTTCGAACAGAAGAGTGAAATAGTACCTGAAACCGTGCGCCTACAAGCGGTCGGAGCATAGCAATATGTGACGGCGTGCCTTTTGCATAATGAGCCTACGAGTTACTCCTCACTGGCGAGGTTAAGTTCTTCAGTAACGGAGCCGAAGCGAAAGCGAGTTCTAACAGAGCGTACAGTCAGTGGGGGTAGACGCGAAACTTTGTGATCTATCCATGGGCAGGTTGAAGGTTTGGTAACACAAACTGGAGGACCGAACTCATTAGCGTTGAAAAGCTATGGGATGACCTGTGGATAGGGGTGAAAGGCCAATCAAACTGAGAGATAGCTCGTTCTCCCCGAAATGTTTTTAGGAACAGCCTTGGATTACAGACGTATCATAGAGGTAGAGCTACTAATTGGGCTAGGGGCTTCACCGCCTACCAAACCCTAATAAACTCCGAATGCTATGATATATTCTCCAGGAGTGAGGCTGCGGGCGCTAAGGTCCGTGGCCGAGAGGGAAATAACCCAGATTAACAGCTAAGGTCCCTAATCGTATGTTAAGTTGAACAAACGAAGTTCAAACCCTAAAACAGCAGGATGTTGGCTTGGAAGCAGCCATTCATTTAAAGAGTGCGTAACAGCTCACTGGTCGAGGGTTTGGGCACGGAAAATAATCGGGCATCAAACATACAACCGAAGCTTTAGGATTGTGTTAACACAATCGGTAGGGGAGCATTCCAATCTGCATCGAAGGTGTACCGCGAGGTATGCTGGAGCGTTTGGAAAAGAAAATGTAGGCATAAGTAACGATAAAAAAGATGAAAAATCTTTTCGCCGTAAGACTAAGGGTTCCTGATCAACGCTAATCGGATCAGGGTTAGTCGGGTCCTTAGGCAAACCCGAAAGGGGTAGTCGATGGCAAACTGGTGAATATTCCAGTACCTGTTATAATTTCGATGGGGTGACGGAGTAGTGAAAGGATCGCGCACTTACGGAATAGTGCGTTAAAGGGTGTAGTTAAATTTTGTGTTGGAAAATCCGCACGAGATGATGAACCTGATAGTACAGCAAAGCTTCGGCGGCGCTGATAGTATCCCTAATCAGACTTCCAAGAAAACCCT
>NZ_JAKUKA010000001.1:5767500-6386124 GCF_023156195.1 Chitinophaga sedimenti
GCTTCGGCGGCGCTGATAGTATCCCTAATCAGACTTCCAAGAAAACCCTCTAAGGCTAGGTTATAACAGCCCGTACCGTAAACCGACACAGGTAGTCGAGGAGAATATCCTAAGGCGCTCGAGTGATCCGTGGTAAAGGAACTAGGCAAATTGACGCTGTAACTTCGGGATAAGGCGTACCGCAGTGATGCGGTCTCAGTAAAATGGTGCAACCAACTGTTTAACAAAAACACAGGGCCCTGCAAAATCGAAAGATGACGTATAGAGCCTGATACCTGCCCGGTGCTGGAAGGTTAAGGAAGGATGTTCGGCGCAAGCCAAAGCTTCTGACTGAAGCCCCAGTAAACGGCGGCCGTAACTATAACGGTCCTAAGGTAGCGAAATTCCTTGTCGGGTAAGTTCCGACCTGCACGAATGGTCTAATGAGTTGCACACTGTCTCTACCACGAGCTCGGTGAAATTGTAGTATCGGTGAAGATGCCGGTTAATCGCAACGGGACGGAAAGACCCCGTGAACCTTCACTACAACTTAACATTGATTTTGAACCACAGATGTGTAGGATAGTTGGGAGACTATGAAGCAGCTTCGCCAGGAGTTGTGGAGTCAACGTTGAAATACCAACCTTCTGTTGTTTAGAGTCTAACTCGCATAGCGAGGACATTGTTTGGTGGGTAGTTTGACTGGGGTGGTCGCCTCCTAAAAAGTAACGGAGGCTCGCAAAGGTACCCTCAGTACGGTTGGTAATCGTACGCAGAGCGCATTAGTATAAGGGTGCTTGACTGTGAGGCCAACAAGCCGAGCAGGTGCGAAAGCAGGCTAAAGTGATCCGGCGGTTCTGTATGGAAGGGCCGTCGCTCAAAGGATAAAAGGTACTCCGGGGATAACAGGCTGATCTCCCCAAGAGCTCATATCGACGGGGAGGTTTGGCACCTCGATGTCGGTTCGTCACATCCTGGGGCTGGAGAAGGTCCCAAGGGTTCGGCTGTTCGCCGATTAAAGTGGCACGTGAACTGGGTTCAGAACGTCGCAAGACAGTTCGGTCCCTATCTGTTGTGATCGTTAGTAAATTGAGAGGACATGACCTTAGTACGAGAGGACCGGGTCGTACGTACCGCTGGTGTATCGGTTGTGCCGCCAGGTGCAGTGCCGAGTAGCTATGTACGGACAGGATAAACGCTGAAAGCATCTAAGCGTGAAACCTTCCTTAAGATGAGTTTACTTTTAAGGGTCGTCGAAGACTACGACGTTGATAGGCTACAGGTGTAAAGGTGGTAACATCAAAGCCGAGTAGTACTAATTGCCCGTAAGCTTTAATTTTATTTTGATATCGTTGTACAACTATTCCCAATATGTAAAATATTAGTCTGAACAAGGTTTAAAAGACCTATAGGATTTAAAGATCTTATGGTGGTTTTGCCGAGGGTGTTCACCTCTTCCCATTCCGAACAGAGAAGTTAAGCCCCTCATGGCCGATGGTACTGCACCACAATGCGGGAGAGTAGGTAGCTGCCATATTTATTAAGAAAGGCTCTGTCGTAAGACGGAGCCTTTTTTTTTACCCCATCCTCATTACGCAAATACAATGCGTTTCTTTCATAGAACTTCGCGTTCATGAAACCACTCACAGGAAAGATAGCAGTCGTTGCCGGCGCCACCAGGGGCGCGGGAAGAGGTATAGCCTGTATGCTAGGTGAAGCTGGTGCAACCGTATATTGCACCGGACGGAGCACCGGCAACAGCTAATGAATCCGCAGCGGCCGGAAACGATAGAAGATACCGCTGATATGGTTACTGCCCGTGGCGGTGTCGGTATACCAATGCGTGTTGATCACAGCAGTGAACTAGAGGTACAGCAACTATTCAATACAATTCTCACCCGCCATGGAAAATTGGATATACTTGTCAACGATATCTGGGGTGGTGAGAAATTGACGGAATGGGGAAAGCCCTTCTGGGAGATGG
Organism: Chitinophaga sedimenti; assembly: GCF_023156195.1. Classification (GTDB taxonomy): domain Bacteria; phylum Bacteroidota; class Bacteroidia; order Chitinophagales; family Chitinophagaceae; genus Chitinophaga; species Chitinophaga sedimenti. The sequence goes on from NZ_JAKUKA010000001.1 coordinate 5,769,464, forward strand.
AGCTGAATAAAGGTTTTACGATGTTGCAACAGGCCATTAACACACATATTATTACCAGCAAGTATGCAGTGCCGTTGTTACAAAAAAGCGATACCGGTTTAATCGTAGAAATAACGGATGGTGACGGATATTACTATCGCGGTAGCCTGTTTTATGACCTGGTAAAAACGTCCATCATCCGGTTGGCCTATACAACTGCGCTTGAGTTGAAAGAACATCGGGTTGCAGTAGTAGCTGTTACGCCGGGTTTCCTACGTTCAGAAGAAATGTTAACACACTTTGGCGTGTCGGAAGCTAACTGGAGAGATGCCACTGTTCAGGAACCGCATTTTATCGCGTCGGAGACCCCATTCTATGTAGGGCGAGGTATAGCAGCATTAGCTGGAGATCCGACATTATTTGAGAAAACAGGGAGAGTTTTTGGAGCATGGTCGTTAGCCAGAGAATATGATTTCCATGATGAGGATGGGAGTCAACCGTTGTGGGATGAGTATGTGGAACAGCATGCAAGAAACTTTCGCTCCCGGAAGTGTGATAGTGAATTTTATCGTTATTGGCGTTTCACGGAGCCCGAAGAAAACTAATAAAAATGCGCCGTTGCGGGGGCGGACAACGGCGCGGCTATATAAAGCAAGAGCTTATTTACTTAAAATCGAAGGTCGCGAGATCGGAAGCTGACAATTTCACTTGTTCTCCGGTTACCATGTTTTTCACGCTGACAACCTGTTCCTGTATTTCGCTGTCGCCAATGATCGCTACATAAGGAATTTCACGTTTGTTGGCGTACTTCATCTGCTTGTCCATTTTTGCGTTTTCGTGGTATAACTCGGCCGCTATACCTCTTGCGCGAAGAGCAGTAATATGTTGATAAGCCAGTTTGATGTTTTCATCACCCGTATAGAGAAAAATCACCTTGGTAGATTGTTGCGCTGTCGTCGGAAATAGCTGCATTTCTTCGAGTACGTCGTAGATGCGATCCACACCAAACGAAATACCTACACCGGAAAGTCCGGGTAGGCCAAATAAACCGGTAAGGTCATCATATCGGCCGCCACCACCGATGCTGCCGATCTTCACCACTTCCGGGGCACGGGCCTCAATGATGATGCCAGTGTAGTAGTTAAGGCCGCGGGCAAGGGTAAGGTCGATTAGAGGCGTGGAGGCGTAAGTCGTCAATTGATTGTTGAGCACAAACTCCAGTTCTTCGATGCCCTTCAGGCCCATTGGAGAATTCTTCAACACTTCTTTCAGGCGTGAGAGCTTTTCATCATTGCTGCCATCGATAGAAATGAAGTTTTCGACGATCTGAATTTCATCTGCATTCAGGCCACGATCTGATAGTTCTTTCCGTACCCCGTCCATGCCTATTTTATCCAGCTTATCGATAGAAATAGTGATGTCAGTCAGCAGGTCGGGACGGTTTACCAGTTCTGCAAGGCCACCTAAAATTTTGCGGTTATTCACGCGAAGGGCATATCCGTCAAGTTTCAGTTGGGTGAAGACGGTATCGTAGATTTTGAGCAGTTCAACTTCATTGATCAGGGAGGTGCTGCCGACTACATCTGCATCGCATTGGTAGAACTCACGATAGCGGCCACGTGCCGGACGATCGCCGCGCCATACGGGCTGCACCTGGTAGCGTTTAAAGGGGAAGGTCAGCTCATGCTGATTCATCACCACGTAGCGTGCAAAGGGAATAGTAAGATCGTATTTCAGTGCCTTCTCGCACAGCAGCGTCGCCAGTTCGCGGCTGTCTTTCGCCTGTTGCGCACGACCAAGAATTTCGCCGTTGTCGAGGATTTTGAAAATCAGTTTATCGCCTTCCTCTCCATACTTACCGTTGAGGGTGGTAAGGTTCTCCATCGCGGGAGTTTCCAGCGGCTGGAAGCCAAACATTTCAAAAGTATTGCGGATGGTTTGCAGAATGTAATTTCTCTTCCTTACCACCGCAGGGCCAAAATCACGGGTGCCTTTGGGTATGCTGGGTTTTACCATGTATATCTGAATTATGTAACGTTAAATTGATTGCTATTTTGATGTTGTTACGGTATCTAAAATACGTTTGCATCCGCCGAGGATCAGCTGGTATACTGGTTCAAATAGTGCATCGTCATACCAGGGATCAGGAACTGGTTGCTGGTGGTCGAGCAATAGTTGCACTTTATTCCGGTCATCTTCGTGCCGCGCTTTGCGAAGCACGTCGCGGTAGTTGTCCAGGTCCATAACATAAATACGGTCAAACGCGTCGAAGTCGGTTACCCGGAACTGCCGGCCGCGCAAACCGGAAATATCAATACCATACTTTTTCGCTACCCGGACCGAACGGGCGTCCGGTGGATCGCCTACATGCCAGTTACCGGTGCCGGCCGAATCTATCGTCCAGTCGAGCTGCTGCTCGGTGGAAAGATGCCTCATAATGCCCTCCGCTAGCGGAGACCGGCAGATATTGCCAAGGCATACCATCAAAATTCTCATCGTAAGAATAATTTTAACCCAAATGGGCATTTTTCCAGCCGCAAACCTACATGTTTTTCAGGTAAGTGCATAGGGCCGGCACCCCGGGAATTTCAGAATATGTAAGAACATGCGATGTCAACCGGTTATATTACGCGGCCGCCTTTGGCTTACTGTGCTACCGCTTTCGGGAACGTATGGAAAATAATGATCTTAGCATCTATATATAAAGCACTTTATCTCCAACGCCACATAATGAAAATAAAATCGCTACATAATAAAGAAAAACGCAAACTAAGCAGCTGGCGACTAATGCGTCTTCACCGGATGCACGCGTTCTATCGCCGTCTGATGTATCGCAGGTCAGGTATTGCGATGCTCGCGGTACTGCTCACGCTTATTATGATAGGCCCTTACGCTTGCATTAAAATTGATATGATTGAAACAAAAGAGAAAATAGAACAAAATGAGAGGGGGAAGGGTTTAATTAGTTTGGCAGCGTGGAAGTCTGCTGAAGCTGCCTCGGAAAAAGTTATGGAAAACGGCAAGATGCAAGTTCCGCTTGTAAGGCAAATGTGACGAAGAAGCGCTCCGTACTGTTTTGAAAGTACCAAGTTGACAAACGACAATGAGGTCAGGGAAGCCGGAAAAAGACCTATTTTAACCTTCCTGTAAACTTTAAACTAGCTAATTAAAACTATTTTTTTGTATACTTGTAACTCGCAGAATTATGCAAAACGAAGGATCATATAGCAACAACGAAAGAAGAAACCTGCAATACCGTCCCATTGGAGAGATGGTACGGGGAATATTTTTTATTCTCTTTGGGCTTTTTGCCTTTTTGCAGAGAAACTAGGACTTGGGGAATTTTCTATATCGCCCATGGTAATTTATGGTTTGGGCGGACTTTTAACCGCTTACGGCCTATTCCGCGTGATCAATGGCGCCAGGAAAATTTTTTCTAAATAAGGAAAGGGATACTTGTATGAAACTAAGGTCTAAATACCACAAGGGCATTTCATTGCTATTTGCGACCATGCTCTTCCTGGGTTCATGTACGGAAAATAAATCCGGTAAGGTGCAGGATACGGCTACATCCGGAGACATTCATATTTCGGTGGATGAAACATATAAGCCGCTGATAGAAGCCGAGCTGAAAGTTTTTCATTCAATTTATCCGAAAGCGCACATTACCGCCGACTATAAACCGGAAGCGGAATGCTTTAAAGATTTGTTTGCCGACAGCTCCCGTTTGATTATTGTAACACGTGAGCTCAATGCTGACGAGAAAGAATATTTCAAGAAGGTAAAGATCACGCCGAAAAGCATGCTGCTGGCCTGGGATGCTTTAGCATTGGTGACCAATAAAGAAAATCCGGATTCTATTTTTACGATGGACCAGGTGCGGGAAATTATGGCGGGAACCAGCAAACGTAAATGGCAGCTGGTGTTCGACAATGAGAAATCCAGCACTGTTAGATATATTATCGATTCTATTAACAAAGGAAAACCACTGCCGGCTCAAACGATGGCCGCTAAAGGAAATCCGGAAGTAATCGATTATGTGGCAAAGAATAAAGATGCGATGGGGATTATCGGTGTCAACTGGATTTCAGATACCGAAGATTACGAAACTATCGATTTTACAAATAAGGTAAAAGTTGTGAAACTGCGTGCTGACTTTGGTTCTGAATATGTACAGCCTTACCAACTTTATATTGCCGCTAGATCATACCCACTGGTGAGAGGAATGTTTTTCGTTCATAGAGAGCCACACCAGGGGCTTGCTTCCGGGTTTGCCACTTTTCTCGGAAGTCAGGAAGGTCAATTATTGATCCGGCGGTTCAAATTGTTCCCTGCCCGTTCTAACGTGGTGTTCAGGGACGCAACCATTAAATAAGCTAAACACATAAACACAACTTTAAAAAACCGATTGCTCATGAACAGAAAGAACTGTTTGATTGCTGCATTGCTCTGTCTTTCGGGTAGCGCAATGGCCCAATCTGTAGAAGACGGCCTGAAAAATTTGTACTACGAGAAGTACCAATCTGCGAAGCAGGATTTCGAAAAGGTGATAGCCGCTAAACCTTCTGACGACAGGGCTTACTATTACCCGGGTATCGCAGAACTGGGCCTCGAAAATAAAGCCGGTGCTGTTGCCGCTTTTCAGAAAGGTCTGACCGCTGTGCCTAATTCTCCTTTACTGACCGCTGGCATGGGCCGCATCGATCTGATCGACGAAAAAGCCGATGCTGCAAAGCAAAAATTTGAAGCAGCCAGCACTGCAACAGAAGGCCGTAACGGCGACGTTGCACGCGCCATTGCTGACGCCAACTCCGAAATTAAAGGTGGTGACAGAGGTTATGCACTGTCTGTAATGGAAAAACTCCTGAACAACGAAGGCCGTAAAAAGAAAGAACAATACACTGCCACTGCTGCCGATTACATCGAGCAGGGCGACGCATACAGGATGTTAGGTGGTGAGAACGGCGGTAAGGCCATCTCCGCCTACGACAAAGCCCCGGAGCTGGATCCGAAAAATGCGGAGGCTGTGACAAAACAAGGTATCGTTAATTACAACGCCCGTCTGAACAAAGACGCCCGGCTTCTGGACCAACGCTACCGCTATGGACCCGAACTATGCGCCTGCCTTCCAGGAACTGTTCGAGTACTACTTCACTCCTAAGCCTAATCAGTTCTCTGTTCAATACGCAAAAGAATTCCTCCAGAAATACCGGCGGTTGCTGACCCTGCCGATAAACTGAAAAATCAGTACTGGCTGGCGTACATGAGCTACCTGAGCAACGATTATGCGGATGCTATCGCTAAAGCATCTGCATCATTACCCGAGGCTAATGAAGTGTATAAAGCGAAATTTTCAAGGCTGATTGGTCTGTCTCACCTGCTGAAAGGTGATTCACTGACCGCTCAGAAAGTCGCAGAAGATTACGCGAAATCTGTTGGTGAAGCTAAACTGGAAGCACCTGATTACAAACTGATGCACCAGATCTATTCCAAACTGAGATCTGCTGATTCTGCCACCCAGGCAGGTTACACTGCAAAATCACTGGAACACCGGAGAAATTTGCTGCTGCCGATACATCTCATGATGCAGAGAAAAATTCGTAACGGTGGCTGAAGCGTACAAAGGTGCAAACCAGTACGCAAAAGCTGGTGACTGGTACACTAAAGCCCCGGAAGCCAAATTGGCTAACAAAGACCAGGTAAGTGCACTGGATTACTACAATCCTGGTAATACTTACTACTTCGGTAGCAACGGCGGCACCGACACCGTAACACTGAATAAAGCGATTGCGGCATTCGCCCTGCTGGCTGAAAAATACCCTGACCTTACCACCGGTCACTACTGGGTAGGTAAAGCAACTGCGGCGAAAGATGTTGAAGCTAAATCGGGTATTGCTAAGCCGTACTTCGAGAAATACATTTCTATGGCAGAAGGCGAACCGGCTAAAAATAAAGCTGGCCTGGTTACAGCCTACACCTACGTAATGGTGTATTACTATAATGTAGAAGATAAAGCAGCTATGAATGCGGTTATCGACAAAGTTACTGCACTGGATCCCGAAAATAGTGTTGTAAAAGACATCAAAGCGGCTGAGCAAAACCTCTGCGGCTTCTGCAAAAGCGGCAGGTGCCGGCGGTACCAAATAAAATTTACGGTAACTATTCCATACGAGAGCGGTGCTATAGCACTGCTCTCTTTTTTGCCCTTATTTGTTTGCTCAACATGAAATTTAACTAAACGCCAACCTTTCTTCGATTCCACGCGCCCATTTTGGCATGTTTTTTTAGATATAATTGAAATCTTTCCAATTTTTTGACCAGCTTTTCAAAAATCGTTAAATTAAGGTGAGATAGGGAAAGAGCTATACCTCGTGAGAAAAGGATTTACGGAAAACCATTAAACCGATTAGTTCATGAAAAGGAAAAGTTTAACCATAGCGTTGCTCGGGTTGGCAACAGGCGTTATGGCCCAATCAGTTGATGACGGCCTGAAGAATCTTTATTACGGAAAATATCAATCTGCAAAACAAGATCTAGAAAAAGTAGTGGCTGCAAAAGCCAATGACGATAGAGGGTATTACTACGGGCCTCGCGGAACTCGGTCTTCAGAATGAAGCCGGCGCTGCGGCTGCCTTCCAGAAAGGCTTACAGGCAGTACCTAATTCTCCTTTGCTCACCGTCGGCGCTGGCCGTATCGACCTGTTAAAAGGCGACGCTGCAGCGGCTAAGCAAAAGTTTGAAACCGCCATTACCGCCACAAAAATAAAAACGGCGAGGTAGCCCGCGCCGTTGCCGATGCCAATACCGAAGTTAAAGCCGGTGATCGCGCTTACGCCCTCAAAGTGATGGAAACGTTGCTGAATAATGAAGGCGCTAAGAAGAAAGATGTCTACAACGCAACTGCGGCCGATTACATTGAGTTGGGCGACGCCCTGCGTTACCTGGGCGGTGAACATGGTGGTAAAGCCATCGCCAGTTACGAAAAAGCGTTGGAGCTCGATCCAAAAAATGCCGAAGCAATTACAAAGATCGGTTTGGTCAACTACAATGCAAAACTGAAGCAGCAGGCGTTGGGAGAGTGGGTAAGAGCAACCACAACCGATCCACAGTATGGCCCTGCCTTCTTTGAGCTGTACTCTTTCTACTTCACACCGCGCCAGGACCAGCTGGATATCGGCAAGGCGAAAGAATACCTGCAAAAATACCGGCGGTAGCCGACCCGACCGATAAAGTGGGTAACGAGTACTACCTGGCTGCCATCACTTTCTATAATAAAGACTACGATGCTGCCATTGATAAGGCGAAAAGCCTGTTGCCGGTGGCTAACGAATCTTTCCAGGGTAAACTGAACCGCCTGATCGGTGACGCCTACCTGCAAAAAGGAGATTCGCTTTCCGCACAAAAAACAATGGACGAGTATGCTGCCAAAGTAGGGGAGGCAAAACTGGAACTGAACGACTATAAGCTGCTGAGCGAAATTTATGGCCGCCTGAAGCTCGCTGACTCTACCGCCCAGGCGCAGAACGACGCCAAAGCACTAACATACCCGGAGAAATATGCGACTGCCGATACCGCTAAAGACGCCGACCGCTTCGAAAGCGTAGCCAAGGCCTATGCCGCAGCACACGTGTACGATAAGGCGGGGGAATGGTATCAGCGCCTGCTCGATCTGAAACTCGAGAAAAAGAGAATCCGAGCGCGCTCGACTACTATAACGTGGGCCTTAATTACTATCGGGGCTCCGCTACCGATGCCGGAACTGATACCACGATGCTCAACAAGGCCGATACTGCCTTTGGGCGCCTGGCAGAGAAATTTCCGGATATTACCACCGGCCACTACTGGAGAGGAATGGCCAACGCCGGTAAAGACGTGGAAGCCAAAACAGGCGTAGCCCGTCCATACTTTGAGAAGTACATTTCCATGGCCGAAGGTGATCCTGAAAAGAACAAAGCCGGCCTGGTAAAAGCGTATACCTATATTATGGTATACTACTATAACGCAGACGATAAGGCGAACCTGCAAAAGTATATGGACAAAGTACTCCCGCTGGATCCGAACAACGAAGCGGCCAAAGCCATCAAGGAAAACATGAATTCCAAAGCGGGAACCGCAAATAAATCGACGAAGTAACGAACATCCGCAGCCATTTGGCTGTTATAACTTATAAATCCAAAGGAGTTTTCACAGTTTTTTGAATGCTGTGAAAACTCCTTTCTGTTTCTATAAGAAATCTATTCATATCTGATTATATTACATATGCAAAAAAATAATTAGATTTTCCGGACCGTAGATTTGTATTTTGGTATAACATCAGTATTTTTGCCTGATTGGAATTATATTTCAACTTTTAGGGGAAGCTTATGTCATTTGGAAGTGAAATCTTAACTGCAACTAACACTCCGTTTAGTTATTTTCCTATTGTGCTACAGATGATTGCGGCACTGGGATTCGTAGCACTAACCATGGTGGCCACACACTTTCTGGGCCCCAAACGCAAAACCAGCGATAAACTGATCAACTTTGAGAGCGGTATCGAGCAGAAGGGCAATGCCCGTCAGCCGGTAGCGATCAAGTATTTTCTAACCGCTATCCTGTTTGTGTTGTTCGACGTGGAAGTGATCTTTTTCTACCCCTACGCTGTTAATTTCAGAGAGTTAGGTAAAGAGGGCTTTTTCGCGGTATTGATGTTTGTGGGCTTTTTTGTGGGCGGCTTCATCTATATCTGGAAGAAAGGCGCGCTCATGTGGGAAGATTAAGGCACTGTAGTTGCAGCATTTGTATTGATAAGGAACTTTTTGAAACTTATATAAATCTCCCGTTCGGGAAGCTAGGAGGTAAATATGGCACGTCCGGTTCAATTTAATACCAAGGTGAAGACGGTAGAGGCGCCCCAGGGTTATGGCGGTGAAGGCTTTTTGCCACCTCTTTTGATAAAGTGATTGGTTTGGCCAGGAAGAATTCCATTTGGCCGCTGCCATTTGCAACTTCATGTTGCGGCATCGAGTTTATGGCAACGATGGGCGCTCACTATGATCTGGCCCGTTTTGGTGCGGAGCGTATGGGCTTCACGCCGCGTCAGTGTGACGTGTTACTGGTAATGGGCACTATCTCCAAAAAGATGGGACCTGTATTACGCCAGGTATACCTGCAGATGGCAGAACCCCGTTGGGTGATCGCTGTTGGCGCCTGCGCCTGCAGCGGTGGTATCTTTGACTCTTACTCCGTATTGCAGGGTATTGACCAGGTAATTCCGGTGGATGTTTATGTTCCCGGTTGCCCTCCGCGCCCCGAGGCGATCCTGGACGGCTTTATCCGCGTACAGGAACTGGTGCACCAGGAAAGCCTGCGTCGCCGCCACTCCCCGGAGTACAAAGAACTGATGAACTCCTACGGCATCCAATAAGCGTAGTTGATAGATAACTGTAATTGTATATTGTAATGTCCCTGACAAACGAGCATATTAGAAGCAGACTGGCAGAGAAGTTCGGTGAGGCGCTCACCCACGTGGAAGAGCCATATGGCATGCTGACGTTCACCGCGCCTAAAGAACTGAACCTGAAAGTACTGCAGTTCCTGTACGACGAAATGGGCTTCCAGTTCATGACGGACCTCACCGGCGTGCATTATCCCGACCAGGTTGGGGCGGAACTCGGTGTAGTATATCATCTGCACAACATGAGAGAGAACGTGCGTGTGCGCTTCAAGGTATTTACTGCAGTGGCCACGCCGCAGATATTTACCGCTACCCGCCTGTTCGAAACGGCTAACTGGATGGAGCGCGAAACCTTCGACTTCTACGGGATCGACTTCGTGGGGCATCCGAACCTGAAACGTATCCTGAACGTAGACGAAATGGACTACTTCCCAATGCGTAAGGAGTTTCCGCTGGAAGACCAGACACGTATTGACAAAGACGACGAAATGTTTGGTCGCGGTTAGATTGAAAAATAGTAACAGATTATATCGTAATAAGACGCAAAATGAATCATGGAAAACAGAGGAAGCAGTACCGACGGTGTGGTAAATCACACGCCAGGGCCGCTGCGTCTGTTTTCCATTTCGTTTTTACATCATAATGAAGGCTATGTCAGAGCAGCAACATGTACACCTGCCGGAAGGCTCGATTGAAAAGCAGACAACGACGTTGAACCTGGGGCCTACCCACCCGGCAACCCACGGCGTGTTCCAGAACGTAATGGAACTGGACGGTGAAAGAGTGGTATCGACCGTACCCACGGTAGGTTATATCCACCGCGCTTTTGAGAAAATAGCTGAAAGGCGTCCCTACTACCAGATAACTCCGCTGACGGACAGGCTTAACTACTGTTCATCTCCCATCAATAATATTGGCTGGCACCTGACGGTGGAAAAACTGCTGGGCATCGAAACGCCCAAGCGTGTGGACTACCTGCGTGTCATCATCATGGAACTGGCGCGTATTGCGGACCACCTGATCTGCAACTCCGTAATCGGGGTGGACAGTGGTGCATTTTCGGGCTTCCTTTACGTGATGCAGTACCGTGAGCTGATTTACGAAATATACGAGGAAGTGTGCGGCTCCCGCTTAACGACCAACATTGGCCGTATCGGTGGTTTTGAAAGAAATTTTAACGATGTCGCTTTCCGCAAAATAAATAAGTTCTGGACGAATATCCTGCGGTACTGCAGGAGTTCGAGAAACTGTTTACCCGTAACCGCATCTTTATGGAGCGCACCATCGGTGTAGGTCCTATTGCAGCGGAACGTGCACTGAATTACGGCTTTACCGGCCCTAACCTGCGTGCTACCGGGGTAGACTACGATGTGCGTGTAACAACGCCTTACAGCTCTTACCAGGACTTTGACTTCACTATTCCCGTAGGCTCCACCGGCGATACTTACGATCGTTTCCTGGTGCGCAACGGCGAAATGTGGCAGAGCCTTTCTATTATCCGCCAGGCGATGGAGAAACTGAAATCGCTGCCGGCTGATATTTTCCACGCAGACGTACCAGCTTATTACCTGCCGGAAAAAGAAGATGTGTATTCGAAAATGGAAGCATTGATCTATCACTTCAAAATTGTGATGGGTGAAACAGAAATTCTGCCCGGTGAAGTTTATCATTCGGTAGAAGGTGGTAACGGCGAACTGGGTTATTACCTGATCAGCGATGGTGGCCGTTCTCCATACAGGCTGCACTTCCGCCGTCCCTGCTTCATTTATTACCAGGCTTATCCCGAACTGGTGAAAGGTGCCATGTTGAGTGATGCGATCATTTGCATGAGTAGTCTGAACCTGATTGCCGGCGAACTGGACGCGTAGGGATTTATAAAGCAAACAAATATTACAAACTCGAAGGGGTTTTATTATGATACAATTTTCTGAAGAGAAGCTCAATAAAGTAAAGGAGATCATCGCACGCTACCCGCAAGGAAAGCAGAAAAGCGCGCTGATACCGGTGTTGCACCTGGCCCAGGAAGCATTTGGCGGCTGGTTAAGCTCCGATACAATGGATTATGTGGCCAGCCTGTTGGACATCACCAACATCGAAGTGTACGAGGTAGCTACCTTTTACAGCATGTTTAACCTGCAACCCGTAGGCAAATATCTGTTCGAAGTTTGTCAGACCGGCCCGTGCATGGTAAACGGCTCCGACCAGATTATTGATTATATTAAAAAGAAACTGGGCATTGGTGTGGGTGAAACCACGGCTGATGGCCTTTTTACTTTAAAGACGGTAGAATGCTGGGCGCCTGTGGTTATGCACCGATGATGCAGCTTGGCAAACATTACCGCGAGCATTTAACGCCCGAGAAAGTAGACGCGATCATAGACGAGTGCAGGGCAGCTGCCGGGAACTAAGCTGAGGCTGAAGTGTGCGACGCAACGGCGGTTGAGTAGTATACAGCAGCTGATCTCATAAAGAAAGAAAATATAACAACGCTAACAGCGGAGAACATGGGACGAAAATTATTGCTAGACAAAGCGCATATAGAAGGCATCCGGTACTACGATGTATACCGGAAAAATGGCGGTTATGCGGCGGCTGAAAAGGCGCTGAAATCCATGACCACCGACCAGGTGCTGGACGAAGTGAAAAAGAGCGGCCTGCGTGGTCGCGGTGGGGCGGGTTTCCCGACAGGTTTGAAATGGAGCTTCATTGCCAAGCCCGAAGGCGTTCCCCGTTACCTGGTGTGCAATGCGGATGAATCGGAGCCAGGTACGTTCAAAGATCGTTACTTGATGGAGTTCCTCCCTCACCTGCTGATCGAGGGCTTACTTATTTCCAGCTACACACTGGGCGCAAACAGCACCTACATTTACATCCGCGGCGAATATGCCTGGATACCCGATATTCTTGAAGAAGCAATTGCAGAAGCGAAAAAGAACGGTTGGCTGGGTAAAAATATCCGGGGTACCGGCTTTGACCTTGAAATATATGTACAACGCGGCGGCGGCGCCTATATATGCGGTGAAGAAACTGCGCTGATCGAATCGCTGGAAGGTAAGCGCGGTAACCCGCGACTGAAGCCGCCATTCCCGGCGGTAAAGGTCTGTGGCAGTCGCCTACCGTGGTAAACAACGTGGAAACACTGGCAGCAGTAGTGCCTATCATCAACATTGGTGGTGAGGAGTATGCTAAAATCGGAGTGGGTAAATCTACCGGTACGAAGCTGATCTCTGCCTGTGGTAACATCAACAAACCTGGTGTGTATGAAATAGACATGACCATCAGCGTGGAAGAGTTTATTTATTCTGATGAATATTGTGGCGGTATTCCTAATGGAAAACGCCTGAAAGCCTGTATTCCCGGCGGTTCTTCCGTGCCCATTCTGCCTGCTAACCTGTTGCTGACCACGGCCAAAGGAGAGAAGCGTATGATGAACTACGAGAGCCTGAATGACGGTGGTTTCGCTACCGGCACCATGATGGGATCGGGTGGCTTCATCGTGCTCGACGAAGACCAGTGTGTGGTACGTCATACCCTGAGCCTCGCGCGCTTCTATCACCACGAAAGCTGCGGGCAATGCAGCCCCTGCCGTGAAGGTACCGGCTGGATGAAACGCGTACTGTCCAACATCGAGAGCGGTAAAGGTAAAATGAGCGACATCGATCTGCTGTGGGATATCCAGCGTAAGATCGAGGGTAATACGATTTGTCCGCTGGGCGATGCGGCGGCCTGGCCGGTAGCAGCTGCTATCCGGCATTTCCGTGACGAGTTCGAGTGGCATGTGAATAACCCGGAGGAAGCGCAGCGCCGCAACTTCGGTCTGGCACACTATGCCGATCCCCTGCCCGTACCACAGCCTGTAGCTTAACATTGCAAACATGACGCGCAGCGATGCGCGAAAAAATATAAGTCATAACCATGGCGGAAGAGAAAAAATTATTCAAAGTAACGATCGACAATATCTCCGTAGAGGTAGAGCCGGGCACCACCATCCTGAATGCTGCCCGTCAGATTGGAGGAGATATAGTGCCCCCGGCAATGTGCTATTACAGCAAGTTGCAGGGGAGTGGCGGTAAATGTCGTACCTGCCTGGTAAAGGTGAGCAAAGGTTCCGAGGCGGACCCGCGACCTATGCCTAAGCTGGTGGCAAGCTGCCGTACTACTGTAATGGACGGTATGGAAGTAGCCAACATTACTTCGCCCGAAGTAATTGAAGCCCGTAAAGGTGTGGTGGAATTCCTGCTGCTGAACCACCCGCTGGACTGCCCGGTGTGTGACCAGGCGGGTGAGTGTCACCTGCAGGACCTGAGCTACGAGCATGGCGTGAGTGCTACCCGCTACGAGTTTAAACGCCGTACGTTCGATAAGATCGACCTGGGTGACCACATCCAACTGCACATGACGCGTTGCATTCTTTGCTACCGTTGCGTATTTACTGCCGACCAGCTGACCGAAAAACGTGAGCACGGTATCCTTGGTCGTGGTGAACATGCGGAAATCAGCACTTACATTAAAGAATCGCTGGACAACGACTTTATCGGCAACGTAATCGACGTTTGCCCGGTAGGTGCGCTGACCGATAAAACCTTCCGTTTCAAAAACCGCGTATGGTTCCTGAAACCGGTAGATGCACACCGCGATTGCGAGAACCCGAAATGCTGCGGCAAAACTACGGTGTGGCTGCGCGGTAACGAGGTGTTCCGTGTAACGGCGCGTAAAGATCAATATGGCGAAGTAGAGGCATTCATTTGCGATACCTGCCGGTTTGAGAAGAAAGAAGCGACAGACTGGGTGATCGAAGGTCCCCGTAAGATCAGCCGCGCGAGCGTTATATCACAGGGCCACTACGTTGGTACCGTACAACCGAAGGAAACGATCGAAAAGGTACTGGATGGCCGCAAGCCTAAATTGCTGATGGACATCCACTCGGTGAGCCAGGTAAACCGCCCTGACATTGATCTGTCGCAGATCGACGGACCGGCGCATTCCGATGACTTTAATAAGAAAGGTGTTCAATAATTGATATATGCAGTTCCCGGGAATAGACGTAATATTCATACTAGAAAAAATTTTGCTGATATCTGCCGTGCTGGCCATATCGCTGCTTGTCGCCATGTATTGTACATGGGGCGAGCGTAAGGTAGCGGGCTGGATTCAGACCGTATCGGTCCCGATCGTGCGGGCCCTTTGGGTTTGCTGCAGCCGCTGGCTGATGGTGGTAAACTTTTCTTTAAAGAGGAAATTATCCCTATCAATGCTAACCGCGCGCTGTTCGTATTAGGTCCTTCGCTGGCGATGCTTACCGCCTGTATGACCGGTGCGGTGATTCCCTGGGGCGATGTGCTGTATTTCGGCGACCTCCCGGTATCGCTACAGATCGCAGACATCAACGTAGGTATCCTGTATATTTTTGGCGTGGTGAGCTTAGGCGTGTACGGTATCATGATCGGCGGCTGGGCATCCAATAATAAATTCTCCCTGCTGGCGGCCGTGCGCGGTGCTTCGCAGATCATCAGTTATGAGCTGGCCATGGGCATGTCGCTGATCGCGCTGCTGATGGTAACCGGTTCACTGAGCCTGAAAGATATCGTGGAGCAACAGCGTCATGGATTATGGAACATCTGTTACCAGCCATTTGGTTTTTTGCTGTTCCTTATTTGTGCGTTTGCTGAATGTAACCGTGCGCCGTTCGACCTTCCCGAAGCAGAGAATGAGCTGAACGGTGGTTATCACCTGGAGTACTCGTCCATGAAACTGGGTTTTTACCTGTTCGCGGAGTATATCAACATGTTCGTGAGTTCTGCGCTGATGGCTACTTTGTATTTTGGCGGTTACGCGTTTCCTTTCATGGATTCGCTGGGATGGAGCCCGAACCTCATTACCATTGCGGGCATTGCTGCATTGTTCATTAAAACCATTGGTTTCATCTTCTTCTTCATGTGGGTAAGATGGACGCTGCCAAGGTTCCGTTACGATCAGCTGATGAAACTGGGCTGGAAGGTATTGATTCCTCTGGCGTTGCTGAACATGCTGATCACTGCTGCATTCATTTTGTGGACACAGCATTAAGAGGAAATAAATTTGACCGGAAGCCGGTCATCAACATAAACTATTTGAAATGGAAGCATTAACTAACAGGGCGCAGGCAGTAGACAGGTCCGATGAACTTCTGGGAGAGAATGTATTTGCCTGCAATTATCAAAGGTTTGGGCATTACGTTCAAACACCTGTTCAGGAAGAAGGCGACCGTAAGGTTCCCTGAAGAGAAGAGACAATTCAGCCCCGTATTCCGTGGCCTGCACATCCTGAACCGCGATGAGGAAGGACGCGAGCGTTGCACCGCCTGCGGATTGTGTGCGGTTGCCTGTCCTGCCGAAGCCATTACGATGGAAGCGGCCGAACGCAAACCCGGTGAAGAGCACCTGTACCGTGAAGAGAAGTATGCGGCCCGTTACGAGATCAATATGCTGCGTTGCATTTTCTGCGGTTTCTGTGAAGAGGCCTGTCCGAAAGAAGCAATTTATATGACTGAAACATTTGCACCGGCCAACTACCAGCGT
This sequence comes from Chitinophaga sedimenti, assembly GCF_023156195.1. Lineage (GTDB taxonomy): Bacteria > Bacteroidota > Bacteroidia > Chitinophagales > Chitinophagaceae > Chitinophaga > Chitinophaga sedimenti. The sequence goes on from NZ_JAKUKA010000001.1 coordinate 5,785,436, forward strand.
AAAGGTTTCATTTATGGAAAAGATGATCTGCTGATCCCCGATCCTAAAGCTAAAGCGTAACTGTAAAATTATCCACCAGCAATGAGTTTAAACGAGATCATTTTTATTGTACTGTCGGTTGTGTCCATCGTTACGGCGCTGGGCGTTATCCTCAGTAAGAACCCGGTGAATAGTGTGTTATCGCTGATCGTACTGTTCTTTTCCATTACCTGCCACTATGTGATGCTGAATGCGCAGTTCTGGCCATTGTGAACTTCATCGTTTACATGGGGGCCATCATGGTACTGTTCCTGTTCGTGATCATGTTGCTGAACATGAATGCTGAACTGGAGCCGCAAAAGCGTAACTGGCTGAAATATGCCGGCGCCATCAGCGGTGGCGTACTGTTATTCCTGATCACCGTGGTGTTGCGTAAAGCCAGCATGAGCACCGTACATATCGAGAATGCCACCGATATCGGGTTAATCAAAAACCTGGGTATGATCCTGTTCCGGGATTATGTGGTACCGTTCGAGATCAGCAGTATCCTGTTCCTGACCGCCATGGTGGGCGCAGTAGTGCTGGGTAAAAAAGACTAGAAAACATCTAACAGAAAATATTTATGCCGGTTCAGTATTACATTTTTTTAAGCGTAGCGTTGTTTTGCATTGGGGTGACGGGCGTGTTGATACGCAGGAATGCGATTATCATTTTTATGTGCATTGAGCTGATGCTAAATGCCGTAAACCTTTGCTGGTGGCTTTCTCCAAAATGTTTGTGGATGCAGGTCGCGTGGATGCGGCGTCTGCACAGCTGTTTGTGTTCTTTATTATGGTGGTGGCCGCTGCCGAAGTAACGGTGGGCCTGGCTGTTATTGTAATGATGTACCGAAACGCGCATTCTGTAGACATCAACATTTTAAACAGGTTAAAGAACTAACCATCACGGTACTTTACCTTAACTGTAATTTCGTAATTAGTATTTGAGCAAATGATACATCTTGTTTGGCTGGTTCCTTTACTGCCGCTGTTAGGTTTTCTGATCAATGGGCTGGGGAGGAAAAGTTTATCCAAATCGTTGGTAGGCATTATTGGTAGCGGCGCGATTATCGCCGGTTTTGTGATCAGCCTGCTCATATTCCTCGAAGTGAAAACACCGGGCTTTCAGGGCCAGGTGGTGCCGCTGTTCGACTTTATTTCTGTAGGTAGTCTGCAGATACCTTTCGCTTTCCAGGTAGATCAGCTGAGCGCGTTGTTCCTGCTGGTCATTACCGGCGTGGGTTCGCTGATCCATATTTACTCCACTTCTTACATGCACGATGAGAGCAATGAAGGTTTTGCGCGTTATTTCGCCTACCTCAATCTCTTCGTGTTTTCTATGTTGATACTCGTACTGGGCGCCAACTATGTAATGATGTTCATCGGCTGGGAAGGTGTGGGACTTTGTTCTTACCTGCTCATTGGCTTCTGGTTTAAAAACACCAGCTACAACAAGGCCGCTAAAAAGCCTTTGTGATGAACCGCATTGGTGACCTTGGCTTTTTACTTGGTATCTTCCTGATGATCACCAACTTCGGTACTGTTACTTTCCCGGAAGTGTTTGAAAAAGCAGGCGCTCTGGGCATGAACAGCGGTGTGCTGATGGCGATCGCCGCCCTGCTGTTCGTTGGCGCTATGGGTAAATCGGCACAGGTACCTTTATACACCTGGCTGCCCGATGCGATGGCGGGTCCAACCCCGGTATCGGCCCTGATCCACGCGGCAACGATGGTAACTGCCGGTATCTATATGGTGGCGCGCAGCAACGTGATTTATTCCTTATCGCCCTGCGTACAAACGGTAGTAGCGGTAATTGGCCTGGTAACTGCCCTGCTGGCGGCTTCCATCGCCCTGAAACAAAACGATATTAAAAAAGTACTGGCTTATTCAACGGTGAGCCAGCTCGGTTATATGTTCATCGCTCTCGGCGTTGGAGCTTACACTGCCGCCGTATTCCACGTGATGACGCACGCTTTCTTCAAAGCCCTGTTGTTCCTCGGTTCCGGCAGCGTTATTCACGCGATGGGTGGCGAGCAGGACATCCGTAAAATGGGTAACCTGAAAAAGTGGATGCCTATAACAAATGCTACGTTTCTCATTGGCTGCCTGGCCATTGCAGGTATCCCCGGCCTTTCGGGTTTCTTCTCCAAAGATGAGATCCTGGCCCATGCTTTTGTAGCGAATAAAGTGATTTACGCAGGTGCATTGATCGGCGCGTTGATGACCGCCTTTTATATGTTCCGCCTGTATTACATTACCTTCTGCGGACAGTTCCGCGGCACGCACGAGCAGGAACATCACCTGCATGAAAGTCCGGCTGCGATCACTTTCCCGCTGATCGTACTGGCGGTGTTATCGGTAATTGGCGGTTATGTGGGACTGCCCGAAGTATTCGGCGCACCGCACCTGCTGAACGAATACCTGGCGCCGATCTTTGTGCAGATAGGTCATCATGCCGAACACCTCAGCCATTCCATGGAGTGGATCCTGATGGGTATCAGCTCCGGCCTGGTGATCGTCATGATTTTCATTGCCCGCGAGAAATTTATTAACTACCAGGATAATGGTCAGCCTAACACCGGCATCTCTAAAATACTGGAGAACAAATGGTATGTGGATGAACTGTACGACGCCATCATTGTTAAACCGCTGATCGCCTTATCGCGTTTCTTCCAGGACGTGGTGGAGCGTTCGGGCATTGATGCGTTGGTGAACGGCGTTGGTAAAGGCGTGAAGTGGGGCGGCCGCCAGGCAAGACTGTTGCAGAACGGCCTGGTAGGGTTCTACATCTTTGCGATGGTATTGGGTATGATCATCTTATTTGTGATCAGTTTGTTTTTATAAAAGTTGGTAGCGGATTTACAAGCGTAAGATAAATTATGTTGACAGTATTACTCATATTGATTCCTTTAGTAGCAGGCCTTATTTCATTTGGTCTTAAAGGGTCGGGCGCCAGGGCGCTGGCTTTGATCGCGTCCATTGCAACATTGGCAGTGGGCATCGGCGCATGGTGTCAGTTCAGGTTGCAGGGCGCTGAAAGCCTTCAGTTCACCGCCGCACGGATACCGCAACTGGGCAGCCAGTTCAATGTTGGATTAGATGGTATGGGCCTCATGTTGTGCCTGCTCACCACTATTTCTTTCCCGCTGATTTTTATTACGATCTATAGCCGCCAGTACGAACAGCAAAATGCTTTTTATGGTTTGATGCTGTTGTCGCAGGCTGGTCTCATTGGTGTATTCACCGCTTATGACGCGTTGCTGTTCTACGTTTTCTGGGAACTGGCGCTCATCCCGGTGTACTTCCTCTGCTCTATGTGGGGTGGCGAAAAACGCATTGCGGTAACATTTAAATTCTTCCTTTACACCTTTATCGGTTCTTTGCTGATGCTGGTGGGATTGATTTACATCTATAACCAAACACATTCGTTCGAGTGGAGCGTGTTCACTTCCCTTTCTATGGGACAAGATGAACAAAGCTGGCTGTTCTGGCTATTCTTCGTGGCATTTGCCATTAAGATGCCGGTATTTCCTTTCCACACCTGGCAGCCCGATACCTACGAGCAGTCGCCGACCCCGGTAACAATGGTGCTTTCCGGCATCATGGTGAAAATGGGTTTGTTCGGTGTGGTGCGCTGGTTGCTGCCGGTACTGCCGCAGGGCGCGTATATGTGGTCGGAAGTGGTGATGGTACTCTCTATCATCGGTATCATTTACGCTTCGTGCATTGCGATGCTGCAGCAGGATATCAAAAAGCTGATCGCTTATTCTTCCATCGCGCACATCGGCCTGATGGCTGCCGCGATCTTTGCGAACAATGAGCAGAGCCTCCGGGGCGTGCAGGTACAGATGTTCAACCACGGTATCAACATCATCGGTCTCTGGATCATCGTAGAAATCATTCAGCAGCGCCTCAACATCAAAAACCTGAACGAAATGGGCGGTATTGCCAGCGTAGCGCCAAGGATGGCGATCTTCCTGGTGATCATCAGCCTGGCTAATATCGCACTGCCTTTGACCAACGGTTTCATTGGCGAGTTCTTGATGTTCAGCGGTTTATTCCAGTATAACGTATGGTTTGCGGCGGTGGCCGGTCTTGGCATTATTCTGTCGGCCATATACACCTTAAACATGATCCAGAAAGTGATCTTTGGTGAGGCGAACAGCCTAACCAATACGTTCACCGATCTGAAAGCCGGCGAAACCTTTTCGCTGAGTGTGATCGTAGCGATCATCCTGGTGCTGGGCGTCTATCCCAAACCAATGCTGGAGCTGGTTTCGCAGACTACCGCGTGGCTCGATAAAGTGATTTAAAAGAAAATAAAGGATTCGTAACGCAAAAATATGAACGCATTAATCTCTTCTGCTCTGTTTGGTGTATTCCTGATGTTTGTCGGGTTGTTTGTAAAGAACAAGCAAAGCATTAAATATTTCGCCATGGCCGGCGCCATCATTGCCTTCGGGTTCAACCTGCTGGACTTTGCCAATGTTGGCGAAGTGCTGTATGGCATGATCGAGGTAAGCCGCTTTTCCGTGGTATTTAACGCGGTAGCCATTGGCGCTACCTTCCTTTATTTCCTGCTTTGCGGCAGTTCTTTCGCAAAAGTAGGGGAGCATGTAGCGGATTATTTTGCGCTCACGTTCTTTATACTATCAGGCATTACACTGGCGTCTACCTTCAGCAACCTGCTGATGCTGTTCCTCGCCATTGAAATTATCTCCATTCCGCAGTACATCCTGGCGGGTGCCGATAAAAGAAATCAGAAAAGCAACGAGGCTTCTTTAAAATACTTTCTGATGGGCTCTTTCTCCACCGGCATTTTGCTGATGGGTATTGCGCTGATTTATGGTGCTTCCGGCAGCTTTAACCTGGCTGAAATTGGCCTGGGTACAAGCGAACTTCATCCGCTGGCGCTTTGCGGCATCCTGTTGATGGCCTTTGCTCTGTCTTTCAAAGTATCTGCCGCTCCCTTCCACTTCTGGACGCCCGATGTATACGATGGTTCTCCCACCGTGTTCACGGCTTACATGGCGACCGTGGTAAAGGCGGGCAGCTTCATCGCTTTTGCGCGTTTGTTTCATACGGCGTTTGCTGGTGGCACAATCAGCCAGCACTGGGCACTCATCATCGCTATCATTACCGCGCTCACGCTGTTGGTAGGTAACATCACCGCAGTGTTCCAGCAAAGCGTGAAGCGTATGCTGGCTTACTCGAGTATTGCGCAGGCAGGCTTTATGCTGTTTGCGATCGTGGCTATGAACCAGGCGGCTACCGAAGGTATTGTACTGTATGCAGCGGCATACAGCGTGGCGAGCATTGGTATTTTTGCCGTGCTGCTGAAACTACAGGATTACACCTTCGATGGTTTTAACGGTTTGGCGAAAAGCCATCCACTGCTGGCTTTCGTAACTACCGTATTCTTACTGTCGCTGGCGGGCATTCCACTCACAGCTGGCTTCTTTGCCAAATACTTTGTACTGTCTGCCGCTGTGCAACAGGGCGGTTTGCTGTGGTTGGTGATCCTCGCGGTATTGTGTGCGGCCATCAGCGTTTACTACTACTTCCGGGTAATCACGGCGATGTACTTTAAGGCGGGTACACCGCAGGTAGCGGAAGTATCAGGCGGCTTTAAAGCGGCGCTGGTGCTGGCCGTAATCGTGGTGATCGTACTGGGTGTATATCCCAATGCGCTGTTTTGCTGGTTATAAGCCATAAAATTCTTTATACAGACAGGAGGGATGCAGACAGCGTCCCTCTTTTTTTTGCCTGAACGGTACTTAAATTATCTTAACTTTAGGATAACCCGCATCATATGAAGTTTCTGGATACCTTTTATCTCGCGTTGCGTTCTGTGCTGGGCAATCGCCTGCGCACCTTCTTAACGGTTGCTATTATCGCCTTTGGTATCATGGCGCTGGTAGGCATTTTTACCGCAATCGACAGTATTCAGTCGGGCATTTACAACAGCTTCTCTAACATGGGAGCCAATGGCTTTACCATCCGTAACCGCGAAACCGTGATCCGCATTGGCGGTGGCGGCGGCGCTACACGCGGGGCTAATACCAGCCGGCGCCGTGTTAAAACATCTAACAGGAATAAAGTAATACGCTATGAAGAAGCCATGGCTTTCAAAGAGCGTTATGCCTTTCCATCGCTGGTGACGGTGAGTTTCCGCGCCGGTGGTGGTATTACCGTTTATTACGGACAAAAGAAGACCAACCCGAACGTACAGGTAATCGGGGGATGAAAATTACCTGCGCTTTTCCAGCTATGACCTGCAACAAGGCCGCGATTTTAACAGCCTTGATATGCAGTCGGGCCGTAACGTAGCCATTCTTGGGGTGGATGTGGCGAAGAAACTGTTCGGCGAAGACCTGAAAGGTGCGGAGAATAGCAGTATCCGGGTGGGAAATGCGCGCTACCGGGTAATTGGTGTGCTGAAATCCAAAGGCAGCAGCGGGTTTATGAGTGCAGATAACGTGGTGCTGACCACGGTAGCTAACACGCGCCGCGTGTTTATCCGTCCCAATGCGTCGTACAATATCGGGGTGAACGTAAATGATATTAAACAGATAGATGGCAATGGGCGAGGCTACGGGCCTTATGCGCATTATCCGCAAACTGGCGCTGGACGAGGAAAATAACTTTTACCTGAGCAAGAGTGACAGTCTGGCCGAAGTACTATTCAGAAGCCTGCAAAGCGTGAGTTTTGCGGCTATTCTCATTGGTTTTATTACCCTGTTAGGTTCTTCTATCGGGTTGATGAATATTATGCTGGTGGCGGTGGCCGAACGTACCCGCGAAATCGGCGTCACCAAGGCACTGGGCGCTACGGCATCTACCATTCGTACCCAGTTTTTGCTGGAAGCGATCCTGATCAGCCTGATGGGTGGATTGCTGGGAGTAATACTGGGAATGTTGGCGGGCAACATCGTATCGCTGTTACTGAAAACAGCTTTCATTGTGCCCTGGCTGTGGATAGCCATTGGCATTGCGCTCTGCGGTACGGTGGGACTGGCCTCCGGTCTGTACCCAGCCTTTAAAGCCTCGCGCATGGACCCTATCGTGGCATTGCGCTACGAATAACTAAAACATGACTATGCTGGACTTACAGAGCTTAGGTGACCTGGGAATATTTGACCAGCTGCACCCGGACCGCGCTTTATTTAAACTGATCGATCATACCCGTACCGATAATGGCATGGAAAGGCTGAAACAGCGCCTGAAGGAACCTATTGCCGACCGGGAACGGCTGCGTGAAACGCAGGCGGCTATCCGGTACATCGGGCAGCGTATTGAGAAGTTTGATCTGCCATTGTCAAACGATGACGTATATTACCTCGAAAAATACCGGATTCGGCAGTAGTACCCGTGGAGGTGGATAATAAACTGAAGCGCACCATGCAGATCATGGGGCGGCAGCTGACGGACAAAAGCAACTACTATTATATTATTAACGCGGCGAAGCGCGCAGTGTATTTCCTGTACGGCATGCAGCAGTTTGTGGCGGCCGTGGAGGCCGAAGAAATGCCGGAGATACTGGCGGACTTGCTGCTTAGTATGAAGGCGACTACCGACCTGTTTGAGCTGCATAAACTGAAGCTTGACGATGAGGTGAGTGAAACGGCGTTGTTTGTGTTCGATCATGCATTTCGCGCTACCCATAAGAAACAGGCGGGTGCTTTCCTGGAAACTTTGTACGAATTGGATGCACTGTATTCGCTGGCGAAGTTCAGCCAGCGGTATGAGCTGGTGTTGCCGGAAATTACGGAGGAGGAATGCAGTATACAGGGATTGTATCACCTGCAGGTGCGTAATGCCGTAAAGAACGATATTGACTTTAACGATGCGCATTGCCTGTTCCTTACAGGCGCTAACATGACGGGCAAATCTACCCTGATCCGGTCAATATGCCTGGCGGTCTACTTTGCGCATCTGGGCATTGGCGTGCCGGCGGCGGCGGCAAAGATTCCCCTGTTCGCCGATATTATTATCGCTATCAATAAAACGGACGACCTGCAACGTGGCTACAGCCATTTCATGAGTGAGATTAAACGCGTGAAACAGGCGGTGGAAAAAGTGAATGAGGGCAGGAAGGTGTTCGCGGTGTTTGACGAATTATTTTCGGGTACTAACACAGAAGATGCGGCTGCGTGTTTGAGCATTGTGTTGCATGGGATGGCGAAGCGTCGTAACGGCTATTTTGTGTTTACCTCGCACCTGGCGGCTATCTGGACGAGCTGCCACAAATGAAACATGTGCAGCGGCGGTATCTTGAGGTGTTGCATGAGGGGAGGAGATCAGGTGCACCTATAAACTGAAGGAAGGGGTTGCGCGGGACAGAATTGGGTTGTACACGTTGCGCAAGGAGGGGTTGGAGGAATTGTTGAAGTAAGGTGCCATGTATACATGGCACCCAAAAAAGTTGCATCAATAAAACAACTGCCCGAGCACATTTCCTGTATCCGTAGCCTTCGGTTTCAATCCCAAAAACTTCGTATACTGCGCCACCGTCAGCAATGTTTTCAACTTGCCGAACAACCCGCTCTGTAACCCCGAAAACCTGGTCGCATACGCGGCCTTATCGGTATTTAATAGCCCAAGTATCCCCGATTTATCTTTCAGGAAACCCGTTACCGCGTTCAATACGCCGGTCTTTTGCGTGCCATTCAGCGCCAGGGCAGGCGTTAGTTTGCCCAGAATAGCGTTGGCGGTACTGTTTACATCAATACCGGCCGACTGCGCGGTATTTTTGGCTTTGTCCAGTACAGATTGAGCGGGGGAGAGCATGGGCAATGCCGCCAGCAGCAGGAGGAGATAGATACATTTACGCATAGCGTTGCAAGGTTTTAGTACTGCCTTAACAACCGGACAGGGGTTTAGTTGCAACATTGGCGTAAAAATAAAACAGGCCACCCCAAGGGATGGCCTGTTACGAATGATATAGCTTAAATACTATTCAGCTACCACTTCAAATTCCAGTTCAGCTTCGTTGCCTTTACCGAAATCCAGTTTCGCTTTGTAAGTACCCAATTCTTTTACATCGTCCAGGATGTGGATACGACGACGGTCGATCTCATAACCTTTCTGTTCTTTGATAGCGCGTGCGATCTGTACGCCTGTAACGCTACCGAAAATTTTGCCGGATGTGCCGGTTTTAGCACCGATTTTAACAGGAGCTGCTTTCAGTACTTCCACCACTTTCGCGATCTCAGCCAGCATTTTCTCCTCTTTTACTTTCTGTACTTTCACGCGTTCGTCCAGTTGCTTCAGGTTAGAAGGGCTGGCTTCCACGGCAAATTTCTGGGGAATCAGGAAGTTCTGGCGTAACCGTTCTTTACGCTAACCAGTTCGTTCTTCTGGCCCAGATTATCAACGTCTTGTATTAAAATGACTTGCATAACTTCTTACTTTAAAAGGTCAGTAACATAAGGCAACAGCGCCATTTGACGAGCTTTTTAATAGCCTCGGCTACTTTACGCTGGAATTTCAGAGAGTTACCAGTGATACGGCGGGGCAGCATTTTGCCCTGGTCGTTCAGGAACTTCTTCAGGAACTCCGCATCTTTGTAATCGACATACTTGATGCCCAGTTTCTTGAAACGACAGTATTTCTTCTGGCGTTTCTCCGTCTTAACCGCGGTTAAGTACTTGATTTCTTGTTTAACTGCCATAACTTTAAGCTTCAACGGTTTTGGATTCAGCATTCAGGCTACCCCTCTTCCTTGCGTTGTACGCAACCGCGTGCTTGTCAAGTTTAGTAACCATGTAACGCAATACATTTTCATCGCGATTCAGCTGGATCTTCAGCTTCTCATTGAGGTCGGATGGCGCAGTGAACTCCACAACCACATAAAGACCAGTGGTCTTTTTCTGGATGGGATACGCCAGTGATTTCAAGCCCCAGGGATTTTCGTGCACAATCTGACCGCCGTTATCAGAGATAACGTCTGCAAATTTCTTCTGAATGGATTTTGCATCTTCTTCAGACAGCACAGGGGTATAAATCACCATCAATTCGTAGTTTGACATAATTCCCTGATTTGTTTGTAAATAATTAAAATTAAAAATTGGAGTGCAAAGATAGGGGTATTTTTCTAATTCCAAGCCGTATCTGGCCGCATTTTCAAAGAAAAAGGCTGCCCACTCTCAAGGCAGCCCCGGTTTCTTCAAAAAAGATAACAGGTTAACACTTTTCAGGAGTGTATTATCAGAAATCTTAATGTCTACTTGGTTTAGTAGTATGTTATTCGGATAATACCTGCAAGGTATGATATCTTTATATAATTGAATTGTAATATTTTTCTTTTTGTCTGCATCGGCACTTTACCCCACTGTCGTTGGGCATAATATCATCGAAAGAGAACGAAAGGGTGGATAAGGGATAAAGTATTAGTTTGCCTTAAATGGTAAGTGCATCCTTGAAGGATCCTATAGGGATCTTCTATGCATCCTATATGCTCGTGCCCGCAAACCCTTGCTGGTAGGGAGGGCCCTTATAGGAACCATATAGGATGGATATAAGATCTCCAAACAGATCCGCCACCATGGCCGGGTGCGGCGACCGTAGCGGCGCTATTGTTTACGAACTAAGTTAATCTTTCCGCCTGGTCTTCCTTTCCCTGATTGTCGGGGCACTGCCCCGGATTGCCTTCCCTTCTTTTGCGATAACGAACGGCGATCATAGAACGATCAAAAGCTGAAGGAAATGACACAACGACGGCTGAAAAAGGACCGAAAACCGGCCCTAGCTGCTTTGCTCCGTCATCTTGGCAGCCTGCCGCCCCATGGCACATCGTTTGAAAATTACAGGGTCTAGTTAAAAAATCAGATAATTTATGCAGAAAGGTGCCATCCGCGTTCAGACGGAAAATATCTTCCCCATCATCAAAAAATTCCTCTATTCCGACCACGAAATCTTCATCCGTGAGCTGGTGAGCAACGCGGTAGATGCTACCCAAAAACTCAAAACCCTCGCCAGCGTTGGTGAATTCAAAGGCGAAACCGGTGAAGTAGCTATCGAGGTGACCGTGGACAAGGAAAACAAGAAAATCACGATTTCCGACCGCGGTATCGGTATGACCGCCGAGGAAGTAGATAAGTATATTAACCAGGTGGCCTTCTCGGGCGCCGAAGAGTTCGTGAACAAGTATAAGGACCGGGGCACCGGCGCCAATATTATTGGCCACTTCGGTCTCGGCTTCTATTCCTCGTTCATGATCTCCGATAAGGTAGAGATCATTTCCCAGTCCTGGAAAGAAGCGCCCGCTGTTCGATGGGAGTGCGATGGCAGTCCTGCCTACGAACTGGAAGAAACTACCCGGGAAGCCGGTCGCGGTACCGATATCGTGATGCATGTAAATGACGACAGCCTCGAGTTTCTCGAAGATGGCCGCATACGCAGCATCCTCGAAAAGTTCTGCCGCTTCCTGCCCATACCCATCAACTTCCATGGCGAGCAGATCAATAATCCCAATCCCGCCTGGACCAAAAAGCCCAGCGAGCTGACTACCGAAGATTATCAGAACTTCTATAAAGAGTTATATCCGTACGCCGAACCGCCGTTGTTCTGGATCCACCTGAACGTGGACTATCCGTTCAACCTCACCGGTATCCTGTATTTCCCGACGATCAAGAAAACGTACGAAATGCAGAAGGATAAGATCAATCTATATAGCAACCAGGTGTACGTAACCGACGAGGTGAAAGACATCGTACCCGAGTTCCTGATGCTGCTGCATGGTGTGATCGACAGTCCGGATATTCCGCTGAATGTAAGCCGCAGCTACCTGCAGGGCGATCCGAACGTGCGTAAGATCAATGCCCACATCACCAAAAAGGTGGCCGATAAACTGGACGAGATGTTCCGCAACGACCGTAAAGCCTTTGAAGAGAAATGGGAGCACACCGGCCTGTTCGTGAAATACGGCATGATGACCGAAGACAAGTTTTACGAGAAAGCCAACAAGTTCATGGTGATGGAAGATGTGGACGGCGGCACTTTTTATACCCTGGAGGAACTGCGCACCGAAACGCAGGCGCTGCAGACCAATAAAGAAGGTAAACTCGTGATCCTTTATACCACTAACCCGGTGCAACAAGACAGCTACATATGGGGCGCCAAATCTAAAGGGTATAAAGTGATAAAGCTGGAATCCCTGGTGGATGCGGCTTTCATCAATACGATTGAGCAAAAGTGGGAAAATGTTCAATTTACGCGCGTGGATTCCGATATTGCCGACAACCTGATCGATGCCGGGGAAAATAAGGAAAGTGTACTGACGGAAGACCAGCAAACGAAGCTGCAAACGCTGTTCAGCGAAGAGTTGAAAGCACAGCCCAATATCAAAGTAGACTTAAAAGGACTGGCGGTAGATGCACAGCCGGTAATCGTTACCCGCTCGGAGTTTATGCGCCGCATGAAAGATATGGCAGCCATTGGCGGGCAGGCGAACAGCTGGTACGCGCAGTTGCCCGATGAGATTACGATGACGGTAAATGCCAACCACCCGATTTACCAGGATATCCTGAAAACGGATGATCCGCACCGCCAGAACAAAGTTGTGCGTAACCTGGCAGACCTCGCGTTGTTATCGCAAAACCTGTTGACGGGTGCAGACCTCACAGCGTTTGTGCACAGGAGCGTTGAGTTGTTGAAGGTGTAACAATTTTCTGATGTGATGCAGCGTTATAGGATGGTCACCCGAGCGTAATAGCCGTGCTTGCTAAAGCAGCCACCAGTGGGGAGCTGAGGCATACAGCGGGACATAATGTAGCAGTCATATCACATTATACATAATAAAAGCGGTATAAGAGAAATTATTCTTTTATACCGCTTTTTTTTAATTTGAAATTTTTACAATAATATATTTTATTCAGTAATAAGTGAGTGTGGAAATCGGCTATAAGTCTTTATAGTAAAGGATTACAAAGGCTGTCTGTTTGTGTACAGTGTACCGTTAGATGGCATGAAGTTTTCCTTACCATGCAATAGAAGCCTGTTAAACTGCGTTCGGGAAATGTGAATTACGAGAGTCTCGCGAGCATCTCTGTCTAAACAACTATTATTAAACCATATCCAAATCCTGACTTTTATGATTACCATTAAAAGACCCGCCACTGTGTTGGCGACTAGAAAAACTATTGCCTTATTAGCCGGCATCGGCCTGTTCCTGGCTTCCTGTTCTAAAGATGATGCTACAGAAAAGCTCACCAATGACAATGAAGTGTTAGTAGCGCCCAACGAGGCAGGCTTCGTGAAACAAGCCCCTTTATGGTCGGTGAAAACCCTTTCAAATCCTGGTAAGGCTGGTGGTATTAATCCGCAGTACCTGCTGTACACATCATCAACTTACAACACGCACACCAGTTCCAAATGGCCGGTTATCATCTTCCTGCATGGCATTGGCGAGCGCGGTACCAACATTAACACCATCCGGAACGTGGGCCTGCCCCGTAAAATCGGTAACCAAACGGACTTTATGTTCCCGGTTGTAGCGCCACAATGTAAGCCGGACACCTGGTGGGATATTCCCAGCCTGAACACCTTGTACGACGAATTGATATCCAAGTATAATGTGGATCCCAGCCGTATTTACCTCACTGGTTTAAGCATGGGTGGTTATGGAGTATGGGATTGGGCTATGTTGTATCCCCAGCGCTTTGCGGCGGTAGCACCAATTTGCGGTGGCGCCGATTACATCGACAAAGTGGCTAATATGAAGAACGTGCCGGTTTGGACGTTCCACAATGCCGATGATCCTACCGTGGGCGTGGAAAATACCCGTGAAATAGTGTCTAAGCTGCGCGCAGCCGGTAACACCCGGGTAAAATACACTGAAAATCCAACAGGTGGTCACGACGCCTGGACCAAGGCATACAACACCGCGGAATTGTATTCCTGGTTCAAAACTTATCGGAAGTAGTTGTTATAATCAATGCTTGCCGCATCGGGGAAAATATTTTCTAATATTTTCCCCATTTTATTTTTTTTTCATAAAGTGTGATATTCCTGCGCATCTATCTGTTTGATCTTGAATTACTGGCACGGTTTTATCGTTACCCGTTTATAGTCGTTAACCCCTGTTAATCCGCGCCAGTGTTGAAATTTGGCGCAATTTTTTCTACATATCGTGTACTTGCATCAAAATAAAATGCCACTTATAGAGTTTTTATAGAAAGTCAATTAAACCATATCCGAAAAACATGAGAAAAACCTTTTCCTGGATCACCAGACCTATGACGCTTGTCATGCTCTTTGCAGCTGCCTCGATATACCTGGCCGCCTGCGCTAAAGAAAACAGCTTCAATCCACCTAAAGAGACCGGTCACGGTAACGTAGACACCACCGGTACCGGCGGTACTAAAGATACCACCACCACCGGCGGCGGTACGAAAGATACCACCACTACCGGCGGCGGTGGGAGTGTGGGCAACTTCGCGCAAATGCCTGCTGGCATTTCCGTACAAACGCTCGGTCGCGCTGCGCCTGCTATCAACAAACAGTATGTATTGTACACACCATCCACCTATAATACCGAGAAAAGCAAAAGCTGGCCGGTGATCATCTTCCTGCATGGGATAGGGGAGCGTGGCAGCAACATCACAGCTGTTAAAAACGTGGCATTACCGAGGAAGCTGGCGGGTGAAAAAGATTTTCAGTTCGTGATGATTGCACCGCAATGCAGCGCCGACGAATGGTGGGATATTCCCAGCCTGAACGCGCTGTACGCAGAAGTGCTCGAAAAATACAACGTTGATCCCAGCCGCGTATACCTCACCGGTTTAAGCATGGGCGGTTATGGTGCATGGAACTGGTCGATGAAAGCAGCCGAAAAGTTTGCAGCAGTAGCGCCTATTTGCGGTGGCGCCGATTATCCGGACCTGGTATGTAACCTGAAGAGCAAACCGGTTTGGGTGTTCCATAACGCCAACGACCCTACGGTAGGCGTAGAAAACAGTCGTAACCTCGTAGCGGCCCTTAAAAAATGCGGCAGCACGTCGGTTACCTACACTGAAAACGCCACTGGTGGCCACGATGCATGGACAAAGCTTACAACACACCAGAGTTGTATACGGATGTTGAAGTACAGAAAATAAATTGTTCCTTCTTATTAAGAAAATGCAAAATGAAAAACGTGCTATTGTTTAGTACGCGATCATTTTGCATTTTTGCATTATAGAAAGATGTTCGAGATACCTGTATTACGTTTAACCTGAGGTATAGATTAGTTTGGCAGAGAATATTTAAACGCAAGAAGAAGGGTCGCCATGCAGCATATAGCGGCCGCATTTCCCGGATTTTCGTACCTGTGATTTTAACCAGCCATGATAGCCGCTCCGTCTGCAAAAGCGCAGGCGCTAACTTGTTTATACCTTAATTCTATGTACAAAGCAACCATCATGGCAGCGGTTATTGCCATGTTTTTAAGTTTGGTAATCCACACTTCCTGCACGAGCAGCGACAACAGCGACACAACACCACGCGACACCACCGCTCCTGGTACAGGAGGTGGTAATCCTCCCGGCCCGGCCACGTTTGTGCCGCAAACTACCGGCATCAGTGTAAAGAAAATAACGACAAAAGATACCGGCGGTATCAGTTCGCGTTATGTATTATATATCCCCGAAGGATATAACGATAAAAAAGACACAAAATGGCCGACGATTTTTTACCTGCACGGTCAGGGTGAACGTGGAACAAATATTGACCTGGTAAAAGCTGCCGGCCTGACAAGGAAAGCAGCGGACACGAAAGATTTTGGATTTATTGTGGTCGCGCCGCAATGTAATGCAGGTACCTGGTGGGATTTGCCAAGTGTGGCACGCCTGTATGCGGAAGCCCTTGGCACCTACAACATCGATCAAAGTCGTATATACTTAACGGGTAACAGCATGGGCGGTTACGCCAGCTGGGAATGGGCCATTCTCCGCCAGGACCGCTTCGCCGCAATAGTGCCGATCAGCGCGCCGCTTCCGGATAGCTGGAAGAGTGCTTGCGTAGCCAGTAAAATGCCGATCTGGGCGTTTCATAATGCGGACGATCCGCAGGTGCGCGTAGCCGATGCACGTTTTATGCGCGATACGCTGACGATCAAATGTAACGCTACCCAGTATAAATACACCGAGCATCCGACCGGCGGCCATGATGCCTGGACCAAAGCCTATGACGATCCGGCTTTGTACACCGGATGCTGCAGTTTAAAAAATAATAGAATACATTTATAGATGCGTATACACCGATTGCTGCTTTTGTGCGGGTTGATTTTAATGGCCACGCTGCCGGGATTTGCCAATGGCGATACCTCGCTGAATTATTATTCGAAACAGCCCATTGGCATCTCTGTAAAAAAGTGCGGCTGCCGGGCAAAAGCATCGATCAGTATGTGCTATATACGCCCTCCACTTATAACACCGACCTGGAGAAACGCTGGCCGGTATTAATTTTTCTGCATGGTAAAGGCGAACGTGGCGACGATATCAGACTCGTGAAACAGATGGGCATTCCCTGGCGCCTGCGCGATATATCCAATTTCCCTTTTGTGGTGATTGCTCCGCAGTGCAAGCTGAATGTTAATACCCGGGATGTAGCCAGTTTAAACGCCCTGTGGCCGGATATTATAAGGCTCTACCGCATCGATACCAACCGGGTATACCTCACCGGTTTAAGCATGGGCGGTAATGGTACCGGATGTGGGGCATGGATAGTCCGGATAAATTTGCAGCGCTCGCGCCCATGTGTGGATGGGGTAATCCGGCGAAGGCCTGCGGGTTGAAAAATAAGCCCATGAAGGTGTTTCATAACGCAGATGACGATACGGTGCCGGTGAGCGGTTCGCGTAAACTGGTAGCTGCGGTGAAAACCTGTGGCGGTACAAAGATTGAATATACCGAGCGGCCCACCGGCGGACATGATGCCTGGTCCATCCCTTATTATGATAAGAAGTTTTACGAATGGCTGTTGAAGCAGTCGAAATAAAAAGTCCCGCTACATGCGGGACTTTTTTATGCAGAAGCTCTGATGTCGATGACTTTTAATTGTAGTGTTACCGCCCCGTTCCATTCATTTTCTTCTACCGTAAACACCACATCGAAAGGACGTTTGCCGGAGACGATGGGAAACTTGTCGGCCATAAAAAAGCCGATGCCGGAGAATTGAGGGCCGTTGCCTTGTTTGATGGATAGTTTCAGGTGTTCGTCCTTCACTATTTTGGAATAGCCGGTATCCATTACCCTGCGTGCCATAAATACAGGACGCAGGTTTTCGGGGCCGAGCGGTTCAAATTGTTTCAGGATATTGAAGAATGCGGGAGTGATATCCGCCAGGTGGATTTCCGTATCGATCACGATTTCCGGGATCAGTAATTCCGGGTCTATTGTGGAGGCAACCACCTCTTCGAAACGTTCCTGGAAGGCTTTTACATTTTCCGGTTTCAGCGTCATGCCCGCTGCATAAAAGTGACCGCCGTAGTTTTCCAGCAGGTCTTTGCAGCGGTGTATCGCTTCGTACACGTTAAATCCGGATACCGAACGCGCGGAGCCGGCCACTTTATCGTTCGATTGGGTAAGAATAATGGTGGGCCGGTAAAAATACTTATCGATCAGCCGCGACGCTACGATCCCCACAACGCCTTTGTGCCAGTGTGGCTGAAACAGTACGGTGGATTTGCGCGTGAGCTGCGTATCATCGCCCTGGATGAGCAGTACTGCTTCCTGGGTGATGGTCATATCAATTTCTTTGCGGTCGAAGTTGTCTGCATGCAGTACTTCCGCGATCGCCATGGCTTTTTCAAAATCTGTTTCGATGAAGAGGTTCACGGCTTTACGGGCATCGTCCATTCGTCCCGCTGCATTCACACGCGGCGCGATCACAAACACCAGGTTAGAGGTAGTAAGTTTCTCTTTTAACCCGCTCAGTTGCACCAACGATTTAATTGCGGGGCTGGGATCTTCATTTACCTTTTTGATGCCGTAAAATGCCAGTACACGGTTTTCGCCGGTCATGGGAACAATATCGGCAGCGATGCTGGTGGCGACGAGGTCGAGGTAGGTATATACCGATTCCATCGGCATGCCGCGCTTCTGCGCCAGGGCGGTTATCATCTTAAACCCGATGCCGCAGCCGCTTAGCTCTTTGTAGGGGTAAGGGCAGTCGTGTTGTTTCGGGTTCAGGATGGCTACGGCTTCCGGGAGTATAGCGTCGGGAAGGTGGTGGTCGCAGATGATGAAGTCGATGCCTTTGGATTTGGCAAAGCTGATCAGTTCTACCGACTTGATACCGCAGTCGAGGGCGATAATGAGGCCGAAGTCGTTTTCTACAGCATATTCTATACCCTGCATGGAAATGCCGTAACCTTCGCGGTAGCGGTGGGGCAGGTAAAATTCGATATTGCTGTAAATAGAGGAGAGAAAAGTGAATACAGTGGCCACGGCGGTGGTGCCGTCTACATCATAGTCGCCATAAACGAGGATCTTTTCGCGGCGGAAGAAAGCGAGTTCGAGACGTGAAATAGCCACGTCCATATCCTTCATCAGCCAGGGGTCGAGAAGATCTTCGAGGGTAGGGCGGAAAAGTGCTTTGCCGCATCAAAGGTCAGGATGCCGCGCTGTACGAGCAGGCGGCATAACAGGGGATGAATGCGTAATGCAGCCTGAAGCGACCGTTCGGGCCCCGGTTGATATTTCTTTACTGTCCAACGTTTCTGCATGAAAAATGCTTGCAATTTTAGAAGGTGCGGTCGGTTGTGTACCGCACTAATGATTCCAGGCCACTCCGGATTTCATTGTCTGGCAGTTGATGTAAAATAGCTAACGCTTCATCACGGTATTGCAACATTTTTTCTCGGGCGTAGGCGATGCCGCCGCTGGATTTTACCAGGTCGATCACCTGTGCCACTTTGTCTTTGTCTGTATTATGATTTTTGACAATGTTGATAATCAGTTTACGTGTGTCCGGGTCGGCATGTTGGAGGGTGTAGATAAGGGGAGGGTCATTTTTTTCTCCCTGATGTCTATACCGGTAGGTTTGCCGATGTTGGCGGTCCCGTAGTCGAAAAGGTCGTCTTTGATCTGGAAGGCAATGCCTACCTTTTCGCCGAACTGGTGCATAAGGGCGGTGCCGGCTTCGTCGCCGGAGGCGCTCCAGGCGCCTGCGGCACAGGCGGCTGCGAGGAGGGAGGCTGTTTTTCGGCGGATGATATCGAAATAAACATCCTCCTTAATATTAAGCCTGCGGGCCTTTTCCATTTGCAGCAGTTCCCCTTCGCTCATTTCGCGCACGGCCTCGGTTAAAATTTCGAGGGTGCGGAAATCCTTGTTATTTAAAGATAACAAAAGTCCTTTAGAAAGCAGGTAGTCGCCGACTAAAACAGCGATTTTATTCTTCCATAAGGCATTTACAGAAAAGAAACCCCTTCTTTCGAGGGAATCGTCCACGACATCATCGTGCACGAGGGAGGCAGTGTGCAATAATTCCACAAGCGAAGCAGCCCTGAATGAACTTTCTTCGATCTTATCTGTAAATAGTCTGGCGGAAAGTAACACGAACATTGGACGGATCTGTTTCCCTTGCGCTTCACTATATAATGCATGATCCGGTCCAGCAGCGGTACGTGGCTCTTCACCGAGTCCGCAAACTTGCTCTCGAAATCGTGCAATTCCTTTCTGATCAGATATTTAATTTCCTCCATTTGTTAAAATAAAAGGATTGCTAAGCTATGCTTAAAATATTACATTTTGATAAATTGGCCCCGAATTTGCTAATAATGCTGAAATTGCGATCCGCTGTAACATTGAATAATACTTAGTTTTGAGGCAGTTATCAATGAAAATAAAATCGCAATAAAAATTTGTATATTCATTAAGGATTTTTACCTTTGCTTGGTAAAAACGAGTTAATAATAAATTTTTAACAGTTTTTAAATAAAAAAACAATTATGGCAAGCAAAAAGTACTTATTACTGGCAGGTGCTATGAGCCTTCTGGCATCTACCGGTTTTGCGCAAGTTAAGCCCAACCTGGATGTTCTGGACTCTTCCAAAGTAGCCCCGTCCAAAATGGCGCAATTTAACGCATTCAAGAATCATCAATCCGATTATCCTGCAAAACCAAGGGATATGTGGGAACTGGGTTTCCACGGTGGTTACCACTTCATCGTAGGTGACGTTTCTGCCCGTCCTGGTTTCGGTGGCGGTTTGTCCCTGAGAAAGTCGCTGGGTCACACGTTCTCTATCCGTGGTGAGTACACCGGTTCTTTCGACTACGGTATGGACTACAAAATGCGTCCTAACACTTCCAGCACAGTTGGCGGTAACCCCTGGGCTGCTACAGCTGCAGCTAACGGTGGTATGATCGTGGCTAACTACAAAACTGCTACACACCAGGCATCTTTGGACGTAATCGCGTCTCTGAGCAACCTGTTGTTCTATAAATCACAACCTAAAGTGAACTGGTATGTGTTCCTGGGTTATGGTCTGTTGCTCGCTGACGTTGACGTAGATGCACTGGACGGCGCAGCTGCTTACAACTACAGCGGTATCGACTTCGGTGGTAAACGTAAAGACATCAAAAAGCACTGAAAGATCTGCACGACGGTGATTACGAGCAAAATGCACCTTCTCAGGGCAACCGCGTAACTATCGGTCG
This sequence comes from Chitinophaga sedimenti, assembly GCF_023156195.1. Taxonomy (GTDB): domain Bacteria; phylum Bacteroidota; class Bacteroidia; order Chitinophagales; family Chitinophagaceae; genus Chitinophaga; species Chitinophaga sedimenti. Next base: position 5,806,095 of record NZ_JAKUKA010000001.1, read on the forward strand.
TAAAGACGACAACCAGCTCCTGCGTCATGCGCTGGAAACTGGTACCGGTATCTCTTTCAAAGTGTCTAAACGCTTTAACATCGGTATCGAAGATAAAATCACCCTGCCTTTCGATGATTATATGGACGGCTACTTCGGTGGTGCTTCTGATCAGAACAAAGACTTCTTCAACTACACCAGCGTTCGTCTGAACTTCAACCTGGGTAAAACCAGCAAACGTGTTGAGCCATTATGGTGGGTTAACCCGTACGATTTCATCTACAACGAGCTGACTTCACCTCGTCGTATGAAAATCCCAACTCCGGTTCTGCCTGATGCTGACGGTGATGGCGTAACTGACCAGTTCGACCGCGAACCTAACACTCCTGCAGGTGCTCCTGTTGACGTGAACGGTGTTGCTAAAGATACTGACGGTGACGGTGTTCCTGACTACAAAGACAAACAGCTGATCACTCCGACTTACTGCTTCCCTGTTGATGCAGACGGTGTTGGTAAATGCCCGGATCCTGAGTGCTGCAAAGACCGCGTTCCTGCTGGTTGCGCATCACTGGTTCTGCCTAGCGTTTCCTTCAAAGGTTCTTCTACCAAAGTTGGTAGCGACCAGGAAGCTATCCTCGCTAGCGTAGCTGCTTCTCTGAAAGCTAATCCTTCCTGCAACGTCCTGGTAACAGGTCACGCTGGTGAGAAAGCTAAAAAAGGTGGTGTAGACCTGAGCTCCCGCCGTGTTGACGCTGTAATCGACTACCTGGCTGACAAGCAAGGCATCGACCGCGGTCGTTTCATCAAACAAAACACTCCTGGTGAAGCTGGTACTGTTGATTTAGCTCCTGCTAACTAATCAATACCATCATCTGGTAAAATACCTGAACAGGCCGCCTTCTTTGGTGGCCTGTTCTTTTTTTAGCAGGTATTTTCCTATCTCCGTTTTTCCACCTACATTTGACATGCCTTTAATTAATAAGTGTGTTAAAGAATTTCAACAAAGTTACACTGGCTGGGCTGGTCGTTGCGCTTGGTATCATTTACGGCGACATCGGAACCTCTCCTCTTTACGTTTTTAAAGCCATCCTGGCTGACAGCGAAGTATCAGAACAGTTGATCATAGGAGCTATCTCCTGTATTATCTGGACCCTTACCCTCCAAACCACTGTCAAGTACGTTATTCTCACCCTCAAAGCCGATAATAAAGGTGAGGGCGGTATTTTCTCATTGTATGCATTGGTGCGACGGCACGGCAAATGGACGGTTATACTCGGTATGATAGGCGGCGCCGCATTATTGGCCGACGGTATTATTACACCACCGATCACGGTAACGTCCGCTATCGAGGGTTTACGTACCCTGCCCATATTTAAAGACCTTGCCCAGAAACCATCGTCAAAATTGTATTGGCCATCATCGTACTGATGTTTGTGGCACAACAGTTTGGCACCACGGCCATTGGTAAGATGTTCGGGCCGATCATGATGGTGTGGTTCGCTATGCTGGGCATACTCGGCATCACCCACATCGGAAACGACCTGGCAGTGCTGAAAGCCTTTAATCCCTACTATGCGATCGAATTGCTGACCACTTACAAGAGTGGTTTCCTTATACTGGGGGCGGTATTCCTGTGTACCACGGGAGCCGAGGCACTATACTCCGACCTCGGTCACTGCGGCCGCGGTAACATCCGGGTATCCCGGATCTTCGTGAAGCTCTGTCTTATCCTGAACTACCTGGGCCAGGGCGCCTGGTTGCTCGGAATGAAAGGCGCGTCTATCGGTAAAGACCAAAACCCATTCTTCATGATCATGCCCGAATGGTTCGTAATATTTGGTGTGGTAATAGCCACCATGGCCTCCGTAATCGCATCCCAGGCGTTAATCTCCGGTTCCTTTACATTGATATCCGAAGCCATGCGCCTGAACCTGTGGCCTAAGTTAAAAGTGAACTACCCGACCGAGCAACGCGGTCAATTATACATTCCAGGTATTAACTGGCTGCTGCTGGCAGGTTGTGCAAGCATTGTGCTGTACTTCCGGGAATCATCGCGGATGGAGGCCGCCTATGGCCTGTCTATCACCATCTGTATGTTGATGACCTCCTGCCTGTTCGCCTTTTATCTTTACACGCGAAGGGTGCCGGCCATGTGGGTGGGCGTATACCTGGTAGTATATCTCTCCATCGAATTCTCGTTCCTGCTGGCAAATCTGACCAAATTCACGCACGGCGGTTATGTAACGCTGATCGTAGGCGGATTGCTGTTCCTCGTCATGATCGTCTGGTTCCGGTCGCGCAAGATCAAAAACCGGTACGTGGAGTTCGTGAAGCTCGAAGATTACCTGCCTATTCTGCAGGAGCTGAGCAACGATACAACTATCCCGAAATATGCCACGCACCTTGTATACATGAGTAGTGCAGACAATCCTAAAGAGATAGAGCATAAGATTCTTTATTCCATCCTCAATAAAAAGCCGAAACGCGCCGATATTTATTGGTTTGTGCATGTGGACGTGGTAGATGAACCTTACCTGAGTGAATATTCCGTGCAAACGATCATCCCGAACGAGGTGATCCGTGTGGAGTTCCGTTTAGGGTTTAGGGTCGAGCAGCGTATCAACCTCATGTTCCGTATGGTAGTGGAGAATATGGTGCGCAATAAAGAGGTGAACATCACGAGCCGTTACGAGTCGCTCAGTAAAAACAACGTGGTAGGCGATTTCCAGTTCATTGTAATGGAGAAATTCCTTTCGCATGACAATGACCTGCCGCTGCACGAAAGGCTGGTAATGCGCCTTTATTTCATTTTAAAGAAGATATCACTGTCGGAAGAGCGTGGCTTCGGTCTCGACTCCAGTTATGTAACGATCGAGAAGTTTCCACTGGTAGTGGCGCCGGTGACAAACCTGAATCTCCGCCGCACGAACTAACGGCATCAACATATCATTAAAGAAAAGTCCTCCGAAGAATCGGAGGACTTTTTTTTAACACAACTAAAAAAACAATCAAAATCTTAAAAAGAATAATAAATGCTTGCTATCAATCGGGCTTTTTCCATGATGAGCCGCCGGCCTTAGCCAGCGGCTTCTTTTATGGAAAATTGTTTTGCTATCAATCCGGCTTTTTACCGTCCAGGAATGTATTGATCGTATTGATCTCTACCTGGTCGTTGCCGTTATCACCTACGGAATATCCTGAATAGAACTGCTCAGCGGAGCCGGCGCCATTGTCCAGGTTAACGTTGCGACGCAGGTAAGCGGGCACGTTTTCTATTTCCGTATTATTATCCATTGTTTTTACATTAAAGCTGATGCTGCGCAGTTTCGCGATCCTTTCGGCCTGTTTGCGTTTCTGCTCTTCCAGTTGCTCTTCGGCCTGTGCACTATTATACACTGGCTGTGGTTGCGGTTGAGGTTCAGGTTGCGCAAGCGGTTCTTCGCGGAACACCATCTTCATTTCCGGCTCATCTTTCGGCTGTGCTGGCGTACCTGGCTCAGTATAGATGTTAGATGGCCTGGACAGGTAGCTGCCGCCGGTTGGCGTATGCACCTGCTGTTGTTGCTGTTGTTGCTGCGGCGTAATCACGTTAATGCCGTTGGTCGGGGCCGCCGGTTGGGCAACGACCTGCGGCATCGCCACGGGTTCGATGTTCAGCGTAAACGTCTGGCGTTCGTCAGCGAGCGGCGTAGGCGGTACAAAAGATACCGGGGAAGCCGGATGGTTCAGTATCGGCTCAACGAGGCGGGGAGCCATCACATCTTCCGGTTCGGAAAACAGGGTACCCTGGTTCTGCGCGCTCATCTTTTTCTCTTCGCCGTCACGTCCCAGGTGCAATACAATCTTCGGCTCCTCCTTTGGGCCAGCTGCGGGCTGTTGTGCCGCTTTCTGCTGGGAGATAGGCTTTTGTTCAAAACCTGTAGCGATGATCGTTACACCGATTTTATCTTCCAGTGTATGGTCGTAACCAACACCCAGGATCACATCACAATCCTCACCGGCCATGCTTTGAACATATGCCCGGATGATGTCCATTTCGTCCAGCGTGTGTTCGAACTCACCTTCGGAAGAAGAGATATTGATCAGGATCCATTTGGCACCTTTGATGTCGTTATCGTTCAGCAGCGGAGAAGTCAGTGCTTCCTCGATCGCTATCTGCGCGCGGTTTTCACCTTCCGCAGTAGCGGCGCCCAGGATCGCCACACCACCGTTGCGCATCACGGTACAAACGTCCGCGAAGTCAACGTTGATCTGACCAGTGCTGTTAATTACATCGGTAATACACTTAGCAGCAGTGGCCAGTACATTATCCGCTTTTTCGAAAGCCGCCTTGAACTTCAGGTCGCCAAATTTCTGGCGCAGCTTGTCGTTCGAGATGATCAGCAGCGTATCTACGTTTTCTTTCAGTCGATTAATACCTTCTTCGGCCTGCGTCATACGCTTCTTTCCTTCGTAGGAAAACGGCGTGGTAACAATACCTACGGTCAGGATGCCCAGTTCCTTACAGATGCGTGCGATGATCGGCGCGCCGCCTGTACCGGTACCACCGCCCATACCGGCAGTGATGAAGGCCATCTTTGTATTAACTTCCAATATCTTCTTCAGCTCTTCGAAGGATTCCTCCGTAGCCTGCTCACCGATTTTGGGATTGGCGCCCGCACCCAGACCTTGTGTCAGGTGGGGACCCAGCTGTACCTTGTTAGGCACAGGGCTGTTTGCTATAGCCTGTGCATCGGTATTACAGATGATGAAGTTCACCCCTTCAATGCGCTGGCTATACATATGATTCACCGCATTGCTCCCTCCGCCACCAATGCCTATCACCTTGATGATAGAGGACTTTTCTTTTGGAAGATCAAAATGTATCATGACTCTTTCTCTTTATTGGGTTAGTTATTCGGTTACTTTTTGGGGTCTAGAGTTTTGCATCTTCTTCCTCTGTGAACATGTCGATGATCTTTGTTTTCATCCTGTCCAAAAAGGTTTTGAGTGATGCGTTTCTTTCTCTTGCTTTTCTGTCCTGCACCTGTTGTGGTGTTGCTGTTACTTCTTCCTGCTCCGTTACTGTTTCTTCTTCCTCTTCTTCCATCCACTCCTGGTTGCTCTGTTGCGCGGCGCGGCGTGCGGCCTGCTCTTTAGCGAAGTAGCTGGTGTTGATTTTAACGTAGTTCTCTTCCAGGGCGCGGCGATCATTTTCATAATCGTTATAACCTTTCAGGATGAGACCAATACAAGTAGCATACATTGGTTTGGTCAGTTCGTCGATATGACCGCTGGCCAGGTGCTCGTTCGGATAACCGATACGGGCGCTTACGCCGGTGCTGTACTCGGTAAGCTGAATCAGGTGTTTCAGCTGCGAACCACCACCAGTTAATATAATGCCACCATTGAGCATTTTATTGTCCATGCCGATCTGTTTCAGGTGGAATACTACGAAATCGAGAATTTCGCTCATACGCGCCTGAATGATGTGGGCCAGGTTTTTTACAGAAATTTCTTTCGGGCTCTGACCGCGCAGACCGGGGATAGTGATGTAAGCGTTGTTTTTCGCTTCATCCGCTAACGCATATCCGAACTGCACTTTCATTTGTTCTGCCTGTGTTTTCAATACACCCAAACCGTTTTTGATATCGTTGGTGATGTTTTCGCCACCATAAGGAATAACGGCTGTGTGTTTGAGGATCCCTTCGTAGAATACGGCCAGGTCGGTAGTACCGCCGCCGATATCCACAATGGCAACACCTGCTTCAAAGTCCATGTCGCACATTACTGCTGCGGCGGAAGCCAGTGGCTGCAGTACGAGGTCACGGATTTTAAGACCGGATTTTTCAACGCTCCTGTTAATGTTACGAATGGCGTTTTTGTCGCCGGTAATAATATGGAAGTTAGCACCCACTTTCACACCGCTCATGCCAATAGGGTAGGTGATGTTCTGGAGGGCATCCACAATATACTGCTGGGGAATAACATCGATGATCTGGTCGCTGGCCGGTATAACCGTTTTATACTGGTCGTTGATCAGCTGGTCAATATCCTTCTGGGATATTTCCGCATCGGTATCGTTGCGAACGATGTCGCCACGGGTTTGTAAACTCTTAATGTGATGGCCTGCAATGCCTACGTATACTTCGTTGATCTCAAGATTGGGATTTGAAGCATAACAATTTTCGAGCGCCTGGCGAATAGCCTTGATCGTCTGGTCGATGTTCAGCACCATGCCGTGTTGGACGCCGAATGATGGGGCCTTACCGAATCCCAGGATTTCCAGTTTCCCGTATTCATTCTTCCGTCCTGCAATGGCAGCAATCTTCGTAGTTCCGATATCAAGTCCTACAATGATGGGAGCTTCCTGATTCATGTATTTATATTTAAAGGGTGCGTTTTTACTTAGTTTCTATTGTTGTTGTTAGGCCTGTAGATGGCTCTGGGCTGTTGCTGGCCGGAGGCGCCTGCCGTTGCCGGCCTTGGCCTGTCGGCCGTTCGCGCTGGCGGCCTGTCCGGTTGCCGCTCCGGTTTGGGCGGCTGCACTTGTGTCGGTGTTGTACTGGCCAGATGCACATCTATATTTACAGTTGAATCTACAGGAGGTGGCGGAGGCGGTGCTGCTTTTCCATCCCTTCTTGTTCCTACTACCTGGTCTTCGTAAGCGATGTTGATGCGTGTATACGTATTCCATCCCACTTTACTTAAACCTTCGCGGTAGAAAATCAGCAGCTTGTCAAACTTCTTCGCAACATCCGTGCCTTGTCCGAATTCTATCACATGATCGCCCAGTTTTGGGATGATCTCGAACTTTTTATCTTCGGTGATCACCACCTGTTCTACCTGCGCCAGCCAGAAGGTATCTTTCATGATGTACCCGGCTAAATCGCTGATTTGGGCAGACAGCAAACTGTCTGATTTCGTGAGCGTTGCTCCATCCGATGGAAAGCCAGTAAATACTGGTACTCTGGCGGAGTGGCGGTCGCTTACAGGGATGCGGCCACCTTCATCATCTAAATAGAAACTGTTACCCGTAAAGGTGAACACGCGGGCGAGTGGATCGCGTTGACGTACGTCTACGGTTAAACGGTTGTCATTGTCGATAAAGATGTCTGCCGATTTTACCCAGGGATCGCGGGTAACCAGTTTTTCCAATGCAGCGATGTTGATATCGCTGATAGGCTGGCCTACCGGATTTTTCTGGGGACCAGTGGCGATCAGTGCTTTAATATCCTTTTCGCTGATGAAGAAGTTCGTATCGTCGCCCGACATCTTTACCACGATGCCTTTGACCTTGGACTGGTTCTTATCATTGACAGCAGCCACCAACAGGCAAACGAAGCCCGACAGCGCTCCTGCCCAGAGCAGCGCTTTGCCGATACGTTTGAAGGTTAGTTTAGTTTTTGACTGCATGTCTTGTTTTTATTATCAGCTTAAATATTCTTTTAAAGGCTCCCGCAGCAGGTCGATGTCGCCCGCCCCGGCAGTGATCAGCAGCTCCGGCCGGTGTTCTTTGATCCAGGCTACCACACTGTCGCGCGGCATAATGGAAACTTCCGGGCCTTCAATTTTCGATGCGATCATCTCACTCGTTACCCCTTCGATGGGTAGCTCGCGGGCCGGGTAGATGGGGAGTAAAATCACCTCATCCGCCAAGGATAAACTTGCTGCAAACCCGTCTGCAAAATCGCGCGTACGGGTAAACAGGTGCGGCTGAAACACGACGATGCATTTTTTCCCGGGAAGAGCGTTTTGGCACTGGTTATCAGCGCTTTCAATTCTTCGGGGTGATGCGCATAATCATCTACGTACACGAGGTCTTCCTTCTTCACCAGGTATTCAAAACGCCTTTTAATGCCTTTGAATGCTGCCATTGCTTCACGGATTTTATCCGGGTCGATGCCCAGTAAATGCGCTACGGCAATGGCTACCACCGCGTTTTCCACGTTGTGCATCCCGCCGAGGTGCATGGTGATGTCGGTAATCATCCAGTCCTGCTGTACCACATCAAATGTGTAGCCGCCGTTGTACATACGGATGTTTTGCGCGTATACGTTGGCTGCATCATTCTGCAGGCTGTATTGTAATTTATTTGGCGCCTCCAGGTCGCTGTTGCGGTGCAGTCCAAAACGAGCGAGCAAAGTACCGTTTGGCTTAATGTTCTTCGTATACTGGATAAACGCTTCTTCCACCGCTTCCGCCGTGCCGTAAATATCCAGGTGATCGGCGTCCATCGCGGTGAGTACGGCAATATCCGGGCTCAGTTTCAGGAACGAACGGTCGTATTCATCTGCTTCAATGACTGCTACTGCCTTACCACTGCTCCAGAAGTTACGGTCGTAGTTCACGCTCACTCCACCCAGGAAAGCGTTGCAGCCGTAGCCGCTATGCCTTAACAGGTGCGCGATCATGGTCGATACCGTAGTTTTACCATGGGTACCGGCCACGGTGATGGCGAACAGGTCGCGGGTAATTTCCTGTAGTACGTCGCTGCGTTTCACGACTTCGTAATGGTTGTCGCGGAACCAGGCCAGCTCTGTGTGGGCAGCCGGAATGGCAGGTGTATACACCACCAGGTCGGTTGCTTTGTCCAGCAGGTTTACATCATCGGTATAATGAATGCTGATGCCTTCTGTCTCCAGCTGGCGGGTAAGCACAGTGGGAGTGCGGTCGTAACCGGAAACCGTTACGCCCTTTTCATTGAAGAAGCGGGCGATGGCGCTCATGCCAATGCCGCCTATACCAACGAAATAAACCCGACTGATGCTTTTCAGCTCCATAATTGTTGTACCTGTTTAGCTATTACTACATCCGCGTTGGCGTTACCCAGCGCGGCGATATTTTTTCCAGTTGTTCCTGTAAGGCCTTGTTGTTCACGAGGCTAAACAGTTCGGTGCCCAACGTTGTGCGAGCCACATCGTCCTTCACCAGCAGCGCGGCGTGTTTGTTCACGAGGCTCATGGCGTTGGCCGTCTGGTGGTCTTCGGCCGCAAAAGGATAGGGCACAAAGATGGTCGGCTTTTTCACCACACACAGTTCCGCGATCGCTAAAGCGCCCGCCCTTGACACCACCACGTCGGCTGCCTTATAGGCAAAGTCCATGACGTTGATAAAGTCGAACACCTTCACATGGCTGGCGTATTGCGTGGCCGCTGCTTTAGCGGTTTCGTAATACAGTTTGCCTGTTTGCCAGACTAATTGTATGTCGCGGTTCACGAACTCGGCCAGCAAAGGCTGCAGCGATTCGTTGATCGACTTGGCTCCTAAACTGCCGCCCACCGCGAAAACGGTAGGCTTGTTGCGGTCCAGTCCGAAGTGCGACATCGCATCTTCTTTTGTAACCGCAGACTGACTGATGTTGCCGCGTACAGGATTGCCCGTGTAAACGATTTTGTCTGCCGGGAAGAATTTCTCCATCCCATCATAGCCCACGCAAATAACGGATGCGTTGCGGGCCAGTATCTTATTGCTTTTGCCGGCATAGGAGTTTTGTTCCTGTATCAACGTGGGAATGCTCAGGCGCTGTGCCGCTCTTAAAATCGGGAAGCTGGCGTAACCGCCAACACCTACCACGGCATCGGGTCTGAAGCGTTTGAGGATGGTCCTTGCTTTCAGGATGCTGCGGATCAGTTTAAAAGGAAGCAAGATGTTTTTAAAGACATTGCTCCGGTTAAAGCCTACAATTTCAAGCCCTTCTATCTTATATCCCGCCTGCGGCACCTTTTCCATTTCCATTTTACCGGCGGCGCCGACAAACAGGATCTCGATATCTTGTTCCGCTTTACGCAAAGCATTCGCAATGGCTATCGCCGGGAATATATGTCCCCCGGTACCTCCGCCTGCTATGATTACTTTGTGTGGCATCTTTTTCTTTATTAGTATTATGCTGCAACCGGTTCGTTGATAACCGGTTGTTGCTGTTTGGCCTGTAAATCTTCCACCTGCCTTGATACGCTAAGGATGATACCGATAGCGAGGCTGGTGAAGATGACGGACGAGCCGCCCATACTCACCAAAGGCAGGGTTACACCGGTTACGGGCAACAGCCCCACGTTTACGCCCATGTTCATTAGTGCCTGTATCACGAGTGTCACGCTTAGTCCCAGCGACAGGAATGCTCCAAAAGCGTAGGGACAATTCTTAAAAATGCGAATGCTTCGTAAGAGCAGCAGCATGTAACAGGCTAATATTAAAAAGGCGCCAAAGATACCATACTCCTCAATTATTATCGCATAGATGAAATCCGAGTATGGATGCGGCAGAAAATTTCGAGCCGTACTATTGCCCGGTCCTTTCCCGAAAAGCCCGCCAGACGCGATTCCGAAGTTAGCCTGCTGTACCTGGTAGGGTACCTCATGATTTTCTCCACGTGTATAACTTTCGATCCTTTTAGACCATGTTTCCGTTCGCATTTTAATTCCTGTAATCTGTGCGAAGGCAAACATGAGTAAAACAAGCACCAGTCCGGCGCCCACCATACCCATCAGATACTTCAAAGGCACGCGGCCGATAAAACACAGCAGCATACAGCTCGCGCCCAGTAACAGGGCAGTAGACATATTCGCCGGCATGATCAGCATGCAAATAATACCTACCGGTATAATAATGGGTAGAAACCCTTTTTGAAATCCGTTATCACCTGTTGTTTTTTAGACAACTGCCTGGATACATACATGAAAATCGCCAGTTTGGCGATGTCCGAAGTCTGGAACGTCAGGTTTACCACCGGGAGCCGTATCCATCTGCTGGCGTCGTTATAGTTGGAACCAAACACCGGGGTATACATCAGCAGCGGGATCGACAGCAGGAAGCCCACCTGCGCCACACGTGAATAAATGGTGTAATTCACGCGGTGCGCAAAATAAATAATGAGCAGGCCCAGCCCCAGGAGTGTTAACTGTTTTACCAGGAAATACTCCGTATGGCCGTTGCGGGCGCGGTAGGCCAGCGAGCCGGTAGAACTATACACGGCCAGCAGGCTCACTGCAGAAAGGAAAAACACGATCGTCCAAATCACCTTATCTCCTTGTGTTTTCATCAGCCTACTCACGGTAATCAGTTTTTAAGGTTAAAAATGCCGGCGGTACTACAACGCTTTTACTTCCTCTTTAAACTTGCGGCCTCTTTCTTCATAGTTTTTGAAGAGATCGAAGCTGGCGCAAGCCGGGGAGAGCAATACCACATCGCCTTTATCGGCGAGCTGGAAAGCATTCTTTACTGCATCGGCCATGTTATCTGTATTAACCATCACTTTAGTGTCTTTAGACAGCGCCTCGTGAATGGGGCGGTTATCTACACCCAAGCAGATGATTGCTTTTACTTTTTCTTTTACGAGCTCGCGGATAGCGCTGTAATCGTTGCCTTTATCAACACCACCCATGATCAGTACGACAGGACGCTCCATGCTTTCCAGCGCGAACCATACCGAGTTTACGTTTGTTGCTTTGGAGTCGTTAATAAAATCTACACCACGGATAGTGGCTACATATTCCATCCTGTGCTCCAGGCTTTTGAAAGAAGTGAGGCTTTCGCGGATCTTCTCCTTCCTGATGTCCATCGTTTTTCCCGCTATTCCCGCTGCCATAGAATTATAGAGGTTGTGTTTACCTTTTAGCGCCAGGTCGTAAATCGACACTATCACCGGCTCTTCTTCCTTAACCTGTATGTTCAATTGTTCATTCGCAATGAATCCGCCTTCTTTCTTTGGTTCCATAATCGTAAAAGGTATTGGTGTTGAATAAATGTTTTTTTAGCCAGGAAATTCCTGATTTCAGGGTCATCAGCACAATAGATGAAGAAGTCTTCCTTGGTCTGGTTCATCGCAATGCGGAACTTAGACGCCACGTAATTCTCCATTTTATAATCGTAGCGGTCCAGGTGATCCGGGGTGATATTGAGGAGAATCGCCACATTTGGTTTAAACTCCTTGATATCGTCCAGCTGGAAGCTGCTTACTTCAATTACATAATAATCAGCCGGGGCGGTGGCAACCTGCCGGGCGTAACTCAAACCGATATTTCCGACCATGGCGGTGCTGAGTCCCGCCTGTTCAAAAATGTGGTAGGTGAGCGCCGTGGTGGTGCTTTTACCGTTGCTTCCCGTGATGGCAATGATCTTCGCGTCTTTGCTGTAGCGCCAGGCCAGTTCTATTTCCGATATTACCGGAACGCCTTTCTCCCGCACTTTTTCATCAACTCCGACTTTTCCGGTATACCCGGACTCTTCACAATTTCATCCGCCTCGAGTATTGTTTTCCAGGAGTGCTGACCTTCTTCAAACTCGATGCTGTTGACAGCCAGTTCCTGTTTATAGATGTCTTTTATTGGTCCGCCGTCCGATACAAACACGTCGAAACCCTTCTGTTTGGCCAGCAGGGCCGCTCCAATGCCGCTTTCGCCGGCGCCGAGTATGACAAGTTTCATATCCTATCTCATTTTAAGGGTCGCAATGGATACCACCGCACACATGATCGCCACAATCCAGAAGCGGGTAGCGATCTTGCTTTCGTGGTAACCCAGTTTCTGATAATGGTGATGCAGCGGCGACATTCTGAAAATCCTCCTGCCTTCGCCATATTTCTTTTGGTGTATTTGAAGTACGATACCTGCAGGATCACAGACATGTTTTCTACCAGGAATACACCGCAGAATATCGGGATCAGGATTTCTTTCCTCACAATGATGGCCAGTGAAGCGATGATGCCGCCGAGCGCAAGGCTGCCGGTATCGCCCATAAACACCTGCGCGGGATAAGCATTATACCACAGGAAACCTACACATGCACCCACAAAGGCCGCAATGAATATCGATAACTCGCCGAGGTTCGGGATGTACATGATGTTCAGGTACTCCGCAAACTGGATGTTACCGCTCACATACGCAAACACGCCCAAACAGATCCCTATCACCGCACTCACCCCGCCTGCCAGTCCGTCCAGCCCGTCCGTAAGGTTAGCGCCGTTGGAAATGAACACGATAATGAAAATCACGATCAGGATGTAAGGAATGAAAGTATACTTCTCCGCATTGGGCCCCATCCAGGAAATCAGTTTCGAGTAGTTGAACTCGTGATTTTTTACGAAGGGGATGGTGGTAATCGGTGTTTTCACGTCTACGAAGCGATGCCCGTCTTTCGTTACCCTTTCTTCCTTGCTGATCAGTTTTTCGTAAGAGGCCACTGGGCTTTTGGTCCCTGTACCTCGCGCGAAATCACTACGTTATCGTTAAAGTACAGCGTGGTGCCGATGATCAGGCCCAAACCTACCTGGCCAATTACTTTGAAGCGGCCGGCCAGGCCTTCTTTATTCTTTTTAAATACTTTGATGTAGTCATCTATGAAACCGATCAATCCCAGCCAAACGGTACACAGCAGGATCAGCAGGATGTATACGTTCATGACCCTTGCAAACAGCAGGGTAGGGATAAGGATGGCGGAAAGAATGATGATGCCCCCATGGTTGGTGTTCCTTTTTTCAGGTTTTCACCTTGCAGGCCCAGGTCGCGGATCACTTCCCCAATCTGTTTTTTCTGCAGGAAACGCACGATCGACTTACCGAAAATCAACGAGATCACCAGCGACAGCAGCAAGGCCATTGTCACACGGAACGTGATGAACTGGAACATCCCCGTACCGCTGATATTGAATTCTCTTTTTAAATAATCAAATAAATAGTACAACATAAAAAAGGGTGATCTGAAGCGTTGATTTTATTTTTCCAGTAATTCAAATGTTTCTTTCAATACTTGTTTATCGTCGAAGGGATGTTTCACCCCGTTGATTTTCTGGTATTTCTCGTGGCCTTTGCCCGCCACCAGCACAATGTCTTCCTTACCTGCCAGTGATATCGCCGCTTTGATGGCTTCGTGGCGGTCCTGGATCGAAATCGTTCTTTTCCGCAGATGCACAGGCACACCAGCCTCCATTTCTTTAATAATCTGCGCCGGATCTTCCGAACGTGGATTATCAGAAGTGAAGATCACCTTGTCGCTGTGCTCCGCCGCTACTTCGGCCATGACCGGCCGTTTAGTGGTGTCGCGGTCGCCGCCGCAACCCACCACGGTAATGATCTGCTCATGTCCCTGGCGCAGTTTTTTAATAGTGGCCAGCACATTCAGCAAAGCATCCGGTGTGTGCGCATAGTCTACAATGCCGATGATCCGTTCTGTGGCAGACGTGATGTAATCGAACCGTCCTTCTGCGCCGGGTATATCACTCAGCGCCTGCAGTACCTCACCTTTGTCTTTACCCAGCAGGATCGCGGCGCCGTAAACGGCGGTCAGGTTGTAAGCATTAAATTCTCCAATAAGCCGGAAGTGCACATCTGTATCGCCGATATTCAGCTGCAAACCTGTGAGATTGTTCTCCGGGATCTTCGCTTTAAAATTGGCCAGTGTGCGAAGACTATAAGTCTGTTTGTCGGCCCTGGTATTTTGCAACATCACACTTCCGCGCCTGTCGTCAATGTTGGTGAGGGCGAACGCGGTAGCGGGAAGGTTGTCGAAAAACGACTTTTTCACCTTCAGGTATTCGTCGAATGTTTTGTGATAATCGAGGTGGTCGTGCGTAATGTTGCTGAAAATGCCGCCCGCGAACTTCAGTCCCGCGATACGGTGCTGATGAATAGCGTGGGAGCTTACTTCCATAAATGCGTAGGCACAACCCTGCTTCACCATTTCGGCCAGCAGCGCCGGAGGCTGATCGCATCCGGGGTGGTATGCGTGGCGGGAATGATCGCATCGCCGATCTGGTTCTGTACGGTGCTGAGCAAACCACAATGGTAGCCCAGTTTGGTGAACAGCCTGAATAACAGCGTCGCGATGGTGGTTTTACCGTTCGTGCCGGTTACACCCACCAGTGTCAGTTTTTGCGAAGGATTATCGTAATAGTTACCTGCCATTATGCCGGCAGCTTCGCCGCTGCTGGCTACCTGTATATAACAAACACCATCCTTCAGTGCTGCCGGTAGCGTTTCGCATACGATGGCCGCCGCGCCCAGATCTGTCGCTTTTGCGATGTACTGGTGCCCGTCAGCATGCATGCCCCTGATAGCGAAAAACACGTCGCCGGGTTTTACCTGCCGGGAGTCTATATGCAGCGCATTCACGGCTACCTCTCGGTTACCGTGAATGGCGGTGATGTGCACATTATATAATATTTCCTGTAAGGACTTCATTTAGCTTAATTCAATTACGATCGTTTGTTCCCTGTTGATGGCCGTTCCACCATTAATGGATTGGGTCGCCACTTTTCCAGCTCCTTTAACTACTACCCGGAGACCTGCGTTTTCCAGCAGGTAGAGCGCATCCTTAAGGCCCATGCCCTTTACGTTGGGCACCACGCCGCGGGGCTGTGCCACCGGGTTGAAGTCGATTTTATTCTTTGTGATGTCGGCATTCACCCAGTTGCTGCTTGTGAGCGCACCGTCGAAAGGCAGTCCCAGGGTGTTTACAATGCTGCGCCATTCACTGCCTTTACCGTTTTTCATCACCATCGCAGAGTCCAGTCTTTTACCGCCTGCGAGCATCGAACCTTGTTTTTCCACCGTCAATGCATACATCTTATCGGCAATTTCCCGGAATACCGGGCCGGCTACCGATCCGCCGTAGAACTTCGCCGCGAACGGTTTGTTCTTGATAATTACTACGCAGGTGTACTGCGGATCATCGGCCGGAAAATAGCCGGCAAACGATGACTGATAAATATGGTCCGCGTATCCGCGGTTGCCGTTCGCCATCAAGGCCGTGCCGGTTTTGCCGGCAAAAGGGTAGTAAGGCGTGGCAAGCGCTTTCGCTGTACCTTCTGTCACCACGCCTTCTAGGATAGTGTGTAATTGTTTTAATGTCTCTTTAGAACAGATGGAATCCATCAGTACCTGAGGCATATATTCTTTTATTGGTTTGCCATACTCCATGATCGAATTCACGAGGTAAGGCTTCATCATTTTTCCATTGTTGGCTACTGCGTTATACAACATGCAGGTTTGCATGGGACTGACCAGTACTTCATAACCAAACGCCATCCACGGTAAGGTGGTGGCGCTCCATGATTTATTTGCCGTTGTTTTGATCACCGGGGCTCCTTCGCCCACCAGGTCAATGCCGGTAGGCTTATCGAGACGAAGGCGTTTAAGGTGGTTCACAAACCTGTCGGGTTGGTCCCGGTAGTATTGCCAGGCCAGCTTTGCCATGCCCACGTTGGAGCTGATCTCAAAAGCCTTCTTTACTGTAATGTGATTGATGCCCCGGTGCGGCTCACTGTCCCAAACCGTTCGTCGTCCCACCTGCCAGGCGCCTTCATTAATATCCACCGTTGAACTGAGCGTTACATGTTTGTCTTCCAGTGCCGCGATCATGGTGGCCAGCTTGAAAGTGGAACCAGGCTCCGTCACACGGATGGCGTAGTTCATATCTTCAAAGTAGCTGCCGTCCGGTTGCCTGCCGAGGTTAGCGATCGCTTTCACTTTGCCGGTTTTCACTTCCATGAGAATGCAGGTGCCGTATTGCGCTTCGTTCTCCGTTACCATCCGCATCAGCGCTGTTTCCACGATGTCCTGCATGTTTACATCCAGGGTGGTCACGATGTCTTTACCATTTTCCGGTTCAATATCGTAGCCGTCCATCGGTACATAGGTACCACCGGCGATGCGGCGCATCAGCCGTTTACCGGTTACGCCACTCAGGTGTTCGTCGTAAGTTCTTTCCAATCCTACGTTCTGTGCATTTTCGCGGGCCAGCCCGATGGTGCGGTTGGCCAGCAACTTAAACGGATTCAGGCGGCGCTGCCTGTTCTCCGCGATCAATCCGCCTTTGTTTTTACCCAGGCGGAACATGGGGAACTGCCGGATCTGCTGGTATTCTCCGAACGACACGTTCCTTTTCAATAAAAAGTAGCGGTCTCTCTCCTTATATCCTTCCTGCAAAATGCTTTTATAGCCATCTTTACTTTTATCGCCAAAAAGACGTGACAGGCAGTAAGCCAGGGAGTCTACATTATTTTTATAGATCTCGCCGTTTTTTGCCCGCAGGCCGTCCGCTGCAAAATCCACATACAAATTGAAGTAGGGAACAGAGGTGGAGAGCATGCGGCCTTCTTCTGAATAGATGGTGCCGCGGTCTGCGTCGAGGGTAACAAAGGTGGTGTGCATGCTGTCGCTCATTCTGCGCCAGTAGTCGCCTTCGATGTTCTGTAGGAAAAATACCCTGCCGAGTATGGCCACACTGAACAGCGCCATGCCGATAAAGCACAGATAAACACGCCAGAGTATGTCCTTTTTACTTCCACGTTTGCAGGGCTGTTGAGATATGTTTTATATTAAATATTGTTTATTCCGGTTTTTCCTTCACAATAATGCGCTGCGGCGGTGTGCTCAGTTCTTTCAATCCCAGCGGCTCAACCGCTTTACTTACTTCACTCATTTTGCTGCGGAACATTAGTTCACTTTTGAGGTTCAGGTATTCCCACTTCAGCTCTGATTTGATTTCCCTGCCGAGTTTGTTGATCCTCCGGATCTTTTTTCGGCGAGGTGGCTGTTGGCGATATAGACGAGGGCCAGTACGGACAAAAACAGGATGAAGGGCAGGTTTTGCGTAATCAGCCGGTAGTTGATGCGCAAACGCCATTCTTTCCTGGTATCCGGCTCGGGCGGCATGTCGGTGGGTTTTGGTTCCACCGGCTCCGGCGCCGTATCTATATGCTTCTCCTCTTCCTGCAACACGTTACATGATTTATGTGCTTGTTACCTAATTGTTTAATCAGAATAGGGGATAGTAGGAGCCGTGTTGTTTACAGCTTTTGTGCAACCCGCAACTTGGCGCTTCTCGACCGCGTGTTTTGCTTCAACTCGGCTTCCGTTGCGGTCACAGGTTTTTAGTGACCAGTTTAAATATTTTCGGAGGCGTAACGGCCGGGAAGTTTTGATCGTCCTGTACGTCGAAAGCACCGTTCTTTATGTAATTTTTCACCAACCGGTCTTCTCCAGCGAATGGAAGGTGATGATGGCCAGTAGTCCGCCT
The DNA here is from genome assembly GCF_023156195.1 of Chitinophaga sedimenti. GTDB lineage: Bacteria > Bacteroidota > Bacteroidia > Chitinophagales > Chitinophagaceae > Chitinophaga > Chitinophaga sedimenti. The sequence continues at coordinate 5,824,067 of NZ_JAKUKA010000001.1, forward strand.
GGCTGTAATACTTCGGCCGACTGTGTAAGCAGATCTTTCAAAGCACCCATCTCGTCATTCACTTCAATTCTGAGTGCCGGAACACCTGCGCCAGGTATTTTGCGGGGTTTCCTTTTACCAGTGGCTGAATCATCGCTTTAAATTCGTTGATCGTGCGCACGGTAGTGGATTTCCGCAGGCTTACAATTGTCTGGGCCAGTGTGCGGGCGTTGGTCACCTCTCCATATTCCTGGAAAATCAGTTGAAGCTGTTTCTCCGAATAAGTTTTAATGATGTCTGCCGCCGTTTTCTCCGTCCGGTTGTCCATCCGCATGTCGAGCGGACCGTCGAACCGGGTGCTGAAGCCTCTTGCGCCGGTGTCGAACTGGTGGGAAGATACCCCCAGGTCGGCCAGGATGCCATCAGGCTGCGCTTTGTGCAGTCGCAGGAACCTTTGCAGGTGCCTGAAATTCTGCTGTACAAAGGTTACCCGCTCGTCCCGGATACGATTGGCGTAAGCGTCTTCGTCTGGTCAAAGACAATGAGCCGTCCCCGGGTCCCAGTTTTTCCAGGATAGCCCTGGAGTGGCCGCCGCCGCCAAATGTGGCGTCAACGTAGGTGCCGTCCGGGCGAATGTTCAGCAGGTCAATTACTTCGTGCAGAAGTACGGGTAAGTGATATCCGGATGTTTCCATACGCTGCTATATTAAGTCTCCCAGGCTATTGCTCCCGCCGGCCATCACCTGTTGCGCCAGGTCACTGAAATTTGCCGGTGAGAAATTTTCAAAGAACTCCCGGTACTTGGTCTTGTCCCAGATCTCAATTTTATTGGTAGCCGCGGTGAGCACAATGTCCTTGTCCAGCCCCGCGTACATAGTCAGATTTTTAGGAACCAGCAGTCTGCCTGCACTGTCCAGCTCAAGAATCGTTGCGCCGTTTAGAAAATAGCGCCTGAATTCCCTAGCTTTAGGATCGAAATCATTGAGTTTACTGATTTTCTCAAAAATGGGCTGCCACTCGTTCATCGGGTAAAGTGTTAAACACTTTTCGAAACCCCGGTTAAGCACAAACTGGTTGCCCGCGCTCTCTGCCAGCTGCTTTTTAAAGCCGGCGGGGAGCAGGAAGCGACCTTTGCGTCGAGCGTTGCTTCATATTCACCGAGAAATCCAGTCAAATTCAGTGTTTTACCTATTAAATTCCATTTTCTAACACAAAATAACACTTTTTCCCACTTTCTAACGAAAAAATGAGTTGCAAATTTTTTCCACAGGGGGAATTGTGTGTGGGAATCAGCGTTTGAGGGGTTAAAACTGCGTGTATTCGTTGGTTTTTGTGGATAAAATGTTGACAGGGCTCGATATTCGGTGGATTTCGTGTGGATAAAGTCGAGGCCTTCGCTGGAACGCGCCATCATGGCGCAGTAAGGTATTTGCTGAAAATGGGGATTTTGATCAGGAAAGGGTGTTTTTGATGATGTAGTGGCGAAAAGTGTTAGTGGGAAATAAGCGTGGAATTTTGAAAAGTCAGGTGTTATTATAGTTACGGTGTAAAAATGTGGGAGTAGTGGTGAAAAGTGGGGAAGCCCGTCCCACACCATATTTTGCAAAATTTTAACGGTTGCCAACCGCCCCCTTACTTATATTTACATTTCAATCTTAATTTTCTTAACTTTGCGCTTCTTTATGCGGAAATTTCTCTTATTCATCAGTTTCGGGGCAATCATCATGGCGGCGGGCTCTTCCTGTAACAGGGAGCTGCGCAGGATTGAGAAAAGCAATGACGTGGAAAAGAAACTGGCTTATGCGGACAAGCTGTATGGTAAAAAACGCTATCAGCTCGCCCAGACTCTCTACGAAGAATTGATTCCCGTATATAAAGGAACCGAAAAGTTCGACAGCCTGTACTACCGTTACGCGTATTGCTCTTACTACCTGAAAGATTATACGCAGGCCGGCTTCCACTTTAAAAACTACATCGACGCGTTCCCGAGCAGTCCCCGTGCTGTGGAGGTAGATTATATGCAGGCTTACTGCTATTATAAGCTGTCGCCCAAGGTTACGCTCGACCAAACGAATACCTCCAAGGCTATTTCGGCCATGCAAACGTTCATCAATAACTACCCGCAGGCTCCCAAAGTGGCCGAGGCAAACCTGGTGATCGAGCTGTGCCGCAAGAAACTGGAGAAAAAAGAATACAACACTGCCGAGTTATACTATAATCTCGGCCACTATAAAGCAGCAGGGGTATCTTTCACCAACCTGATGCGCAACTACCCGGATTCTGAGCTGAGCGACAGTTATAAGTTCATGGCTATCAAGGCCTACTACCTGTACGCAAAGAACAGCATCTTCGAAAAACAGAAGGAACGCTATGAAACAGTGGTGACCGAGTACGGAGTTCAACGAACGGTATGCGGCCAGCAAATTGCATGGTGATGCCGAAAAATATTATACCTTAGCTAAGAATAACTTAAAAACTCTGGAATGATGAGCAAACTAAAGAGAAATCTAACCAGTAGTCTGAACCCCTGGGTTGAAACTAAAAATACTACTGATATCAAGAACAGGACAGGTAACCTGTACGAGTCTATTGCCATTATTGCCAAAAGGGCAAACCAGATCAATATATCTGTAAAGGAAGAGCTGCATTCCAAACTGGAAGAGTTTGCCAGCCATACAGATAACCTGGAGGAAGTGCACGAGAATAAGGAGCAGATCGAGATCTCCCGTTTTTACGAGCGTATGGCTAATTCTCCTATCCAGGCTACCCAGGAATTCCGGATAACAAAATTTATTTCCGCAAGAACGACGACGACCTGTTCAGCTAATATTGCGAAAAATATTAACTTCATAGCGGCAGAATATTTACTATTCTGCCGTTTTTGTTTATAGTATGTTACAAGGCAAAAAGATCCTGTTAGGTGTTTCGGGCAGTATCGCCGCTTACAAGTCGGCCATATTGGTGCGGTTGCTGGTGAAAGCCGGCGCCGAGGTAAAAGTGGTGATGACACCAGATGCCGCGCACTTCATCACCCCGCTTACGCTTTCCACACTTTCTAAAAACGAGGTGGGTACCGCCATCAGCGAAGGTTCCAGCTGGAGCAATCACGTGATGATGGGCCGTTGGGCGGATGCCATGCTGGTAGCTCCCGCTTCTGCCAATACGCTGGCGAAAATGGCGAACGGTTTGTGCGACAACCTGTTGCTGGCTGTTTACCTGTCGGCCGCCTGCCCGGTATTTTTGCGCCGGCAATGGATGAAGACATGTGGCATCACCCGGCAACGCGCGCGAATGTGGCGAAGTTATTGAGCTTCGGGCACAGGCAGCTGCCGGTGAATAACGGTGAGTTGGCCAGCGGGTTGTTTGGAGAGGGGAGGATGTCAGAACCGGAGGATATTGTGGCGTTTTTGTCGGCACATTTTGCCGGGGAAATACGAAGCCTGACGCTGGTTCACCTGCCTGGTATGGGCAGTCTATCGGAGACGACGTATCTAAGACAGCGAAGCCGCTCACGGGCCAAACCGCCCTCGTAAGCGCAGGCCCCACTGTAGAACTCATTGACCCTGTACGTTTTATCAGCAATCACTCTACCGGTAAAATGGGCATTGCCGTCGCAGAAGCCTTGGCGGATGCCGGCGCCGATGTGAAACTGGTGCTGGGACCAACGTCGATCAGTACTTCGCACCCGGGCGTGACGATCATCCCGGTACAGTCGGCCGCCGACATGCTGGAACAATGCAACACTATATTCCCCGATGCAAAGATCGCCGTAATGGCCGCCGCAGTTGCGGATTACCGTCCCGCCAAAGCCGCCGATCAAAAGATCAAGAAGGACGAAGATGTGTTAAGTCTTCAGCTGGAGAAAACAACGGATATCCTCAAAACCCTGGGTACAAAGAAAAAAACAGGTCAACTGCTGGTCGGTTTCGCCCTCGAAACCAATAATGAAAAAGAATTCGCGTTAAAGAAACTGCAAACCAAGAACTGGATATGATCGTGCTCAACTCCCTCCGCGATGCGGGCGCCGGTTTCGGGCACGATACCAATAAAGTTTTGCTGCTCGACAGGCTCGGCAACGAAACGCCGCTTCCCCTCAAAAGCAAACAGGAAGTAGCCAAAGACATTGTACTCGCAATAATAGCACTGCAACATGCGTAAAATTCTTCCCTTACTGATACTGAGCCTCTGCAGCTCCATGCTGGTCCGCGCCGGGAACTGCGCGCCACTGTAAGCGTGGTGGCGAACCAGGTAGGTACCTCTGTAGACCGCAAAGTTTTTACCACGCTTCAGAACCAGATCACCGAGTTTTTAAATAACCGCCGGTGGACAGACGACTCCTATGCCCAAGGCGAGCGAATCGACTGTAATTTTTTGCTGAACGTAACACAGTCGGTAGGAAACAATACTTACAAGGCATCGCTGACAGTACAGGCAACGCGGCCGGTATTTAATTCCAGCTACACGACCAGTGTAATGAACACAATGGATAACAACATTACGTTCAAGTACGTCGAGTTCCAGCAGCTGGAGTTCAACGAAAACCGCATCGCCGGGAACGATGCCCCGGTATCTAACCTCACCGCCACACTGGCCTATTATGTATATATCATCCACGGGAATGGATTATGACTCGTTCAGCCTGCGCGGCGGCGACCCGTACTTCAAAAAGGCGCAGGTGATTACGAACAATGCGCCCGACGGTAAAGATATCTCCGGCTGGAAAGCCTTTGAAGGTAACCGCAACCGCTACTGGCTGCAGGATAACATCCTCAACTCCAAGTACAGCCGCTTCCATGAAGCCATGTATTTGTACCACCGCCGGGGACTGGATATCATGTACGACGATGCCGCCAAAGGCCGTGGCGCTATCATGAATGCCCTGCAATTACTGCTTGCTATTCATGAAGATACGCCCAATACTATGCTGCTCGCCACCTTTTTTACCGCGAAATCAGAAGAACTGATGCGCGTGTTTTCGAAAGCCTCGCCGCAGGAAAAGCAGCGCGCATCCGCTATGTTGCAGCGTATGGACGTGCCCAATGCACAGAAATATGCGCAATTGAAGTAATTTTGCCTTCCAATAAAGAATTATGAGGAGAACAGCGTTACTGTTGACCATTTGTACCCTTATCGCCGTGGCTTGCGGCGATAAGGGCAAAGTGCCGAAGGAAGTTATCGGGAAGGATAAAATGAAAAAGATCCTGATCGATATGAACCTCGCCGATGCATTTGGGCGCGACATTACGGAATATGATTCGATCCCGATGACCGATTCGCTGCGCGAGCTGCGCGTGAAAAAATATTATTCCCAGGTGCTGGCGTTGAATAAAGTCAGCATAAAGGAATTTATGGATAGCTACCGCTGGTACGAGGCGCACCCGGACGTGTACGAAGAAGTGCTGAAGAACATGCTCAACGACGTAACCGCCCGCAAAGCGCATTTCGATACGCTGGAAACCCGCCGTCAGCAGCACATTACGGATTCAATGAACAAGCGTGAGCAATTCCTCACGGATTCTATTAAAAAGGCGAACCCGAAAGACTCTGCGGATATGCATAAAATAGATTCGATCAAGATCCGGCAACGGTCGATCGCCGATTCTATCCGCACACGCGATCAGCAGCGGGCAGATTCGCTGCTAAGAGTAAAGGCCCGCGCCTCGATGGATTCTACGGCTAAAGTGAATAAAAAACGCTTCCAGTCAGATACGGTAAACCTGCGTAAACGGCAGGATTCGATCCGGAAAATACTACAGCAGAACAAACGCGTAGTTTTATAAGAGAAGGAAGGGCTAACCGTAAGGTGGCCCTTTTTATGCGCCCACGTTGTTCATCCGCAGAAAACTTATATTTGCTCATTAACCACTTTTTTACACCAAAACATTAAACGCTTTATGCACAAAGTCGTTGCAAACGCCGGGGCGGCCATACATGATATAGCCGACGGCGCAACAATTATGCTCGGTGGGTTTGGCTTGTGCGGTATCCCGGAAAATTGTATTGCGGCCCTCGTAAAAAAGGGCATTAAGAACCTTACCTGCATCTCTAACAATGCGGGCGTGGATGAATTTGGCCTGGGCTTACTGCTTAAAACCCGGCAGATTAAAAAGATGATGTCCAGTTACGTAGGGGAGAACGCCGAATTTGAACGGCAGTTGCTTTCCGGTGAGCTGGAGGTAGACCTTATTCCCCAGGGAACGCTGGCTACGCGTATCCAGATGGCGGGCATGGGTATTCCTGCATTCTTTACACCGGCCGGTGTTGGTACGGAGATCGCGGAAGGAAAGGAAGTGCGCGAATTCAATGGTCGGCATTATTTGATGGAGATGGCCTTACATGCGGATTTCTCCATCGTGAAAGCCTGGAAGGGCGATACGATGGGCAACCTGGTATTTCGCAAAACCACGCGCAACTTCAGTACCTCCATGGCGAAGGCGGGTAATATTACCATCGTTGAGGTGGAGCACCTGGTGCAGCCCGGCGAAATAGATCCCGACCATGTGCATGTACCCGGCATTTATGTGCACCGCATCTTCCAGGGCGGCGGCTACGAAAAGCGTATCGAAAAGCGCACGGTAAAAATGTAATCCCATCCACCTAAAAAGTTATGAAACATGTCTCTCGATAAATACGGTATCGCCAAAAGAATTGCGCAGGAGTTACAGGACGGAATGTATGTAAACCTGGGCATCGGCATTCCCACACTGGTGTCGAACTTTGTGCCGGCTGGCATTTCCATCATGCTGCAGAGCGAAAACGGCATGCTGGGCATGGGGCCTTATCCCGCTGATGAAGATATTGATGCGGACCTGATTAATGCAGGTAAAGAAACGGTGACGGTGTTGCCCGGCGGCTGCTTTTTTGATAGTGCGGAGAGTTTCGGCATGATCCGCGCCGGCAAGGTAGATCTTACCGTGCTGGGCGCCATGGAAGTGTCGGACACCGGCGACATCGCCAACTGGAAAATCCCGGGTAAAATGGTGAAAGGCATGGGTGGCGCCATGGACCTCGTGGCTGCGGCCAAGAACATTATTGTGGCCATGATGCACACCAATCCCAAAGGGGAAAGCAAATTATTACCCCAGTGCGGCCTGCCCTTAACAGGCGTTAAATGCGTAAAGAAAATCGTTACAGAACTGGCGGTGCTGGAAATCACCCCGATGGTTTTAAACTGTTGGAACGCGCTCCGGGCGTAAGTGTGGACGAGATCGTGTCCAAAACGGCGGGGCGTTTGGTAGTACCGGAGCTGGTGCCTGAAATGCAATTATAACTCGTTAACAATTCACCGCTTCCGCACAATAAATCGTAAATTAGCCGTATGCTGTTGTGTCATAATGGTAAATTCATTCCGGCAGATAAAACGGTGCTGTCGGCCGACAACCGCTCGTTCCGCTACGGCGACGGATGTTTCGAGACAATGAAGGTGTACCAGGGACAGCTCCTTCTTGCAGATCTGCATTTTGAGCGTCTCATGGCGAGCCTGCATATACTTCATATCGATCCTGCACAGTTTACACGCGAATATATTACCGGCCTGGTACGGGAGTTGTGTCAACGGAACAACGTGAGTGAGCTGGCGCGCGTGCGGCTTACGGTATATCGCAGCGGAAGCGGTTTGTACTTTCCTGAATCCAATGCACCCGAGTTCGTGATCCAATGCTGGGAATTATCCCGCAGCATTTTTGAATTAAATGAAACGGGTTTACATATTGATGTGTTTCCCGATGCGCGGAAGAATACGGACAAGCTGTCTACCATTAAATCGAACAACGCGCTGCCTTACATACTCGGCAGCATTTACGCCCGGCAGCACGAGTTGCAGGAGGTGATCATGCTTAATCCATACGGCCGTGCAGCGGATACCACTATTGCGAATATTTTTTTGTGGTGCAGCGGGAGAAGATTTATACACCGCCTTTAACCGAAGGCTGCGTGTGTGGCGTGATGCGTAAAAATTTACTGCGCATGGATCTGCCCTTCAAAATAGAAACAACCGTTAAGCCTCGAAGATATTGAGAATGCTGATGAAGTATTTTTAACAAACGCAATCTACGGACTGCGTTGGGTAGGCCGCTTCCGCGACAGCAGTTACGGTAATGCCACCGCCGCCATCCTGCACGATTTGCTGCATGAAGGCATCTTATAAAATTTCCCGATGAAAGAAATGGTAAATATCTGCTGGCTACGCCGCGACTTGCGTTTGCACGATAATGCTGCACTCTACCACGCATTGAAGGCGGGTGAAGACGTAGTGCCGGTATTCATTTTCGATACCAATATCTTAAACGACCTGGAGCAGAAAGAAGATCGCCGGGTGACGTTTATTTACGAGGCGCTGGAAGAAATGCAGGCAAAACTGGAAAAGGCGGGCAGTACGTTGGATGTGTTTTATGGTACACCGCAGCAGGCCTTCGAGCATTATACATCTGCCTACAAGGTAAAAGGTGTTTATGCCAACCACGATTACGAACCGTATGCGCGGAGTCGTGATAAAGCGATCGGCGAATACCGGCTACGAAAGAGATTTCTTTTACAACCTATAAAGACCAGGTAATTTTTGAGAAGCGTGAAATAACGAAAGATAACGGGGAACCTTATACGGTTTTCACGCCTTACAGTCGCCGCTGGCTGGATAAACTGAATGATTTTTACCTGAAGTCATATCCCGTTGAAAAGTATAAAAAGCACTTTCATAAGCAGGCGCCAAAACTAATTCCTTCTTTGAAGAAGATGGGATTTTTGGAGACGGACAAGCACTTTCCGGCGAAAAGCGTGAAAGAAGAGATTATCAAACATTATGATGAGCACCGCGATTTTCCCGGCATTAATGGTACATCGCGGCTCGGTGTGCACCTGCGTTTCGGCACGATCAGCATCCGGGAGCTGGCCACCACGGCAAAGGCGCTGAATGCTACTTTCCTGAAGGAACTGATCTGGCGCGATTTTTACATGATGATCCTCTGGCATTTCCCGCAGGTGGTACAGCAGTCGTTTCACGCGCAATACGATAACATCAAATGGCGCAATAACGAAAAGGAATTTGCACGCTGGTGCGAGGGACAAACGGGTTATCCCATTGTGGATGCGGGGATGCGCGAACTGAACGAAACCGGTTTTATGCACAATCGCGTGCGTATGGTGGTGGCCAGCTTCCTCACCAAACACCTGCTGATCGACTGGCGCTGGGGCGAAGCGTACTTCGCGGAAAAACTGCTGGACTATGACCTGGCTGCGAATAACGGTGGCTGGCAATGGGCGGCTGGTTGCGGCAATGATGCGGCGCCCTACTTCCGCGTATTTAATCCGCATCTGCAAACGCAGAAGTTCGATAAGGACCTGAAGTACATCCGCAAATGGGTACCGGAGTTTGAGAGCCTGCAATACGTGCAGCCCGTTGTGATACATGAAGAGGCGCGTAAACGTGCGCTGGAAACCTATAAAAAAGCGCTCAACAAATAGTTTTCAATTGATACGGCGAATTGCGGGATTGGTGCAAACCTTCCCGCAATTCGTGTTATTGGCGGTTGTCTCCGGCGCAGTGCCGGCGTAATATTGCGGAAGATTAAACCCCAAAAATGAAAAAGATATTGTTTGTCATGCTGCTGGCATTACCTTCCTTTATCGCCTGCAGCAAAGAGCGGTCCGGTGGCGAACCGGGATTTGGCACTTCGCACCAGCCCTTTAGCGGTACTGCCTGGCAGTTACCTGCGGGTATCATCCTCACTTCCGGACAAGTACACGAGTACAGCTATTGTACGGGTACCGATAAAGGTGCGTTCGACCAGCATCAGCTGCGCGGCGTTCCCGGCGGTGTATTCAAGGTATGTTTCGAACTCACCAATACGACTACACGTGAGATATTGGTGAGCTTTCCAGAAGATTTACTGATTCAAAGCGATAACAGCAATTACTCCAACGGTCTGCTGATCGGTATCGGCAACGTATGGCTGGCGCCGGGCGAAGTGCGCAAGGTATATGCGAACGCATTTTGCCTGAATGAAGATCGTGCTGTGCCGGGTGCATATGATTACAGCGGTGCGTTGTTATCATTCCGATTCGGACCTTCGAAGGTGCCGGCGAAGTTAAAGACTGTTGCCGATCTGGTGCGTAATAAAGGATTGCAGGCACATCAGTGTGCAGATGCGCAGGGTCATATTGATTACAAGAAATTAAAAAGCGTAGCGTGTGTGCAGGCTGCCATCTGGGAAGTAACCGGTGGTGGTGAGCTGCAGCCCGCTACGAGAAAGGAATTACAAGCAGTAACAGCGTTATAGGATAACAGAAGTGTGTGTGCAGGCGGCCTTCTATTGGGCCGCCCTTTTTTATTTCGGCTGAAAGTATTGGTGGTAGCTGTTTTAGCAAACGCACGCAATAAATATTTTATGAGCTTGATGGATGTAATAGAAATTATCCTACATTTGCAACCCACACAGTGCGAGGTAGAGCAGAGGTAGCTCGTCGGGCTCATAACCCGAAGGTCAGGGGTTCGAATCCTCTCCTCGCTACAAAGCAAAAAAGCCGGACTTATAGTCTGGCTTTTTTTTATGCAGGAAAACGGCGACCTTTTCTCAAAGCCGCCGTCCGCAATAGTTATACCGCCTGTTGCAATCGATCCACCGCTTTCTTCCCCTCCACTCCAAGGTCGATGCTAAATTGATTCACATACAAATCAATATGCTGCCGCATCACCGATTCATCCATTTCCTGCGCATGTTCTTTCACATACGGAGGCAAAGCGGGATAGCGCTCAAATGCATACTCCAGGCTTTCACGGATCAGTGCATCGATCTGTGCCTTCACGGAAACGGGTAAACTTTTACGTACCACAATGCCGCCCAGCGGGATGGCGTGGCCGGTCGTTTGTTCCCAGTATTCACCCAGGTCTACCAGTTTATGCAATCCTTTCTGCTGATAGGTAAAACGGCTTTCGTGAATGATCACACCCGCGTCTACGCGGCCATCCAGTACGGCGTTTTCGATATCGGAAAAATGATCAGCTCCTTGTTTTGTGCATGGGGAAAGCTGTGGAGAACAGCAGGTTGGCAGTGGTGTTCAATCCTGGGATAGCGATTTTATAATCAGCCATCTTATCCATATCGAGCGGACCTTTAGAGATGAGCAGTGGTCCGCACCCACGGCCCAGCGCGCTACCGGCGTTGAGCAATTCGTAGTGCTCCATCACTTTAAAATAAACGCCGAAGCTCAGCTTCGTTACATCCAGTTTGCCTTGCAGGGCCCATTGGTTCAGCGTTTCCACATCTTCTAAAGCGGCGTTGAAAGTAAAACCCTTCGTATCGATCTTACGATTAACGAGGGCGTCAAAAATGAATGTGTCGTTCGGGCACGGTGAAAATCCTAATGTCAGCTCCATGATTCTTCTTTTTGATCTGTTAGTTCGCTTAGGGTATGGATGAGTGCCTGGTTCAGGTTTTTAATGGCCAGCGGGATGTTCCATTTGCTTTTATCGCGGACCTCTACATAATTGGAAATGCTGCGCAGCTGTAAAAAAGGCACCCTTTCGCTCAGGCAAATATAGTGAAAGGCGGCGCCTTCCATGCTTTCTATATCGGGATTGTATTTGCCCGCCAACTTGTCGATCGTGGGCTGGGTACCGGTAACAGTGTTGATTGTCACGCTTTTAGCAGGGCGCAGGGCGGGCATTTTGGTGATGCCGTAGGTGTCGTGGTAAAGGCTGCGGCCGCGGAAAGGGAAGGTGTCTTCTTTCCAGAGGCCGGTGTCGAACAGGTCTTTGTAAGCGTCTTTTTCTTCTACGCCCAGGTCGCCGAGCACTTCTTCTGCGATGAATACGACCTCACCCAAGGGCCAGCTGTGGTGGAAGCAGCCTGCAATCCCCGCCTGTATCGCCAGCTGGGGACGAATGGTGAGCAGGGCCTTACCTACATGCCAGGCGGTGTGCATCATGCCGATACCCGCCGCCAGCACGTGTATTTCGTTTTTGAATAATGTGTAACTATCCGGACCTGTTTTGGTCCCTTTTTCTTCCAGGTAGGCGATGAACGGCCCGATTTCGGCTGCCGTGGCAGCTGTCACCAATATCTTCATAGGGTGAAATTACGCGAAAACCATTAACCGACCGTTATCGTACATCACAGGGATTTGCATCATATCTCAAAGCCCTCATAATTCCCGGATTAGTGGTAACTTTGCGCCAAATTTTTGAATATAATGATCTATTTAACGCGAGTGGAGTCTTTTAATGCCGCGCATAAGTTATCGAACCCGGGATGGAGCAAAGAGCAGAACCAGGAAGTGTTTGGCAAATGCGCCAACGAAAACTGGCACGGACACAACTATGAACTGCATGTTACCGTTAAAGGCAATCCCGATCCGGAAACGGGTTTTGTATATAATGCCAAAACACTCGGTGTGCTTATAAAAGATGTGATTATTGAGCAGGTGGACCACCGCAACCTGAACGTGGACGTACCTTTCATGGCCGGTAAGTTTACCTCTGCGGAAAACTTCGCCATCGCCATTTGGGAAGAACTGGATAAACACCTGCCAGACGGGGTGGAGCTGCACTGCATTAAACTCTACGAAACACCGCGGATCTATGTAGAATACTACGGCGGTAAATAATCAAATTGACCAAAACACATCACCATGGCCTATCATAAAGAGGAGCATTACGACGAGCAGATAACCAACGGACTGATTGAGAATTACCGGAGCAGCATCCAGCTGCTGGGCGAAGACCCCAGCCGCGAAGGCCTTCTGAAAACACCGGAGCGTATGGCCAAGGCCATGCAGTTCCTGACGCAAGGCTATACCCGGATGCTAAAGAGATTCTCAATGGCGCTAAGTTTACCGAGGCTTACAGCGAAATGGTGATCGTAAAAGATATTGAACTGTTCTCCATGTGTGAGCATCACATGCTGCCGTTTTTCGGTAAAGCACACGTGGCCTATATTCCAAACGGTTATATTACCGGCCTTAGCAAAATTGCCCGTGTGGTGGATGTGTTCGCACGCCGCCTCCGGTGCAGGAGCGACTTACCCACCAGATTCTCGACGCCATCCAGGAAACGCTGCAGCCGCAAGGTGTAGCCGTGGTGATTGAAGCGAAGCACCTGTGCATGATGATGCGTGGGGTACAGAAGCAGAATTCGCTGACCACTACCTCCGCTTTTTCGGGCCAGTTCGAACATGTAGCCACCCGCTCGGAGTTCATGAAACTGATAAAATAGGTCGATATCTTCTTTTTCCGTTTCTTTGCCCGACAAATGCAAAAAATTTAACTAATGAAGCATGCATACGTATTTCCCGGACAGGGTTCCCAGTTTCCGGGTATGGGCAAAAATCTCTATGAAACCAACGAGAAGGCAAAATCCTTGTTCGAGCAAGCCAATGATATTTTAGGTTTCCGCATTTCGGACATCATGTTCGAAGGCACCGATGAGCAGTTGAAACAAACGAATGTAACGCAGCCTGCCGTATTCCTCCACTCTGTAATCGCCTTCCTTTGCCTGGAAGATGCGCAGCCCGACATGGTGGCGGGTCACTCCCTCGGTGAGTTTTCGGCCCTGGTAGCCAATAAGGTGCTGTCTTTCGAAGACGCGCTGAAACTGGTAGCCATCCGCGCCAACGCGATGCAGAAAGCCTGCGAGCTCAACCCTTCAACCATGGCCGCTGTACTGGCCCTGGACGATGCTAAAGTAGAAGAAATCTGCGCCTCTATCACCGATGAGGTGGTGGTGGCCGCTAATTATAATTGTCCTGGCCAGCTGGTTATTTCCGGCTCTATCCAAGGCATTGACATCGCCTGCGAAAAAATGAAAGCAGCGGGTGCCAAACGAGCACTGGTACTGCCTGTAGGCGGCGCCTTTCACAGCCCGCTGATGCTTCCGGCACAGGAGGAACTGCAGGCGGCCATCGAAGCTACCGCCTTCAACACCCCGGCCTGCCCGGTTTACCAGAACGTGGTAGCCCGCGCAGTAACCGATCACATGGAAATCAAACAAAACCTGATTGCCCAGCTGACCGGCGCGGTAAGATGGACACAGTCCGTACAAGCGATGATCGCTGATGGGGCTACGCGTTTTACAGAGGTAGGTCCCGGTAAGGTATTGCAGGGATTGGTCGCTAAGATCGACAAAACCGTTGCGACCGACGGCGTAAATTAAGCACAGGAATTGCAGCATACAGGCCGGGTGGTAATAACCATCCGGTTTTTTTATTTTATATGTTGATGCTGATGAAACACCTGTTAACCATTTTTTTGTTAGCCATGATGGCCATTTCCTGCAGGCAGCGCGCCGGCACTGAAACGAAAGCGAAGGAGAAAGCAGACAGCCTGCGCGTTGAGCCCGCTGCTAATCTGTTGCCTTCCAAACTGGTGGCGCCCAAAGCGGTTGTGCCGCCTAAACTCGACGGTCTGCCCGACGATAGTTGCTGGTTTCTCGCCAACTGGCAGCCCATTGATCAGAACTGGGTTGGCCAGTTGTACGATAGCCTGGACTTTGCCGGTCGTTATAAGGTAGCCTGGGATGCCGGGCAGCTTTACATCCTGGCCCAAATTACCGACGACACGCTACGTACGACCAACAAGCCGCTCGAAAGTTATTTAAACGACGATGCGCTGATCCTGTACATAGATGAAAACCACTCAGGCGGCGATCATCAATATAACTATAATGCATTCGCCTATCATTTAAGATTGGACGATCGCACGGTAGACGTCGGGGCAGACAGCAGCGCGCATTTATTCCCCGGCCACTGTACCGTTAATCGGAACACCCGTGGCAATACCACCACATGGGAGATAGCAGTAAGATTATACCCCGACAACTATAAAGACAATGCGACGAATACACCCGTCGAACTAAAAGAAGGAAAACATATTGGCTTTGCCATCGCCTATAACGACGCGGACCGCGGCCCGGCCCGCGATAACCTGGTGGGCAGCGTATACATCGATGGCGACAATAAAAACATTGCCTGGATCGACGCCAGCGTGTTTGCCGATTTATTGGAGGCGAAGTAACATTTACGCATGACGTCCGTTTAACAATCACAAACGCTTCAACATCATGAAATACATACTGGTGCTTGTGATGATGGGAGTCGTGATGACGGCATGTGAAAATGATACAAAAGCAGATCAACCCATTGTAAAACGATCGCTGGAAAGCGATGCGGCAACACCATCCAACGGTGTAGCACATCTTGTATTACGGTCGCGGTACGAACTGGCCATCGTGCGTGCCGATTTTTAATATCCCACTATATATGAAACAAATTATGCTTGCAGCCGCAGCACTGGTGGCGATGACTTCCTGCGCCAAAGAAAAGAAAAAGCCCGAACCCGCTGTCCACATCGTGCCTGCGCCTTTCTGGGTAGAAACTTCCAAACGCCAGGATACCCCGGTATTTGGCAGTGAGCACGAAGGCCATGTTCCCTTGTTTTCGATCAGGCATGGCAACGATACCTCCCGGATCATGGTGGTAGAGCAGGGGAGCGACTTCCTTGGGCTGAAGGCGCTGGATCACACGGCCGGGTTTAACCAGTATGCATTTAAATACGATAAAGAAACCGCTACCCTTATTACCGATAACTTCCTGAAACGCTGGGGCAGCGGTGTGCCCACCGGTGAAAAAATCACTTTTGAAGTGCTGAAGTGACAGCTTGGGCAACTAATCTAGCTATTTTTATTGTTGAAAGGAAGCGTAACCTTTACGCTACCGGGCCGTTTAACAGGGGCTAACGCTTTTGTGACTCCGAACATTTGCGCAGAAATGAATTGAGTGTAAGCCTTTTAACCCGGATCCGTTTAACAATACCCTTTTATATGATTAAAAAGCTCATGATTGGCGCAGCCGCATTATTAGCCCTGGCTGCCTGTAAAAAAGAAAAAGACGAACCTACTGGTATGGACCTCGTATTCCGTGTTGGCGAAGTTTGGGTAGAAAGCTCGCTGAAAGAGGATACGATTTACTTTGAGGGCCGTGATGGTAAAAACCTTCTTGTTCAGATCAAGTACCGCAGCGAAATCGACACCGCTTATCTCGCAGGCTGGTATCCGGACAGGATTATGTTCAAACCTACCGCTAACGGTACTCCTACCACGTATTCGTTTAAACTGGACCAGCAGACCAAAATCCTGCATTCGGACAATTTCCTGACCAAATACGGCAGTGGTAAAGTAACTACCGAAAAAGTTACATTTACTGCAGTGAACCCGTAACTTTTCGTCAGCATGCACGTTACACTATAAAATCACATTGCATGAAATGGTTGCTCCCTCTACTGACCCTTGTTATATTGAGTTCCTGTGCCAAAGAAGGCGATACGGCCGCTAACGGCCTCGATTTTGAAGGCAGCAGCAGGCGCTGGGTAGAAACTTCGTTAAGAAGAGACACCATTTATTTCCCCATGGCAACGCCAGAAAAGGCTACGCAGGGAGCGGCCGCGGTATTGCGCCTACGCTCATACCTCGAGATCTGGGATTCAAGGCACTTCAACAGCGACTACACTTTCGTGCTGTCCGGCGATAGCATGCGTTTAAACAACGTGGGGAGTGTAGACCGTTTTGGTGATAAGTTTTATTTTAAAATGAATGCCTCCGGGACCCGCTTCCAGATAGATAATTTTTACAACCGCGCAGAATTACCCGCACGGCTGGAGTTTGAAAGATTTTAGTGTGATGCAGGAATTATAATAAGATGGGCAGCCGGTAACAGGCTGCCCATCTTCGTTTTATACAAAGTCGATGCTCGCGTTCCACCACTCGGGATCGAATTTGGCGTTGTACTTTTTGTAAAAGTTGATACCCGGTTCGTTCCATTCCAGCACCTGCCACGTCATGCCGTGAAACTTCTTTTCCTTTCCTTCTTCAATGAGGCGGTCGAACAGCAGCCTGCCGATACCGCGGCCGCGGTAGCTTTCGGTCACCAGCAGGTCTTCGAGGTACATGCGGCAGCCTTTCCAGGTGGAATAGCGCACATAATACAACGCAAAGCCGATGATGCGTTCATCATCTTCCGCCACAAAGGCTTTCCACACCGGTTGCGGACCAAAGCCGGTTTCTTCGAAATGTTCCAGCGTTACCGTTACTTCGTCCGGCGCCTTTTCATATATGGCCAGCTCGCGGACGAGGTCCAGCAGTGCGGCGCAGTCTTCGCGTTTTGCTTCTCTTATCTTTATCATGTTGATGGGTATGGCGAAAAAATTAATTCCCGTACATTTAGGGGAAGTGCAATAAAATACAAATATACATGAAGGAATTACTCCGTCAGGCGGCAGCCTATAACGTTTGGGCCAACGAACGTATCCTCCGCACCCTCACCGAACAACCAGATGAAGTGCTGGACTTACCGCTGCCCAGCAGTTTTCCCTCTCTCCGCGCGACTGTGTTGCACATGTATGGCGCCGAATCTATCTGGCTGCAACGCTTCCAGATGGCCGAACGCGCCGTGCCGCCCGCACATGAAGGCAGTTTTGCGGAGCTGGCCGACAAATACAATGCTGTATCCAACGCGATCTTCAATTTCGTAGACAAAGCGAGTGAGGCCCGCCTGGACCACACCATGGAGTATTACAATCTCAAAAAGGAACACACCAAACTGCTGGTATGGAAGGCGCTTTACCAGTTGTGCAATCATAGCACCTATCACCGCGGACAGCTCGTAACGCTTTTACGGGCGGCTGGGGTTGCTAAAATCCCTAATACCGATTATATTGTGTTTCCGGGTAAAAAATGAGGACAGTGAGTCGTGCCAACCGAGCTACCTTTTATTTATTTTGAATAGTATAAACACCACGTATGAATTCGACTGCCTTTTACCCCAATGCACCACGGCACCTGGTGGCCGTAGATTGTATCATCTTTGGGTTTGACAAGGGACAACTGAAACTCCTGGTCGTAAAGCGCTTGCCTGCGCCATATCATGGTGCATGGTCGCTGATGGGTGGTTTTGTGCAGGATGGCGAAAGTCTGAATGCCGCCGCTGCCAGGGTATTAAAAGTAAACACCGGTCTGGATAATATTTATATGGATCAGCTGCATTGTTATGGTGATGTAGACCGCGATACGGGAGGCCGTGTAATTTCAGTGGCCTATTATGCACTTATCCGCATCAGCGAGCATTTACCACAGCTTTCCGCCGAATACGATGCGCACTGGCTGACGTTGCAGGAAATTCCCGAACTCATTTTCGATCATGGCACCATGATTAAAGATGCCCTTGCACGGCTGCGCGATAAGGCGCATTTTCATCCTATCGGGTTTGAGTTGCTGCCGGAGAAATTCAGTTTGCCGCAACTGCGGAACCTGTATGAAGAAATTTACCAGCGGGAACTGGACAAACGTAACTTCCGTAAAAAGATACTGTCGATGGACGTACTCGAGAAGCTGGACGAAAAAGATAAAAGCACCTCGAAGAAAGGCGCCAATCTGTACCGGTTCGATAAAAAGAAATACGGTGAACTGATGGAGCGCGGGATGGTGTTCGAGATATAAAGTGACAGGGGCGGGCAACCGCTCCTTTTCTTTATTGGATCTCCGACAAATCAATCCCCATCTTCTTAAACCCCTTTTCGCCCTCCTGGGTAATGATGTAGTGCTTATCCTCCGTTTTCACTTTGGCAATCCATTCTTTTTCGATGAAATGATGGAGCAGCAGCGTCCCCAATTTGCCACCAATGTGATCGTAACAAAGCTTTGCGGGTTTAGGGGAATCTGTCTTTTTCATATGAAGGCGGTTTTTGCGTAAATATAACAAAGGATTTTTTTGTTGATGAAAATCAATTTCCCGGTTCGTGCCGCGCTGTGCCGGTACGGCCACTACTTTTGCTCTGCTCAAATAGCTGAGCTGTATAGCTTGGTCTGCAGCAATCCAATTCTTACCTTAAAATTGTCGAAGTAATATCATCAGATATCCACATCTTCCCCGGCGGCCTGGCCGTCGGGGAATTTTTATTGCAGGCTAAAGTCATGGGACATGCCCCAATTACCCATCCCGGTTACATCCTTCGTTTATACTAGGTTTATCTTTCGTTAATGGTTCGTTTATCCTTCGTTCGCGAACCTAGGTTGAACCTACCTTGAACCTAGGATGAACCTAGGATGAACCTAGGATGTAGTAAGGACGTCCGTGGGGTGTCACGTCCTAAACCAGGTTTACACCCAGGTTAATAATCCGGATTAAGGTTTACTCCTGTTATTGTTAATCCGTATAAAGGTTTACTGAAATAGGTTTACACTAATCCACCTGGTCATTACCATTTTGCCGCTGTGGTAAGTGCCGAACCGCCCCGCAACCCGGTATAAAATATGCCGGGGCATAAGAACGTTTAAGGTGTAGAAACCGTATCTTTATAAAGGTTAATATGATTTATTTAAATCAACTCAAAATGAAGGCTCTTAAGATCGGTCTGTGCTTTTCTTTGCTGAGCGCGACTATTGCCTGTAAGAAAGGCGGCGGGGACAATAAGCCGGATGGCGGCGGCGGACCTGCAACAGGCACCAGGGCGGAACTCACGCTCGACTCCGTGTACCTATATGGCAAGGAAGTGTACCTATGGTACGAGCAACTTCCTAGTTTTGCCGATTTCAACCCCAGGAAATATACCACTGAAGGTTCCGAAATTGCCAACATCACCAGGGAACTGTACAATATGACCCAGTTAGCGGTGAACCCGCTCACGAACAGGTCGTACGAATACAACGAATTTTCACCCGCACATTCCAAATATTCTTATGTAACCACTCGCGATGGCCTTACCAATGGCCGCCAGGCCTCCGTAAACCTGGAGGAAAGGGGGAAGACTACGGCTTTGAACTGGCGGCTATCAACACCAACGACATCCGGGTATTATATGTAAACCCTGCATCGCCGGCCTTTAAGGCAGGTGTGGTGCGTGGCGACAGGATCACCGCGATCAACGGTACGAATGTAAACTCGTCCAGTTCACTGCTCACCAGTGCATTTAACGGCCCGTCCATGACCCTGACGGTCACCAAGTCGGTGTGGGTACGCAAACCTACAACCTGGCGAAAGCAGTGTATACGAGTAGTCCTGTGCTGAAAACTGCGGTACTTCCCGGTAATGTTGGCTACCTGGCCCTGGCGCGTTTTTCGCGGCTGAGCAAGGCGCAGGCGGACCTGGATAAAGCATTTGCTGACTTTGCCACGGCCGGCGTGAAGAAGCTGGTGATTGACCTGCGTTATAATGGCGGCGGGTATGTGAATACGGCGGATTACCTGCTGAATCTCATCGCACCGAGCTCGCTGAACAATAAAGTAACGTACACCGAATACTATAACGACCTGCTGCGCACCGATAAAGCGCCCATTCTTAAAAACCAGATACTGTACAACGAAGACGGCACGCCGCGCAAGCTGAGCAACGGTCAGATCGCTACATATGCAGATGTATCGTTCTCGGTGGCCGATAATACCATGAAGTTTTCTAAAGCGGGCGCCTTGCAAGGTGTTACCCACGTATACTTCATCGTTACCCGCAACGGCTTCTGCGAGTGAGCTTACCATCAACGCCTTAAAACCTTACCTGAACGTGAAAACGGTCGGTTCCAAAACGTACGGCAAGCCGGTAGGTTTCTTCGCGATCAATATCGATAAATATGCGGTGTATTTGTCCAGCTTCCTGATCCGCAACTCCGCCGGCTCCGCCGATTACTTCGAAGGGATGGCGGCCGATGTGGCAGCGCAGGACGATCCCCGTTACGATTTTGGGGATCCGCAGGAAGACTGTGTGGCTAAGGCTTTGACCTCGCTGGCCAATGCCCGCCTGGCGCCTTCGGCCCCTGTAGAAACGCGGTACATGCCGCAGGGCAGCAAGCTCGAGGCCGGTTTGATCCAGACGTATGAACACCGGAAATTAAAAGAGTAATAGCAGATAGACCTTATAACGAAACGGGGCGGTATACATCGCCCCGTTTTTCATTGTATTTGTATTTAAAAAGCTGTATTTTAGAAAAGTTAGAATGTTTTAGTACAACTGTTACCAGTCGTTTAGTTAGCAGCATAACCCAAAGCACTTAATAGATGGAAGAAAAATTCTGTTGCGCCAGGTTGGGCATCCGGCACAACGCCCCAAGAGAGGCCGGGATGAATTTCCGGGTCGTAAAATACCATCCCGACGGACGGCTTGACAAGACCAACCTGTACCGATTTTACTTTACGCCGGGCTATGCACCGGACGATGCCAAGGTCATGCACATCAATATCCGGTATTGCCCGTTTTGCGGCACAGACCTGTATGAATATTATAATACAGACGATTTCATCAACGAGGAGCCGGGTTTCTTCTAAACAAAAAAGACCTCCGGGTGGGAGGTCTTTCGAAAATTATATACATACGTTTATTTACCGTCGTAAGCCCATTTGATGTAGCTGGCGCCCCAGGTAAATCCGCCGCCAAATGCGGCCAGTACCAGGTTATCGCCTTTCTTCAGTTGCTTTTCCCAATCCCACAGGCACAAGGGAATAGTTCCGGCAGTGGTGTTCCCATAGCGGTGAATATTGATCATCACTTTATCTTCGGGCACATTCAGGTAAGCGGCGGTGGCGGAAATGATGCGCATGTTCGCCTGGTGAGGAACGAGCCAGGCTACGTCTTCACCCTTCAGGTTGTTGCGCTCCATGATTTCGGAGGCAGCGCCGGCCATGTTGGATACGGCGTATTTAAACACCATTTTACCTTCCTGGTACACGAAGTGTTCGCGGGCAGCCACTGTTTCGGCAGTAGCGGGCTTTACAGAGCCACCGGCTTTCATGTGCAGGTACTCGCGGCCGTGTCCGTCGCTGCGCAGGATGCTGTCTACCAGGCCCAGGCCTTCTTCGTTAGGTTCCAGCAGCACGCCGCCGGCACCGTCGCCAAAGATGATGCAGGTGGTACGGTCGGTATAGTCAATGATAGAGCTCATTTTATCGGCGCCAATTACCATTACTTTTTATAACGGCCGCTTTCAATGAAGCGTGCACCGGTGTCGAGCGCGTACAGGAAGCCTGAGCAGGCGGCACTGATATCGAACCCGAATGCATTTTTAGCGCCGATCTTGTCGGTCACTACGTTT
This sequence comes from Chitinophaga sedimenti, assembly GCF_023156195.1. Taxonomy (GTDB): domain Bacteria; phylum Bacteroidota; class Bacteroidia; order Chitinophagales; family Chitinophagaceae; genus Chitinophaga; species Chitinophaga sedimenti. The sequence goes on from NZ_JAKUKA010000001.1 coordinate 5,846,102, forward strand.
GCGGTGCTGGGAAATACCATGTCGGGCGTTACAGTCGCTACAATCAGCAGGTCGATTTCTTCAGGCGTAATACCGCGTTTTTGCAGATCTCCAATGCCACCGGGACGCAAAGGTCCGAAGTGCCTTTTCCTTCCCCTTTCAGTATATGCCGCTCTTTGATGCCGGTTCTCGTCATGATCCACTCGTCAGTCGTATCAACTATTTTTCGAGTTCCTGGTTCGTCAGTACGTAGTCCGGAACATATCCACCCACCGCTGTAATAGCGGCTGTTAGTTTACTCATATAGCTTATGATGTAGTTATTAAAATGGGCGTAAAAATACGATATAAACGAATATTTCCTACAAAACCCTAAAAAGGTTTATGCAGCAATGCTTCACTATATTATATCTCTGTATATACCTATATACCTGATTATTATGAGATAAAGGGATTATTTTACCGGCTTTTAGCTGCCTCATCAGCCTCTGTTGTGTCACTCACTTCAACCGCAACAAGTCCACTGAACACGGTTTTTACGTAAGTTTGTTGCTTACCCAATCTCCTCAACCTATTATATGATCGCTTACCTTAACGGGAAATTGACCTATAAATCGCCCGCGCTTGTACATTTAGACGTGCAAGGCGTTGGGTACGAAGTATTAATCAGTCTAAACACCTATTCTCACATTCAACAGCTGGAAAGTTGTAAATTGCTTACCCATCTCAATATCAAGGAAGACGCGCATACGCTGTACGGCTTTTTTGATGCAGCGGAACGCGATATTTTTCTCCAATTGATCAGCGTTTCGGGAATCGGCACCAATACGGCCCGTATGATGTTATCGTCGCTTCAACCTGATGATATTCGCCGCGCCATCCTGATGGATAATGAAAGGATGCTGGAAGGGGTGAAGGGTATAGGCGCCAAAACAGCCAAAAGGGTGATCCCCGGAACTGAAGGATAAGATGAAGAAACACAAGGAAGAAGATATATTAAATATATCTGTAACGCAGGACAATACAATCCCTGAAGACGCGTTAAATGCCTTGGTCACGCTGGGAATAGCCCGAAACATGGCCGAACAGGCGATCCGTAAAGTGTTGAAGCAGGAGCCACAATTGAATGATCTGGAAGCACTTATCAAAAAATCCCTGAAAAGTTTATAAATTAGTTATCTGACCTCTATAAAACCTTTTTCGCTTGGCAAAAAACACATTTTACGGTGCTTTTGCAGTAATTGGAGTTGTATCTTTTATAATAGTTGACACGGCCGCGAGGGACAATAGATCGAATTTTAATACCTATGGGAATGAGCATCGGAGTAGTCTGACCTGGAAACCAGATACCACGGCAAATCCCGCGCGTCCGGATACCCTGAAATATCCTATCCGCGACCGGAGAGGTACCAGTGTAACTGAACCAGTCAAGAGTGCAATTGATCTAAAAGACCCATCCAGCATCTCCCGAACGGTAGAATATGACCCGGTGACAAAGCAGTACACCGTTAAGGAGAGAATCGGCAACCAGAATTACAGGCAACCCACGTACTTAACGTTCGAAGAATACTACGCTTTGCAATCCCGGCAAAGTGAAGAAGACTATTGGAAAAAACGTGCCAGTACACTCGGCTCTCTTAACCAGCGCAGCTCAGGCCCCAGCCTTAACAACGGCGGCAAGTTGTTCGACCGTGTATTCGGTGGTACAAAAGTGGAAATCAAGCCACAGGGAAGCCTGGGGCTTACATTCGGTTATGAAGGTCAGAACATCAAGAACCCCGTACTGGTAGAACGCGCCCGCAAAAACGGCGGCTTCGCGTTCGATATGGACATCAACATGAACTTCACCGGTAAAATCGGTGATAAGCTCAAGATTCTCACCAACTATAATACGCAAAGCACGTTCGACTTCGAAAACCAGATCAAACTGGAATACACCGGTTATGACGATGAGATCATCAAAAAGATTGAAGCCGGTAACGTGAGCTTCCCGCTCCGCAGCCAGCTGATATCCGGGATACAGTCGCTCTTTGGTGTTAAAACACAACTGCAGTTCGGTAAGTTGATGGTGACCAGCGTACTTTCCAACCAGAAGTCGCAGAAACAAACCATGACCCTGCGCGGTGGTACGCAAACCAACGACTTCGTGATCAAGGCAGACGAGTATGAAGATAACCGCCACTTCCTGTTAAGCCAGTACTTTCGCGATACCTTCAACTATGCCATGTCTAACCTGCCGGTTATCCGCTCGCAGGTAAATATCAACCGCCTCGAGGTTTGGGTAACCAATAAAACCGGGGCTACCGTTAACACCCGCGACATCGTAGCCCTTATGGACCTCGGTGAATCACGCCCTTTCAATCCAAATATTAATTCGCTCACCAGTTCGCGTTTGCCGGACAGGGGATCGAACGATTTATACGGCCGCCTCGTAGCCGACGCCACCACCCGCAACTCCAGCCTCGTTGTAACACGCCTGCAGAACCTGGGTTTAACGGCTATACAGGACTTTGAGAAAACATTTGCCCGCAAGCTGGACTCTACCGAGTACACGTATAACAGGCAGCTCGGTTTCATTTCCCTCAACATTCAGCTGAACCCCGACGATGTGCTGGGTGTGGCTTATCAATATTCTTTTAACGGACGTACCTACCAGGTAGGTGAGTTTTCGCAGGACATTCCGCCGGACCAGAACGCCAGCGCCAACCAGCGCATCCTGTTCCTGAAAATGTTGAAAGCTACCTCCGCCCGCCCGGCGCTTCCCATCTGGGACCTGATGATGAAAAACATCTATAGCACCGGCGCTTACCAGGTAAACCGCGCAGATTTCGAAATGAATGTGTGGTATAAAGACCCGGGGTCCGAAACACGCGCACCCAGTGAAAAACGTTACCTGCCCGATGGACAGGGCGCTTACGCCGGGGCTCCCATCATCACCATTCTTAACCTCGACCGCCTCAATAACCAGAACGACCCGCAGCCCGATGGCGAGTTCGATTACGTAGAAGGGTACACGATCCGTTCCGAGAACGGCCGTGTGATGTTCCCGATGCTCGAACCGTTTGCCTCCGGTATACGGCCGGCACTGGGCGGTAACGCCGCGCTGGAATCGCAATACGTGTACCAGCAGCTGTACGACTCTATCAAAGTTGCCGCACAGCAGTTCCAGCAGTTAAACCGGTACATTCTCCGTGGCTCCTACAAATCCAGCAACAGTTCCGAAATACAACTGGGAGGTATGAACATTCCCTCCAGCTCGGTGATCGTTACCGCCGGCGGACAGGTCCTGCGCGAGAACGTGGACTATATTGTATCGCTGGGCGTATTAAAAATTATCAACGCGGGTGTACTGGCTTCCGGTGTGCCCATTAACGTATCATTTGAGAACAACTCGCTGTTTGGGCAGCAGGTACGTAACTACATGGGTACCCGCCTGGACTATATGGTGAATGATAAACTCACGCTCGGCTCCACGGTGGTGCGCATGAGTGAAAGGCCTTACTACCAGAAAGTGAACTACGGCGATGATCCGATCAAAAATACCGTGGTAGGCCCGGATGCGAACTATGCCTCCGAATGGAAAGGACTCACCCGCGCCCTCGATAAACTGCCGAACTACCAGACCACGGCGATGAGTAATATCAACTTCACCGGCGAGGTGGCGCGCCTGTTCCCTGGTCACAGTAAACTGATCAACGCCGCGGGCAGCAAAGAAGGCCAGACCTACATCGATGACTTTGAAGGTGCCCGTAACGGTTACGATCTAAAGTTCCCGGCTACCAGCTGGGCGCTGGCCTCTACGCCGGCTGGCGCTACCGATGCTGCCGGCAACATCATGTTCCCCGAAGCGCTTTACAATGACTCGCTGGAATATGGCCGCAACCGTGCTAAACTCGCCTGGTATATTATTGAACCAACCCTGCAGATCCCGGGCTCGCCCAACCTGCCGTCCAATATCAACACCGAGGAGCAGAGCGATCCGCGCGTGCGCCTCGTGTACCAGAAAGATGTGTTCCCGAACCGCTCTACCGACTTTGGTCAGAGCCAGTTGAGCACCCTGGACCTGGCTTACTACCCAACCGACCGTGGTCCGTACAACTATGAGCGCACACCGGCACGCATCACTGCGGCAGGTAAACTCACCAACCCGCGCCAACGCTGGGGGATTATGCGCGCCATCGATAATACGGACTTTGAAACGGCGAATATCGAGTTCATCGAATTCTGGATACAGGACCCTTTCATTACCAATCCGTCCAGCACCGGTGGCTCGCTGTACTTTAACCTTGGTAACGTATCGGAAGATATCCTGAAAGATTCCCGCAAGTTTTTCGAAAACGGCTTGCCTAATCCATCTGAAAGAAATAAACTGGATTCCTCTGTGTGGGGCCGCATCCCGGTATACCAGCAGCAGATCACCCAGGCTTTCGATAATGATCCGGCCATCCGCCAGTACCAGGACGTTGGTTACGACGGTTTGCGTTCTGAAGACGAGCGCAGCTTCCGCCAGGCGTACCTGAACGAACTGGCCGCCAACTTTGGTACCGGTTCCGCGATTTACCAGCAGGCACTGGCCGATCCATCGAACGATGACTACCATTATTATAGAGGTAATGATTACGACGCGGCCGGCTTCGGCATCCTGCAACGTTATAAAAGGGTGAACAACCCGGAAGGCAACTCGCCGGTTTCCGACAATAGTGCCCAGTTCTCTTCCGCGGCTACCAACTACCCGGAATCAGAAGACCTGAACAGGGATAACACGATGAACGAAACGGAAGAGTACTTCCAATACCGTGTGGACCTGTCGCCGAACATGCAGGTAGGTTCCAACTATGTGGTGGATAAATTCACGACACCGGTAACCCTTCCAAACAAGCAGACCATCAACGAAACCTGGTACCAGTTTAAAGTGCCTATTTCTGAGTATACTTCGAAAGTGGGCGGTATCCCGGATTTTAAGTCCATCCGTTTTATGCGTATGTACATGACCAACTTCGAGGACTCAACCGTATTACGTTTCGCTAAACTGGAACTGGTACGTAACCAGTGGCGCCGTTACCTGTACAAACTGCAACCCGGCGATCCGGTGGGTATTGACAATACGACCAACTTCGTGGTGTCGGCCGTAAACATCGAAGAAAATGCGAAGCGTACACCTATTCCGTACATGCTGCCCCCGGGCATCCTGCGCCAGAATACGCTGAGCACCAACAATACCAACATCCTGCTGAACGAACAGGCCCTGTCGCTCCAGGTGTGTAACCTGAAGGATGGTGAAAGCCGCGCGTTGTATAAAACACAGACTGCGGACCTTCGCCAGTATAACCGCCTGCAGATGTTCATCCACGCAGAAGCAATGAATGATAACGCCTCGCTGCAGAACGGTGATGTGAATGCGCTCATCCGCCTGGGTAGCGACTTCACCGAAAACTATTATGAATACCAGGTGCCGTTACAGAAAACCGACTGGAACACCCGTCCGCAAACAGAGCTGACGGTATGGCCCGAAGCGAACAACGTAGACCTGGTGCTGGACAAACTGAGCCAGTTGAAACAGAAACGTAACCTGGCCGGTGTATCGCCGTTAATGCCTTACAGCGAAACCGATGCCCAGGGCCGCACCCTCACCGTAGTAGGTAACCCGAACCTCGGCGATGTGCGCAACCTGATGATCGGTGTAGCGAACCCGCAGAATGACGGAGTGGCGAAATGTGCGGAAGTATGGTTTAATGAAATGCGCCTGACAGGCCTGGATGAAAAAGGTGGCTATGCAGCGGTAGGCCGTGTAGATGTACAGCTGGCCGACCTCGGTACTTTCACTGCGTCCGGCAGCATGCACACCGCTGGCTTTGGCGGTATTGATCAGCGCGTAAACGAACGTTTCCGTGATAACTTTACGCAATTCGACGTGGCGACGAACCTCGACCTCGGTAAACTCTTGCCGAAGCGTATGTCGCTGTCACTGCCGGTATACGCCGGTTACTCACAGGCGGTAAGCACGCCCGAGTACGATCCGTATGACCTCGACATCAAACTGAAAGATAAACTGCGCTTAGCCAGGTCGAGATATGAAAAAGACTCGATCCGCCGCGACGCACAGGACTTCACTTCTATCAAGAGCCTGAACTTTACCAATGTACGTGTATTGAATACCGGCCGTTCTAAAACGCACCTGTGGGATATCGAGAACTTTGATCTCAGCTACTCTTTCTCGCAAACCAACCGCCACACGCCGCTCGTCGAAAACGACGTGCTCACAAGACAGCGTGCCGGTTTAGGTTACAACTTTGCGGGACAGGAGAAGTACATTGAGCCGTTCAAAAAGATGATTAAAGCGAAAACGCCATGGCTGGCCTTAATTAAAGACATCAACTTTAACTATGTGCCATCTATGTTGAGTTTCCGTGCGGACGTGACCCGGCAGTTCGGCGCCACCCGCATGCGCAACATCGGCGATGATGCGGGCTTTAAACTGCCGGAAACGTATGATAAATACTTTACGTTCGACCGCTACTACGGCCTGCGCTGGAACTTCACCCGTAACTTGTCGTTAGACTTTAACGCGGTAAACAATGCCCGTATCGATGAGCCGTTCGGACGCATCAACACGAAAGAGAAGAAAGATTCGTTGCGCGGTAACTTCTTTAAACTGGGCAGAACGACGAATTACTACCACAGCGCTACCGTTACCTATAACGTACCGCTGAATAAAATACCGGCGCTCGACTGGACATCCACCTCCCTTACGTACGGAACGGATTACCGCTGGATAGGGGCATCCATCCTGGCGAAATACCCGGGCAACGCGATCGAGAATACGCAGATGCGTACGGCGAACGTGGAGTTGAAGTTCAGCGACCTGTATAACAAATCTAAATTCCTGCGCAAGATCAATACACCAACGATGCGCCTGAATAACCCGGCAGCACCGAAAGGTAATACACCGGCGGCCGCGGCCAACCAGGCGAAAAAGGACGAGCCCCAGGACGTATCGCTGGCGGCGCGTATCCTGCTGCGCCCGTTACTGTCGCTGAAACGCGTAACGATCAACTATACCGAGAACAGCGCCACCCGCCTGCCGGGTTACATCGACAGTACGAAAGTGCTGGGGATGAACTGGGCGTCGATGGCGCCGGGTTATAAGTTCCTTTTCGGTTACCAGCCTGATAAAGCCTGGCTGAACGAGTTCTCTAAAAAAGGACTGATCACCCCGGATACTACGTTCAACATCCAGATGCAGCAGCAGTTTACACAGCGTTTTGATATGATGGCGGTGCTGGAACCGGCAAACGATCTGCGTATTGAACTGAACGTGGTAAAAGAGTTCTCCAAAACCTTTACGGCTTTGTACAAAGACTCTACCGGCGTGGGTGATTACGGCAGCCTGAACCCGTACAGCTCCGGTGGTTTCGACATTACCTTCATCGCGATCAAAACGATGTTCGGCAAAATCCAGACCGACGAATCCGGTGTATCCACCACCTTCCGCAAGTTCGAGGATTACCGTAAACGCGTATCTGAGCGCGTCGCCAATAAGAACCCGTATAATGCCAATGCACCGGTATATGATCCGAAAGATCCCGAATACCGTTATGGTTACGGCCGCTACTCGCAGGATGTGCTGATCCCGGCGTTCCTTGCCGCTTACACCGGCAAGTCGCCCGAAAAGGTATCGCTCATTGAAAACTATAGCGCCAATACCCGCAGTAATCCATTTAAGAAAATACTGCCGCGCCCGAACTGGCGTATCTCTTATAACGGCCTGTCGAGGTTGGAATGGTTCCGGGATATCTTCCAGAGCTTTACCCTGACACACGGTTACAATGGCCGCCTGTCCATGAGCTCTTACAATACCTCGCCTTACTTTTACGATCCACTGGTGATGGGTTATCCGTCTTTCATCGATACTGTTTCGGGCAACTACATCCCGTATTTCCTGGTGCCGAACATGACTATTACGGAAGACTTCGCGCCGTTGCTGGAAGTAGATATGACGTTCGTAAACTCGCTGAACCTGAAAATGGGGTGGAAGAAAACACGTACACTGTCGCTGAGCCTGGTGGATTACCAGCTCACGGAAATGCGCTCGAACGAGTTTACCGTTGGTGGCGCTTACCGGGTGAGAGGCTTCCCGATGCCGTTCCGCATAGGTAAGGACGGCGGCCGCAGGCTGGAGAACGACCTGAACTTCCGGCTGGACCTCAGCTTCCGCGACGACCGCAATACCAATAACAGGCTGGATGCCGACCTGGTAGTGCCCACGAGCGGACAAAAGGTGATCGGCATTATGCCTACGATCGACTATGTGGTGAATAACCGCATTAACCTGAAGTTCTTCTACGATCGGAGACAGTCGATACCGGTAATATCTACCTCGTTCCCGACCACCACCACGAGAGGAGGGGTAACGCTCCGGTTTATGTTAGCACAATAGAAAAGGAGAAATAATACAAGCGGGCGGTCCAGCAATTGGGCCGCCCGTTTTGTTTTATTTTGCCTGCATGATCTAAATCATGCCGGGTTGTACTAGCTTCGCGTAGTTTTGCATCATCGCATGAAGTACCTTTTACCATACCGCTGCTCCTGGGAATGCTGATGCAAAGCTTCAGCAAGGAGATTATTATGGTAGGGTTTAAACTGAACCAGGCGTTTATCGCCAGCGAGTTGTGCGAAAATAAAGCGCGTCCCGAGTTGAACTGTAACGGCCAGTGCCAGCTGAAAAAGCAGCTGACGAAAGAGGAGAAGCAGGAAGACAACGGGAACAGCGTGAAAAGCAAATACGAAGTATATTTTGAGGACGTGGCTGCCGGCATCAATTATAAAGCCTATTGCGCCTCAACTCCGTTAATAACGGTTTATACACCCGAAATTCCGGTTCCCCCGATTTCGGCGATCTTTCACCCGCCCAGTATCTAATTTTACACCGGACCCCATACTGCACATGAACAGGCCTTGCCCTGTACATTCACTATTCCTGTATGGTTTTGTAGCTCATCTGCCGTCAGCTGGCAGCTGGTTTGTAATTGTTTGTCCGTGAGGACATACGTGTAAAATTATGTACTTATGAAGCAGTTTTATTCGACACTGTTCTTATTGTTGATATCGATTATCGCTTATTCGCAACACACCATAGAAGGTCGTGTGCTGGATGCACAAACGCGCGAAGCCTTGCCGGGCGTGAGCGTACAGGCCGGCGCCAATGGTTGCCTTACCAATGCACAGGGGCGCTTCGTCCTGCAGGCGACTGCCGATTCACTGAAGATTACCTACGTAGGGTATAATACCCGTAAAGTGCCAGCCGGCAGTGGTTTCACCGATATATTGATGGAACCTTCATCCACGAAACTCAATGAAGTAATTGTTTCATCCAATCGGATAGGACAGCTGCGCACCGATGCGCCGATTGCGATCAGTACTATTTCCAAACAGATGCTCAATGAAACCAAAGCTACTTCGCTGGAGCAGGTGCTCAATAAGGTGAGCGGTGTTTATATGGTAGATCTGGGTAATGAGCAGCATACCATGGCCATCCGTCAGCCGATCGGGTATAAAAGTCTTTTTCTTTATCTGGAAGACGGCATACCGATCCGTACTACGGGCGACTTTAACCACAACGCCCTGATCGAAATTAATATGGCCGCGTTAAAAACGATCGAAGTGATCCGTGGCCCGGCTTCCTCGCTGTACGGCAGCGAAGCCGTGGGCGGCGCGGTGAATTTCATTACTGCCTCTCCCTCTCAAACACCGATGGTAAAAGCACAGGTAGAAAGCAGTAACTGGGGCTACCGCCGCGCGGATGTTACCGCTTCTTCCACCATGGGTAAGTTCGGTATTTTGATTGGCGGCTATTACGCGAACCAGCAGAACGGTTATATGGACCACAGCGATTTCCGCAAGCTGGCCCTCACCTTAAAAACCGATTACCAGATTAGCGGGAAAACAAAATGGACCAACGGGATCAGCTTAATAGATTATAAAACCGACCAGACAGGCGGACTTGATAGCACGCACTTTTTTAATAAAGACTTCCGCAACTTCCATACGTTTTCTTACAGGGCGGTAAAGGCTTTTCGCTGGAAAAGCTCTTTAGAGCACACCTGGAATGCGAATAACTTCACGAGCTTCAATGTGTTTTTCCGGAGCAGTGAAATCGGCCAGAACCCATTCTACGCCATTCGTTCCACGAGCAATCCATTAAAGGCGAGAGGTGAAATTAACAGCGATGCGTTTAAGAGTTACGGCATGGTATTGCAGCACAAAAAGCATTTTAACTGGAAGAATGCTTCACTGATCGCCGGGCTGAGTGCGGATTTTAGTCCCGCTACTTATTATGCTATTTACATTGATGTGGATAAAAACGCGGCAGGCTTCTTCACCGGTTTTACGAAGAAGGATTCTGTGCTCACGGATTACAACGTAGACCTGCTGAATACGGCCGCTTACCTGCAGGCCGATGCGGAACTGCTGCCTGGTCTGAAAGTAGTTGCCGCGCTGCGTTACGACCGGATGGACTACGACTTTAATAATCATCTGCCGCCATCTGCATTTACGGGGGCGCCGGACGAGCAGAACTTCTTCCATTCCTGGACGCCGAAAGTGGGCGCCACCTATAATTTCGGCAACGACCGTGGTGTGTATGCGAACTACAGCGTGGGTTTTGCGCCGCCGAATATCTCCGAACTGTATCGTGGCGTAAAAGTGCCCACGTTGCAGCCTGCTACTTATCACAATTACGAAGCGGGCGGCTGGTTTGGCTTTGCAAGTAACAAAGGTTACCTCGACCTGAGCATTTACCGCATGAATGGCACGAACGAAATTATCAGTGTAAGACTGGATGATGGCTCTTCCGAAAACCAGAACGCCGGCAAAACCACGCACACCGGGGTGGAATGGAACCTTCGATACGCCCCTGGCTAAATCGCTGCTGTTAAGGGTGAGCGGTACGTACGCGGAGCATCGTTTTGTACACTACCAGGAAAAGGGAATAAAGTATGATAACAATGATATGAACACCGCGCCCCGTGTAATCTCCAATACAGAACTGACCTACAAACCAGCATACATAAAAGGACTGCGCCTTGCTGCTGAATGGCAGTATGTGAGCCGTTATTATATGGATGTGGCCAATACCGAATATTATAACGGTTACAGTTTGTTCAATGCCCGCGCAGGGTATAGCGTAGGGCCATTTGAATGCTGGATCAACTGCCGCAACGTTGCCGACGAAGCGTATGCGGTAACGGTAGATAAAACAGCTTCCGGTAAAAGCTACCGGCCCGGCCCGAAACGTACGTTCAATGTTGGATTGGGTTACTCATTCAATGGTAAAAAAATATCTAAATGATGAAGTGGATATATGCGTTGCCGTTAGTGCTGTTAAGCTGTAAACCGCAACAACCTTCCGAACACCGGATCTCGAAGGGCGACAAAGCCGCCTGCCCTTACCTTACCACCGACGCTAAGGGAAACGCGGTGCTCAGCTGGGTAGAAGGGGAGGCGCTGTACTTCGCCGTAGCGGACAACGATCAATTCGGCGCACCCGTCAGCGTTGCCTCCGCACAACATATTCAGCCGCATGCAGAGAACCTGCCGAAGATGCTCTTTCGCCCGAACGGACAGGTAATTGCTATGTTTGGCACCGCCGCTAATGATGAACGAAACAAATATGCCGGTAAAGTATACTACACCGTATCGCCCGATGGCGGCCGGCATTGGGGGCCGGCCATTCCTTTGGTAAGCGATACCTCCAGCTACGATCAACGCTACTTCGATATGGCATTATTACCCGATGGCCGCGCTGCCGCCGTATGGCTCGATGACCGGAAAAATACCACGGCCGAAGGATCATCCTTATACTACGCCGTGTTATCCGGCGAACGTTTCGGGCAGGAACGTTCTATCACAGATCGTGTTTGCCAGTGCTGCCGCACGGATTTGTATGTAGATGAGGAGGCCGGTATTCACGTGGTATACCGCGCGATATTCAACGATACGGTGCGAGATATGGCACATGTATTGTCCACCGACGGCGGCGCTACTTTTGGCTCGCCGCAGCGTATCAGCGCCGACAACTGGGCCATTAAAGGCTGTCCGCATACCGGCCCCACAATGGTGAAAACCGCAACAGGTTTACACTTTGCCTGGTTTACGATGGGCGGGGGAGAAGGTGTGTTTTATTGTCAATCGAAAGATAACGGCATAAGCTACACGAAAAGGGAAAGCATTGCTGCATTGCCAACGGCTAAACATCCGCAGCTGGCGGTGTTGGGCAATACGTCGCTGGCACTGGCGTGGGATGAAGCAGTAAATGTTGGCGGGAAATATAATAATCGCGTGGGACTGCAACTGAGAAACGCTTCAGGCGTTCACACCCGGTTTATTACCACCGATTCGGCCTTCGCGAGTTACCCGGTCTTACAGCCGGTGCGCAAACATGAATTGCTGGTCGCTTATAAAAAGCGGGAAGGCGAGGCGGAACGGGTGTACTGGCAACTCATCAACCTGGAATAAAACTAAAAAGGGCAAGCCGTTTGGCTTGCCCTTAATATTGTCAGCTATAGCTAAAAGTGAATGATTTTTCACCTTGCCAGCGTTGGCTCATTGCCCACCGTCCGTAGTTGCCTCTGCGAGATTTGCCGGAATACATACGGATTTGCTCGATCCACTGGGGATAATAGAGCCGGAGAATGTAAATAGTAACAAATGTGAACATAGGGATATGGTTATAGGATTAATAGGCACGTTAATCGTCTTACATTGATTCACACTGAACAAGCTGTAAAGATCTAAGGTTCATCGGACAACCGGCTGATTTTTTCTCATAGGGATCTATCAAAGCCGGAAAATATCAAATAGAAGTCCGCTATCTACTGCTACATATGATAGCGGACTTCAAATATAATTTATTTATATAAGACACGCATAACATTTTAATGTTATTTCTGCGTTACTGCTTATGAATGTAGTAAGCATTGGCCTGGGCGGTGGGGGTAACCACGAGGTCGTTGATGCACACATGTTTGGGTAATGTGCTGCAATAGAACACGATATCGGCAATATCTTCGCCCTTCAGCGGTTCAAATCCCTTGTATACATCGTCTGCTTTACGCTGGTCGCCTTTAAAGCGCACGAGCGAAAACTCTGTTTCCGCCGCGCCGGGGTGGATAGCGGTAACTTTAATCCCATAAGGCAACAGGTCGATGCGCATGCCCTGCGTTAATGCATCCACCGCCGATTTGCTGGCGCAGTACACATTCCCCTTGGCATATACGGTTTTAGCGGCCGTAGAACCGATATTAATAATATGGCCTTTGCCCCTTGCCTTCATTAACGGAATAACGGCTTTAGACACGTATAACAGGCCTTTTACGTTGGTGTCCAGCATGGTATCCCAATCGTCGGTGTTGCCCTCGTCGACAGGCGTAAGGGCAAGCGCCAGACCGGCGTTGTTGACGAGGATGTCAATATTTTTCCAATCGCCGGCAAGTGCGGCAATGGCCTGTTCGGTAGCGGCTTTATCGCGAACGTCGAATTGTAACGTTAATACCTGCACGCCAAAATCCTTTTCCAATCGGGCTTTCAGGGTTTCAAGACGTTCCTGGCGGCGGCCTGTAATGATCACATGATAGCCTTCGCGCGCGAACTTTTCCGCACAGGCCTCACCGAAGCCGGAAGTGGCGCCGGTTACGAGTATGGTTCCTTTCATAATGATTTCGGGTTGATTACCGCAGCAAAGTTACCGTACCTTTTCGTAAAATCTTGTTTCCATTAATGTCTAAACCTTCGAGTATCCACAGGTAAGTGTCTGGTTTAGAGGGGTGGCCATTCACATTTCCATCCCAGCCCACGCGGAAGTCGGTGGAGTTGTACACCAGCTCGCCCCAGCGGTTAAAGATCCGGAAGAAGTTATATTGCTGAAACCCTACCGGTATAAACCGGAAGCGGTCGTTCTGCCCGTCGCCATTGGGACTAAAGGCATTGGGCACATAGAGTTCGGGCCCGGCATAGTATTTTATGTTGATGGTGTCGTAACCATAACAGCCCTGCACATTATCTACCCGCAAAACATAGGTTACATCATCGTTCCCCGTCACCTGCGGGTCGCGAATGTACGCATTGCTTAATCCCGCAGCCGGCCACCAGGTGTAACGGTCGCCCCCGCGCCCCTGCAACGTAAACAATTGTCCTTTCGCGATAATGGTATCGTTGCCCGCAAAGGGATTTACTTCGTACAGCGGTACGTTTTGGGTGATGGATTTATCGCAGCCCCGGTCCGATCGCAAAACGAGGTTCACCGTGTACACGCCGCCCTTACCATAGCGGTAACTGGGCTGCAAAGCCCGCGAGGTATCGCTTTCAACTTTATCTACACCGAAATCCCACCGCCGGTAAATGATGCTGCCATAGCGGTAGCTGGAGGTGTCTTCAAAAAATACCGGGTCTTCGCGGCACAAGCCGTTGACGGAGAAGCCTGCCCGGAAGCCCGGGTAGTTGTTTACCAGGCCGGTAGTGCTATCCGTGCACGGCAGCCCGCGGTTCACCACGAGTTTTATTTTATATACGCCCGTATCGGTATAATTATGGTAAAAAATATCGCGGCTATGGGTAATGGTATCTGTTCCATCTCCAAAATACCAATGGAAGGTTGAGGTAAATCCGGCGTTGCTGTTATTAGGGATCGCCACCGCCAGCAGTGGCTCGTCTACACAGTTGTTCAACACCGTTGGCACCGATGCGCGGATCGTGGTATTGCAATCATATACGGTGATTAATATGTCTTTGCTATGCGTACCAATATAAGCCTTCGTTCGCCGGTCATATTCCGTCACGCACACCGTCACCACGAACTTGCCCGCTCTGTCGGGCGTGCCCGTTATAATCCCGGTCGACGATATGCTTAGCCTGGGGTTGCCGCCCATCGGGTCGCCGCCGGAGTAGGGGGCAATGTAACTTACCGTGGTGCTGTAGGGAGGCGACGATATGGCCTCATTATTCCGCGATGCTCCGCCGGCTAATGCGTTACAAAGACTGTACACCAGGCTGTCGCCATCCGCATCGTAGGCAGAGTAGTTATAGACCAAAGGCAGTCCTGCACAAATCACTACTGCTTCATCTTTATTAAAATAAGCGCAGTTGTTATCGGGTTTGCCTTCACTCCCGGGAATCATGGTATAAAAAGTAGAGCCTTCGCGTTCGGAATCGTGTATGTTGGTGAGTGCTTCGCCGCGGCAGCAACGTTGATAGGCAATATAATAGCCGCCGGGAATCGAAGGAAGATGTACGGTGTCACTATAAAAAGCTACTTCAAGGTAAATGGATTGTGGCGCAAGACAGGGATTTTTAAGCGTATCTCTTAAGGGGCGTGTTTCTTTGATATAAAACAGGATCTGCGGACCTACACGGTTGCCAATGGAATTGAAGATGTTGATCGGGACGGGATTCTCGAATATCCAGGCATCCCTGGCGGGTGCCACATGCGAAGTCGCCGTCGCGATAAAGTTTTAAGGTGATTTTATATTTATAACCGGCCACACGGTTGGATATCCCAACTGTTTCATAATAAATTTCCCCACCTATAATATGGTATGCTGCCGCGATATACGGAATCATCAAACAGCAAAGTACCAGCTGAAGGAATTTGCTCATGGGAAGGGGTGTGAAAACGGTGAATAACGTGCTCTCTGAATTTACAAAAAAACGAGCACCTGCCGAAATAAATCTGGCTTAACGAAGCAGGGTAACAGTACCTTTTCTTTCTACATATTTACCACTCTGATCCTTACCGGTTACTATCCAAACGTAGGTGCCAACTTCCGCCGGCGAACTGCCGCGGTTACCGTCCCAGCCCTTTAAATAAGCGTTTGTCTGGAAGATTTGCTGGCCCCACCTGTTGAAAATACGGAACGATTCGAGGGTCATGCCCACGGGTAAGGGTCGGAATACATCGTTTACGCCATCACCATTGGGGGTAAATCCGGTCGGTACGTAAATCTCCGGGCCTTTAATAAAACGAACGAAGATATCATCGCTGCCCATGCAGCCTTCCACGCTGTATGCGTTTACGTGGTAAGTAATATCGCGGTTTAAACGGGTAACAGGATTGTAAATGTTCACGGCGTCCAGTCCATCAGCTGGCGACCATTCATAACGCACACCACCGGTGGCGTGCAGCTGGAACGGTTGCCCGTAAATGATGATGGTATCGTTGCCGGCAAATGCAGGCACCGGCGGCACCACGTTTACGCGTACGGTATCGCGCACCGGTTTGGGACAACCCAGGGTGTCCGTCACTACTACGATGTAATCTATCGTATCGAGCGGCGCGGCCACTGTGAGTTGTCGTGTGGGGGCAGACAGCCATGTAGTCGGTGTCCATTGATAAAACGCGCCGCCACTGGCTCTTAAAGAGATCTTATCACCATAACAAATACTGGTATCCGCACCGGCATATGCCACGGGCGGATCTACTGTGCGCAGTAACACTTCATCATCAGTGAAACAGCTGCCCAGTGAAGCATGCAGGTTATATGCGGTTGTTGCTGGCGGCGTCACGCTGGCATTCGGGCCGTTGCCCACCACTTGTCCCGTGCCCACGTCCGTCCATACATATGCATAAGCGCCATCGCTTTTTGAGCGCAGCGTAACCATATCGCCGGTGCAGATCAGGCTATCGGGGAGGGCTTGTATTAAAAGCGTATCCTTCACATCCACTTTCACATCTACCGTATTTACGCAACCGGTATTATCAGTAAACGTGAGGCTGTACGTGGTATCTACTTTCGGGTATACAACGGGCGATTGTGTTTGCGGGTTCAGTATGTTATAAGTAGCGGGTTGCCATGAATACGTGCCGGGTGTTAAGGCGGCAGCATGTAGTTGCAACGAATCGCGGTAACAAAGCAGTGTGTCGTTTGTCAGCACCGGCAATGGCGGTTTGTCGTACACGGTGTACGTTTGTTCCAGGGTTTGTTCACAGCCCCTGTCTGTCCGCACCGTCAATTTCGTCACATAGGTGCCGGGAGTGGTGTATTGAAATGTGGGACTTCGCTGGCGCGAGGTGTCGTTGGTTAACGTAGGTACGCCGAAGTCCCATTTGTAATAATTGATATTGCCGATGTCGTTGGTGGTAGTGTTGATGAATTGCGATTGTTTGCTGGTACACAGGCCATTCAGGCTAAAGGCCAGCGTCAATTTTGGGAAAGCGTATACTGTTGTCACAGCACTGTCGTTACAGTTGCTGCCCCGGTCTACCACCAGTTTGGCCTTGTACATGCCCGGTGCGGCATAGGTGTGTGGCAGTGGATCGAGACTGAGTGTGGTGAGCGTTTGTCCGTCACCGAAATCCCAGTAGTAAGACTTGCCGGGTGTACTATTATTGACAAAGTTGATGGTAAGCCCATCGCAATCGGCGTATTTATCCGGCATGGCAGCCACCACCTGTTTTACGCAACCGGTAATGCTGAACTGAAATTCTTTATTGTGCTCGCCGATGTAGATGCCATTACGATACTCTTTTGCCGTTACCGTTACAATGTATAATCCTGAAGCCGGCGCCACACCGGATATTACCCCGGTAGTGGGATTAATGGTCACATTAGGTCCCAAAGGTTGTTCGGCGGTAAACGGTGCGCGATAAGACACGGAGCGGTAAGGCGGCGTGGCGGACGTGCGTGGTTTCGGATTAGACTGGGAGGCGCCGTCGAAAGCCGCAGTAAATGAATACACGAGTGAATCGCCATCAGCATCGGTAGCAGCATAGTCATAGATGAACGGCATGGTTGCACATACGATCACCACTCTTTCCTTATTGAATTTGGCGCTGTTGTTCTGGTCAAAGTTGCCCGTGTTACCCGGAATAAACACCGAATATGTAGCGCCCACATTATTATTGGCGGAGTTGATGTTTGTAAGGTTCGTTCTGCGGCAGCAACGTTGATACGAGGCCGTGTAACCCGCTGCGTTTTCCGGCAGCGTAACGGTGGTAGAATAATAGCCAATGGCGTAACAGATGTTCGGCGGGTTCACGATACAGGGGTCTACCTGCCCTGTGTTGTAGTTCTCCACCGCGGTGCGCACAACGCTCTGCGGATTGGATACAAGTTGTTTGGTACCTGCGTCGAAGAAAGAAAAATCTACCTGGTCATCAAATTGCTGTTCGGTAGCGTCGCAGCGGACGAATAATTTGAGGGTAACGCGGTAGCGGTTGTTGGTGCCGGATTTGCCGAGGTAATCATAATACATCTCCCCGCCGATTATGTGATCGGCCTTAACGGCAATGCATATCATGCCGAGCAACAGTGTTAAAAATACTGATCTCAACCTATGGTCCTCTTATACGGTTATTTGTCCTTTAAAAAGGCTACGAACTATGAATGTTGGCAAAACGCTACAAACTGCTGCAATATTATATTGCAGTCCTCGTAAACCTCCCATAAACCCATATGCGCAACGTTTTCAAAAATATGCACACTGCTTACCGGGGGACGGTTACTTGCGGCAACACGCTGTCTGGTGGAACAGCGGTATCGTCTTTCCCAATGATAAATAAAACGGGTACTTTGGTATCTTTCAATACAGCGGTCCTGTCCGGGCGCTGTATCATCGCTTCATAGTAGGCGACCAGCGAAGCGGCTTCGGCCTGCAAGCCGCGGCGGATGTATTCATCCACACGTTGTGGCTGTGCTTCCCTGAAGGCGTTGCTGAACATGTTTGGCAGTGTTTGCCGCACAAACGCTTCTGCGCCATATTGTTCGATCATACGAATCGATTTACGCCGTCCTTCTTTCTTTTCGTCGGTATCCGGTTTGGCGGTGGAATGGAACAAACCAAACCCCTCCAGCATCTCCGGATGCTTGTCGGCGAAGGCCAGTGTTACATAACCGCCCATCGAATGTCCGATCATCGTTACCTGCACAACTTTTTCCTGCAACAGGATGGCGTGAATAAAACCGGCCATGGCTTCCATGCTCACATCGGCAAGGGGCGATTTGCCCGAGCCCGGCAGGTCCGGCACTATTACCCGGCAATAATTAGAAAGATAGGCCTGCTGGTGTTCCCACACACTGCCGTCTTCTCCAAATCCATGAATCAGTACGACTACCTTTCCTTTTCCTTCGTCGCGGTATGCGCCCTTATGGTTTCCGTTGTTTAATTCTTTCCACATTTTGCCTGCGAATAAAACGTAATATGATCGAGGTGTATACCATTAACAAGATACTAAAGATAACGGCAGCTTTCGAAATGTAGTCGCCATATTTTACGTAAAACGTAATATCAGACCTGAGTGTTACATTTCCATCGATAACTGCCTCTTTCCAGTATTCGGTAGGAGCAATAATCCCGCCATAAGGATCAATGAAACAGCTAACGCCGGTATTGGCGCAGCGGGCTATCCAGCGGCGGGTTTCAATAGCGCGCAGGCGGCCGTATTCCGGTGTTGCTTATATCCCTGCGTTTCGCCCCACCAGCCGTCGTTTGTTACAATAGCGATGAGTTCGGCCCCCAGTTTTACTTTCCTGCCTACAAATTCACCGTATATTGATTCGTAGCAGATGATGGGGACGATCGATGTTTTATGTTCGTGATCTTCAAAGATTTCTACACCCGGTGTACGGCCATAGCTGCCGCTGATGCCGCCCATGTCCATCGCCCAGTTCTCCATAAATTTCAGGTAGCGCGAATAGGGAATGATTTCCACACCAGGCACCATTTTGTATTTATGATACACCTGTATGTTAAAGGACGTATCAATCATCAGGGCAGAATTGAATGCATCCCATAACATGCCGTTTTCGCTTTTGCGGGCAGTGGGCGACGCCTCTTCTTTTGTATTATATCTTTTAAGTGTAACCGCTCCCGTTATGATCTTTGCATTTGGGTATTGTTGCAGAAAAGCACGGATCGATTGTATTTCAGCACGATCGTTCAACTCATGTTCAAAAGCGCCTGGCTGAACAGCGCCGTTTCGGGCCAGATGATGTACTCGGTATGTTCGGTCGTTTTTGTGCGCTGAGCCGCAGGAATTGTTGCACCACTTCCGCGGGATCTGCTTCAAATTTTTGATAAGGGTCTATGTTGGGTTGTACGATGACCACCCTCGCCTGGTTGCCGTTAGCTACGTCCGGGCGTATACTTTTTACATAAGAAATCAATAATGGAATGGCCAGCAGCGCCAATGGTTTCCAGCCCTCTTTCCAAAGTACGAAGCTACCGGGCACCGCCTTCATTTCCCGGCGTTTACGCCATACTTCATACAGGCTGATGTTCATTAACAATACCCACAGGGTTCCGCCGTTTGCGCCGGTCACATCGTACCATTGCACCCAGTCGGGGTGCGTGGCGAATACGTTGCCGATGGTGAGCCAGGGCCAGCTAAGCTCCCAGCGGAGATGGATGTGCTCAAACAACAGCCAGAAGGAGACCAACGCAAAATAGCCTACGTTTTTACCCAGCTTTTCCCTGACAGATTTGTAGCCCATCCAGGGGAACGCCATTAACAGGGCATTGGCCACATTGGCCAGTACACCGCTGACAGGAATGGGTGTGTTACCTACCCACCAGGTAGTCAGCACGTTCCATAACACAGTGGTCAGGAAAATGCAGCCGAAGTACGACAATGGGTTCTTTACCCTGTCGGCGATGACCAGCAGGGGAATGAACGCAATGAATATCAGGAAGGTAAGGGGAGAAGTGGGCCATGCTGCCCATAATAACAGACTACTGAGTACCGCCAGGGCTAAAGGAATGAGTTTGCGCATATTTCCAAAAATAGTGGATTGATGTTAACCGGGTATAAAAAAGGAAGGCATTGCCTTCCCTTTCTATATTTTAACATTTTGATATTAGCGGCTGTAGTTCGGCGCTTCCTTGGTGATCGTCACATCGTGCGGGTGATTCTCTTTTACGGTAGCGGAAGTGATTTTCACGAACTGTGCGTCCTGCAGTGTTTTGATGTCTTTAGAACCGGTATAACCCATACCGGCACGCAGGCCACCTACAAATTGCTGTACCACTTCGTTCAGGTAACCCTTGTACGGAACGCGGCCCACAATACCTTCCGGTACCAGTTTCTTGATGTCCGCTTCCACATCCCGGAAGTAACGGTCTTTGCTGCCTTCGCTCATAGCCTCTATAGAGCCCATACCGCGGTATGATTTAAATTTACGGCCTTCGAAAATGATGGTTTCTCCGGGGCTTTCTTCCACACCTGCGAAGATGGAACCTGCCATGATCGAAGAAGCACCTGCCACTAACGCTTTGACCATATCGCCGGTGTAACGGATACCGCCATCGGCAATTACGGGAACGCCTGTTTTACGCAGTGCGGTAGCTGCTTCCATGATCGCTGATAATTGCGGGAAGCCGGCGCCTGTTACCACGCGGGTGGTACAGATGGAACCAGGGCCTACACCCACTTTCACCGCGTCTGCGCCAGACTGTTGCAAGGCCAGTGCGCCTGCCGCAGTAGCTACGTTACCGGCTATCACCTGTAGTTTCGGGAAGGCTTTTTTCAGTTTTTTTACAGACTCGAGTACGTGTATGGAGTGACCGTGCGCGCTGTCCAGCGATACCACGTCAACACCCACGGTCATCAACGCTTTGGCGCGATCAGGATGTCGGCGGTGATGCCGAGCGCAGCGCCTACAAGTAAGCGGCCGTATTCATCTTTCACCGCGTTCGGGAAAGAAGTGAGCTGGAGGATATCTCTATAAGTGATCAGGCCAACCAGCTTGCCGCTTTTGTTAACAACCGGCAGTTTTTCGATCTTATATTGTTCGAGGATTTTTTCTGCTTTTTTCAGGTCCGTGCCTTCGGGAGCAGTGATGAGCTTTTCGGTGGTCATCACGTCTTTGATCAGGCGTTTGGTGTTCTTTTCGAAGCGGAGGTCGCGGTTGGTGAGGATGCCTGCCAGCTTGTTGTCTTTATCAACGATAGGAATACCACCAATTTTGTTTTCCTTCATCAGTCGCAGCGCCTGGCCGATCGTTTGGTCGGGTGTAAGTGTTACGGGATCGAGGATCATGCCGCTTTCGCTGCGTTTCACCTTTCTTACCTGCTCGGCCTGTTTTTCGATGGACATGTTCTTGTGCAGAATACCGATACCGCCTTCACGCGCCAGGGCAATGGCGAGATTCGCTTCTGTAACGGTGTCCATGGCAGCAGATACCATCGGAATGTTCAGTCGTATATTTTTGGTAAGTTGGGTAGAGATGTTTACCTCCCTCGGTAACACTTCAGAGTAAGCCGGCACCAGGAGTACATCGTCAAAGGTGAGACCGTCAGCTACAAATTTCGGTTTTGATTTTCCCGCAGGCATGTTGCAATTATTGAGTCGAATGAAAAATAATTGCACGCAAATGTACGAGTATTTACGCAGAAAACGAAACATAACATTTTGCTATCATCACGTCAGCATGTAGCTGTTTCCAGGCAAAGCCTTTACCATGGCGTGTATTTCAAGATTTAATAAAGCCGCGGCCACCTGGCTGCCGGACAGCTGGCATACACGATATATCTCATCTATATGTAGTTGTTTGTTATGTTGGAAGAGCGACATGATCTGTTGCTCCTCTGTATTCAGTTCTACAAACAATTCTTTTTGACGATTTACAGGCAACAATGCTTCGCTATTCCAGCCCATCATGTCGGCAAGGTCGTGCGCGCCGGTGATCAGGGCTGCTTTGTTCGAGCGTATTAACTGCAGGCATCCCATCGATCGTTCATCATCTACCCGCCCGGGAATGGCTGCTACGTCGCGGTTATAGCTGAGTGCAATATCGGCAGTGATGAGCGAGCCACCCTTTTCGCCGCTTTCGATGACGATGGTCACATCACACATGCCGGCCACAATGCGGTTGCGGCGGGGAAAGTTTTGTTTATCAGGTTGCGTGCCGCTCATAAAGTCGGTGAGGAGGCCGCCGGTGGCCAGCATCTGGCGCGCGATCTGGTGGTGGCCGGGCGGGTACATCCTATCGAGACCGTGCGCCAGTATACCAATCGTGGGTGTTTGGTATTCCAGCGCGGCCTTGTGCGCCTCTACATCAATGCCATAGGCGAGCCCGCTCACAACGGTTGCCCGCAGGGCAGCGAGTCCCTCTACCAGTTGGCGGCAAATAGTTTTGCCATAAGCAGAGGGTTTTCGTGTGCCGATCACATTGACCATACGCGGGGCGTTAAGATCGGCCGTTCCTTTGTAGTACAACATTGCAGGCGCGTCCGTACAGTGCTTCAGGCGTTGCGGGTACGTGGGATCGGTATAAAAGATTGGTTGTATGCCATAACGCTGCATAAAATTCAACTCCTGCGCGGCCCGTGAAAAGTCGGAAAATTGCTTAATGGCTTTCGCTCTCACTGTACCGATGCCGGGAATTTTTTCCAGGTCGGAACTGCGCGCTTTAAAAATGGCGGAGGCGCTGCCGAAACGGTTTAAGAGTTCTTTGGCGACAATATCGCCGATTTGCGGAATGAGGGTCAACGCAAGCTGGTAGCGAGTTTCTTCGGTCATAAACGGTTGGTTAACAATACAATTACTTTCAATTTACGCCTTTCTTCCGAAATTTATTTACTTTAATTGTATGATGATGAGATACTTTTCCTGCATAACGTTGCTGGCCGCACTTGCCGCCTGTCGCACAACACAGCCGGTTACGACACCCTCGCCTACCGCGTCTTTCAGCCATAACGGCGCCGCCTGGGCCGCCCTGTGGCAGCAACGCGCCGGCGAGTACCGGGCATTGTGCTTCCAGGCCTACAAACTGGCCCGCCTTCAGTTGGATGCCGCGCTCCGCGATCCTTCATCCAAGCCGCGCGCTATCGTTACCGACATCGACGAAACGGTGCTCGACAACAGTGCGTATACCGCCATGCAGTCTGGTTTCCATAACGGTTATACGAAAGAAACCTGGGCGGACTGGACCAGCCGCGCCGATGCGGACTCTGTTCCCGGCGCCCGCGCCTTCCTGCAATATGCGGCTTCCCGTGGCGTAGCGGTATTTTATATTACCAATCGTGTAGAAACCGAGCGTAAAGCGACCCTCCAAAACCTGGACCGCTGGTCGTTCCCATTTGCGGATGATGAGCACCTTATCCTGCGTAAGGATGTGTCTTCCAAAGAAACACGCCGGATGGAAGTGGCTAAAACCCACAATATCATTATGCTCCTGGGCGATAACCTGGGCGATTTCGCGGCTGTATTCGACGAGCGCAGCGCCGATGACCGGCAGCGGATAGTAGATAGCCTGCATGGCGCGTTCGGTGAACGGTTTATCGTTACGCCCAACGCGATGTATGGCGATTGGGAGTCGGCGTTGCGGGCGTATAACAATAAGCTGACGCAGGCGCAGAAGGATTCGGTGTTTAAGGCTGGGTTGAGGGATTATCCGAAGGAGAAGGTGCCAAAGAAGTTGGTGATGTAAACCAAGCGCTAAAATGCTGAAACAGAAAACGGCGATGTATCCCTACATCGCCGTTCCATTTATACAAAATCATCGCTACAAACTTATCACCTTCAATACCGTCCGCCTGTTCTGCGCTTTTCCTGCTTCGGTATCGTTGGTCGCTACGGGCTGTGTTTCCCCATAACCTTTCGCTGTTAACCTGCCCGGCGCAATGCCTTTACCTGCAAGGTATTTCACCACTTCTCTCGCGCGGTTTTCCGACAGCAGCAGGTTGTCTTTATCCGCACCTACGTTATCTGTATGGCCGCTGATTTCCACCTTCATGGTGGCATTGTCGTTCAGCAGTTTTACAAGTTTATCCAGCTCTGTATGCGAATCGTCTTTAAGTGTAAACTTCCCGGTTTCGAAGAAGATGTTTTTCAATGTTACGACTGCATTGGCTTCCAGTGGTTGCAGCGGGATATTTTTCTCGAAAGGTTTGCCGTCTGCGCTGGCCTGCAGGGAGAAGTTATCAGAATAGAAAAGATAACCCGGACGGCTTACGTTAAACGCATAGTCCTTGCCCAGTGGCAGCGGCACCAGGTAGCTGCCGTCTTCGGCAGATTTTACCGTGGCGATATTGAAGCCGGTTTGCAGGTCTATGAGTTCCAGGTTGCCGGCAAGGCGCTTTTCGGTTTTGATATCATAAATGAAACCTTTTACGTACGAAGTTTTCTGGGCGCGCGCCGCGGAGGTAACTGGAAACTGTAGATGTCCAGTGCACCGCGGGTGTCCGAGCGGTCGGAGGCAAAGTAGGCGGTGAGGCCGTCGGCGGCTACTACCATGCTGGCGTCTTCGTCCATCGTGTTAATAGGGTAGCCCATGTTTACCGCTGGTCCCCAGCTGCCATCTTCCCGGCGGCGGGAGTAAAATAAATCCTGTCCGCCGAAGCCGGGGTGACCATTGGATGCGAAGTATAGCGTCTGGTTATCCGCATGCAGGAACGGCGTGGTTTCATTCCCCTTTGTGTTGATGTTGGAGTCGAGGCGTTCCGCTACAGACCAGGAGCCGTTAGGTTGCCTTCTGCTTACAAAAATATCATTGCCCGCGTCGGTGGTGCCACGCACGAAATAGAGCGTTTGCTTGTCGGGAGAGAGGCAGGGCTGCGTTTCCCAGGCGTAGGTATTGATGTTTTTGCTGATGCCTACCGGTTTGGTCCAGCCATTATCCGTTTTATAAGAAACGTAGATATCGCAACTGCCCTGGCCTCCGGGGAAGTCGCAGCCGGTAAATACGAGCATCTGGCCATCTTGCGAAATATTCTGGGCGCCTTCGTTAAAAGCTGTGTTGATGGGTTCTCCCATATCCGGGCTTTTGCCAGGGCTGGGCGCTGTCGCGGCGCGATATAAAGAAGTCCTCGTTGCCCGACAACCGTCGGGTAAAGATCAGGGTTTCATCATCGATCGTCAGCGACGGGAAATACTCGGGGTAAACGCTGTTGATGTTGTCGCCGAGATTGCGAGGCTCAAACGGTGCGGGATTTTGTTTGGCCTTTACCGCAAATTCAAAATTGCCCTTTAGCGTAACTCCTGCCGGACTTGGATTTTTGGTGCCGGCCATATACTGATTGATCACGGCCAGTGCCTCATCATACCTGGCCAAACCGCCCAGGGCTTTGGCATATGGGATACGGGCGGGACGAATAGCCCCGGTATCAAGATTTATAAGTTGCTGAAATGCATCTACCGACAGTTGGTATTGCCTTGCGGCTAAATAGGACATGCCGAGCTGGCCGTATGCATCAATAAATTTCGGTTGGGATTTAATGGCGTTTTTAGCAGGTCGATGGCTTCGTTGGGGCGGGCGCCGGCCACGGCGATCGCCTGATCGAAGTATTGTTGGGCTTTTTTTCCGGCGTTATCATAGCGTACACCACGGGCATCCGCCTGCAGGCTCAGTAGCGTTAAACATATGCCAGTGAATAGGATACGTGTCTTCATATGTTGTAAAGGTGATCAAAATAACGCAGAAAGGAAAGGTGATATTGTGTTTTTATTGATGGATAAGCTGTTACTTTTTTGCGGTATGGTCGTCTTTATATTGGAAGTTGCCCAATGCGGCTTCCGCGTAGCGAACCCCAAAATAACTCATAAACTGGTCAGTAGCTCATCACTGACTAATAGCAAGAAGAAAAAAGCGGGGTATTTACCCCGCTTTCTATTTATGGTACATTGATGTATTTGTGGATCTGGAGCGATAGCTGCCATTGTGGATGGTCTTTGATGTAATCGATGATCAGGGGCGTTATTTCATCGCGTTTGCTCCATTCGGGCGCCAGGTATAGTTTACAACCCGGGCCCACCAGTGCGGCATGTTTCTCTGCCCACGCAAAGTCGGACTTATTAAAAACCACTACTTTCAGTTCGCTGGCTTGTTCGCAGGCTTCAGGCAGCGGGGCTTTAAACTTCTTGGGCGATAATGTGATCCAGTCCAGCTCGCCGCTGAGCGGGGAGGAGCCGGAAGTTTCTATATGCGTGCGGAAGCCTTCCTGGTGGAGAGCGGCAGTGAGCGCATCAAGGTTATGCATGAGTGGCTCGCCGCCGGTAATAACGGCAATCCGACCGGGGAAAGACGCCGCTTCGCGCACGATGTCGGCAATAGCCAGCTGCGGATGTTTCTCCGCATCCCAGCTATCTTTTACATCGCACCAATGGCAACCCACATCGCAGCCGCCCAGGCGGATGAAGTAAGCTGCCTGTCCCTGGTAAAAGCCTTCTCCCTGGAGGGTGTAGAAGTATTCCATTACCGGAAGCGTAGTGCTCGTATGTGTTTCTGTTATAAGCATGATTGTACTGCAAAGTTCCGGTATCTGCCCGAACTTTATAAAAGTTTCCCGTGGGGAAGCCCGGTTTTAGTTCAGGTGTTCTTTTTCACCGATGGCTGCGTGATACGTGTTTTTCAGCAACGCAGCGATGGTCATGGGGCCTACACCACGGAACGGGGGTGATGAAGCTGCACTTAGGCGCTACCTCATCGAATTTCACGTCACCTACCAGTCGGAACCCGCTTTCTTGCTGGCGTCCGCAACACGATTAATACCCACATCAATAATGATGGCACCTTCTTTTACCATGTCGGCGGTAACATAATCGGGGCGGCCAATGGCGGCTACGATGATGTCGGCCTGCAGGCAAAGCTCCTTCAGGTTTTTAGTCTGGGAGTGGCAAAGGGTTACGGTGCAGTTGCCGGGCTGTGTGTTACGGCTCAGCAAAATGCTCATCGGTGTGCCGACGATGTGGCTGCGGCCGATCACTACTGCGTGTTTGCCTTTGGTGTCGATATTATAATGCTCCAGCATCAGCATGATGCCATAAGGAGTGGCGGGAACGTAAGTGGGCAGTCCGCTAACCATTTTACCCACGTTCATGGGGTGGAAGCCGTCCACATCTTTACTTGGGTCGATGGTGTTGATAACCAGCTCTTCGTTGATGTGTTTGGGCAGCGGGAGCTGTACCAGGATGCCGTCGATGTCGGCATTTTCATTGAGCATCTGGATGTTATCCAGCAGGTGTTTCTCAGAAATCTGCTCGTCGAAACGCAGCAGGGTAGAGTTGTAGCCGATTTCGGCGCACGCCTTTACTTTGGACGCTACATAAGTTTCACTGGCTCCACTGTTGCCTACCAGGATGGCGGCGAGGTGGGGCGTTTTTTTTTCCTAAAGCTTTCAGCTCCGTTACTTTTTGTGCTAACAGGTCTTTGGTCGCCTGGGATACTAATTTGCCGTCTAAAATTTGCATGCGCAAAATTACGAAAAAAACGGGCGCAAAAAAAAGGCGGGGCCGCTAAGACCCCACCTGATTTCTAGTGGTTGCTAATGAACAGAGTCTTTATTTACTGCAAGGGCCTTGGCGCGGCATCCAGGATTTCCCTGTCGGCCTTGTCTGCATACTTTTCGAAGTTGCGGACAAATTGCGCTGCCAGATCGGCCGCCTGCTTGTCATATGCGTTTTTATCGGTCCAGGTATGTTTCGGATCGAGCAACTCGTCCGGTACGCCCGGGCATGATTCGGGAATGGCCACGCCAAAAATGTCGTGTTCCCGGTAAGCCACCTTGTCCAGTTCACCGGCAAGGGCGGCGGTGATCATAGCGCGGGTGAAGGCCAGTTTAATACGTTGCCCCGTACCATAAGCGCCGCCTGTCCAGCCGGTGTTGATCATCCATACGTTCACCTTATGCGCACGCATCTTTTCGCCCAGCATTTTCGCGTACTGAGCAGGGTGCAGCGGCATAAAGGGAGCCCCGAAACATGCGCTGAACGTGGATTTAGGTTCCGTAATACCTGCTTCCGTGCCCGCCACTTTAGCTGTGTAACCAGACATAAACTGGTACATAGCCTGTCCCGGCGTCAGTTTGGAAACAGGAGGCAACACACCGTATGCATCGCAGGTCAGGAAAAAGATGTTTTTGGGAATGTTGCCAATTGAGGGCTCCAGTGCATTATCTATATAATGTAAAGGATAGGACACCCGGGTGTTTTCCGTGATGCTGCCATCCGTATAATCCACGCTGTTGGTGTTGCCGTGGAACATAACGTTTTCCAGCAGTGCCCCGTCCTGGATCGCGGCGAAGATCTGCGGCTCTTTTTCCGCGCTCAGGTCGATGGTTTTGGCGTAACAGCCGCCTTCGAAGTTAAATACGCCGCTTTCGGTCCAGCCGTGCTCGTCGTCACCAATGAGCTTACGCTGCGGATCGGCACTCAGCGTGGTTTTGCCGGTGCCGCTCAGGCCAAAGAAAATGGCGGTATCGCCCTTTGTTCCCTGGTTGGCCGAACAGTGCATTGGTAATACGCCGTGTTCGTGCGGCAGCACGTAGTTTAAAATGGTAAAATTCCCTTCTTGATCTCGCCCGTGTAAGCCGAGCCGCCGATCAGGATCATCTTTTAGCGAAGTTGACCAGGGAGAAGTTGTGCTGACGGGTACCGTCTGTTTTAGGATCGGCAAAAAAGCCGGGTGCCTGGATTACTGTCCATTCCGCGTCCATGTGGTCCGCTTCCTCTTCGGAGGGACGAAGGAACATATTATAAGCAAACAGATTCGCCCACGGTGTTTCTGTGATCACGCGGATGTTGACGCGGTACGCCGGATCGGCGCACGCATAACAATCGCGTACCCATACCTGCTTGTCTTTCAGGTAAGTCGTGAGTTTGGAAAACAGTTTGTCAAAATGCGCTGCTTCGAATGGTTGGTTAAAGTCGTTCCAGTTCACCGTCTTCGCGGTGCCTTCGTCCTTTACAATGAACTTGTCTTTGGGGGAGCGGCCGGTAAACTCGCCGGTATTAACGGCAAGTGCCCCGCTGTCGGTCAGGCGGCCCTGACCGCGGGCGATCGTTTGCGAAATCAGTTCTTCAGGTGAAAGCTGATAATAGATGTTCGCTGGGTTCTCTATGCCCAAGTCTTTAAGTTCAGTAAGGATATCTCTCACACTACTGATTTGCATAAAGAAAGATTGTTTTGGTGTAAAAGCAAAACTAGTGCATTTTGAAATCATCTAATTTGTTAGGTGTTGTACCATTAAAAAATAGCCAATCGTGGTTTATTTGCCGACAATATTGGAAAATATTCAATGAATATCGATTGCGCTAATGTGTAATTTAAATTATTGCTAATAGTTTTACAGGTGTTTAGCATACGCTTATTCCTATTTTGATAGTTGCCCATTTTCCTGTAGGTTTGGCCACTCAATCGCTTCCAAAGCAGTAAATAATTGACAATATCATCATATGAAGTCTTTACCACTTGATCCACAGATCTTTATTAAGAATCGCCAGCGCTTCACCGAAAAAATGATACCTCAATCTATCGCCATTATTAACAGTAATGACGAGCTGCCTACTAACGGCGACGCCCTGCACGCATTTAAGCAAAACTCTGATCTGTACTGGCTTACAGGCATCGACCAGGAAGATACCATGGTCATCCTGTACCCCGATCATCCGGATCCTAAGTTCCGCGAAGTGCTGGTCCTGGTACGCCCCAACGAACTCAAGGAAAAATGGGACGGAAAACGTCTGCGCCGCCACGAAGCCACCGCTATATCGGGTATTTCCACCATCGTGTGGCTCGATACGCTCGACGGCGTGCTGCAACCCTGGGTACACGAAGCCACCAACATTTATCTTAACACCAACGAAAATAACAGGAAGTCGAACTACGTGCCGGTGCGCGATTACCGCTATGCAGCGCACATGCGCGAACGCTACCCGCTTCATAACTTCCAGCGCGCCGCAGTGATCTTCAAACAATTGCGCGCCGTGAAAACTGCCGAAGAAATCGGCGTGATGCAGGTGGCCATGGACATTACCGAAAAGGCCTTCCGCCGCGTGTTGGGCTTCATTCGCCCGGGTGTATGGGAGCACGAAATTCAGGCCGAAATACTGCATGAGTTCCTGCGCAACCGCGCTACCGGCGAGGCTTATGGCTCTATCATCGCCAGCGGCGACCGCGCCCGTACCCTGCATTATGTAAGTAACAACCAGGAGTGTAAAGACGGTGAGGTAATCCTCATGGACTTTGGCGCTGCCTATGGCGGTTACAATGCTGATCTTACCCGCTCGGTGCCTGTGAACGGCAAGTTCACCACCCGCCAGCGTGAAGTGTACGATGCCTGCCTGCACCTGCACGACTTCTGCAAGGCGTATCTCAAACCCGGCATCAAAATCGGCGAATACCACGAGGCGGTGGGCGATGAGGCCACCAAACAGTTTATCAAATTGGGCCTGATCACCGAGGCCGATGTGAAAAATGAAGACCCGGAAAACCGCGCCTACCGCAAATACCTGTACCATGGTATTTCGCATCACTGGGCGTAGATGTGCACGACCTGGGCCCTTCCATGTACCAGCCGCTGCCTGCGGGCTCCGTGCTCACCGTAGAACCGGGCATCTATATAGAGGAAGAACAACTCGGCATCCGCATCGAGAACAACATCTGGGTAACCGATGGCGGTAATATCGACCTGATGAAGAATATCCCGATCAAAGCGGACGAGATCGAAGCGCTCATGAAAAAATTTCCCCGGACTGCGCGTTGTTACGGCAACGCGCAGTTGATATATCTAAAAACGCTAATGAAACAAGTACCTAATATCCTGACCCTGGCCAATCTCTTTTGCGGCGCGCTCGCCGTTATTTTTATCCTTCATGCGCCGGAATATATCGCCACGTTCAACGGGGCGGATTATATGGTGACCAATCCCGCCCCGGTTTACTGGGCGTCCGGACTGGTGGTGCTTGCCGGCGTGTTCGACTTTTTGACGGCATGGTAGCCCGTCTCCTGAAAGTACAAAGCCCCATGGGTAAGGAGCTGGACAGTCTGGCCGACGTGGTGAGCTTCGGCGTGGTGCCGGGCATGGTGCTGTTTCGCCTGCTGCGGAGCGCCTACATGCAAACCCCGGATGTGTTCGATGTATCGTACTTTAACCTGGCCCCGGCCTTGCTGGTGCCTTGTTTTGCAGCGTACCGCCTGGCAAAGTTCAACCTGGATACCCGCCAGGCCGAACATTTCATGGCGTACCCACCCCGGCGGTAGGCTTGCTGGTGGCATCTTTCCCGCTGATCATGCTGTTCAATCCCTTTAACCTGGCGCATTATTTCGAAAATGTGTACGTGTTGTACTTCATCATCGGCCTGCTCTGCTACCTGATGGTGTCGTCAATTCCCATGATCAGCCTGAAATTTAAAAACTTCAGCATAAAAGATAACTGGCCGCGATTTTTGCTGATTGCGCTCACGATCGGCAGTATTCCCGTACTGCGCTTCGCCGCTGTACCGTTCGTATTTGTGGCGTATGTGGTGCTGTCTGTCGTAAAACCGCCAAAAGCGGCTACACATTAACTTCCGTTTTTAGGAAAATCCCGTAGGTTTGCGTCAAAATTTTTAGAAATGACATTTACTGCACATATCAATGTGATGCCGCTGAAAGAATTACTGGACCCGCAGGGTAAAACCGTGCTGGGCGGACTGAAAAATCTGGGCATCCCGGTACAGGACGTAAGGATTGGTAAACACATCACCCTGCAGATCGATGCGGCTTCTAAAGAAGACGCAGCCAGGATTGCCGAATCTGCCTGTCAGAAACTGCTGGCTAACCAGGTAATGGAATACTTCGAAATCACCATTCAATAGATAAATAATTCCGGGTCCCGCGGATGCATGAAGGCTTAAATGCTGGCATGTTCCGCGGGATCGGCATTATAAAACGCCGTACATGTCAAAGCTTTACATCGTTCCTTCGCCCATCGGCAACCTCGCGGATATGACCTACCGTGCCGTGAAGGTGTTGGAAGAAGCGAACCTTGTACTGGCCGAAGACACCCGCACCTCATCCGTGTTGTTGCGGCACTACGGCATCGATAAGCCCATTACCCCTTATCACCAGCACAACGAGCATAAAGTATTGCAGCACTGGTTATGCAACTGCAAAGCGGCAAATCCATGGCCCTGCTTACGGATGCTGGCACGCCCGGCGTATCCGACCCTGGCTTTCTGCTCGTACGGGAGTGCATTGCGCAAACGTGCCGGTGGAATGCCTTCCCGGCGCAACGGCCTTTGTTCCCGCCCTGGTGAATAGCGGCATCCCCATGAACCGCTTCACCTTCGAAGGTTTTCCTCCCCTGAAAAAAGGTCGCCATACCCTTTTTACTGCTTTGTCAACCGACGACCGCACCATGGTGTTTTACGAATCGCCCATGCGCCTCGTGAAAACGCTGGCCGATTTTATCCAGTACTTCGGGGCCGACCGGCAGTGTTGCGTTAGCCGCGAACTCACCAAAATGTTCGAAGAGAACAAACACGGCACACTGCAGGAAGTGCACGATTACTTCGCCGAAAAAGGCGTGAAGGGCGAAATCGTGATCATTGTTGCCGGGGTGCAGTAAAATTTTCTTTAGCCATCTTTTATTTTTCTCATCAGCCGCCGTTGTGTCCCTCACTTCAGCAGCAGTTTTCCTATGCGCCGATGTAAAGTTAGGCGTTGGATAAACGATTGCCAATAGTCAGTGTCGCAACGTGTCGTTATGTGTCGCGATTGTCGCGATGTGTCGTGATTGTCGCATTATGTCGCTTTCAATATGCAAAAGTTCCAGAGGGAGAGTGCACGGGGAGTGCTTGAACAGTGCACGGGGAGTGCACGAATAGTGCATGAAACATGTTTGATATCTGTCAGGACTCCTGTCAAATAATAATTTCCCTCATACATCCTGTTGCTATCACGTTGTAGCACAATCCACAATCGTTAATTTTTTTGCTGAATAAAAATATTTGCCTAATATTACAGGGAGAGTCAATTACACGAATGTTCAGTTGCCCCAAAAAAACTGACTTCGCAGCAGCAAATAGCCAAGGAATTATTTATTACACCCCAAAAAACGCAGCATGATCAATGAGGCGCTGAAGTTTATTTCTGATGAAGTAAACAAGTACTTATCTGTCAAACTGGGTCCGCTTACCGATCCCCGCCTGGTGCTCGGAAACGTAGCGCGGTTGCAGGATGGCGATCAGGGAGGCCCAATCCGCTGGCCAACAAGGCGATTTTGTCTTTAGTGAATATCGAGGAAGACCGTGTATCCAGATCGCCCGATAACTTCCGGCGCAACCTGGAAACCAATGGCCTGATGTACAAAAATCCACGGGTGCATCTTAATCTGTATTGCCTGTTTTCTGTGAACCGAAATGATTACTTCGATGCATTGAAATGGTTGTCGCTCATCGTACAATTTTTTCAATACCGCAATGTGTTTGATAAGGCTAATTCGCCGGGAATGGACGAAAAACTTGATCGCCTCGTGGTAGACTTCTGCAGTCTCAATTTTGAACAGGTAAACCATTTATGGGCCACACTCGGTGGTAAATACTATCCCAGCGCGTTGTATAAAATACGCGTCGTTGTCATCGACGACGATATGGTAGAAGCAAGTGGTGAACTGATCCGGGAAATCAATATCAGCGAAAATCAGCATACTTAGCTTATGCAGCTTAGTTACAAAATATTGTTCGCGGTAGAAATACTGCACGACTATTACGTTAACGGCCTGTGTCCCGACTTCGAGATCGTGCCGTCGCCGGAAACAGCGCAACTGTTCCGCGACCAGCAGGTAATCTGGAAAAACATGGGTAACAAGGGATATGCGCTGGTGCGTGCCGTGGAAGGCAAACCCATGGCCGCTCCCGCTCCCACAGACGTGTATCGTGTATACCTCAAACTGAAACGCCCGCTGTTCGCAAACTATACGAATCTTGATGGTATTTTCGGTCCGGCGAAACGCCTGTACTTTTCCAACCTCCACCAGGTAAAGGCCGGCACGGTTACGTACTTGTCGGCGCCAATAGCCGCCTACAGTAACGCGGTTACCTACCTGCCCGGCGCGCTTGTGATTAGTGGCAACGATGTGGCAGAGGCCTTGCGCAGCAGCGATAGCGGCAATGCACACACGCCGGGTGAAGCAGTCTTCTGGCGCAACAAAGGAGCACTGCGTTATGCTACTACCGGCGACCTGGTTACCAATGCCGGCGGCACTTTCCGCTTTGTGCTGCCCGCCCCGGCCACAGCTGTTATGACAGATGTTTTCCGCTTTAATCCCGCATCGGGGTTGTACGACATGGAAGCCTTACCCGCAACACTGGACAACTTCGAAACACCGCAATCGGAAATCGCGATCGATTTGCGGTACCGGAGCCGGGCCGCTACCGCGTTACCGCCAACGGGGCCGAAACCATGTTGTACGTAGACGGCCGCCTGCGTCGCGAACAGGTACACGGCGTGATTGAAATATTTAATCACTTCCCCGCCGCCAGCGATTTTTCGCTGCTCGATGTGCAGGGCGGCATGAAAGAAAAGATATTTACGATTCGCTTCGCTAACCGCGCCGCCATCTGGAAATACACTACGGGCGTAGGTTCTAAGGTAACGGCGGTGAAGGATAGCCAGCACAATTACAACTTCGCGCAACAGAGCAATTCATTTATATCAGACAAGCCCATCCCTTTTACCGAGGCGCCTATCAAATCTATCTTCCCGGAAACAGGTAATGTGGGACCGCCCGTACTGAACGTAAGCAATGCAAACGCAGCCAGGATAAAAACGATAGAAAAGGACGGAGACCTGTTTTACTGTTCGGAAATACCCCTCAATTACTGATGTAACCTCAAATTCTTCATCAACAAATCATATTCATCATGCCTTCCACATTTAAGACTCCCGGCGTTTACGTCATCGAAGAACCTAAATTCCCGCCTTCGGTAGCGCAGGTCGAGACGGCCATCCCGGCTTTTATAGGCTACACGGAGAAAGCTGATAAACGCGTTCCCAACGATCTAAACATGACGCCCACCCGCATCACTTCTATGTTGGACTACGAGACTTATTTCGGCGGCCCGCAGCCGGAAGACAATATTGTGGTAACGCTCCGCGAAGAGCAGGACACCAACGGCAACGTACTTTCCATGAACGCGACCGCCGCATTTTCTGCTTCCCCACGCTCCAAACATAATATGTATTATGCCCTGCAACTGTACTTTGGCAATGGCGGCGGCCCCTGTTACATTATTTCGGTGGCTGCGTACTTAACACTTGGCACCGCGCCGGATGCAACCGCCCTCACCAACGGGCTCAAAAAACTGGCAACGGTGGACGAGCCTACGCTGATCGTTTTCCCGGAAGGACCGAATATGAGCACACCGGCTTTGTACTATACGCTGCAACAGGCTGCGCTGGATCAATGTAACCTGCTGCAAGACCGGTTCTCGATCATCGACCTGTACCAGAACAGCGATACCAATACCAATAACATCGATGTGTTCCGCGATGCTTCGCTGGCCAATAACCTCAAATACGGCGCGGCTTATTATCCCAACCTGGTGACCACGCTCACCTACAAGATCAACGAGGCTGCCATCGTGGTGAACCGCAGTGTGATCGTGAATGGTGCTAATACTGATTCTGTATTTGAACTGGACGATCCCGCGAACAAAAGCACCGCGCAATACGCCGCATCTATAGAAGCCATCAACAAACTCAACGTGGAATTGCCGCCCAGCCCCGCGGTAGCCGGTGTATACGCTACTACCGACGCCAATCGTGGTGTATGGAAGGCGCCTGCCAACGTGGGTTTGAACTATGTGATGAAATTGGCTTCACCCATTACGGATGAAGAAAATGGTTACATGAACATTGATCCCACCGCGGGTAAATCGGTGAACGCCATCCGCACCTTTACCGGCAAAGGCACGCTGGTATGGGGTGCGCGCACTTTGGCAGGCAATGATAACGAGTGGCGGTATGTATCTGTCCGCCGCTTCTTTAACATGGTGGAAGAATCCTGTAAGAAAGCCAGCGGCCAGTTCGTGTTTGAGCCGAACGACGCCAACACTGGACCAAGGTGCGCGCCATGATCTCCAACTTCCTCACGAATCTCTGGCGGCAGGGCGCACTGGCCGGCGCTAAGCCCGAACATGCGTTTTATGTAGCCTGCGGTATCGGCACAACTATGACTGCACAGGACATTCTGGAAGGACGTATGAACGTGGAAATAGGCATGGCGGCTGTTCGCCCGGCAGAGTTCATCATCCTGAAATTCTCTCACAAAATGCAGGAATCTTAATCCACCTAAATTCTAAAAATGGCAAATATGGCATCCAATTATCCATTACCGAAGTTCCACTTTCGCGTGGAATGGGGCGGTTCCAATATAGGTTTTACAGAAGTTACCGGTCTGGACAAAAGCATCGACGTGATCGAATACCGCCACGGCGCCAGCCCGGAGTATCACAAGTTAAAAATGCCGGGGCTGCAGAAGTTCTCCAACATCACGTTGAAGCGCGGCACGTTTGCGGGCGACAACGAGTTTTTCAACTGGTTGAAAACCGTACAACTCAATACGATCGAACGTCGCGACCTGATCATATCGCTGCTGAACGAGAACCACGAACCCGTGTTCAACTGGAAGGTGAAAAACGCCTGGCCGGTAAAAGTACAGAGTTCCGATCTGAAGGCCGACGGTAACGAAGTAGCCGTAGAAACGCTGGAGCTGGCGCACGAAGGTCTTGAAATAGAAACCGTCTAGTCAATGTACCATGCTGAATTTTGAATATCCCCTGACCGGGTTTCATTTCCTGGTCGTGTTCGAAATATTTCCGCAAACGCCCGTCGATGTTTGCTTTCAGGAGGTTACAGGGCTGTCTGTGACCATGAACACCGAAAGTATTAAAGAGGGCGGAGAGAACCGTTTTGAACACAAGCTGCCTACCCGGGCCTCGTACACAGACATTGTGCTGAAGCGAGGATTGTTCAACACCGCCCTGCTCACCGAATGGTGCCGGCAGGCGATCGAGAACTACGACTTCAAGCCAACCAACGTGCTCATCAGCCTGCAGGATGAAAATCATGTGCCGGTATTTGGATGGTATGTGATGAACGCCATTCCTGTAAAATGGGAAGTGTCCGGGTTGCACGCTGAAAAGGGACAGGTGGCGATCGAATCGCTGACCCTCAGTTATAATTATTTTAAGATTATCTCACCGGTATCGCTGGCGGCAGGACTGGCAGGAGGCTTGTCCGCCAGTGTATCGGTAGGGATTTAAACGCGTGTTATGCCGGTGATTATCCGGGAAATACAGATTACCGCGGAAGTGGGTCCGGGCAGCAGCAATGCCGGCACCGCCGCGCCCACGGCCGCCCCGGTGAACGGCGCCGACCGCGAAGCGATTATTGCGGCCTGCGTGGAGGAAGTGTTGCGTATTATGCGGGAGAAACAGGAACGGTAGTCGCTGTCATCAGTTGTTTAAGCGCGGGAAACAGCGGCGGGTTAATGCCGCGGCCATCCCGATCGAAAATTCTCATCAAACTAAAGCCTACTGCACATGTTCGACGAAGGAACATTGGAGAAAATGAAGATCATTCCCTGCGAGGACGCCAACTACACAGAGGCATCCGGCATGGAACCATACCTGGTGCAGATCAATCCCGAATCGTATTCGCTGAGCCAGCAGATACGCTTCAACGAGGCCCAGGCCCCGGGGCAACAGCGCCGCGCAGTTGCAGTTTGCGGGTGGCAGTCCGCAGGAGCTGACGTTCGACTTCATTTTCGACGGAACAGGTGTGATCAGCCAGGGAAACGCCCTGCTGAAAATAGCCAACATCTTCGGCGCGGGCGAGAAACTAAGTGTGCCGGAAGAACTGGAAAAATTTAAGACCGTGGTGTTGACTTATGCCGGCGACATCCATGAACCGCGTTACGTGAAGCTGGTGTGGGGTACCTTGTTGTTCAAGTGCCGGCTCACTAATCTCCGCGTAACTTATAAACTCTTTAAGCCCGATGGCACGCCGCTGCGCGCCTCGGCGAATTGCACATTCCGCGAAAGCGTGGAGCCTGTAGAGCGCGAGGCGATCGAGAGTAACAGCTCGCCCGACCTTACGCACGTGCGGGTCGTGAAAGAAGGGGACACGTTGCCGCTGATGACTTACCGCATTTACGGCGACAGCAAACATTACCTGGAAGTGGCGCGGGTGAATAAGCTCGTGAACTTCCGGAGGCTCACGGTAGGGCAGAAAATCTATTTTCCACCGATCCAAAAATAAACCAGTTTGAGTCTTAGCAGGACAATACCCGTTAATGGCGTTGCCTCACTTGTATCCTTTACCGTAAAGGTGGAAGGTACCGAGATTCCCCGTACGGTGAATCTCTGGCACCTGGCGGTATACCGCGAAGCCAACCGCATAGCGCGGGCCACGTTGTTCATCATGGATGGCAGCGCCGCCGCCGGTGATTTCCCGGTGAGCAACGCGGATACATTTTTACCGGGAAAGGAAATTGAAGTGCAGCTGGGGTATAGCGGTACCAACCAGAAAGTGTTCCGGGGTGTGATCGTGAAACACAGCCTGAAAATACGGGCATCCGGTTCGCCGCTGCTTTGCATCGAATGCATGGATAAACTGGCCAAACTCAGTATCAGCAAGAAGAATAAATACTTCACAGAGATGAAAGACAGTGAAGTGATAGAAGAACTTATAAGCGACGCCGGCCTGGACGCCGATGTGGAAGCTACCAGCGTGAAACACAAGGAACTGGTGCAATACTATTGTACCGACTGGGATTTTATTATGACCCGCGCGGAAGCGAATGGCAAATTATGTTTTACGGAAGATGGGCTGCTCGTCGTGAAAAAGCCCGATCCATCGCAGGAACCGGTGTTCGATCTGTTATTCGGTTCTACCATTTTAGAACTCGATGCCGAGATCGATGCGCGGCACCAGGTGAGCAGTGTAGCATCTAACGGATGGGATGCGGCCAGCCAGTCGCTGGTGACGGCAGACGCGGTGGAGCCGGGGTATCCTGGTCCGGGTAATATTTCCAGTGATGACCTGGCGAACGTTTTTAAGGCCGATCCTTTTCGCTTGCAACATGGAGGTGGATTGGCGGAGAATGAACTGCAGGCCTGGGCGGACGCGCAAATGATGAAAAATAGGTTGTCGAAGATCCGCGGCAGGGTGAGGTTTCAGGGCTTTGCAGGGATTATGCCGGGGCAGGTAGTGAATGTAGGCGGAATAGGAGCGCGCTTTAACGGCAAGGTATACGTGAGCGGTGTGCGTCATGAAGTGAAAAACGGGGCATGGCATACGGATGTACAATTCGGCTTGTCACCGCAATGGTTTGCGGAGCAGCAGCAAGTAACGCATGCCTCCGCCAGCGCCGTTATCCCGGGAATTAAAGGACTGCACATCGGTGTGGTAACCGATCTCGAAGACCCGGATGGCGCCTTCCGTGTAAAGGTGCGGCTGCCCGAAGTATCAACACAGGAAGAAGGGATGTGGGCGAGGATCGCGTCTTTTACGCGGGGAATGAGCGCAGCGCTTTTTTCGTCCCGAGATAGGTGATGAGGTGATCGTTGGTTTTTTACATGAAGATCCGAATTACCCCGTGGTGCTGGGCGCTTTGCATAGTGCCGCCAATCCTTCGCCGGAAGCCCATAGCAATGATAACTATATTAAGAAGATCATGACAGCTGAAAAGCTGGAACTCGTTTTCGATGATAATAAAAAGTCGGTAACGATCCGCACGCCGGGTGGTAAAATTATCACCATAGATGATAATGGCAGTTTGATTAAACTGGAAGATGAGAATGGGAACAAAGTAACGATGGAGCCGGCTGCGATTAAGCTGGAGGCCGCGGCTAACCTGGAGTTGAAAGCAGGCGCGGAATTGAAAATTGCGGCGCCGAATATTTCTATCAAAAGCGATGTAGCCTGTGAGCTGAATGGCAGCGCTTCCGTAAAAGTGGCCAGCAGCGGGAGTTGTGTGATACAGGGCGCTATCGTTCAAATAAATTAAACAATGTCCAGACCAGCAGCCAGGATAAGCGATATGCATGTATGTCCCATGGTGACCGGCACCGTGCCGCACGTTGGGGGCCCGATATTACCTCCGGGTTGTCCGATGGTGATGATCGGCGGTTTACCGGCTGCGCGGGTAGGCGATATGGCGGTATGCACGGGTCCACCGGATACGATCATTATGGGCTCTGCTACGGTGATGATCGGTGGTATGCCCGCGGCGCGGATGGGCGACAGCACAGCACACGGTGGCACCATTGTACTGGGATGCCCAACGGTGTTGATTGGCGGATAAATATTATGGACCTCAAAAATATTCCACATGGCAGATAAACCTTTTTTGGGAAGAGGCTGGAGTTTTCCACCGGTGTTTTCCAAAAGCACCAGGCAGGTGGCAATGCTGGAAGGGGGAAGCTGATATCCAGAGCAGCCTGGATATACTATTATCCACGATGTTGGGCGAACGCGTGATGCAGCCCCGTTATGGCTGCGATATGCGCGACCTGCTATTCGAATCGGTCAACACTTCGCTGAAAGCCCTGATGGCTGACCGTGTAAAAACGGCACTCCTGTTCTTCGAGCCGCGCATCGAAACAGAAAAAATAGACATTCTCACGGATAACTCGCTGGAGGGGCTGATACAGATAGAGATCGTGTACCGCGTGCGCAGCACCAACAGCCGGATGAACTACGTATTCCCCTTTTACCGTAACGAAGGCACCGAAATACAAAGCAGCCAGCGTGTGGCTGCAGGCGGATAATCTACTTAAAGCAGACCATGGCCCCCAAAACACATATCAGTACGCACCTGCGCGATGGCGCCAGCCAGCATGCCCGCGACACCGCCGAATTAAAAGGCGGCTTCGTGAGCGTAGATGAGCGCAGCCTGACCGACCTGCTGGACTTTGCGCGGCAATACGCCCGTTCGGTGAAATATTTCGATCACACCGGCGCAGCTCCGAATACAGAGAACGGCGCCTGGGATGTGTTTTTCGACTTCGACAGTGCATCGATCGAACGGCAGTTATCGGTGCGCAATGACTTTGAACCGCACCTTGCGCTGTACCTGGCATTTATACAGTTGTTCCAGCATGCGCGTAAACAGGTAAATGGGTTTACACAACAACACCTCGATTTCTATTATCAGCAGGTGTTGGGCTTAAAGCCGCTTAACGGCCGCCCAGATGAAGTGCATGTGGTATTTGAGCTCGCGAAAAACATTACCGAACAGTTTTTGCCTGCCGGCGCAGCGCTGGATGGTGGCAAAGATGCAGCGGGCAACAAGCTGGTATACGAACTG
The DNA here is from genome assembly GCF_023156195.1 of Chitinophaga sedimenti. GTDB lineage: Bacteria > Bacteroidota > Bacteroidia > Chitinophagales > Chitinophagaceae > Chitinophaga > Chitinophaga sedimenti. Next base: position 5,888,140 of record NZ_JAKUKA010000001.1, read on the forward strand.
GATAATGAGATAGTACTTAATACCGCGACTATTACGGATATGCGGAGCACCTATATAGCGGGCAGCGCGCCGGACGTGGTCAAATACGCTACTGTGGCCAACAGTAACGACGGTCTTGGCGATAAGCAGCCGCCTTCATGGTTGGCGTTTGGGAGCGATAGCCTGTCTGTACAGAAAACCGGCTTTGCCGTGGCGTCCGAATTGCTGGCCTTAAAAGAAGGTGATCGTAAGGTGGTCGCGGAGATTACGCTCTCCGTAGGCGCAGACTTCAATCTCGCCACAGCCAACACACTTACCACGGGCGCTTTTGAAGTTTTCTACAGTGGGGAAAAAGGATGGATAGGTCCCAATGCGGCTACGGCTTCGTTTAAACAATCGGGCAACGCGTGGTACTTACCTTAACCGATGCCGGTTTAACTAAAACAGCACCGGCGGTAACAAGTTACAATGCCGCATTGCTCGGGAAAGACTTTAATACCACGCTGCCATTGATGCAGGTGTTGTTTTCAAAAACGACGACGGGCGTATTGCGCAAGATGTTGCTAAGCGCCATGGTACATAGTGTCCAGCTGAGGGCAGATGTGAAAGGCATTACCAGCCTGCAGCTGCAGAACGACCTTGGCGTACTGGACCCCAAAAAGCCTTCATGCCATTTGGGCCCATTCCCGTTACCGGCGCGAGCTTTTATGTCGGGTACGACGAGGTGCTGAAGAAAAACATCGATACTTTTTCTTTTGAAGTAGACTGGCAGGGCGCGCCCAAAAACTTCCGGGACCATTACAGGAATTATTTTCCGCAGGAATTTATGCTGGGTCATTCGCCAGGCGGCTTTCCGTACGTGGGTATTTACTATGGCCCGAGTATCGTGATCAATAATAATAACCCTGTGGATGACAATGGCTATTTCACGGCGAGCATCAGCATCAAGGGAAAGAATGATAAAATACAGACCCGGTTGTTTGCGAATGACGGCACGGCGCATATCCAGTGGCCGTTCCGGGAGAACAGCGCGCCGGTGGTAACAAGCATCTTTTCTGATTACGCCAGCCTGGCGACCACGTTTAACAGTTACTATCCGACTCAATATAGTTTGTATTCCAATCCAAACTTCTTTGCGTATACGGGACTAAGTTTGAATACCATCTGGCAGATGCCGGTGTTTAGTTTGCTCAATCCCGCTAAACCCGTAGATACTTCGAAGGGGTTTGTGCGTATTGATTTGGATAAAGATTTCTTTCATAAAAAATATCCGCTGGTATATGCAACGAAAATGCGCGATGAAGCGGGTGAAGCCGGGTTGCCGCAGGAGCCATACACCCCGTTGATCAAAACATTTTCGTTTAATTATACCGCTTCTACGAACCTCGTGGCGGTAGACAGTAACAGTTTTGCGGCCTTTAACACGCGCAGTATTCAATTTTTTAGTGTAGATGTTTTTGGGGTGGCGGAGCAGCATGGTTACCTGAAAAACAGCCTGGCTGCACCTTTACAGCTGGCCACCACCAGTGTTCCATTGTTGCCGCAGTACGCAGTTGGCGGTGCGTTTTACATAGGCCTGGAGAAAGTGTCGCACGGACAATCCGTGAGTTGCCTGTTCCAGCTCGCCGAGGGCAGCGCCGATCCGGAAACCGACACACAGGAGGTGGAGTGGAGCATTTTGTGCAACAACGAATGGCGGCGGTTTTTACCGGAGGAAATTGTGCTGGACCGCAGCAATCACCTGTTGCGCTCGGGGATTATTCAATGGGCGATCCCGAATGAAGCAACTTTTGACAATTCGTTAATGGGCAAGGGTCGTTGCTGGATAAGGGCGCGGGTGCAGCAGCCGTTGGGCGTTTGTCGGATGGTGCAACTGCACACACAGGCTGTTCGGGCTACATTTCAGCCCGAAAGCGGTACGCCGCTCATGAATGTATTGCCGGCCGGTGTTATTTCAAAGCTGAAAGACAAGCTGCCTACGATTAAAAAAGGTGCAGCAGCCCTACGCATCTTCAGGCGGTAAACTACCGGAGAGCGCCGACGCTTTTGCAATCCGCGTGAGTGAACGATTGAGGCATAAACAGCGGGCCATTAATGCCCGGGATTATGAGCACCGGTGCTGCAGCAATTCCCGGAAATCTATAAGGTGAAGTGCCTGCAACACAGTTCCGGCGCAACCGGGCATTGCTGCGCACACCAGTCACCCGGTGATGTAACGCTGATCGTAGTGCCCGACCTGCGCAACGCGAATGCCATCCATCCGCTGGAGCCTAAGGTGAGTAAGGATGTGCTGGTGCGGGCGGCAGATTACCTGCAACAACATTGCTCGTTCTTTACGACTGTGTATGTGGAAAACCCGCGTTATGAAAAAGTGCTGCTCGAATGTAAAGTCCGGTTTACTACGCAGGGCGCGAACGGCTACTATAAAAAGAAGCTGAACGAAGAACTTGTGCAGTTCCTGTCGCCCTGGGCATTCGACAGCAGCCTCGATATCACGTTCGGTGGTGCGGTGCGGAAAAGCGTATTACTGAATTTCATTGATGAAAGGCCGTACGTGGATTTTGTGACCGACTGCCACATGTATCACGTAGTGAACGGACAAAGGAGCGGCGACCTGGGCGAAATATTCGTATCCGATCCCCGTGCCATATTGGTGTCGGGCAGCCAGCATACAATTTCCGATTTCACCTTACAAGATGTTTGCACATGAATAACGCCATCAGCATATCCCCGCAGCCGCCGGCAGTGAGCAGCATGGATTACCAGCTGCTGCGCGATGAGGGGCTGCGTTATATAGAACAAATTGCCAGCGGGTTGTGGACGGACTACAATGTACACGATCCCGGAATTACGATGCTGGAGCTGCTTTGTTACGCCATCACCGATCTGGGCTACCGCACTGGTTTCCCGGTCGCCGATCTGTTGGCCACGCGCGAGAATAACCGCGATACGTTTGCGCAGCAGTTCTTTTCCGCGTCAAAGATTTTACCGGTACGACCCGTGACCGCGAACGATTATCGCAAACTGTTCATCAATATTCCCGGTGTAAAAAACGCCTGGTTACGCAAAGCGGCGTACACGCTGCAACATGATCTGAAAGATGATGTATTGCTGGGTACTCCGCCGGAAGGCCACAAATATCAACCCTTATCGCTGAATGGCATTTATGATGTACTGCTCGAACTGGACCCGCTCACGCCGCAGGAAGCTGCGAATATGACCGAAAGCGAAAAGCGGGAGCGGGAAACGGCGATCATTAACGCTGCGCGGGAAGTATATCATCGCAACCGCAATCTCTGTGAAGACCTGGCGACGATTTCGCTGGTGCAGGAACAGCGGTTCCTGATATGCACCGACATTGAAATTACCGCTGCTGCCAACCCGGAAGCGGTAATGGCCGAAATACTGTTTGTCATCCAGGAATATATGTCGCCTCCCGTGCGCCAATACTCGCTGGACGAGATGCAGGCCATGCGTCATGCGGATGGCAGCGCGTACCGCGTGGATGAAATATTTGAAGGCCCCTGGCTGGACAATGGTTTCATTCCCGATGAAGAACTGGAACGGGCTACGCTGCGGACGAATATTTACACCTCCGACATCATCAACCTGGTGATGGATATTCCCGGCGTGCGTTCTATTAAAAACATCCTACTGAACTACTGCGATACGCCGTCCGCCAAACGGCACGAATGGTGCATTCCCGTAACACCCTGGCGTAAAGCTGCGTTGTGTGTCGATAAAAACGCGATCCATCTTTTTAAAGATGTCATTCCTGTTAGCATAGACAAAACAAAACTGCAGCAACAGCTGGATGCACGGATGAAAGCTGTGCAGGATGCGGCAGATGCCGTGAGAAGCAGCGATCTGCCCTACACGCTGGGTACTTATCATCCTATGGCGGACTATACGCCATTGCTGCACCAGCTGCCCGCTACATACGGGGTGGGGCCGGACGGATTGCCCGCCAATGCTACGCCGGCCCGCAAAGCGCAAAGCAACCAGCTGAAAGGATATTTATTATTTTTTGACCGGTGCTGGCGAACTATCTGTCGCAGTTGTCCAACCTGCGCTCCCTGTTCCGCCTGAGTTACGACGGGGCATCGCTGCTGGAAAAGCCGCAAACTTACTTCTACCAGAAAATAGCAAGACAAACTTTCCCGGGCCTCGAAAACCTGGTGAGTGGTTATGATACATTTGAGCAGGCATCTGCCGACCCGGCTAAACCACATTTACCGGAACTTACCGCCGCTTACGACGATGCGGTGACACGCTCCAACCGTTTTCTTGATCACCTGCTGGCGCGTTTCGCCGAGCATTTTTCTGATTACGTGATGCAGTTGTATTCCCTGTATGGCCAGAAAGCTGCGGCGGACGTGGTGACAGACAAACGCATCTTCCTGAATGAATACCCGCGCATCAGCGCCAACCGCGGCGGTGGTTTTGATTACTATAATGAAGACGTAACGGTATGGGATACCGATAACGTGAGCGGCATGGAACACCGCATTGCACGGCTGCTGGGCATGCCCAACTTTAACCGCCGCGTGTTATCCACCATCAAGTACGAAATTTTCCAGGAGAAGGATACGGATGGTAAAGACGAGTACCGCTTCCGCCTTATGGACCCGGTGACGAATAAGATTTTGTTGAGCAGCAGCACCAAATACCTCGACAAGGCCGAGTGCGAAGCGGTGTTTAAAACCGCCATGCGGCTGGCGGCTGACCGGAATAACTATGCGCAGAAGAAAACAGTGGATGGCAAATTTTATTTCAACCTGGTAGATGAAACGAATGATGTGGTAGCCCGCCGCATCGAGTACTTTGATACCGAACAAAAGCTCGACGAAGCCATTGCCTTCCTGTTACAATTTGTGAGAAAGAATTATAGCGATGAAGGAATATTTGTGGTAGAACACCTGCTGCTGCGTCCCGGCCTGGCGGCACTGGCGGAAGCCGGCGACGAATTAGCCAACCCCGCGAATTTTTTGCCCGTTTGTCCCGCAGGCGATTGTGAAGATGATTGCGGCGAAGATCCTTATTCGTTCCGTATTACAGTGGTGCTGCCCGCCGAAACCGCGCGGTTCCGCGATATCGGTTTCCGGCAGTACATAGAGCAGCTGGTGCACATGGAAACGCCGGCGCACATTCAGCCGAAAATCTGCTGGCTGAACGACCGCGAACTGCAGCAGTTCGAAGAAGCACTGAAGAACTGGCTGGAACACAAGCAGGCAGGGGAGCTGGATTCACCGGAAGGCTTAGCGGCCCTGCAACGGCTGGTGTACGTACTCTATCATGTAAAAAGCGTTTATCCGACAGGGAATCTGAGCGATTGTACGCATCCCACCGATACGCCGGTGGTGCTGGGACGTACGAACCTGGGCAACCTGGAGGCATAACATCCACCTAAAAATATTAAACAGCGATTTATGGAAAACGTTCCCGTAAAACTGAAAATAACCCCGCCCGCACTGCACTACTTTGAAGATAACCAGGTGCTGACGGCCTCGCAGCTCAATAACCTGGTGCGTTATTTCGATTACCAGGACCGCCTTACCCGCACCCGCTTGCTGGGCGCAGGCATTGTTTGCGGCCTCAAGGTGGTGAATGCTACCGGCATGATCACCGTGACCAAAGGCTGCGGCATCACCTCCGACGGCGACCTTATTTCGCTGGAGCAGGACGTGCAGTACACGCAGGCATTGCCTTTTGATGATAAGAAAGCACAATACAGCCTGTTCAAACGGGCAGAAAATACACAGTTGGAATTGTTTGAATTGCTGCCCGCACGCGGCGATAACGGCGGCAGTAACGAAGTAACGCAGTTGCGGGACTTTTTGCGAACAGGCAGCCGGCCGATTATGTGGTGTTGCTCTATTTGAGCCAGTACATTGAAGATGCGGACATCTGTTCATCGAACGACTGTGATAATAAAGGGATATTGATGCAGTCGGCGTTAAAAACGCTGCTGATCAGCAAAGCCGACTACGAACGGATGCATAGGGAGGATGATTGCTGCGGGGAAAGTTTTTTCAGTCTGCCCGACGCTTACGTAAGCCGCCCTGTATGGAACCCGGTGAACAATGGCATTTATACCTATTCGGAAATGTGGAACCGTTATAACCTGGCGATCCAGAGCACGTCCAAAGTACTGGACGTGGCGCTGTCGCAGGCAGACGCGGTAGCGGCTTCGCTGGAACGCTGTTTTGCACAGAACGGAGAATTGCCGCAGGCTACTACCGTGATTACGCGTCCCGCTGGCACGGCGCCCACCCGGGTAACAGAAACAGCGGCGGTTTCGGCGAGCATTGCGGGGCTGGCTTTGCGGCTGCCGGCGAGTTTGCTGAACCGTTTCCGGGCCTTGTCGGGATCGGCGGCGCCATCGTTTTCGGCCGCTTTGCAGCGTGAAGCGCCAAAGGCGCAGAACGACTTCAGCATTCAATACTTTTACGATTTTGTAAAGGATGTGACGGATGCGTATAATGAATTCCGTTTATCCACGCTGGACCTTTGCCAGGGCTGCTGTATCGATGCGGCATTGTTCCCGAAACACCTGGCGCTTGGACTGGTGGCCGATTCTTCGCCTATACCATCGTGCCACTACCGGCAGTGTTTTATCGAATCGCCGATTTTGAATCATAAGGATGCGCAGATGCGCCGCTCATTGTTCCTGTATAATCGCCTTGTGCAAATGATTCAAAATTATCAATATGAAGAAAAGAATGTAACCGTGCTGCGTGTTACGCCCAGTGTGAGTTATAAAGGGCCGGTAGGGGAAAGGAGTATTCCTGCCTACTACGCGGCCGGTACCTTAAATGAAGAATGGGATTACGATAAGTTTCGCCGCAACGAAACGGGCAAACACCTGTCGTACTTCGCTGCCACGGTAAATCCACAGGGGCCGCCACAGGTGATCAATCCGCTGGACTACGACCGGATAAATATGATTTCTTCCGGATCGAGGGGCATGTCGGTAAAACTTATGAATCGGCTTATGGCCAGCTGAACAAGTTGTGCCGGGATAAAGACCTGCCTTTTGATATTCTCGGGTTGCAGCTGGATAATAATCCGCGCTTCGTTATCCCGAAATGGGACTTTACGCCGCCGCACCTCGACACTGTTTTCGAATTGCAGAAGTTCAAATTCAGCAATTATTTAGATAAGATGAAGTCGTACAACGACGAGCTGGAGAAAAACATTCCGGCGGAAAAAGACCTGGACGTGCCCGGTGTGACCGAACATTACGGCAGCGCCAAACAGCTCCGCTCCGCCGCCATTGACCGTAAAAAGGCGCTGGACAGCGAGCTGGAAAGCGTAAAACCGTTTTTTCAGGTAACTGCTGCGCAGGCTACACCGACCCAGTTTACCAATATTCATGCGTCGATTGCGAATAAGGCGGCGGTGATGAACAACAGCGCCAAACTGCTCACCCGCGCCACACTGGCCACGCCGTTACAGAACGTTGCGCAGATCGCGCATCCGGAGGCGTTATCGTGGCTCACGCAATTGGTAGCCGATACCCGCGAGGCGCTGAAGCAGTCGTACATTTTTTCCAATTTCATCAGGGTGAATCCCGGTGTGATGCATAATGCGGGGGTAACAAAGGGCGGAACGTTCCTGTTGTTGTACACGCAAACGACAGATGCCAACGGTACCACCCAGCGCCGTGTGGTGGGCGATTTTTACCTGCCTTACGCCGTGAAGCCGGAAACAATTGCTGCTACCACGGTGCCGCCTGTTCGTCCGGGTGTAATTCCAACACCACCGGTATATATTCCGCCAGACATTTTCCAGATTCGCCCCGACCTGATCAAACCGCCGTTGCTGAACGCGGATCTGTTAAAGCTAAAAGATAACCTGGTGCTGGATAAAAATGATTTGCTTTCCCGCGTCACCGACCTGCAAAGCTCCGTTAATACCAAGCTGTTCGACATCAATGAGCATGTGGATACGCGCCTCAGTGGCGTGGCGAAGAAGGCCGACCTGGAAGATAATATATCCGCTGTGAAGTCCATGATCAACAATAATATGACCACCGTGGTGCAGAATTACCAGGAAACCTTTAACCGCGTGGTAACATCCTACGACAATGTGCTCAACAAAACGAAAGCGGGCACCGTGGGCGTGGCCGACCTGGGTAAATTGACACTGGATGAAGCCAGCATCAAAAATATGAGCAAGGCGGAAATGACGACCCTGGCGAAAAACTACCAGGAAGCCATTACACTGATGCAGAAGTCGCGCAACGATTTTGGTGAATTCTTTAACATCAGGCAATAACTATGGGCGCTGAGCACCCGCATATTATCCGCAACATCCGTTTACGCCTGCAAATGCCGGGCGTGGACAAAGCCTTTGCCCTGCAACAACAGGCGAAGGCCAGCCTGGAAGGCGCGTTGCAGGAGGCGCTCGGTGAGATACTGAATAAATATGCCGGCGATGGCGAATACCTGCACATTCCGCGCCTGGAGCTTGCGTTGGACCCGTTGCCGGAAGCAGACTTTGAAAGGCACTTTCATCAGGCAGTATTAGCGGCGGTAGATAAAGCCCGGCAGCGCTGCTGGAACGGGAAGCGATTGCTGCTACCGGCGGGGCATTGGCAGAACAGGCCACAGCGGCTGTTGCCCGCGTGTCGCAGGAAGCGCAGTGCTTGGACGGCTGGTTTTATTTTCTCGGAAAAGGCACTTTGCCCTGGTGGCAGTCACCAACCGGATCGCAAACTTTGGAGCAACAGTGGATTGCGGCGGCGCGCGCCAAACCGGTGCTGTTCCGCGAACGCTGGTATCGCGCCTGGGCGCACCGGCAAATCAATGTGCCGCGCTGGCTGGAACAAAGCTCGCCGGCCTGGCGACAGGTGATGCTGGAGGCGCTTTGTCCCGCGCCATTGATCGAATACTACCGGCAACTGGAGCGGGATATGGGTTCCGTAAAATATGCGGCCTGGCATAGCTTCTTTGATTTCCTGGATGCAGGGCATCAATATAAACCGGAAGCAGAATCCTTGTTACGCATCTTTTGGCGGCCTCGTTAGAAACGCATTGGAAACTGTATGCACACGAGCCCTTAGATGGGCAGGCAATCGAACGCTTACAGCGGCTGTTACTGGAGGATGGGAAAATAGCGCCTTTATCGGGCAGGCCGCCTGCAACGGAACGTGATGAACGAGTAACGGTGCCGGATACACGTGTTATTTCTCTGCCCGAAGAGGGGATTCCAGTACAGGATGCAGGCCTCGTATTACTGCACCCTTTTTTATTCATTTATTCAGGAGGATGGAGTGGCTCACGGAAAAAGATCACCAGCTGAACGCGGCGGATCAACAACAAGCCGTGCACCTGCTGGCATTTTTGGGCAGTGGCGCGGAGCAGCCCGCCGAATATGAAATGGTGTTGCCGAAAGTACTTTGCGGTATGCCACTGGAAACACCGATCGCGCGCGATATTATACTTGGCGACCAGGAGCGGCAGCAGGCGGAAGCGCTGTTGCAGGCGGTATTGGAACACTGGCCACCGCTGAATAGTTCGAGTATTACGGCGCTGCGTGAAACCTTTTGCAAAGACCGGGGCTGTTGCAGTATCGCGACGGACAATGGATATTGCAGGTAGAGCAACGCACCGTTGATGTGTTACTAAACCGCCTGCCCTGGGGGATCAGCATGATTCGCCTGGCATGGATGCCGCAGCTGATGCGGGTAGATTGGGCTTTATAGCTTTTAGCTTTTAAAAATAAACAGTTTGTTATGATTAGTCCCGATATCAAAAAGAAAATCATCCGCATTGTAAATGTGTTTGAAACCGGCAGCCCTGAAGGCCGGTACGAACAAGTAACGATTTTGCCGGACGGCCGCAATGGCAGCCGGCAGATTACTTACGGCCGCAGCCAGACGACGGAACAGGGCAACCTGCGTAACCTGGTAGAGCGTTATGTGCAGTTGCAGGGAACCTTTGCCGCGGAGTTTCAGCCGTTTCTGCCAAAGATCGGTGTGAGCCCGCTGGTGGATAATAAAACTTTTAAAGACCTGTTGCGTACCAGTGCCAAAGAAGATCCGCTGATGCGGCAGGCGCAGGACGAAACGTTTGAGGTATTATACTACCAGCCCGCACATCATTTTTTTGAATCGGAGCGGTTCACGTTGCCATTGAGCATGTTGGTGATATACGATAGCTATATCCATTCCGGCAGCATTCCGCCATTCCTGCGCAGTCGTTTCCCGGAGCGGACGCCATTGCGGGGTGGCGATGAAAAGGCCCTGGATACGCGCCTATACGAAGGCCCGGCAGAACTGGCTCGCTACGCACAAGCGGACGGTGTTAAGACCGACGGTGTACCGGACGGAGTGTTTCCTGAATGAAATGGAAAAAGACAACTGGAGTTTGGAGAAAACCGTGCTGGCGCACGGCGTGAAAGTTCCGTAACCCTAAAAGATCAATGCATATGCACCAGGCTCGCGAAGCAGCAAAAACAACCGGTCCCTCGTTCCGGCACGACACGCCTTTCTTTGGCGCATCGCCCGCCCCGGTATTCTTTCAGCCAAAGCTGACCGTGAATGAACCGGGTGATCCTTATGAGCGGGAGGCCGATGAAGTGGCCGATAAAGTGATGCGGATGGAAGACGTGACGGTCCAGCATTGCGCGACCTGCGATGACGAAGCGGTACAGCGGAAATGCCCCGAATGCGAAAAAAGAAGCAATAATGCCTTCTGCAGAAACCAACGCTAACGTCATCCCGGCTGGTATAGAGGCACAATTGCATCAGTCACGCGGAAGGGGCCGGTCGATGGATGCCGGTACGCAGACCTTTATGGAACAACGGTTCGGTGCTTCGTTCCGGGGGTGAATATTCATACAGATGGTACCTCGGCTGATATGAACCGCCAGCTTCGTGCGAAGGCGTTGCCGTTGGCAGCGATATTTATTTCAACCAGCAGCAATACCAGCCGCAATCTGCCGCCGGCCGTCATTTGCTGGCGCATGAACTGACGCACGTATTGCAGCAGCGGAACGGCTTGCAACGCATTTCCCGCAAGGATTATAATGTGGGTACTACTGCCAGTCCTGTGAATGTGCTGATCGATTATAGTTTTTTAGAAACCACTTATTTCGGTCGTTTCGGCCAGGGCTGTGAAGATTTGTTTGCCCGGTTTACGGGTCAGCCGGTAGGGCCGGTGCAGGCCGCTATTGCGGCTTTGAGCAACACGCACCAACGCTGGCTGCTCTTTGCGCTCGACCTGCTGATAGATAATCCCGTACCCGGTTTAGATAAAACGGCCGCGGCCAGTGCGCTGATAGCGTATGCGCCATCAGCACGTTATACGCCGCTGGGCGGCCGTACGGATACGGTATTTGAAGATGAAGTATTCCGTAGCAGCGGCTGGTTCGAACGGTCGTTGACGCGGGGATTGCCTGCACCTACTGCGACCGAGGCCTCCTCACTGGATGTGTTGTACAACGGCGCTGCCGCCAGTGGCGGCAGTTCGTCTGCCTGTCCCGCCGCCCGTACTCCGCTCGATGAACCTGCCTTACGCAACGGCGTGCGACCGGCATTTACCGCATTTGTCGCCAGTCAGCTCGCTATCCTCTCCGGCGCTACGGTGGGTACGCAAAGCATCAGTGATATTCGTCCGATAGCCGATCTCGTACAGGAAGAAGCGCGTGAGTTTTTTCACCCTTACTTCGGTCGCAGCAGTACGCGTGCGTTTTTAGATCAATGGACTTATTCCGCGCGCATCCAGGCCAGCACAGCGGCGGGTGCAATCCCCGCCGGTATGCGCCGCGCCTTTATCGACAACCGCGCCATGCTAAAGGCCACGGAAGCGGGTGTGATCGGCGCTACCCATTTTGATTCGCGTTGTGCGGGTGATATAGCGGTGTGGGACGACATTATAAACATCCGGATGCCGATCCAACGATACAGGCGGATGTATCGCGACTCCTTTCCTGGCAGTCGTTTACGGAACATGATAATGCACATGCGGAGGTAACGATGAACCTGCAGTTCATTGACCGCGGCAACAGCGGAGATGCCTGCAGCGCACGCTGGCGCAGCGTGCGGACGCTCTGTCATGAACTGATGCATGCTTATAATGCCCAGACTTTTTTAATGCCAATCATGGCAGGCAAATCATCCGCGAAGGATTTGCGGAAGTGCTCGGGGTGCAGTTGTTCAATTCCATCCGTGCAAAAGCGGCCAATAATTCTTACCGGCGGCGCTTTGAAGGAGGACTGCCGGCGGGAGATTGTATAGGTGTATCCATTCCCGTGGCCGCTCCTGGTTACCAGGATGCCGGCGCCAATGCCGCTTCGGTATTGAGTACAGTCGGTAATGACCGCTTCCGGGCGGCGTTTTTCCTGGGACAAACAGACCTGGTAAGCTTGCAGCCGTGCCTGGAGCAGGGTGGGGAAGATAATGTATACGAACGGGAAGCGGCGGCGAAAGCAACGGAGGTGTCCGGGTTTTCGGATGCTGTATCAGCATAAAAAGAAATGAGATGAAGCCACGCTACAAGAAACACCGTCCCGCGCAACAGCAGGACAAACAAACAGACGTGCCTTTCTTTGCGCCGGCAGCACATGCGCCTGTCGTGCAACGCGCGGCCAATGGAACGCCTGCCGCTGCTTTTGTTCCACCTGGTCCGGGCAGCCCGCTGCCCGCCACCGTGCAGCAGTTCTTCGCGCCGCGAATGGGGCTGGACCTGAGCGGGGTGCAGGTGCATACCGGAGACAAAGCCGCTGCATCCGCACAATCGCTGGGTGCTAAGGCGTACACATATGGCGGCCACATCGTGTTTAATAACGGGCAATATAACCCAGAAGCCCGCGACGGGCAACGATTGCTGGCGCACGAGCTGACGCATGTGGCGCAGCAGCAAAGCGGCCGTAGCAACGGTATTCAGCGTGAGCCACTGGGTGGCGATGACAACGAAAAGGGGACTGCGCTTATGACTTCCTATCAAAATTCAATAGAGATAGACGGTTTCGAATTCGGAAAACCCGAGCTGACGCCAGACCACCAGGCGCGGCTGGCCGATTATAAAAAGCAAATTTCGGGGCTGCTGATGCGTTATCCCGATTCATTCCTCACCTTGTGGGGACATACCGATGCGGTAGATTCGGAGGCGAAGAACGAAGCGCTGGGCCTTGCCCGCGCCGAAGCCGTGAAAGCGGAACTGACCAGTGGCGAAAGCGCCCTCCCGGAAGCGATGATCAGTACCCGCACCATGGGCGAACGTGAGCCGGCAGTGAAGTCTGCCAGCCGCGAACCGAAGAACCGCCGCGTGCAGCTGACGTTTTCGGCCCGACGTTTCCTTTCCACACCAAAACTTGACTGGACGCTGCAGCCACCGCCGAAGTTCGATTACAAACTGCCTGAGCAGGGCACGCTGTATCCGCCTTACCGCGATCCCGGCCCGGACTATACCCGGAAAATACCCGATCTCAAGATCAAACGGAAAACACCGATAGAAGCCATCCTGGAAGATGACCCCATCCTGAAAAAGCTGCCGCCTGACTGGCGGGAAAAAGTAATCGATGCGGCCAAAGACGGCGATGAATCGCTGGTAGAAAAGGCGCTGGACTTTTTACCGGTGGAGGGCAGTGCGAAAGAAGGCATCAAGGCAGCAGTGAAAGCTGCGATCCAGTCTGCGAAAGGGAGGAAGTGGGAGCCGCCGCCAGAGCCGCTGTACCCGATGCCGCCTTCGGGCGCGCCGCCCTATGTGCCTGCGCCGGGCGAGCAGCTGTATAAACTGCCACCGATTAAATTTGATGAAAACGATATCATAAAATGGTTTAAGCGAAAGTTTTAAACCAGGAGAATCCATGACATGAACGAAATAATGCAGGCGCTGGACCAACTGGCCCTTTTGTTGCAAGCCCGCCTGTCGGCCCATTTCTCGAACCGCGACATGGACCCGCAGGCATACCTCGATGATATGGCCGAAAATACATCAGCCCTGTCTACTTTCGCCCCCTTTTCGCAAACGGAGCAGGCTTTGTTGCTGATAGCCCTGGTGCCGCACCTCCAGCCTAATTTCTTTGAAAGCGTTATTCAACAATACCTGCCGCAGGGTGGCGACTTCGCAGAGTTTGGCGGGGTAAAGGCAGGCAACCACCGCGGGATGCTGCCCACCGGCGAAACCGTGCTGTTCCTGCTCGCCGGGCGGCAATTGGGCAAACGCTTACAGATTCAGAAATTGTTTTCGGAAGACGGCCTGCTCGCCCGCGAAGCCGCACTGTCGCTCGGCGAAGTGAAGGCCGGTGAGCCCATGATGAGTGGCCGCCTGGTGCTCACGCAGGATTGGCTGGACAAAACCCTGCTGGGCCGGGAATTGCAACCGCGTTTTAGCCAGGACTTCCCGGCCCGCCGGTTGCAAACGAATATGAAGTGGGAAGATGCCGTATTACACCCAATCACACGCGAACAGATAAACGACATCAGTACTGGCTGCAGTTTCAACATCAATTTAAAACAGATGCCAACCTTGGCCGTAAAATAAAACCGGGCTACCGGGCGCTGTTCTATGGCCCATCGGGAACCGGTAAAACGCTGACGGCCACACTGCTAGGCCAACAATTTCAACAGGAGGTATACCGCATCGATTTGTCGCAGGTGGTGTCTAAATACATCGGGGAAACGGAAAAGAACCCGGAGAAGGTGTTCGCCCGTGCCGAAACCAAAAACTGGATTTTGTTTTTCGACGAAGCCGATGCCCTGTTCGGTAAGCGCACCAATGTACAAAGCGCCCACGACCGCTTTGCCAACCAGGAAGTATCTTACCTGTTACAGCGGGTAGAGGACTATCCCGGCTTGCTGATCCTCGCTTCCAACTTTAAAAATAACCTGGACGACGCTTTCCTGCGCCGTTTTCACGCTATTATTCACTTCCCTTTGCCCAATGAAGAAGAACGCCGGCAGCTCTGGGAAAAATCCCTCCCGGCCAGCCTGCAGCCCTCGGCAGACATTGACCTGCGGCAACTGGCTGGCCGGTTCGAGTTAACGGGCGCGGCTATCCTGAACGTGATGCAGCACGCCAGTTTACGCGCGTTTTCCCGCGCGGATGGCCAGTTACAGCTGAATGACGTGCTGGAAGGTGTGCGGAAAGAGCTTGGCAAGGAGGAAAAGTCGCTATAATTTGTATTTTCGCTGCTTAACATTCCTGTTTAGTATGAGAAAATTTTTGTTATCGGGCCTGATGGCGCTTGTGGCCTTATCCGCCACGGCTCAGCCAGACAGGTGGCAGCAGCGCGTAAAGTATAAGATGGACATTGATGTGGA
Source organism: Chitinophaga sedimenti (assembly GCF_023156195.1). Taxonomy (GTDB): domain Bacteria; phylum Bacteroidota; class Bacteroidia; order Chitinophagales; family Chitinophagaceae; genus Chitinophaga; species Chitinophaga sedimenti. Next base: position 5,903,390 of record NZ_JAKUKA010000001.1, read on the forward strand.
CGCCGCGGCTAACCGGTTTACGGGTAAACAAAGCCTGCAATACTTTAACAATTCCCCCGATACCTTAACTAAAGTATTTTATCACCTTTACTGGAACGCGTTTCAACCAAACAGCTCCATGGATGTCCGCAGCCGCGAGCTCGGAAAAATTTACCTGGGGAAAGACAAACAGGGGCGTGATCGGTATGATTGGGACGGCCGCGTATTAGACCGCATTTCCAAACTACAGCCGAACGAAATCGGCTACCAGAAAGTGTTATCGCTGAAGATGAACGGTCGCCAGCAAAAGTATCAAACGCGCGAAACCATCCTGGTGGTGGAGCTGGACAAGCCCATTCTGCCTAAAAGCAGCGTAACGTTCGAGATGGATTTTGAAGCGCAGGTGCCGGTGCAGATCCGCCGTAGCGGCCGCCATAACAGGGAGGGGGTAGACTTCTCCATGGCGCAGTGGTATCCCAAAATGTGCGAGTACGATTATGAAGGCTGGCATCCAACGCCTTATATTGCCCGTGAGTTTTACGGCGTATGGGGCGATTATGAAGTAAACATCAAAATGGATAAAAGCTATACCATTGCGGCTACCGGTTATCTCCAAAACGCTGCACAGGTGGGCAAAGGCTACGAAGCTCCCGGCGTAAAAGTTGTGCCGCCGGCAGGTAACAAGCTGCTCTGGCAGTTCGTAGCACCGAATGTGCATGATTTCGTATGGGCCGCCGATCCGAAGTACACACATATATCTAAAAAGATCGACGACTTTACCGCCCATTTCTTTTATATCTCCACCGATACCACCAGCAAAACCTGGCCACTGCTGCCGGATATGATGGCGAAGGCATACGCCTATGCGAAAGCGCACTACGGCCCGTATCCGTATAAGCAGTACTCTTTCATCCAGGGCGGCGATGGCGGCATGGAGTATCCCATGGCGACTTTGATTCTCGGTACCGGCAAAATCGATGGCCTGTACGGCGTGGCCGTGCACGAATGGATGCACAGCTGGTACCAGTGGTATGCTGGCCACGAACGAAAGCCTGTACCCATGGATGGACGAAGGTTTCACTACATTTGCGGAAGATAACATCATGCAGGCTACCATTGATTCCAACGCGCACAAATGGGCGCTGGAAGATTCTTACAGAAACTACTTCGCTTTAGTGGCAAATGGCCGTGAAGAGCCGATGAGCCAGCATGCGGACCATTTTAATACGAACAACGGTTACAGCATATCTTCTTATTCCAAGGGCGCAGTATTCTGGAACAGCTGGGGTATGTGATTGGTGCGGCGAACCGCGATAAAGGTTTGCTCAACTACTACTGGACCTGGCGTTTCAAGCATCCGAACGTGAACGATTTCATCCGCGTGATGGAAAAAACCAGTGGCCTGCAGCTCGACTGGTATAAAATGTATTTCGTGAATACCACCAAACATATTGACTATGCACTGGACAGCATGTTCGAGAAAAACGGCAGCGCGGTGATCCGCCTGCGCCGCAAAGGTCTGATGCCGATGCCGGTGGATTTCCAGGTGGAAACCAAAGATGGCCGTAAGGTGATGCATTACATTCCGCTCGACCTGATGTTTGGCAGCAAGCCGAACGAAATACCTTCGCAGCAGCGCGTAGAGCACGAGCCGTGGCAGTGGGTGGCGCCTACCTACGAAATTAACCTGGGCGTGCCTTTCAGGGAACTGAAAAGTGTCGAGATCGACCCCAGCCAGCGTATGGCCGATATTGACCGCAGTAATAACAAGGCAGTGGCGTAAGCGGCACGGCTATTGTCAGCCGCGGTTGGTCACTTACTCAGCAGATCAGTTGTCTTATCAACATAAAAAAAGGACTACCGGTACGGGTGGTCCTTTTTGTGACAATCAGTTTCATTTAAAAGATCATTTCTTCCAGCGCACTGTTCCAGGGGTTCTTCCGTAACTGCTCGCGGGTTTGCAGGTCGTGCAAATGGTGAGCGGCATGGTAAGCCGTGAAGTAAAGCATTTCGCGTACCGTGATTTTTCCCAGCAGCGGGTGTGGCAGCTGGTATTGGTCCAGCGCGGCTTCGTCCCAGCTATTCAGTTTGGCAATTAATTTATCTTTCTGTAATTGAAATTGCTTTAACAAGGCCGCACGTTGTGTGTGCTTCACAATGCCAGGGATGCACTCACGTACCGCCGGGGCGCCGTTGGCGAGCTGTTGGCGGTAGTCTGCCACCAAAGCCTCGTATGGGCGCGAAGCCGTTTTAGGACGGCCATAGATACGCAGTGCCAGTTTGGGCAGGTTTAATGCCTTATTTACTGGTTTGGTGGCGCGCAGCAGGTGGTCGAGTTGTTGTCCGGCTGACCATTTGCCCTCCGGCGAAACGGTAAAGCGGTGATCGGACAGCGTGGTGATAAAATCGGCGAAGGCGTCGAAGTTTGTATTTAGAAGTGTAGTAATATCTCTCCTGTTCATAAATTAAGGTGGTTTTTCTGGTGAACAGTGATGCAGTTGCCGGTTAAGCAGGTAGAAAAGACGGCGGAAATGCCGCAGTATGCTAATTTACTATTCTTTTCAGTACCGGCCTAATGTGCTGATGCTATTCCAGTATTTCGCATTGATAACCCTGCGCTTTCACAAAATCGACCATCTGATCTTCGGTAACTTTCAGGTCAACGATGCGCAGTACGCGGTCGCAATCTTCAATATCAACGTTACAGTGACCCACGTCAAAGTGTTGGCGAATGGCTTTGAGCACATTGTGGCTTTCGCTATGGGTAGCGATATTGGTTTTGAAGATCCCTATCATTGTGCTGTGGTTTAGGTAGTGAGCGGTTTCCATAAAAGGTATATACAGTCAGGTAGTGTAAAAAACGTTCCGGCGGGCGGGCACGCCGGAACGCGGCGTCTTAGTGATTGTTGTTTTCGGTACTGTGTGGCGTGCTGTCTTTCTTTTCTTCTTCCTCCAGGTCGTTCCAGCGGCCACCTACGCAGCGGGAAAAGTTTTCTTTCCATTTGGCGCGTTCGTCGTCGGACATATGTTTCATCTTTTCCTTCATTTTTTCCTTCCACTGCTGCCGGCGTTTTTCGCCCCAGGGAGCGCCGCCGCCTTTGGCGAAGCTGCCCAGCAATAGTTTGCTCAGGATGAGCAGTCCTAATGCCTGCCAGAAGTTGATTACCGGTCCATGGAAAAGTTCAGGTACCAGCCAGTTCCACAGGCCCATGGTCACAAATCCGATGAGTGCGCCGCAACCGACGATCATCACCACCACTTTCAGGAAAAGGCCTACAGAAAAACGTTTCATAATAAGTTTAGTTTAAGCATTTAAAAACTCGTCGTACACATTGGCCAGTCTATCGCGTAAAAACAATACCGCATAGCGCTTCCGGGATAGCAGGGTGTTCACGGTCACACCTGTTACTGCGGAAATTTCTTTAAAGGATTTGCCTTCCACCTCGTGTTGAAGAAATACATAACGTTGTTCTTCGGGTAGTTCGTCCAGCGCTTCCATAATAGCTTCCATGGCTACCTTTCGCAGCATGGGAGCGTCTGCACCGGCGGTATTGTCCGGCAGGATGTCTGATAGAAACAGGGGTTCCTGTCCGTCTTCGCTTGTAAACTGGTGATCAGAAAAGTTCTCCTCCCGTTTTTTCCGGAACCAGTCCGTGATCCTGTTCCTTGTAACGGCAAACAGCCAGCCGGTGATGGAATCCACCTCCGTACCCACTCTTAAGTATTGGGTAAACTGGTAGAATACATCTTGCAAAATGTCTTCAGCATCGTCTGCATTATTCACCCGTTTCCGGATGAAGTGCAGTAAACGCTTCCGTTCCTTTTGCACCGTTTCCTTTATGCGCTCATTTTGTTCGGCTGCCATAGCTGTATGTGTCAGGAGCAACTCTCTCATCTTACTTAGGTAGACGAGCAGGGAAAGCTGATATTTTAAAGGCCAGCAAATATTTTTAAAAAAGATGAAGATTTCCCGGAATCGGTCGTTAATCATCTCATTATCAATACAGACGCGCCAAAGTGTCGCTAACCCCTATGCAACACAGGGCTATTTTACGCTCAGGATGTACTTGTCTTTGAAGGATTCTTCCGGGAAAAGTTTGTAGATGTCTACTTTTTTAGGCCGGTAGCCGCTTTCGGAGATCTCCTGTGCCAGGTCGCCACCTTTCAGGCAAATGAGCCCAGAAGGCACGCCGTCGTTGTTTTGCGGGGATTTTTTGAGAACGGGTTTACTCCAGCGCATCAGGTCTGCCAATGGCGCCACCGCCCGCGATACCACCACATCAAATTTCCTGTTTTTGATTTCTTCTGCGCGGGTATGCTGAAAGGTAACGTTCTTGAGGTTGAGGGCAGCAACCACGGCTTCCACCACTTTTATCTTTTTGCCGATAGAGTCGGCGAGGTGAAAATGTACGTCGGGAAAGAAAATAGCCAGGGGGATACCCGGAAATCCGCCGCCGGTGCCTAAATCAAGCACCTGCATGCCAGTTGGGAAGTTGGCGATGGTGGCAATACTGAGGGAATGCAGCACGTGTTTCTCGTACAAAGCGTCGATATCCTTACGGGAAATCACGTTGATTTTCTCGTTCCACTCGCGGTACACCGCGTCTAATGCCTCGAACTGGTTCAGTTGTTCGGGCGTAAAGTCGTCAAAATATTTGAGGATGATCTCCATATGCTATTTCCACTTGTTCTTCGGTTTGAAGAGCAATGCGGGCGTGAAGATAACATAATATAGGAACATGAGGATGTCCATCAGCCAGCTGTACACGAATAAGTCCTTCTCGTCCAGCTTTTTAAGGGCATTATAGGTAATGACAGACTGGATGAGCAGCTTGCCGCCGATGATGCCCAGCGTCCAGTAGAGCATAGGCGGGTAAAAGAGCGCCGCTACCATGGCTGGGTAAAACAGGAAGTGGGAGAGGGAGAACAGGCCGAGCATTACTTTATGTCCAAAGCGGTACATCTTGCCGGTGCTCATGTGCCGGGTCTTCTGCCGGAACCAGCTTTTCCAGGTGTCTTTCGGCTCGCTGTAGGCAAACGCCTGCTTGTTGATCACTACGCTGGTATTGTGGCGGGTGGCGGCCTTGTTCACGAACAGGTCATCGTCGCCCGAAGCAATATGCTGGTGAGAAGTAAACCCTTTGTGCGGAAAAACAGTTCCCGTTTGTAAGCCAGGTTGCGGCCCACGCCCATGTAAGGGATGCCTGCCATGGCAAAGGACAGATATTGCAAAGCGGCAAAGTAAGTTTCGTAGCGGATCAGTTTGTTCAGGAAGCCGGGCTTCTTATAGTAAGGGCCGTAGCCCAGCACGATTTCGGTGCCGTTGGTAAAACCCTGGCTCATGATCGACAGCCAGTGTACGCTGCCGGGCCGGCAATCGGCATCCGTCAATAACACCGTGCCGTTCTTTGCGCCATTGATGCCCATGCTTAGCGGGAACTTTTTACCGGGAATAAACTGGGCCGACTGTTTCAGCTCAATGTTGCGGTAATGTGGATAACCGGGCTCGATGGAGCGCAGGTAATATTTGGAATCGTCTTCAGAGTTGTCGTTTACCACGATCACCTCGTACGAAGGATTTTTGTGCTGATGATACTTTTGCTGCAACACCGTAGGGAGGTTCCGCTGCAGGTTGTTTTCCTCGTTTTTGGCGCAGATGATCACGGACATGTCCTGTGCGGGTGTATGGTCCTCGTCAAATTTGCGTTTATAGAAGGCTACCCTCGAGAAGAAAATGAGGTAATAGAGGGTTTGAACGCCAGCAGCGGCGGCGAAGATATAGAAGATAATAATCCCGATGTTATCAGACATAGCAGGAGCAAAAATATATGTTTTTAATTGTCTATGTATTACTGTGGAAAAAAAAGAGGTTTTTCCCTTCTTCCTTTTTCCAATAGCTTTGCAGCCTGTATGGATTTTGAACTTATTTCGACCGATAGTGGTTCGGGTGCCCGGGCCGGCAAAATTACCACCGCACATGGGGTGATAGAAACGCCTATTTTTATGCCTGTAGGCACCGTGGGCAGCGTGAAAGCTGTTACCCAGGAGCAATTGCGCAGCGATGTACAGGCCCAGATCATCCTGGGTAATACCTATCACCTGTACCTGCGCCCGGGACTGCAGGTGCTGGAAGCCGCCGGCGGTTGCATAAGTTCAATGGCTGGGAGCGGCCGATCCTGACCGACAGTGGCGGATACCAGGTGTTTTTCCTGGCGGCCAACCGTAAAATTAAGGAGGAAGGTGTGCTGTTCCAATCGCACATCGACGGTTCCGGCATTTATTTACGCCGGAAAACGTGATGGACACCCAGCGCATTATCGGCGCGGATATTATCATGGCTTTTGACGAATGCCCGCCTTATCCGTCCGAATACCGCTACGCCCGCAAATCGATGGAGCTGACCCACCGCTGGCTGGACCGTTGTATTAAACACTTCGGCGAAACCGAGCCTAAATACGGATATGAGCAGACCCTGTTTCCAATTGTACAGGGTAGTACCTATAAAGACCTGCGCGTAGCCTCGGCGGAGTTCATTGCTTCGCGCGACTGTGCGGGTAATGCCATCGGTGGCCTGAGCGTGGGTGAACCCGAGCAGGAAATGTACGATATGTGCGGACTGGTATGCGAAAAGCTGCCGGTAGAAAAACCCCCGTTACCTGATGGGGGTGGGTACGCCCCGGAATATTTTGCAGAATATTGCGCTGGGCGTGGATATGTTCGACTGCGTAATGCCTACCCGCAATGGCCGCAACGGTATGTTGTTCACCTGGGAAGGAGTCATCAACATAAAAAATAAAAAATGGGCCGATGACTTCAGCCCTATTGATGCCAACAGTAACTGCTCCGCCAGCCGCGAGTACACCAAGGCTTACCTGCGCCATTTGTTCGTTGCCGGAGAGTTCTGGCGCTGACGCTGGCGAGCATCCATAACCCGGCATTTTACCGGAACTGGTAACGGAGGCCCGCAAGCAGATCCTGGCGGGTACCTTTGCAGCCTGGAAAACAAAAATGGTGCAGCAATTGCAGGTAAGGCGCTGATGAAATGTGGTAAAAAACTATAATTTTAGGGCAACAACAGCGCAATGAAAAAACTAGATTGGTATATACTCCGCAAGTTCATCGGCACATTCGTTTACTCTTTGGGTATCCTGCTGGTTATTTCGGTGGTGATCGACATTACAGAAAAGGTGGATGATTTCATGAAGCACAACTTGTCTTTCTGGCAGGTGGTGACGGAGTATTATATCGGGTTTGTGCCGCATATTGCTGCCTTGCTGTTCCCGCTGTTCATCTTCATTTCTGTTATCTTTTTACTTCCAAGCTGGCTTACAAATCCGAGATTATCGCGATACTGGCTTCGGGAGTGAGTTTTAAGCGTTTTATGCGACCTTATTGGGTAGGTGCTATCCTGTTCGGCACTATCCTCTACGTGGCTAACCTGTGGGTAATTCCAAGGGCGAACCGCATCCGCACCACCTTCGAGAATAAATATGTAGGCCGCCAGAAAGACCTGAACGGCATTAACGATAAAACCTTGCGTATCGATACGGTTACCTATGTAACGTTCCGGTATTACGACCCGAACTTTAAAACCGGCTCCAACTTTACCCTGCAGCGTGTTCGTAACAACCAGGTGTATTACAAGCTGAAGGCCGAAAGCGTGGCCTGGGACTCCACTAAAAAGTCCCGGAAACTGAGCTATGCCTCCGAGCGTACCATCAACGGGCTCAACGAAAAACTAACCCGGTTGCAGGACACGATGCTGAAAATTCCTTTGTCACCTACCGAAATGGTGGAGGAAAAAAACATGCAGGAGGCGATGACCACTTCTGAGCTGAACGCCTATATTAAGCGGGAGGAGCTGCGCGGTGCGGAAGGACTGAATGTTTATTACGTGGAAAAGTATCGTCGCCTGTCTGCCGGCGTGGCGGTGGTGGTGTTAAGCCTTATCGGCGTGATCATGAGCAGCCGCAAAGTACGTGGCGGCAGTGGTTTGCACATGGCCGTGGGGATCGTGATCAGTGCGAGTTACATCCTGTTCCTGCAGTTCTCTACCGTATTTTCTACAAAAGCTAATTTGAACCCGTTGCTGGCGGTATGGATACCAAATTTCGTGTTTGGCGGGCTGGCGTTGTACCTGTACCGGCGGGCGCCTAAATGATAACAGAAAAGGAGTGAGGTGACTCACTCCTTTTTTATTTTTCCAAAGAATGTTCATGAATCTGTTTTTATGTTGATGCTGTTGATTAGGTCGTCGTCTTCGGAGGCGATATTTTGCAGCTGCTTTTTGTGTAAGGAGTGTACGACTAACAAGTAAGTTATGGTCAGCATAAAATTTCCCGCGTGGCTCGCTACGGCCAGATCATTCACCCCAAAGAGGTTTTGTACTGCCATGAACAGGGATAGCAGAAGGTTGTATACGAAGAAATACAATAACCACCTTGATCGATTATATAAGGTCATCCGCCAGGAAATCAGCGCAAATAAACCAGCGTACACTAACAGCAGCCCGGTGTTTATTAACATACCCAGGTAGTAAGGCCTGCTTCGCGAAAAGTCACTGTCGGGATACATCACCATAAACAATATCCTATAAAAAACGATGGTGATAGCCTTATGGATCAGGCTATGTTTGGCGAAGAAAAGAAAGCGGTGGGTGAGGGGGATTTGCTTACTCATGAGTCGTATTAATACTAAAAATTTCTTCCGTTAACGAAGCCTTATTTCGCTCATAGAAGTTGCGCATATAAAAGAAATAAAGCACGATCAGGCTACTACAGATAAGCGGAGCCCACCACGAACTGTCAAAAACACCATCACTTTCATAAACCATATACGCGGAGGCAAGGAATATAAACATAAGTGGCGGTATCACTACGGCAAGTAGCCAGCCGGAGCGCTGTTGCTTCGTCATGCGAAACGAGATCAGCGTAAGCAGCAAAACGTAGCCGGCGGATACCATGCCGATGGTTGCGGCCTCGTCCAGAGCAGCAGCCAGAGGCCTTTCCTGAAAAGACCTGCCTGCAGATACTCGGACGCATGCAGTAATTCCGTAACAAAGAAGAAAAATGCTGCCGCCGCAACATGCAATGTAAAAAAGATAATCGCCGGATAAACGGCATGCGATCAGGAGTGTTCATTGTCTGCATTTATACTTTCCAATAATTCATCCACATCCGGCTCACGTTCTTCTTTCCGAAGCTTTATCCAACGGATCAGACAATAAATACTGCTGGGGATGCAAAATACCACGAATGTACCGATGGCCGCGTACAGCTTCGCCTCAATGGTGCTTACAAAGGCCATCAGGACGGGGAGCAGGAGCCATAAGCCGCCTATGACGGCCACCATAGTACTGTCTTTTATTTTCGCTGAAAAGGAGATCGAAGCCAGTACCAGTGCGATGAGTGCAAAAAGACAACCCCGGATAGCACGCTGACAAATAATTGGTTGGCGCTCATGAACAGCCTGTTCATGGCTGTTAGGATGATCCAGGCGCCGATCATTGAGATCATGAAGGGAATCTGTCCGGCGCAGAAGTAGATTTTCCAGCGTTCATAAAAGCTTCTCTGCATATTAAAAATATTATAGTGTTGCGGCAATACTGTTCACCTCCGCTGCCTCTCTCTCTGCCATCCTCCTGTAATAATGTCGTTTTAGCAGCAGTGGGTAAGGGATAATGAGGAGGGCGTCGATAAACATGGCGGAGATGAGAAAGTCCAGCGCGTCACTGCCAAGCGATATGATAAAAAACATAACGGCCACGAATATAAACGGCAAAAAATATCCCAGGCTCCAATCGATGCGTTGATACATTTTCATTTTGAAGGAAATGATGGCGAAAAGCAGCGCGTAGGGGGCGAGCAGTACCCCATCGGGATGCTGCAAAACGACAAAATGCCTACGAGCGGGATAATGAGTCCCGGGATAGCGCCGTCGCTGTTTGTTGTAAGGGCCATTAAAAGCCCAAGTAAGAGGCCGGGTGCAAACAGGGCCATGAAATAGATCAGGAAGCGTTTGCCGAAGGAACGTTGCATATATTCAGGTATAGTCCGGGTAAAGATATAAATTATATTATGTATGTAACAACTGCGCCGCCCCGGGCAATTTAGTAAATCGTTGTAGATCAATCATACCGCCATTGTCACTTTCTTTCCAAATTTTAACCTCAATTTCATCTTTAATTTTGTCATTAATCGTTACTTTTGTACATTGATCGAATTAGTTTTTGTCTTAAATAATTGCGTCAAAATGAGTTACATAAAAGAAAAATTCAAGGTAAAGGCGGATGAGCTGAGCGCAGAGGTGAAAGACCTGCTGAAAAACCACGGCAGCAAGGTGATTGGCGATGTGACGATTGCACAGGCATACCAGGGAATGCGCGGAATTACAGGGTTGGTGACTGAAACATCCCTCCTGGACGCTAATGAAGGCATCCGGTTCAGGGGCTATTCTATTCCGGAACTGCGCGAAACCCTGCCCAAAGCGACAGGCGGCGCCGAACCCCTCCCAGAAGGTTTATTTTATCTCATGCTGATGGGCGAATTGCCCACAGAAGCAGACGTACAGCATCTTTCCAGCGTATGGGCACGCAGATCCCACGTTCCAAACCACGTTTTTGACGCAATTGAAGCCCTCCCCATCACTACCCATCCGATGACCATGTTTAACGTGGGCATCCCGGCGCTGCAGACAGAATCGTTGTTCGCGAAAGCTTACTCAGAAGGGATCAACAAAAAAGATTACTGGAGCTACATGTACGAAGACGCAATGAACCTCATCGCCCGCCTTCCCCGCGTAGCTGCTTATATTTATCGCCGCAAATACAAAGGCGGCCAGCATATTCAGCCGGACGGTCTGCTCGACTGGGGCGCAAACTTTGCGCACATGTTGGGCTACGACAATGAAGGTTTCAAAGAACTGATGCGTTTGTACATGACCATTCACGCCGACCACGAAGGTGGTAACGTGAGTGCACACACGACGCACCTGGTGGGTTCCGCGCTGAGCGACGCTTACCTGTCCTTCGCCGCTGGTATGAACGGTCTTGCAGGTCCCCTGCACGGCCTCGCCAACCAGGAAGTGATCCGCTGGATCCTTGCCATGCAGGAAGAACTGGGCGGTGGTACTCCCACTAAAGACCAGATCGAAAAGTATGTGCGTAAAACCCTGGCCGATGGTAAAGTTGTTCCGGGTTACGGTCACGCGGTACTCCGCAAAACCGATCCGCGTTTCACCGCGCAGATGGAGTTTGCGAAAACTCACCTGCCGGAAGACGAGCTCGTGAAAATCGTATGGATGGTATACGATGTGGTACCTGGCGTACTCACCGAGTTGGGTAAAGCTAAAAACCCATGGCCTAACGTAGATGCTCACTCCGGCGCGCTGCTGGTACACTACGGAATGGTGGAGTATGAGTTCTACACCGTATTGTTTGGCGTGTCCCGCGCGCTCGGCGTACTGGCTTCCCTGTGTTGGGACCGCGCGCTCGGCCTTTCTATCGAACGTCCGAAATCCGTTACAACAGAATGGATGAAGAGCTTCGTAGAAGGTAAAGTAGAAGCAAGCGCTGAATAATTTCAGCTCATGATATCGAAGGCCGTTCCGCAGGGAGCGGCCTTTTTTGTTATCAGCTTTTTCCGCTTTCCCCAGCCGCCGTTGTCACTCCCTTCAACGGCTTTACTACTATCAACCCTGCAAAGATAAACCGGCCAATGCCCGGAAAATTGACCTGGATGGAGGAAAAATGTACCGGGATGGAGGTAATTTCGGGCACTGATAGCATTTTAACAAAAAGCCTCAAAGCATAGGTGAAGCATGGTGAAAGCATGGTGAAAGCATGGTGGAGAGGTGGAGAAGAAGGTGAATATAGTATAGGCATGAAAAACAACGTTGTAGAGGGAGAGTCCAATAGGAGTCCAATGGGAGTCCAATGGGAGTCCAATAGGAGTTCAATCACACTCCAATGGGAGTCCAATGGGAGTCCAATGAACGGGTAACATTCGCCCGGTTCCACTGGCGGTATTTTCTTCTTTTCCCTCAATGCCGTATTTTGCATCCTTAATTAAAACCGGAAAGGGACATTACTTACATCTCCTCCATATTAAACAACCCGATAGAATACCTGAAGGGCGTAGGCCCGCAGAAAGGAGAGCTGCTGCGCAAAGAAGTCGGCATCTTCACCTTTCGCGACCTGCTCGAGTATTTCCCTTTCCGGTATGTCGACCGCACCCGCGTCACGAAAATTACGAGCCTGCACATGCAGCTCGATTATGTGCAGGTGAAGGGGCGTATCGTACATATGGAGGTGATGGGCGACAAGCGCGCCAAACGCCTGGTGGCCCGCCTCCAGGACGACACCGGTACGCTCGACCTGGTATGGTTCCAGGGCTGGCAATGGATGCAGAAATCACTGCGCGAAGGTGTACAATACCTCGTGTTTGGAAAAATCGCCGTGTTTAATGGCAACCTGCAAATGAGCCATCCCGAAATGGACCTGCTCACCGAAAACATTGCAGATGGCAAGCGCCACCGGAGCCGGTGTATTCCACTACCGAAAAACTAAAATCCCGCGGACTAACGGCAAAGGCTATCGGAAAACTGTCGCAGGCGTTGCTGGAGCAATTGAACCTCGGCGAAATTCCGGAAAATATACCAGCTCCCATCCTGCAGCAATACCGGCTGATGCCCAGGTCTATGGCATATTTTAAGATACACATGCCCGCCAGTGAGGAAGAGGCGAAACAGGCGCAGCGCCGGTTAAAATTCGAGGAACTCTTTCTCGTGCAAATGAAAATCTGCCGCCTCAAAATGCGTCGCCAGTCGCAGTCACACGGCTTTGTATTTAACAAGGTGGGCGACCTGTTCAACGACTTCTATAACAATCATTTACCCTTTCCTTTAACCGGCGCGCAAAAGCGGGTATTAAAGGAAATTCGCCAGATACGGGTACTGGCAAACAAATGAACCGCCTGCTCCAGGGCGATGTGGGCAGCGGCAAAACGATGGTGGCCCTGCTCACTATGCTGCTCGCCAACGATAACGGGGTGCAGGCATGTCTTATGGCGCCTACAGAAATCCTTGCGCAACAGCACTTTAAGGGGCTGGCCGCGCAGTTGGAGAAGATGCCGATAAATATTGCACTGCTTACCGGCAACATCAAAGGCAAGGCGCGTAAGCAAATATTGGAAGCGGCGGCAGATGGCAGTTTGCACATTCTGGTCGGTACGCACGCCCTCCTGGAAAAAGAAGTGGTGTTTAAGAACCTCGGGATGTCAATTGTAGATGAGCAGCACCGTTTTGGGGTGGCTCAGCGCGCCCGCCTTTGGGAAAAAAACACCACACCGCCGCACGTACTGGTGATGACCGCCACCCCCATCCCGCGCACGCTGGCCATGACCGTGTATGGCGACCTTGATGTATCGGTGATCGATGAAATGCCGCCCGGCCGTAAACCCATTACCACCGTACATAAAACAGAGTTTCAACGCCCGCAGGTGATGGATTTCATCCGGGAGGAAATAAAAAAGGCCGGCAGGCTTACCTGGTATACCCGCTGATCGACGAGTCCGAAAAAATGGACTATGAAAACCTGATGAAAGGATATGAGGAAGTGAAAGCCTTTTTCCCCGAACCCAAATATTACATCAGTATGGTGCATGGCCGCCAGCCGGTGGAAATGCGCGAAAATAATATGCAGCGCTTCGTCGCCGGCGAAAGCCAGATCATGGTGGCCACCACGGTGATAGAGGTGGGCGTGAACGTGCCCAATGCGTCCGTGATGGTAATCGAAAGTACCGAGCGTTTCGGCCTGTCCCAGCTGCACCAGCTGCGTGGCCGCGTAGGCAGGGGAGCCGACCAGTCGTACTGTATCCTGATGACAGGCAACAAAGTCGGCAACGATTCGCGCGAACGCATTAAGGTAATGGTACAAACCAATAACGGTTTTATTATATCTGAAAAAGATATGGAATTAAGAGGCCCCGGCGACCTCGAAGGAACGCGGCAAAGCGGCATCCTGGATTTGCGTTTGGCAGACATTGTGCAGGATAAAGCTATGTTAGCAGCCGCCCGGGAGTGTGCCGAAAAATTGCTGGAAGAAGACCCGGACCTGTTAGCCCCTGAAAATAAAGGACTTTCTGACTTCCTGACGAGTCAAAAAACAAAATCCCAGTGGAGTAAAATATCTTAAGGTTTTTACGTTAATGGTGTAACCATGTTGGTGTACAGGGCCATGTAATCATTTAATCAAAGTTAGCATCAGTAAAGGTTTTTTAGCGGGAACGGTAACATTGGACAAACCCGTGCGTTAAAAAAATAGTATATTAGTTGTAGTGAGATAGTCTAATTTTAAATCTAGCCGCTTGAAAGCAATTTTCCCTATCGGTCTGTTTAGCGTTATGTTAGCAATGCTGGTACAATCTGCGGTAGCGCAGAGTGCCGGTAGCGACTTTACGCCGCTTGAGTTTGTTGAAAATAAGGGACAATGGAAAGGTGATTTCCTTTACAAAACCGACCTTGGCGGCACCAGTATCTTCCTTAAAAAGAACGGGTTTACTTACCTCATGCTAAGCAAGGAAGATATGGAACGCGTGCCCGAACTGAATCATGGACATAAGCCCAAAGAACCTGGTTATGTATGGGACCCCTCCGGCAAAGCAGCCAGCGGAAAAATACCACCACCGCCCGCCAGGCCGGCACCGGCAGCACTGGTCCTTTGACCATGAGCCAGGTGAGAGGGCACGCTTACGAAGTAACCTTCCTCAATGCTAATCCTAATCCGCAACTTGTGCCGGACAAACAAACCGGCGGCGTAAGCAACTACTTCATCGGCAATGATCCGAAGATGTGGGCAAGCGGTGTTTTAAGTTACCAATCCATTACTTACAAAGACTTATATCCTAACGTTGATTTGCACGTGTATTCCGATGGCGGTCAGATGAAATACGATCTGATCGTACACCCCGGCGCGGATCCTTCAAAGATTGCACTGCAATACACCGGTGCAGAGAAGATGAGCATCAAAGAACAACTGGTCATACAGACCAGTGTGGGCGAAGCAATGGAGCTGATGCCGTTTGCTTATCAGTATGTTGACAACCAGCGTGTAACCGTAAAAGTGAGTTACCAGCTGAAAGGCAATAATGTAACTTATAAAATTTCAGGCAGGTACGATAATGCTTATCCGCTGGTGATAGACCCGAACGTGGTGTTCTCCACGCTTACCGGTTCAAAGGCAGATAACTGGGGTTATACCGCTACTTATGATCCCGCAGGCAACTTTTACGCTGGCGGTATCGTGTTTGGTGCAGGTTACCCCGTTACTACCGGCGCGTTGCAAAATGCGATGGGAGGCGGTGATTATGATATTGCGATCACGAAATTTAACCCGGTAGGTACCGGGGTTATTTATTCCACTTACCTGGGTGGCAGCGGCGAAGAGCAACCGCACTCACTGGTGGTAGACTCGCAGGGGAACCTGGTGATTTCGGGCCGCACTAATTCCTCCAATTATCCTGCCCCCACACTGATCGGCTCGGGCGGCGGTTATGATATGGTGATCACCAAATTGAACGCCACCGGATCTGCCCTGATCGGGTCCATTAAAATCGGTGGTTCAGGTAACGATGGTGTAAACATGCGCCCCTCTAAATCCGGCGGCGCCTACAGCTTGCTGCGTAACTACGGCGATGATGCCCGCAGCGAGGTGATCGTAGATGCTGCAGATAACATTTATGTGGCCGGCTCCACACAGTCGTCTGCCTTCCCGGTTACAGCCGGTGTTTTCCAGGGCACTTATGGTGGTGGTTTACAGGATGCAGTAGTATTGAAAATCAATCCGGCCTGTAACGCCCTGCTCTGGGGCAGCTTTTTAGGAGGAAGTAAGGAAGATGCAGCCTACGTGCTCGCATTGAACATTGATAATTCTATTTACGTTTCCGGCGCTACCGCCAGCAATAACTTTCCGATGGCAGGCAGCGGCGTGTATAATACGTATCGCGGCGGCATCTGCGACGGATACATCGCACATATTACGAACGATGGTACTACCTTGCTGCACAGCACTTTCATCGGCTCCGACAACAGTCAGGCCGACGAAGTATATGGTGTGCAAACCGACGTAGGCGGCAACGTTTACGTGATGGGCACCACGGAAGGCACCTGGCCGGTGAAGCAACCAACGGGCACTACCACTTTTTACAACGACAATTCCAAACAGTTTATCATGAAGTTGCAGGCCGACCTTGCAACCGTAGTATATTCGACCACCTTTGGCAAACAGGCGTCTTACCCAAGTATATCGCCCACCGCTTTCCTGGTAGACCGCTGCCAGAACGTATACGTTTCCGGCTGGGGAGGTGAACTGAACAGCCTGGCCAAGTATCCGAACTCCGGTACCTACGGCCTGCCTGTAACGCCGGATGCACGTAAATCCACTACGGATGGCAGCGACTTTTACTTCTTCGTCATGGAGCGCGATTGCGTGGGACAACTGTACGGCACCTTCTTTGGCGGCAACCAGCTGCTGGAGCACGTGGACGGCGGTACCAGCCGCTTTGACCGCAACGGCGTAATTTATCAGTCTATCTGTTCCTCCTGCGGTAATGGTAACCGTCCCCGCTTCCCGACGACTGCCGGCGCTTATGCCAGCGGTCTGCCGCCGAACTGTAACCTGGCAGCGCTTAAAATAGCGTTTAACCTGGACGGTGTAAAAGCGGGTTTCAAAACACAGGAAAGAAAAATAACTACTGCGTACCCGCAGATATCACCTTTATCGATACCACTAACCTGTCGGCGCAGAGCTGGGAATGGAACTTTGGCGATAACTCGCCATCGGTGACCACCACTACCGGTACGGTAAGCCACACTTACCCGTTGGTAGGCGACTACAGGGTAAGGTTGATCAAGTACGATCCGGCGAGCTGTAATGTGTACGACACCGCTTACCTGCCGATCCGTATCCGTGCCGACGAGGCCAATGTTGGCTTTACGGCGACCAGGATCATTCCGCCTTGTACCAGCTTGCAATACCGTTTCGACAATAATTCGACACCACCGGCCGGCAAACCTTTCACCAATCAATCCTTTGTATGGGATTTTGGCGATAACACGCCTACGGTAACAGCCGATGCTGCCACGCAGTTCCATCAATATGCCGCCGAAGGCGTATACAATGTAACGCTGACGCTGGTAGACACCAACTATTGTAACGCGCCGGAAAAGGTGACCCAGCAGCTGCGTGTGGCGGCGAATGTAGTCGCCCGTTTTGAAACACCGGCCGACGGTTGCGTGCCGTACACCGCGGTTTTCAACAACACCTCATCCGGTGGCGTGACTTTTGAGTGGGATTTTGGGGATGGAAGTCCGATAGCGACCGATGTTTACCCGGAACATACCTATACTGCTCCCGGTACCTACCCGGTAAAACTGAGGGCGTATGATCCGAACACCTGTAACCTTGTGGACAGCACCACGTTTAACATTACCGTACATGCTATTCCGGTGGCAGGGTTTGATTACGCGCCGCTGAAACCGCAGGAAAACACGCCAACGACGTTTACGAATACTTCTACCGGTGCGAGCATTTACTGGTGGACATTCGGCGATGGCGACACATCGACACTGGCTAACCCGGTGCATCAGTACAACAAGACGGGTACTTATGATGTTTGTTTAGTAGCGGAGAATGACTTTTTGTGTGCGGATACCATTTGTCAGACCGTAGACGCGATCGTGATCCCGCTGTTCGACGTGCCTTCGGCATTTTCACCGAACGGAGATGGACAGAACGACGTGTTTATGGTAAGAGGTTTTGGTATTTCGAAATTCAACCTGAAAGTATTTAACCGCTGGGGCCAGCTGATGTTTGAAACAAACAACCCAAAAGTAGGCTGGGACGGCCGTTTCAAAGGACAAATACAGCCGATGGACGCATATGCATTTACCGTGGTGCTCGAGTTCAGCGATGGACAGAAAGGATCGCGAACGGGCAGTGTGACGCTTTTGCGGTAACAGATTTAGTTATAGACGATTTAAGTTGAAAGGAAGATGAAGCAGTTTGCAACATATATTGGCATCATGGTATTGTGCGTAACCACAGTGGGGACGAGCGTTGCCCGGGACCTGCATTTTTCGCAGTTCTTCAACTCGCCCCTGACCACAAACCCTGCCAATACCGGGTTTATACCCGATGGCAACTACCGTCTCGGCGTGAATTACCGCAACCAGTGGTCGTCCATCCCGGTACCGTATAAAACGATGTCGGCCTTTGGCGACTTCCAGTTGTTCCGCGAACAGCTGACTTATGGCTGGGTGGGCGTTGGGGGCATGTTTCTCCGCGATGTGGCGGGTGCCGGCGACCTCACTTCCACCAAAGCTTACGGTTCTGTGGCCTATCACCAGCTGATGGGGAGAGCAGCCTGCTTTCTGCCGGATTTAACGTAGGCATGGCTAACAAACGCATCGACATTACCAAACTTACTTTTGATAATCAATGGAATGGCTACTTTTTTGATTCACAGCTGCAAAACGGCGAGCCGATCACACAAAGCGGCATCACCTATTTTGATATGCAGGTGGGCATGAACTACGCCTATTTTCCAAGTGAACTGGTGTACATCAACGGCGGCTTCTCTGTACATCACGTAAATAAACCGAAAGAAACTTTCTACGATAACAATAACCAGATTGACCGGCGTTACATCGGTTTCCTGAATGCGAGCCTGAAACTGACGGACAATATCATCGCCAATCCCGGCGCCTATTATTCGGTGCAGGCAAAAACATCGGAGCTGATGTTTGGCGGCTATGTGCAGTATAACCTGTCCGGCGATGGCGACAAACAGCTGCTGGGTGGCGCCTATTACCGCTGGAACGATGCCTTTGCCTTCCTGGTGGGTTACCAGATGAGCAATGTACGGCTTAACTTCAGCTACGACGTAACAGCTTCATCACTCGCGATGTATAATAACCGCCGCGGTGCGTATGAGCTGGGACTGGTATACACCGGTTTATATCCCAACCGGAGTTTCAGCAGTGCGAAACGTACCACACTTTGCCCAACCTTTTAAACCGGTCGTTATTACCTGGTACCCCTTCCCGGCCCCCTGGCCCGGAATGCGGCATAATTCAGCAAAAACAGATAAATTCGATGTCAAATCACTATTTTATGAAGCGTGTATTTGTGGCACTGCTGTTCCTGGCTGGCGTGGAAACCGCTATGGCGCAGGATACTCCCTATCAGCGCAGAATTTTCACCGAGCCGCCTAAGCCGGAACAAAAGGAGAAAACCGGGTTCGACCGCAGCAAATTGTTTGTGGGTGGTGGACTGGGCCTCAGCTTTGGCGATTATACCAATGTTAACGTATCGCCGATGGTGGGATACCGCTTTTCGCGGCTGTTCGCTGCCGGCCTAAATGTGAATTTTCAATACGGTTCGCAGCGCTGGCGCGATTACGACGGTGAAACCTATCTTCGTGACCAGTATACCATGCTGGGTGGCGGCGTGTTCGGCCGTGTATATCCCCTGGAAATGATATTTATACAAGTACAGCCTGAATATAACAGCATCAAAGTAAAAACCACGGACTACCGCAATGATCCGAAGCAGGTGTATACTGATCGTTATGGTGTGCCGAGCCTGTTGCTGGGCGCTGGTTATGCGCAACCAATAGGTGGCAATTCCGCATTTAACATCATGATACAATACGATGTGCTGCAGGATGAACGTTCACTGTACTACAACCGTCCCGTATTCTCAGCGGGTGTAAACATTGGTTTATAAAATAATTATTTCCAACTTTGTGAAACTTCGATCTATAGTTTAGAAGAAACGGTGACTACCTCCCTTTCGTGAACATATCGGGCAGCCATTGCGCTGCCCTGCGCAGTTCCCGGCCGGTTCAGGCATCTTTTCCATTTTACATGAATTGAAATCAAGATATTAAGATTTTGGGATCGTAATCCCATATTGTGTTTCACGTAACCGGGGCTGTTATCCAACTGCCCCGTTTTTGTATCCCCTAATTGCCTAATTTAGCCGCCACTTATGGCTCCAGTTGTGTTTCTGGCATGTATTGCCGCTTACTTTTGCGTGCTGCTGCTCGTGTCCTATTTTACCACGCGCAAATATGATACGCAGTCTTATTTACAGGCAACCGCAATTCGGTATGGTACCTGGTGGCGTTTGGCCTTATCAGCGATACCCTGTCCGGCGTGTCCTTTATTTCCGTGCCCGGCAAAGTAGGCCTGGCGCAGTTTGGCTACCTGCAAACGATTCTTGGCTATATTGTCGGTTACTTTATTATAGCCGCCGTGTTGGTGCCGCTGTTTTACAAACGCGGTCTCACCTCCATTTACGCGTACCTCGACGAGCGCTTCGGCGCTGCCACGCAAAAACGGGGGCGTTGTTCTTTATCCTGTCGCGGCTGACCGGCTCGGCAGCTCGCTTGTTCGTGGTAGCGGGTGTGCTGCAGCGATTTGTGTTCAGTCATTACGGTATTCCGTTTACGTTGTCAATAACCGCCATGGTGGCGCTGATGCTCGTGTATACGTATCGCGGCGGGATTAAAACGCTGGTATGGACGGACGCGCTGCAATCCCTGTTCCTCTTATCATCTGTGCTGATCATTACTATAATGGTGGCCCGGGAACTTGGCTGGGGGCTGGCGGAACTGCCGCAGCGACTGTCGGAGTCGGCCTATTCCAAAGTGTTTTTCTGGAGCGACTGGAAAGCGCCGAACTTCTTTCCCAAAGAGTTCTTTGGGGGATGATGATTGCTGTTGCCATGACTGGCCTGGACCAGAACATGATGCAGAAGAACCTGAGCTGCCGCACGTTAAGCGAAGCAAAATTGAATATTTACAGCTTCAGCATGATTCAGGCGGTGGTGAATGCGGCCTTCGTACTGCTGGGCGGCTTGTTTTACGCCTACATCAACATGAAAGGAATGACTTTGCCAACGGATGCCGCCACGGGGCGGGTGCTGACGGACAGCCTCTTTCCTTCTATTGCCCTCGATGACATCGGCGGACTGGCGGCCATCGCATTTATCGTAGGTTTGACTGCTGCGGCTTTTTCCAGTGCTGACGGGGTGCTTACGACGCTCACCACCTCTTTTTATATTGATATATTAGGCCGGGATACAGCAGAAATGAGTACGGGACAGTCGCGCCTGAAAAACCGAATCCACATTGGTATGGCAGTTGCGTTGTTGTTGACCATCCTGCTGTTCCGGTGTTTAATAACAGCGCGTTGATCGATACGGTGTTATTTCTGGCCGCTATTACCTATGGCCCTATGCTGGGATTATTCGCTTTTGGCATCCTGCATCAACAAAAAATATGGGATAAAGGCTCGGTACTCGTGTGCTTGATTGCCCCCGCATTGTGCTTTATACTGAGCAAAAATGCTCAAAATTGGCTTGGAGGCTATAAATTTGGTAATGAACTGCTGATTTTGAACGGTTTGTTTACTTATATTGGATTATGGCTGATATCGAAAAAGCAGCCGCTAAAATAGATAGGAGATGAACGAAAGTATTATGAATTTAAAAGCGCGCGACTGGGCGGAAACCCGCGCTCACTCCAGCTGGCAGATATTTAAAATCATGGCCGAGTTCGTGGAAGGCTTCGAAGCCCTGGCGAAGATTGGTCCCTGTATTTCGATTTTCGGATCAGCCCGTACCAAGGAAGGTAACCGCTATTACGACGCTGCACTGCAGATCGCGGAAAGCCTGGCCCAAGAAGGATTTGGTATTATTTCCGGTGGTGGTCCCGGTATTATGGAGGCCGCTAATCGTGGCGCACAGCGCGCAAACGGCAAATCGGTAGGGCTGAACATTACCCTGCCGCACGAGCAGAATCCGAATGGTTATATCGACAAGGACAAGAGCATCAACTTTGATTATTTTTTTGTTAGAAAAGTGATGTTTGCCAAGTACTCGCAAGGCTTTGTGATGATGCCCGGCGGCTTTGGCACCATGGATGAATTTTTTGAAGTAGCTACCCTGATCCAGACGAAAAAAATGACGGAGACACCGATGGTGCTTGTCGGCAAGGAATACTGGAGCGGCCTGCTGGACTGGATCGATACGGTAATGATGAAGAAAGAAAGCAACATTCACCCGGAAGATCTGAACCTGCTGAAAGTGCTGGATACACCGGAGGAAGTGGTGGAATACTTCCGCGTATTTTACACCACGAGCAAGCTGCGGCCTAACTTTTAGGGTTTTCGCTTTGCGCTTTTTGGAGTACGTTTGCAAAAATTAGTTTGCATGGAGGTGATACCTACACAGGTACAGGAGTTTGCGGAGAAGTATACGACGAAAGAAGACCATTTATTATACCGTCTTCATCGGGAAACTCATTTGAAAGTTGAGCAGCCGCATATGTTGAGCGGGCACCTCCAGGGCCGCTTTTTAACCATGGTAAGCCAGATGCTGCGTCCCCGCCGCATCCTCGGAACTTGGTACCTACACTGGTTACTCCGCCATTTGTCTGGCCCTCGGCATG
The DNA here is from genome assembly GCF_023156195.1 of Chitinophaga sedimenti. GTDB lineage: Bacteria > Bacteroidota > Bacteroidia > Chitinophagales > Chitinophagaceae > Chitinophaga > Chitinophaga sedimenti. Next base: position 5,925,880 of record NZ_JAKUKA010000001.1, read on the forward strand.
GCGCCGGATGGTCACCTGCACACGATAGACATCAACGAAGAACTGGAGGCCATGTGCCGTAAATACTTCGTTGAAGCCGGTTTGGGTGATAAAATTACCCAGCACATCGGTCGCGGCCTGGACATCATTCCGCAGCTGGACGAAGTATTCGATCTCGTTTTTATTGATGCGGATAAAGGCAATTACGGTAATTACTATGACCTGGTATGGGACAAAGTAAGGCCCGGCGGCTTTCTGCTGGCGGATAACGTGCTTTTTCACGGCGATGTGTTCGATGAAGTATCCAAACAAAGCACGCAGGCAAAGGCCATGATCGCGTTTTGTGAGAAGGTGACCGCGGACGGCAGGGCGGAGCATTTATTGCTCACCTTACGGGACGGACTCCTTTTAATACGAAAGAAGGATTAAATTCGTTATATATAGATTGTCGTTTTACTTACTACCCGAACCATTAAATTCATTTTCATGCAGGTAAGAAAATATTTGCTGCTTCTTTGTTTTCTTATTTGTGCATCCGCAACGCGGGCGCAAACCATTGCTACGCCGCAGTATATCAGCAATTACAAAGGTCTCGCGATGTCCGAAATGCAACGTTCCGGGGTGCCGGCGGCCATTAAACTGGCCCAGGGCATCATCGAAACACAATCGGGCAATAGCTGGCTGGTACAGAATTCTAATAACCACTTCGGCATTAAATGCAAGAACAACTGGAGCGGCGCTACCGTTAATTACGACGATGACGAGAAGCAGGAATGCTTCCGCAAATATGCGCAGGCGGCTGATTCCTGGAAAGATCACTCCGACTTCCTGCGGAATAATCCCCGCTATGCCTTCCTTTTTGAGTACGATCCCAAAGATTATAAATCCCGGGCCTACGGCTTAAAACAAGCCGGTTATGCCACCAGCCGCACTTACCCGCAACAGTTGATAGAAGTGATCGAGCGATATGACCTGAACCAGTACACCCTGATCGCTATGGGCGACAAACCCGCTGATAACGGACCCTTCATTGCGGATAACCAACCGGTTTCGGGCAAAAGCAATAACAAAGTAGTACCGGCGGCCAAGCTTACGAATTATCCTTCGGGAGAATTTAAGATCAACGGCCGCAAGGTGATGTACGCTCCGGCAGGCACTTCGCTGGTGGTATTGGCAAATGATAAAGACATCCGCGTAAGCAACCTGGTGCACTATAACGATCTGCAGGACGCGGTACTGCTCGAAGAAGATATGCTCATTTTCCTGCAACGCAAGAACCGCACCGGCGCGAACGATTACCATATCGTTGCACAGGGCGAAACGCTGCACAGCATCTCGCAGGCAGAAGGTATCATGATCGAGTGGCTGCGTAAACGCAATAAACTGGAAGAAGGCGAGGAGCCAGCCCCGGGTGAAAAACTGTTGCTGGATGGCTATGCCAAGGAAAAGCCGCAGGTAACGGGCATCGCCATCATCAAAGAAGAAGATCAGCAACCGAAAGACTTATCCCTGAAGAAAATTGTACGGGATGTGAGGGGAGAAATCAACAAAGCCAGGGAAGGCAGTGCGGCGCCGGCGAAACCCGGCCCCTCCGCGGAGCCTGCGGATAAAAACAGTCTGCCCCCGCAAATGGTGGAAGACCTGAAAAAGATAGACGGCGCGCAGGTAACACAATCTACGATGCCCGTTTCTCGCCCGGCCACACCAACGGCCAGCGTTAAATACCATACCGTGCAGGGCAAGGAAACCATGTACGCGATCTCTAAGAAATACAACGTAAGCGTGGCGCAGCTGCAACGCTGGAATAACCTGCCCGACAACAACATTAAAGCGGGGCAGCAGCTGGTAGTAAGCCAGTAACCTAAACCGAAAAATCTGCCAATAACATGTCTATCATCACTGTACACGACAAACAATTTCAACCATACATTACCGCTGCGGACATCCAGCAGCGTATAATGCAGATGGCGGCCGAGATAAACCGCGACCTGCGGGGCAAGCGGCCTTTGTTCATCGCTATTCTGAACGGTAGTTTTATGTTTGCGGGAGATATGTTCAAGTATATCAATATTGACGCGGAGATATCTTTTATTAAGCTCGTTTCGTATAAAGGGACCAAATCGACGGGGAACGTCATTACTTCCATTGGCCTGGATGAAGACCTGTACGGCCGCACCGTCGTGATACTGGAAGATATTGTGGATACGGGCAAAACATTAAGCATGTTTTTACCGCAGCTGGAGCACCAGCAGCCGGAGCAGCTATTAATCGCGTCGTTGCTGCACAAGCCCGAGGCGCAAACACACCCGGTGAAAATCGATTACCTGGGATTTTCGGTGCCGAATAAGTTTTTGCTGGGGTATGGGTTGGATTACGATGGATTGGGGCGGAACCTGCCGGAAATTTACCAGTTAGTAGATTAAAATATCAGATGGCTCGCGGCGGCGGGCCATTTTTTTACCCTAAACAATCCTCACTGCAACCTTAGGGCAGTCTGCAATGACTTAAAAATAAACGGCTAACAAGTTATTATTTTTATTAACTTTATATTGGCCACAAGCCATTATACCGTTATAACTGATGCGAAAGCTCCTTTTCAGCTTATTGCTGTTGCTGGGGGGCCTGCGCGCCACCGCACAACAGGTTTCATGGGCGGCTGGCGTTGTACAGGACAGCGCTCAGCAAACTCCCGTAACTGATGTCGTGATCACCATTTGGAAAGACACCGGCAGAACAGTCAGCAATCGCTATGGCCTTTTTCGTATAGCCACACCCAGGACCGGCGCCATCCTCGTATTCGAACATCCAAAATATCAAACTAAACAAGTAAAGGCCGAAGATCATATGGTCGTTGAGCTGAGTCCGCGCGCCAAACCGGCGGATGTTATCGGCCTGGCCAAAGCCCGTGCCCGCATTGCCCGCAATTCCAATCCTAATTACGGTAACCTGGCAATGGGCACCTCCGCATTTTTTGATGAAACGTACGGGCAACTCTACGAGAACAAATTCATAGAATCGGGTAAGGAAACGGCTTCTACTTTTGCGATAGATGTGGACCGCGCGGCTTATAGTAACATGCGCCGCTTCGTCCGCAACAAAGAACAGATTCCCGCCGATGCGGTTCGTATAGAAGAACTGGTCAACTATTTCCCATACAACTATCCATGTCCCGGCCGCGATAGCATCTTCGGCATCTACAGCGCTTATGCGGAATGTCCCTGGAAAAAGCAGCATAACCTGCTGCAGATCGCTGTTCGTGCCCGGAAGGGAGCGGTGGATAGCCTGCCGCCGAGTAATCTCGTATTTCTTATCGATGTTAGCGGATCAATGGCGGATAAAAATAAGTTGCCGTTATTACAGGCCGCCTTCCGCGTACTCACCAACAATTTGCGCGATAGCGATAAGGTGGCCATTGTGGCCTATGCCGGCACACCGGGTGTGATCCTGCCCAGTACGCCGGGGTCTGAAAAAGGAAAGGTGCTGAAGGCGATCGACAACCTCAATGCAGGTGGTGCGACCGCAGGAGAGGCAGCGATCAAAATGGCTTACCAGATAGCGGAGGATAATTTTATCCGCGGTGGTAACAACCGCGTAATACTCGCAACGGACGGCGATTTCAACGTGGGGCAAACCAGTGATCTCGACATGGAAGATCTTATCGAAAAGAAAAAAGAAAGCGGCGTTTTACTTACCTGCCTCGGCTTCGGGATGAAGAATTTTAAAGATTCGAAGCTGGAATCGTTGGCCACTAAAGGAAACGGCAACTTTGCATATATCGATAACCTGGAAGAAGCCACCAAGGTATTCGCGCAGGAATTTGGCGGTACACTGTTCACGATTGCTAAAGATGTGCGCGCGATGGTAAACTTTAATCCGGCGCTGGTAAAGTCTTACCGGTTGCTGGGTTACGAGAATAAATCTTTAAAAGATGTAGAGGAAGATTCAATTAAAGTAGTAGGTGGCATTGTTGGTACCGGGCATTGCGTGGTGGCGATGTATGAAATTGTTCCGGAAGAACATCCCGCAGCAGCCGACAGCCTGCTTGCCCGCGTGAAAATCTGCTACCGCACGCCTTATGATACCACCGAGCAATATGTGCAGCAATACATCACATCACCCCGAAGCACTTTTGCAAAGGCATCCAGCGACTTTCGCTTTGCTTCGTCCGTAGCGCTCTTCGGCATGTTGGTCCGCAAATCAAAATATAAAGGAGATGGAGATGTGAAAATGGTGCTCGACATTGGCAAAGCTTCCCTGGGAAAGGATGAAGGCGCTTATCGCGCTGAATTCCTGAAGCTCGTTAAAACCGTCTGGAAAAAAACAGAATGGTTGAAGAATCCCGAAGCGAAGCACTAAACTTCTGCCACTGGTGGTGGAAAGAACTTCCTCTCTGCCAGGCTTCCAATCACCATGGCCGCAGTGCTTGCCAGCAATCCCACCATCAGGGAAGGTATTTCACTATTGAACCATTCCGCTAAAAAGTAAGCCGCCGTACCCGCCAGTATCGAAGCTATGGCGCCTGCATTGGTGGCTGCTTTCCAGTACAGTCCCGCCGTTAACGGCACAAACAACGACACCAGGCTCAGGATGGACGAGGCCCCCACGAGCTCATAAATATTACCGTTCCCCACCGCCATGAACAGCGATAAAATAGATACGGCTACTACCGACAGGCGAATAATGAAAAGGAATTTTTTATCAGAGAGCTCTTTGAAAAACGGACGGATAATATTCTCGCCCAAAACCGTTGCCGGAGCGAGTATTGCGCCGCTGGTCGTGCTCATGATGGCGGACAATAATGCGCCAAAGAAAAGTATCTGTATAAAAAGATTGCCGTGTTGCAGCACCATCGTTGGTAAAATGCCTTCCGGATCTTCGTGGAACAGGGCGGGGTACAGGATGCGCGCGCAAAGTATGATCAGCAGCGGTAGCGAGCCAATAGTAAAATACATCAATGCACCGAGGAACGATGAACGTACCGCTACCGTTTCACTTTTGGACGACATCAACCGTTGAAATACATCTTGCTGCGGAATGGAGCCAAGCCCGATCGTCATCCACGCTGCGAGGTAACGCAGCCAGTCGCTGAAGTTACGGTCGGGGAAAAAGCGGAAATACTGCGGGGGCGTTTTTTCAATGACCGTTGATATACCGCCTGCCTGGTTTACCACGATAATCGTAATAATGATCAGCCCTGCGATGATCATGATCGTTTGAATAAAATCTGTTACAGATACGGACCACATACCGCCCATATAGGTGTACGCCATCACCAGTCCGCCGCTCGCGATCATTGCCACGGTTTGATCAATGCCCATTACTTTATTGACCACGATGCCCATGGCCACGATCTGTGCGGCGATCCAGCCGAAATAGGAGGGCACCATCAACAAGGCGGATACTAGTTCTGCCTTACGTCCGTAACGGATGCGAAAGAAATCGCAGAAGGTGAGAATGTTGAAACGGTAAAGTTTGCGGGCATAAAACAGGCCCACTAATACCAAACATAAAGATGCGCCGAACGGGTCCTCCATCACGCCGAGCAATCCGTGTTGCGCATACTCCGCAGTGGCGCCCAGCATGGTTTCTGAGCCGAACCAGGTGGCAAATATTACGCAGGCGCTGATGCCCAACGGCAGGTTCTTGCCTGCCACCACAAAGTCTGCGGCGCTGTGTACGCGTTTGGCGGCCCAACGGCCGATCAGGATCGTAACAAGCAGGTACAAGATGACGAAGGCGGAAAGGAGCATCTATTTGATGATTTTATAACACTTGCGGATGATTTTTCCTTCAAAGTCGAAGGGGATGGTTTGTTTCGTGATATCACGGATAGAGCTGGCAGCAATGTTCGGCGTATCCAGCTCAAACTTGCGGTAGTTGTTGGAAAAGATGATCATACCACCCTTCTTCGTGGCCAGCAGCACTTTGTTCAGGATGTCCACATGGTCGCGTTGTATATCCGGAAGTCTTTCATGCGTTTGCTGTTCGAAAACGTCGGTGGGTCCAGCACGACGAGGTCGTACGTGTTCAGCTTCAGGGTGTCGAGGTATTGCAGCACGTCGGCATGTATAAACTGATGCCTGGCCGGGTCGAGGAGACCGTTCAACTGCATATTATCTTCCGCCCATTGCAGGTACGTTTTGGAAAGGTCCACCGATGTTACCTGTGAGGCTCCGCCGGCTGCGGCGTACACCGAAAAGGAGCCGGTGTAACAAAAGAGGTTCAGCACTTTTTTATCCTGTGCATCCATCCGCACCATGTGCCGTGCAATGCGGTGGTCGAGGAACAGGCCGCTGTCAGGTAATCGGAAAGGTTTACCTTAAATTTGAGTCCATCTTCCTGTACTTCAAATTCATACTTTTCCGTATCTCTTTTTTCATATTGCGATTGCCTGTTGGCCTTACGTTTTCGCTGGCGCAGGTAAATCTTTTCGTCGGGCACTTCCAGCACCCTGGCAATTACTTCAATGCAGGCCTCCAGCCATTCTTCATGTTCCTCTTCCTCCATGCCGTGCTTATGCTGATACTCGGCCACAAATACATGGTCCTCGTAAAACTCAATGCTGAAGAGGAATTCCGGCAGGTCGCGGTCGTACACGCGGTAACAGGTAATGCCCTGCCGGCGCGCGGTTTTCTTCAAATGCCGGAACACTTTGGTAAGCCGGTTCTCGAACATCGGCAATTTGTCGGTATGCTGCATAGCTGTAAAAAAACTAAAAAAACGGAGAAAGACGCTGTGACTGTCTTTCTCCGGTAATTTATCTCGTGTTGATAAGGTGCTGATTAGCTGAAAATGTCTCTCACTTTTTCGAAGAAGCCTTTCTCAGATTTCTCAGGATTCGGTTTGAAGTTGGTAGAGTTTTGCAGCTTCTCGAGCATGCTCTTTTCGTCGGCATTGAGGTTTTGCGGTGTCCAAACATTCACATGGATCAGCTGGTCGCCTTTCTCATAGCTGTTTACAGACGGGAATCCTTTTCCTTTTAAACGGAAGATTTTGCCGCTTTGTGTGCCAGCTGGTATTTTGATTTTCGCTTTACCGTCAATCGTTGGTACTTCCACTTGTGTGCCGAAAGCGGCGTCGGGGAAGGAGATATGCAGGTCGAAAGCCACGTTCAGGCCATCGCGCTGCAATTCCGCATGCGGTTCCTCTTCAATGAGGATGAGCAGATCGCCTGGTGCGCCGCCACGTTCGCCGGCATTACCTTTGCCACTCAGGCTCAGTTGCATGCCTTCCTGTACGCCTGCCGGGATGTCTAGTGACACCATTTCTTCACCGTACTGGCGGCCTTCGCCCTTACAGGAGGTACATTTGTTCGTGATGGTTTGTCCTTCGCCATTACAGTTCGGACAGGTGGTAACCGTTTGCATCTGGCCGAGGAAAGTTTGGGTTACTTTCCTGACCTGGCCCGATCCGCCACAGGTGTTACACGTATGGAACGCGTTTTTATCTTTTGCACCCAGGCCGTCGCAGGTATTACAGGGTACATATTTTTTTACCTTGATTTTTTTGTTAGCGCCTTTGGCGATCTCTTCGTAGGTTAAACGAATTTTCACGCGCAGGTTAGATCCGCGGGTGCCGCGTCCACGACGCTGGCCGCCGCGACCACCACCGCCGCCAAAGAAGCTGCCGAATATGTCTTCGCCAAAAATATCACCAGTTGGAGAATATGTCATCCATGTTCATGCCGCCGCCGTAGCCGCCGCGGTTGTTCATGCCGGCGTGACCGAACCGATCGTACTGGGCGCGTTTGTCCGCATCACTCAACACTTCGTAGGCTTCTGCAGCCTCTTTAAATTTTTCTTCCGCCTCCCTGTTGCCCGGGTTCCTGTCCGGATGGTGTTGCATGGCCACCTTCCGGTAAGCCTTTGATCTCATCCTGAGACGCGCCCTTGGCTACCCCCAGTATCTCGTAATAATCTCTTTTTGCTGACATTGTTGGATACTTGTTAGCCTGCTCCGAGAGCAGGCATTGTGATCTAGTTCTAATAGTTTAATAGCAATCCGGCCTGTACAGTCGCATATTTCTGTCAGATCGTCATATTTTCTATTTACCGACTACCACCCTGGCATGACGGATCAATTTGTCATTAAGGTAATACCCTTTTGCAGCTCGTCAATCACTTTTCCCTGCAAATCCGCCGCAGGAGCGGGTTTCGGTGATTGCCTCATGTAAGTCGGCATCAAATTCTTTATGTATGGTCTCCATTGGTTTCAGGCCTTTGGAAGACATGGTGCTTTTCAGTTTATTGAACACCAGGTTTACGCCCTCTTTCACCGCGTTCACGTCAGCCGCCGTATCCAGCTGCTTCTGTGCCCGTTCCATATCATCCAGTACGTCCAGCATGGCGATGATTACCTCTTTGTTGGCAGTCTGGATCAGCTCCAGGCGCTCTTTTGCGTTCCTCTTTTTGAAGTTGTCGAACTCTGCTACCAGGCGCAGGTACTTGTCGCGCATTTCTGCCGCTTCTTTTTCTGCTTTTTCCAGGTTGCTTTCGTCTGTCAGCGCATCATTCAGGTGAGAAGTGCCACTCATATTCTCATCCGTGTTAATATCTGGAGTGTTATCCTGTATATCTTTGTCTTTGTCTGTCATAATCGGTAATAATTGTCTGCAAAGGTACGATGGACAATAATTTTGCCAAGCATACGGAGCAGACAATTTGACACGATACGCGAAGGACCTCATTTTTCTTACCTTTGCGCATCGAATTATCATACATGACGAAAGTTTTTTTAAAGAAGAAGATACAAAGCCGCGTACTGACCGGGCATCCGTGGATTTTCGGGAACGAAGTAGGGGAGATGGACGGTCCGGTAGAGCCCGGCGATATCGTATCTGTATTCACCCATAACGGTATTTTCGTGGGCAAGGGGTACATTAACCCTAAATCCCAGATCTGGTGCGCTTGCTGACGCGTGACAAGGATGAGGAAATTAATGACGACTTTTTCCTGCATCGCCTGCAAAAGGCCTGGGAATACCGCAAAAAGCTGGGGTATGTGGAGAATTGCCGCCTGGTGTTTGGTGAGGCCGACGAATTGCCCGCCCTCATCATCGACAAATTCAATGACTACCTGGTGATCCAGACACTCGCCCCGGGCATCGACCGCTGGAAAGATGCGATCAAACGCGCACTGGAAAAGATCTTTAACCCGAAAGGCATCTACGAGCGTAACGATGTTCCGGTACGCGAGCTCGAAGGCTTGGAACAGCAAAAAGGCTTTCTCAGCGATCCTTTCGACACCAATGTGATCATCAATGAAAATGGGCTGAAGTTCCATGTGGATATCGTAAATGGCCAGAAGACGGGTTATTTCCTGGACCAGCAGGACAACCGCCGGGAAATTAAACATATTGTACAGGGCGCCGACGTATTGGAAGCATTCTGTTATACCGGCACTTTCTCCTGCCATGCGGGTCACTATGGCGCTAAAAGCGTGCTCGGGCTCGATATCTCCGAGAAAGCCGTGGAAACAGCCCGCCGCAATGCGGAGTTGAATAACCTGCAGGACATCTGTAAGTTCCAGGCCGTAAACGCGTTCGACGTGCTGAAACAATGGAGCCGCGAAGAAAAGAAGTTCGATGTGGTGATCTGGACCCGCCGGCGTTCACAAAAAGCCGCGAGAACATCCAGAAAGCGATCACGGGTTACAAAGAGATCAATTTAAGGGGCATGAAATTGCTGAAGCCCGGTGGTTTCCTCGTAACAGCTTCGTGTACCAACCTCGTGCCGCCGTCCCTGTTCCTCGAAATCATCGATATGGCCGCTAAGGACGCCCGCAAAAAGATCCGCCAGGTAACGTTCCAGACCCAGGCGAAAGATCACCCGATCATGTGGAACATCGACAATACCACCTATCTCAAGTTCCTCATTGTAGAGGTATCCTGATAAAAACAAAAAGGCCTTCCGGAATGGAAGGCCTTTCTTTATCTATACTATGTTGTTTGCTGAAACTACTTTACTACGTTGAATTTACCCGATTCTATCAACCCACCCGTGACCTTGTCGCGCAGCTGGAAAATATAGATGCCACCATAGTAATTATCCAGTTGAACCTCGTTCTTGGGATTGAGGTTTTTAAAGTGGTCCATTTTCTTGCCCAGCATATTGAACACAATAAGTTCATATCCCTTGCCGTTATTATCCTGAATTTCAAAATTCACCTTGGAGGTAGCAGGGTTAGGATACAGCTTAACGACCTTCACCTTCTCTTCCGATCCGGTTGGGCCGCTTTTGATTTGTGACCAGGCCGGGGCGGCGATGGTACAAAGGATGAGTAAAAGTATAAGGGTAAAGTTTTTCAACATAGTATTTCAAAGATAATGATTTTTTTGAATATTTGACAAAATAATTCGAACCATAGTTCTATGTAAAAATAACAAACGGCGAGCCAATTTGATGGATCGCCGTCGGTTTTTTTATAAATTTTAACACGCTTTTAATTCAGTCCCTCAAGGGTTGTCTTAACTGCTTGAAAATTAGGAACATCGCTGGCTTTTTCCAGTACTTCCGCGTAGCGAATTACACCGTCTTTGTCCAACACGAAGGCAGAACGTTTTGAAACGCCTTTCAGGTCGAGCACAAAATTCTCGTAAATAGCGCCATAAGCAGTAGAGGCTTCTTTATTGAAGTCGGAGAGCAGGGTGAAGTTCAGGTTCTGCTCTGCCTTGAATTTGCGGGGTAAACGGAGAATCCACGGAAATGCCGAACACTTTGGCGTTCAGGCCATTGTATAAGGAAATGTTATCCCTTACTTCGCACAGCTCCGCGGTACAAACGCTGGTGAATGCCATCGGGAAGAATAGCAATACTACGTTCTGGCCCTGCAGATCGCTCAGGGAAACTTTATTTTTATCAGTATCGTACAGCGCAAATTCAGGTGCTTTAGAGCCAATTTCCAGTTTCATGATGAATGTTTTTGTAGAATTAACGAATGGCCATAAAAGTACAACATTCATGTTAAAACCTGGGGCAGTTGGTGGCGTCTAAAGTGGAATTGCGGCTATTCAGGAAGTTTTTGAACACAAATGACAGCTCGAACCCGCCAAAGAGCGGCTGGCGCTCCGCAGCGTAGATACGTTTATGTCGTAGCTCATCGCCAGTTCATAAGCACCCATATCTACTTTCACCACTGGCACCAGCGCATCGTTAACGGAAAAACATGCCGCCATATATACCGTGGTCCGATTCCAATCCCTCGTCATACAGGCTGTACCCGATCAGCGCTCCGCCGATGTATTCGTTGTAAGTGCCCTGGTGCATCTGGTTATACTGTGCGATCATCCTGAATTTTTCATCCAGTGGAATAGTGATACCCGCGTTAAACGACCATTTCTTGGCCAGCTCTACACCCTTGTCTCCATAAAAAGAAACTTTAGGGCTGGTTAAATGGTACAACGCTGCGCCTATATAGTACGGCACATCTTCGCCGATCGTGCTGTTGTAACTAAGGCCCACACCGGCATCGAAGTACGTGTACCCCTGTTTGGTCAGGCGGCCCTCCTCGCCCGTAGGCGCGGCGGCGTCAAAACGGCCATTGGTGTACTGGTTATTGAAAGTCAGGTGAGTAGGATCAAACTGTCGCTGTACAAAGCCGCCCATCACTCCCAAAGACAAATAGCTGCTCTTATCCGCACTCAGTGATTTATGATAGTTCACCGCCGGCAATGCTTGTACGGACTGCAATTGTGACTCGCCTGCACGGTCGAACGACATCTGCAAGCCAGTGGTTACATAGTCATAGTATTGCCCTACGGGGAACTTCAGTTCGCCACTGAGTGTGCCGGTCTGGTAGGCGGTGGTCATACTGTTCCACTGGTTGCGGTATACGGCCTGCACGCGCACATCCCCGTTAAAAATACCGATCAGCGCAGGATTTCGGAGAATAGGCGTTTCGTAGAACTGCGACATGTGAATGTCCTGTGCGCCTGCCCTTAGCGAAGCTGCAAGGCACATCGTTGCTGCCACTATATTCCTCAAGGTTTTCATCGGTGTCACTGGTTAAGATTTAGCGTATTAAGGATATGTTGCCTTTCATCTGGAAAATGTCGTTACTGTCGCAAATCGCCTCTATCATGTATATGTATACATCGTTCTGCAGCTCTTTTCCCTTCATCATGCCGTTCCAGCCGGCGTTAATATCGTCGATGTTAAAATGCTCACGTTTAAATACTTCCTGGCCCCAGCGGTTAAAGATGCGCAGGTAGCGGATTTGTTTTACGCCTTTGCCACGAATGTAAAAGATGTCGTTTTGTCCATCACCATTGGGCGTAAAGCCGGTGGGGATAAACACCACGCTCTGGTCGCACAGCAGGCGCACATCCAGTACATCAGTTTTCGTACAGCCTGCGGCGTTAGTCACCGTCATGCTGTACGTCATGTGCTCGCGCGGCGCGGCCGTGGTAACAGGGCAGGTCGCACAGTCGATATAGGTAGCCGGCGTCCATTGCCATTTTACTACATCGGGGCTGTAAGTAGCATTCAGGTTGATAGTGCTGCCTACGGTCACAAACTGGTTGCGCCCGGCATCCAGTGTGGGAACAGGCTTCACATCCACGATTATATCCGCCGTAACGGCCGGGCAGGATTGATCATTTCTTGCTGCCACGGTATACATTGTTTTTTGCGATGGTGTCACGATCGGTGTGGCAGCACTGGCGCCGTTGATCTCACCCTGGTCAGATGTCCAGGCGTAAAGGCTGGCGCCTGTAGCGCGCAGCTGCACAGAAGCACCGGCGCAAACCGCGGTGTCCGCATTCACCGTGAGTGTTACCGCGGGCACTACGGAGATCGCAACGGTATCTGCGGCAGTACAGCCCGCGGCATTGGTGGCGACCGCGATGTATTGTGTATCGCGCAGCGGTGTAATTACCGGGTTGGTACAGTTGGTGCAGCCGATGTTGTAGTTGGTGGTCCACTGTAACGGCGCGTCCGTTACTGCCGGGAGGTTAATGCTCGCGCCCTCACACACTTTGGTGCCGCCGGCGTATACCTGCAAAAACGGTACGGAGTTGATTGTTACCTGTTGTGTTACGGAGTCGCGGCAGTTGCGCGCATCGGTCACTATCAGTTTTACGGTAAATTGTCCGCTATTGTTGTACCTCGTTGCAGCAGGCGTTTCAAGTGCCGAAACGCTGCCATTGCCCAAATCCCATGACCAATTGGTAAAAGGAATGCTCGGCGAAGGTTGCGAGGTGTTGGTAAAGTTCACATTTTGTCCCTCGCAAGCCGGTGTATTCACTGTAAATGCAGCCACCGGCGCAATCACATTCACATGATTTCTTTTGATAACAGTGTCGGCGCAATAAGCCGCATCGTTGTAAGTAACAATCAGGGTATCGGTATAAGACCCGACAGCGTTAAAGGTTTTAATGATGTCTACCGCCGTGGTGGTGAGTTTGCCGCCATCGCCAAAGTGCCAGTTATAGGCCGTTACCAGCGACGAGGAACGTGCACCACGCCAAAAGGTACACTGGTGCCGCGACACACCGTACTCACACCGGTGTTGAAGTCGGCGATAAACACGCGCACGGTCTGGAATGTAGTGTTTACACAGCCGTTGCCCGCATTACGTACGCTGAGCCTTACTGTGTAAGTGCCTTCGGCAGTGTACACGTGTTGCGGACTGGCTATCGTTTCCAGCGGACTGCCATCTCCGAAATCCCATTCATAGGTATCGGTGGCATCGCCGATAGCGGTATTGTTAAAAAGGAACAGGCGGCGGTTATTACAGCTGCGCGTAAAACTGAAACTAGCGACCGATGGGCCTATCTGCACATTTACGGGAGCAGCGTTTACATAACAACCGTTGTTGCCTGCGCGGAGGTTCACCGTCAGGCTGCCTGTCTGCATAAAATTCCTTGTAATATCAAATTCCGCCCCCGTTCGGGTCACACCATCGCCGAAGTCCCAGCTGTAACTGTTTGCATTGGATGCGGAGGCCAGCAAGCGCACGGGTGTGGCTGCGCAGGTGTTGGAGGGCGTGGCAGTGAAGCTAACGCCGGTCGGTGGCGTGCCGGTACGGATATGTTGAGCGTAAGACCGTGTAGCCGTACAGCCCTGTTGGGTGGTCACGGTCAGGTTTACATTGTAGTTGCCGGAATTCGTGTATATATGACTTACGGTTGGCGTAGCGGTGTTTTGTGTCTGGCCATCGCCGAAAGTCCAGGCGTAATTGCTTACCGGGTCGCTGTCAATATTGGAAGAAACCGCTGTGAGCGTAGCGTTGAACGGAATGCAACCTTCGGTGAGGTTGTTCACCAGGCTCAATTGCGGGGCAGCGATCATGATGTACCCGTCTTTCCGTACTGTTTTCGTACATCCCGCTGCGTTAGCTGTCGTGAGTACCACATCGAAGGTATCAATACTGGTGTATTGATGCGTGACAGTGGCTGCAGCGGTGGTCGTACCGGTACCATCGCCAAAATCCCAGGTGCTTGAAGTGGCGCCGGGTGTGAGGTTGGTGAAGGTAACCGTGTAGGGGCCGCAGCCGGTGCGGTCGTTGGCGGAAAAGTCGGCGCTGGCCAGGCCATTTACCGTTACGGTAGAAGTGATATTGCTCGTCGTTGTCTGGTAATATGCCGTTAGCGTAATAGTATACGTGCCCGCCGTGTTGTAGGTAATCACCGGGTTCTTTTGCTTGGATGTGCGGCCATCCCCAAAGCTCCGGTATAAGATATGGGACTGCCGGTGCTGGTATTGTTAAACGTAAAAGTCGCCGGCGCACAATTGCTGGCTGGGCTTGCCGTATAGGTAAACCCGGCTTGCTGACTGAGGGCTTTAGATCCCAGCAGCGTAAATCCCAGCAGGGAAGTGACAACTTTACACATAACCATTAGGTTTCTCATAGGTATCCGAGGTTTTTCCGGTTCGGGATAGGTCTTACTGTAATATATGAATTATACAAATATATAATATCGTTACCTGATAACCTCTTTTTTAATAATGTTTATTGACAATCAATTTTTTAGGTTGATACATGCCGCCTTTTACCTTAGTAATGTCACATTGCCGCGCAGCAGGATCGATTCATTGTTATCACACACGGCCTGCACATAATACACGTACACATCGGGCGGCAACGGCTGCCCGCCGTGTTTGCCATCCCAGCCGTATGCAATATCATCGATGTTGAAATTTACTCTTTCAAATACCAGCTCGCCCCAACGGTTAAATACCCGGAAAGTACGGACGGATTTTACTCCCCGGCCGCGCACATAAAATACGTCGTTCTGCCCGTCGCCGTTCGGTGAGAACGTGTTGGGCAGGAATGTTACGCTATTTACACATTGCAGGCGGATGGCAATTTCTTCCGTGCTCGTACAACCATATACGTTAGTCGCCCTCACGTTGTAAGTAATATTTTCTCTCGGGGTAGAGGTGGGTTGCGCGCAGTCGTAGCAATCCAGGTATTTCGCCGGCGACCATTTCCAGGTGATGATATCCGGACTGCTCTGGATATTGAGCGGCACTACGGAACCTGCTGGCACGCTGCGGTCGCCGCCCGTTACCATTTTGGGTTTCGGATGTACTGTTACCGTGGCCCAGGCCGTGTCGGTGAAGCAGGCGTCTTTACCATATCCGACCACGCCATACACGGTCGTCTCGCGCGGATTTACCATCGGATTCAGTACGTCGGTCCGGTCAATTGTAGCCGAAGGCAGCCACTGGTAACGGGCTGCATTACCGGTAGCGCTCAGTTGCGTCACATTGCCCTCGCATATCGTGGCATCACCCGTACGCACTTCGTGGGGTTGTGTTACCGCTACGCGTACATAATCTTCGCTCATGCAGCCAAATTCGTTTACGGCCACTACACGGTACATGGTGTCGGTTACAGGGTCCACCACCGGCGTCTGGCTTTTGTTATTGGAGATGCGGTAGTTCGTCCAGGTAACATCGCTGCCCGGAACGTTCGCATTCAATTGCAGCGATTCGCCGAGGCATACTTTTGCATACTCGGGGGTAGCTGCCAGTGCTGGTTTCGGATTTACCCGCAAATTGACGATGGTGGTATCGCTACAGGTGTTTTCCTGGTTGTTGATCACTAATTTAATTTCAAACACGCCTGCTTCCGGGAAGTTAAGAGAGAGTTGTTGCTGGTTCGCATACGTGTTGTTGCGGTATAACCATTTCCAGCTGGTATTGGGCAAATTCTTCGCATCGCTGCCGGTAAATGTGATCGTGTCGCCCGGACAAATAGCCGTTCTCGAAGCTACATTGCCATCGGGTTTTTCATCTACCCGGATGGAAGTAGTAGTACTGTCCGTACAACCGTACACGCTCGTTACTTTCAGCTTCACTTCATAGGTACCGAATTTGTCGTACTTGAAAACAGCGTTTGGTGTGTTGGCCACGTCGTCTGTCCGGCCGGCTACACCAAAATCCCAGGCATATTTGAAAGTTTGTCCCAGCAGGTCTTTCGTAATACCGGTGCTTTTATCGCCCACCAATAAATTACCCGCATCACAAATCACAGACGGGGTGGCGGTAAAGGAGGCTTTCACCTGCTCCACGATTATCGTATCCGCAGGTCCCTGTGCTGTCACCTGGCACCCCTGCGCATCCTCCAGTACAACGCGCGGAAAGTAGAGTCCCTCGCGGGTATAATTGTGGCTGGAGGTAGGCGTGGTCGTAGTCACTACGGTGCCGTCATCATAATCCCAGATGTATTTCACGGCATTGGCCGAGGTAGCGGAGAAACTTACAGATTGCGGTGCACAGCCGGTTTTGTCGGTAATGGTGCGGGTGCCGCGCGGGCCTTTAATTTCTATTTGCTGACTGGTGCTGTCTACACAATTGCCTTCTGCATAAGCATATAGCTTAATCGTGTAGGTATCTGGCAGGGTGTAGATATGCGAGGCGCTGTCCACCACGGACCGGCTGCCATCGCCAAAATCCCATACCACGCGGTTATTGCCGGTGCTCTGGTTGTTCAGCTTTACCAATACGGGCGGACAATTCGGCAAATCAGGGGGCAGGCTGAATGCCGCTTTTGGGTTAGGAACCAGGATATAGTCTGATTCCACCTGGGTATCTGTGCAGCCAATCGCGTTGGTTACGGTGAGTGATACATCGAACAAACCAGCAGTATCATAACGTTTGCCAGGGTGGGCCTGCGTGGATGTGGTACCATCGCCGAAATTCCAAAGGTAGGTAAGTCCGCTGCCCTGGGATGCCGTACTGTTAAAGCCCATGGAAGAATGCAGGCAAACTGTCTGCGCATTACGGCCTATGACGGCTTTTACACCCGTAACAGCCACGTTCCTGTTGAGCGAGGTCGTACAACCGGCATTGTCAGTAACCGTGAGTTTTACCACGTAGCTGCCTGTGTTCGCAAAGGTGTGTCCGATGTCCACCGGCTTCGTGGTAAATGTGTCGGCCGGCGTACCGTCACCGTAATCGAAGATCCACCGGGTAATGGCGTTGCCATTGTTTACGGTGGAGTTATCGCTGAACTTCTGCTCGTCGCCGTTACAATTGCGGCCACTTACGGTGAAGTTCGGCGTGGCGCCATTTACGGTGATGATAAGCGTGTCTGACTCGGTGCGGCAGTTATTGCTGTCACGCACGGCGACTACCGCTTTATAGATGCCGGGCTGCGTGTAACGCTTGTCCACACTCAGGTTGCGGCTCATGGAATTGGTATTGTCGCCCCATGACCAGAATATATTAACGAGGTTATTGTCGTTGGTGTTGCTGCGCGTGAACCTTACTGTGCCGCCGGAGCAGATGGTGGTCACATTGGCGGCCAGTTTGGGCTGTTCGTCCATTACACGCACGCTGCCCGTAAAACTATGCTCACAACTGCCATTGCCAACCGTTAAGGTTACCCGGTAAAAGCCTACCGCGGCATAACGGTGTGCGGGCGATTGCTCGGTGGAGGTTTGCCCGTCACCGAAGTCCCAGCGCCAGTTTTGCGTGGTGGGTACGTCGCCAAAGTCGGAGTTGTCGGTAAACTGTACCAGCAGCTTATCTGTACAGCTTGTCGCACGTGTAAACGAGGCGATCGGCGGTTGTATTATAACAAAGTCTGTTTTGGTCAGCGATCGTATACAGCCATAGTTGTTCACGATCAGTGTTACGTCGTGCTGTGCTTCAGAATTAAACGTATATAACGGATTTTCTTCCGAACGTACGCCATTGTCTTCCGGGAAAATCCAGCTCCAGCTGGTGCCTCTCGGGGTAGAAAGATTCGTGAATTGAACAGGCGTAGCCGCACAGGTAATTTTGGGTGTAGCATCAAAATCAACCACCGGAATATTACCCGCCCTTACCGGGATCGATGCAGAGTCGATACAGCCGCCGGCAAAATGAATGATCAATTTGACATTAAAAGAGCCTTCGGTGGTGAACGTATGTTGAGGCGCTGCGCTTGCGGAGGTAGCGCCATCGCCAAAGTCCCATTGATAGGAGGTTACCGGGCCGCCGTTATCGATTTGTGCGGAAAAGGAGGTATTGAATGGCAGGCAGCCTTCCTGTGGCGCGGCCTGTACCCTTATTGAGGGGCGGTGCACTTTGATGTAAGCTGCTTTCGTCACGGAGTCCGCGCAACCGCTGGCATTTCCAGCCCACAGTTTTACGGTAAAATCGCCTTCCGTGGTGTAGGTGTGGGCGGGATTGGCAGTGGTGTTCGTGGCACTGTTGTCGCCGAACGTCCAGCGGAACAAGGTGGCGCCGGGGGCCTGCGCAGCAAATTGTGTCGTAAAAGGTACCGTACAGCCACTGGTGGGATTTGCGGTGAAGTTCACCGTGGGTTTGGCAGATACCCGTACCCGTTTGCTCACCGATTGTGTACATCCTGGTGTACCGGAAACCAGTGTGACCTGGTAATCACCATTGGCAGGAAATATTTTGCTCGCATTGATGCCGGTTTGCGAACTACCGTCCGGGAAGAACCAGGTAGCTATTGTGGGCGCCGGCAGGGTAGTGTTGGTAAACTGCACCGCGCTGCCCGCACAGGCTTCCGTAAATGTAAAATCCGCCACCGTGCTGCGTATTACAATGAGGTTGGCTTTGGTAACGGTGGTCGTGCAGCCCTCAGACGTGGTTACGGTAAGACTTACGGTGTAACTGCCTTCTGCGGTATAGGTATGCATCGGATTGGCTTCGGCGCTGGCGGAAGAGCCGTCGCCGAAGTTCCAGCTGTAGGTTACGCCCGCAGGTGCGTTCGCTGTGAAACTTACAATAAAAGGTGTGTTGCAGCCGGTGGTCTGACTGGCGGTAAAGTCGGCGACTGGTGTGGATTGTACACGAACCGGGGTCGGCAGTGTGTAGCCGGCGGTACAACCGAAGCTGTTGGTCACGATGTTACCCACGGTGTAGTTGCCAGGGAGGGTATAGGTATGGGATGGATTGACGGCTTCTGTAGTGGTGCCATCGCCCAGGTCCCATAATACGCGGGCAATGGTGCCGGAACCGGGAGTCGACTGATCCGTGAATTTTACTTGTAAAGGCGTGCAGCCGCTTAGAGGAGATGCAGTGAAAAGAGGAGTAGGTAGATCGTACACAGTAACGGTTTTAGTAGCGGTTTTTACTACGTTGCCCGGATAGGTAACTGTTAATACGACGTTATACGTCCCTGCCACGGTAAAGATCTTACCAGGGTCTTTCTCAGGTACGGAAGCGCCAAGTCCGAAGTTCCAGTTATAGCTTACAGCTCCCGGATCGGATAGGTTTGAAAAGCTGACGGTAAGCGGTACACATCCGGAGAACTTGTCTGCTGTAAAATCAACTGTCTGGCCAGCTGAACGTAGTGCACATAAGATGATCCACGATAGCAGGGATACTCGGTATATATAACGGTTACGCAGCAACGGCTGCTGGTTCTTCATCGGTTAGGTTTCTCAGGTAGGTATATAGAATTATAATGCCAAGTTAATGTTAATTACTTGTTAAAGAATATATTATGAAAACAATTATCTGTATGCGTTAACATCCCGTTTTCAAACCCTAAGGTGATTTAGTTGTTACTTGCTTCACAGAATGCCCTCTATGGAAGCAGCATGTATGAGTAATGCAACAGAAAAAATTTATGATGACGGATACACCTGCATTTGACAAAGAGTATTGGAACCAGCGCTACAGGAACGGGGAAACGCCGTGGGATATGGGCGAAGTGTCGCCGCCACTGAAAGCCTATATTGATCAATGTTCCAACAAACACCATCGTGTGCTGATACCGGGTGGTGGCAATAGTTATGAAGCCTGCTACTTGTGGGAGAATGGCTTTCGCGATATAACGGTGGTGGATATATCCAGTTTGATGATCAACAAACTGCGGAAGGAGCATGAGCAAACGGGCATCCGTTTCGTGGAAGGCGACTTTTTAAACATGAAGGCGAGTACGACCTGATTATTGAACAGACCTTTTTTTGTGCACTGGAGCCTGCACGAAGGGCTGATTATGCCCAGCATATGCATCACCTCCTGTGGGACGAAGGCCGTTTTGTAGGTGTGTTGTTTAACCGGGAATTTGAACAGGAGGGCCCCCGTTTGGCGGCAACGTAAAAGTATACCGGCGCCTGTTTGAACCGTACTTTACATTTAAAACTTTTGCGCCCTGCCATAACTCGCATCCCGCCAGGAAAGGAAAAGAACTTTTCTTTAATTTCCGGAAGCACGAAACGCCCATTCTCAACAAATGGAGTAAATAAGTACTTTTGGGTATGAAAAGGATGCTGTTACTCGCGGCGTTCGCGTGCCTGCAATTGGCTGCCCTGGCCCAAACGGTAGACGTGAACGCTTTCGAAAAAGGAATAAAAGAGAAAAACGCGCAGCTGTTCGACGTACGCACGTCCGCCGAATACAACAGCGGTCACCTCAAAGGTGCACTACAGGCCAATTATAATGACAAGGCCGAATTTCAGCAACGCGTAAAATACCTCGATAAAACCAGGCCTGTCTACGTCTACTGTCTCGTTGGCGGCCGTAGCGGCGCTGCGGCGGAATGGATGCGCAGCAACGGTTTTACAAAGGTCATCAATATGGAAGGTGGGATCAATGCCACGGAAAAAGGCCGGTAAACCACTCGAAGGGGTGTCTGACACCCCTCAGATGACCACATCCGCTTTTACGAAGGCGGTCGCCAACGGTACGGTGCTGGTAGATATAGGCGCTGAATGGTGTCCTCCCTGCCGGGCCATGGAGCCTGTACTTGCCCGGCTAAAAGCCAGTAAAGGGCTCTCTTATCATCTTTTGAAGGTAGATGGGGGAACAGATACCGATGTAATGAAAAGTGTCGGCGCTGCAGAACTGCCAACGTTTATCGTCTACAAAAACGGAAAAGAAACCTGGCGAAAAACCGGTCCGGCTACGCTGGAAGAACTGGAAAATGCCATCAAATAGTAAAAGCCTCCTTACCGGGAGGCTTTTTTAATATTAAGAGGATCGTTATACCATCTTTCGCTGATCCTTCGCTCATCCTAGGCTCAATCGGCCGTGGTAAAGGTTTTAGCGTAGGATGAGCGAAGGATCAGCGAAGGATGCAGCAAGGATCTACTTGAATTTGCGCTCTGCGTACTCCAGGAAATACTTGAACTGCAGTGGTTTACCCGTTACTTTTTCGCATAATTCGTTGGAAGTGTACTGCCGGCCATACTGGTGAATATGTTGCCGCAGCCAACCCAGCAGTTGCGTGAATTCGCCTTTGGATAGCTGGCTTTCCAGTCCGGGTAATTGCTTTTGCGCGGCCGCAAACAGCTGCGCTGCATAAAAGCTGCCCAGCGAATAGGTGGGGAAGTAGCCAAAGCTGCCGTGCGACCAGTGAATATCCTGCAGCACGCCCCGGATGTCGTCCGGCACGTCTACATGCAGGTACTGCTTATAATACTGGTTCCGGGTATCGCGCAGTCCGTCGGTGCCGATACTGCCGTCGATCAGGCCCTTTTCGATTTCGTAGCGGATCATTACATGGAAGTGATAGGTAAGTTCGTCGGCCTCCGTACGGATCAGCGAGGGTTGTACCAGGTTGATAGCGCGATAAAAGTCGGCCAGCGGCACGTTGCCCAGGTTTTCCGGGAAAAGGGATTGCAGTTCCCCGTAATAGTGTTGCCAGTAATCCAGGCTGCGGCCCACATTGTTCTCCCACAACCTCGACTGTGATTCATGGATCCCCAGGCTGGCCGCCTCGCCGAGGGGCAGACCATATTCGGCAGTCGGTAATCCCTGCTCGTACAGCGCATGTCCGCCCTCGTGAATGCAGCTCCGGGTCATGTTCCCGAAGTCGTTTTCGTCGATGCGGGTGGTAACGCGCACGTCTTCCGGGTTAAAGCTGGTGGTAAACGGGTGCTCGGAGACGTCCTGCCGGCCTGCCGCCATATCGTACCCCATATCTTTTAGCAGTTTCAGGCCAAAAGCCCACTGTTTGTCCTTGTTATAATGTTTAAAAAGGAAGCTCCGGTCCGGCTGCGTGCCCGCCGCTATTTTTTCCAGCAACGGCGACAGGGAGGCGCGCACGTCGGCGAAAATGGTGTCCAGCATAGTCGTGGTAGCGCCTTTCTCGTATTCGTTGAGCAAAGCGTTGTACGGATGTCCATGGTAGCCGAGTAATTCGGTTTCTGGCGCTTCAGCTGGATCATTTTGTTAAGCGGCGATTCAAAAGCCTCGTAGCTGTTCAGTTTACGGGCTTTGATCCAGGCGTGATAACAGGCGGAGGTGGTTTGCGCCATTTCGGCCACGAACGCCGCCGGGTATTTTTTGTTCTTCTCGTAATCTTCGAGGGAGAGAGCGACGTTTTTCATTTTACGCTCGTCCATGTCCGTACGGCTGGAAAGTTCGTGCAAGAGGATGCCCAGTGCTTCGTTGGTAAACATTTCATGGGCAATGGTACTCAGCGTGGTGATTTGCTGTCCCCGGAAGTTAGCCGCCTTTTCAGGCAGGTAGGTTTCCTGGTCCCAGCTCAGTACGGCAATAGCATTGCGTACATCGGCCACCTGTTCCATCTTTGTTTTATATTCTGCGTAAAGGTCCGCTGTGGCTTTTTTCACTAACATATGTGCTGATTTTTTACGTAACGGTCAGAAATCCTTAATTTCAGCCCCGAAGGCATGAAGATAACAATTAAAGACATCCTGCGGGTGATTGAGGCTTATGCGCCGCCCGCCTACCAGGAGAGCTACGACAATGCCGGCCTTATCTTTGGCGATGCGGGCCGGGAAGTGACGAATGTACTGCTCACCCTCGATACTACCGAGGCGGTGATAGATGAAGCTATTGCCAACAATTGCAACCTGGTGATCGCGCACCACCCGATCGTTTTTGGCGGGCTTAAAAAGATCAATGGCAAAAATTACGTGGAAAGGGTGGCGATCAAGGCTATTAAACACGATATAGCCATTTATGCGGCGCATACGAACCTGGACAATGTGCACAACGGGGTGAGCGCCATGATGGCCGAACGCCTGTCGCTGCAAAACAGCCGGGTGCTTCAACCTAAAAGCAATTACTCAGGAAACTTTACACTTTTGTTCCTACGGCCGATGCCGAAACCGTCCGTAACGGACTGTTTATGGCCGGCGCCGGGCATATCGGCAATTACAGTGAGTGTAGTTTCGGACAGGAGGGAACGGGCACGTTCAAAGGGCAGGATAACACCAACCCTTATGTGGGCGAGCCCGGCAGCCGGCACCGGAGCCGGAAACCAAGCTGGAAGTCGTTTTTCCCGCACATATCGAGGGAAAAGTAGTAGAGGCTTTGTTGAAATGTCATCCCTACGAAGAAGTAGCCTACGACATTATTGCGCTGGAAAACTATCACAACCGGGTAGGTTCGGGACTGGTTGGCAACCTGGCGCAGCCGATGGATGAAATGGAATTTCTTACATTCGTGAAACAGCAATTCGGTACAGGCTGTGTACGGTATACGTCTTTGCGGGGCCGGCCGGTGAGCCGGGTGGCGGTGTGCGGGGGAGCCGGCAGCTTCCTGCTAAAACATGCCATTGCTGCGGGGGCAGACGCGTATGTGTCGGCCGACTTTAAGTATCATGAGTTTTTTGATGCTGAAAATCAATTGATTATCGCAGATATCGGACATTTTGAAAGCGAACAGTTCGCAGTCGAATTATTTTATCTTATATTGACTGAAAATTTCCGTAATTTTGCGCCTCTTAAATCAGTCATTCGAACAAACCCGGTAAATTATTTATAATACATGGCTACAGTTAAAGAATACTCTGTTGAGGAAAAATTGGTATCTGTACTGAAGTTGCAGAAAATCGATTCCAAACTGGATGAAATCCAGATCCTGAAAGGGGAATTGCCTATCGAAGTAAAGGATTTGGAGGATGAGATCGAAGGACTTAACCACCGCCAGAATCATATTGAAGATGAGGTTCGTGGTATCCAGGACTTTGTAAACAACAAGAAAAACGCCATCAAGGATGCTGAAGCGCTCATCAAAAAATATGAGAAGCAGCAGAACAACGTAAAAAATAGCCGTGAATTTGAAGCTATCAGCAAAGAGATCGAAATGCAAACGCTCGAGATCCGCTTGTCTGAAAAGCACATCAAAGACGCGAGTGAAGAAATAAAAGAAAAAAGCCGCGTTCTCGAAACGGCCAAAAGAGGTGTAGCCGACAAAGAAACGAACCTGAAACACAAAAAAGGTGAGTTGGAAAAAATCATCGGTGAAACGGAGAAAGAGGAAAGCGGCTTCCGCAAGCTGAGCGAAGAGGCCCGCACTAAAGTGGATGCCCGTTTGCTGGCTGCGTACGAAAAATCCGTAACAACTACCGCAACGGTCTGGCTGTAGTTACGATCGTGCGCGACTCCTGCGGCGGATGCTTCAATGCCATTCCTCCTCAGCGCCAGGCAGAAATCCGCCAGCGTAAAAAAATCATCGTGTGCGAACACTGCGGCCGTGTGCTGGTTGACAACGACTGGACGCATCCGTAACGATCTAAGATCTCACTGGGTTTTTATACATGGAGAAAGGAAGGAGAGGAATAACCTTTTCTTCCTTTCTCCTTTTTTGTGCCGGTTATGTATTTTTGCCCGGCCGACGCCCGAATAAGGTATGTTATTTGCGGATAGTGGCCGATTTCATTAATCTTTGCGTTATTATGCGTTTCCTATTTGCGACCGTCCTGCTGTTAAATATATCCCTATCCGTATTTGCAGGGCAGAAGGTATACGACTTTAATCCCCGCTGCCAGCAGGCTTACGACGCTATCATGCAGCTGCGCATCAACGCCGGCTTGCAACTCCTTAACGACGAAAAACGCGAACACCCCGATAACCTCATTCCCTATTATCTCGATAACTACGCAGATTTTTTCCTGCTGTTTTTTAATGAAGACCCCGCCCTGTACAGCCAGCGTAAAAAGCTGCGTGGCGAACGACTGGATAAAATGGCGGAAGGGCCGGAGGATTCTCCTTACTATTTATACACCCAGGCGGCCATTAAATTCCAATGGGCGCTGGTGAAAGTGAAATTCGGCGAACGCTGGGATGCCGTTTGGGAAATTCGCAGGGCCTACGTGGCTTTCCGTGATAATCAGAAGAAGTTCCCGGACTTTGTGCCTAACAAGATGATGGTGGGTGCTTTGCAAACGGTGTTCGGCACTATTCCGGAGGGATATAAATGGATTACGAACATTCTCGGTTTGCGGGGCAGTATTAAGCAGGGGATGGCGAACGTGCAGCTGGCCGTGGAAAGTGCTGCTGCATCGGCGCAATTGTTCCGGGAAGAATCTTATTACTATTACTGTTATTTGAAACTGTTCATCGAAAATAAACCAGACCAGGTATGGCAGCTGATCCACGATAAACAACTCGATACTAAAAACAATTATCTTTTTGCGTTGATGGTCGCGCAATTGTCGATGAACAACCAGAAGGCGCAACAGGGCATTGCCGCACTCGCCGATCGGAATCATAGTCCCGAGTACGCGGATATCGTTTGGGAAAACTATTTGCTGGGCCAATTAAAACTTAACCGCCGGACGACGATGCCACCGCTTACCTCGAACGTTTCGTGTCCCGCTTTAAAGGCCGTTTCTTTATCAAAGAAGCCCTGCAGAAACTTAGTTGGGGTTATTACGTGAAAGGCAATACCGAAATGGCGGCTAAATACCGTGCGATGATTCTCACGCGGGGTGGTACAGATACCGATGCGGACAAGCAGGCATTGAAAGAAGCGAAGTCCGGTACCTGGCCTAATCCGTTATTGTTGCGCGTGCGATTGCTCACCGACGGCGGTTTTTACCATGAAGCGCTGCGCCTGTTGCATGGAAAAAATCGGCCGACTTTGCCACGGCGCCAGACCGGTTGGAGTTTGCCTATCGCCTGGGCCGCATTTATGACGAATTGAATGCCGATGATAATGCGATCGCCATGTACGAAGCTACGGCGAGACTGGGAGCCAACCGAACGGAGTATTTCGCGGCCCGTTCCTGTTTGCAGCTGGGATATATCTATGAAAAGCGGGGCGATAAGGCCACCGCAGAGGCCTGGTTTCAGAAGTGCCTGGACATGCAGGGACATGATTATAAAAATTCGCTCGATCAGCGCGCCAAAGCTGGCATTCTGCGCCTTGCCGGGAATTAATATTCCACAATTTTGGGCTTGTAGATTTTTTAGTTGAAATTTGATGTCGACTTTAAGTGAATGACGTTACTTCTTCTATGTTGCACCGTTTAATTATTCAGAACTACGCGATTATTGAGCACACGGAGATCGATTTCTCAGGGAGGCTGAATGTGATCACCGGCGAAACCGGTGCGGGTAAATCTATCCTGCTGGGCGCTTTGTCTATGATACTCGGCGAACGCGCCGATCCGGGAGTGCTGTTTAAAAAAGACAGCAAATGTGTGATCGAAGGCATTTTTAAAGTGAAAAAGCAACAGGTACAGCACTTCTTTGACCAGTACGAACTGGACATGGAAGATCAACTGATCATCCGTCGCGAGATCAGTGCGGCCGGCAAATCGCGCGCTTTTGTGAACGATACGCCCGTGAACCTGGGGCAGCTTAATGAACTGAGCCGCCTGCTGGTAGATCTGCACCAGCAGTTCGATACACTGGACCTAGGCCGTTCCGACTTCCAGCGCGAAGTGGTGGATGCCCTTGCCGCACAACCCGAGGCGTTACAACAGTATGCGCAGTTGTTCGCCCGCTATGTTGCCATCCAGAAGGAGCTGAAGGAGCTGGCAGACCAGCGCGACAATTCCAATAAAGAATACGACTATAACAAATTCCTGCTCGATGAGCTGGAAGAAGCTGCTTTCAGTGAAAATGAACTGGAAAGCGTGGATACTGAGCTCAAAGGATTGAGTCATGCCGAAGAGATCAAGAATTCTCTGTCCGGGTGTACTATCAACTTAAGGAAGATGAGCAACCGGTGTTGCAGGTGTTGAAGCAAATGCAATCATCCCTGTCGGCGCTGGCTAATTTTCATAAAGAGATTCCCGGTATTGCGCAACGTTTACAGTCCAGTTACGTAGAGCTGCAGGATATTGCCGGCGATGTAGAGCGGGTGAACGACCAGCTGCAGTACGACGGCGCACGGATGGAATTGCTGAATGAGCGGTTGGCATTGGGTTACAGATTGTATAAAAAAACATAATGTAACCTCCACCAATGAACTGATCGCGATTCACAAGACGCTGAGCGAAAAGCTGGAAAATGTACAAAACCTCGATGAGCGCATCAGCGGACTGGAAAACGAAGGCAAACAGTTGCTGGAGCAGCTGCAGAAGGCGGCCGATCACATTACGAAACAACGCAAAGCCCAGCTGCCGGCTTTCGAGCAGAAAGTAAACGCACTGCTGGCGCAGGTGGGTATGCCGAATGCACGCCTGAAAGTAGCCGTGGCCACCGTTGCATTGAACGCTTTCGGCCAGGACCATATTGAGTTCCTGTTCGATGCGAACAAGAGCGACCAATTTGCACCTATCCGCAAAGTGGCATCCGGAGGAGAGCTGAGCAGGTTGATGTTATGTATTAAATCGCTGGTCGCCCGTTCGGTGGCGCTGCCTACGCTTATATTTGACGAGATCGACACCGGTATTTCCGGCGAAGCGGCCCGGCAGGTGGGGGCTATTATGAAGGAACTGGCAAATGGCATCCAGGTGATCTGTATCACGCACCAGCCACAGATAGCCGGTAAAGCGGACGCACATTACTTCGTGTATAAAACGGAGCAGGCCGGCAAAGTGACCACCAGCGTGCGTTTGCTGGAACAGGAAGAGCGTATTAACAAGATAGCGCAGATGCTGGGTGGTGAAAAACCGACAGCAGCCGCATTGGAAAATGCCCGTGAAATGGTGACCAACTAAGGACGTCAGGACTTAACGTATGATTAATTTTTAGCTTTAGATATTCAACTATTATACTATTTTTGGCAAAATTTAGAATTAAATGGCTCATAACTTATTACAAGGAAAAAAGGTATCATCTTCGGCGCGCTGGACGCGAACTCCATTGCATGGAAAATAGCGGAACGCTGTGTTGCACAGGGCGCGCAGATTGTGCTGACCAATGCTCCTATTGCCATGCGGATGGGTGAGATCAAGAAACTGGCGGAAGCCTGCAACGCGCCGATCATCCCGGCCGACGTTACCAGCAACGACGACATCAACAACCTCATCACCAAATCCATGGAGCACTTTGGAGGCAAAATTGATTTTATCCTTCACTCCGTAGGTATGAGTATGAATATCCGTAAAGGCAGGAACTATATGGACCTGGACTACGACTTCAACCATAAAACAAACGATATTTCTGCTACTTCCCTTCACCGCGTGCTGCAAACCTGCTACAAAATGGATGCGCTGAACGAGTGGGGCTCTGTAGTGGCGCTCACTTACATCGCTGCACAACGTGTATTTCCTGACTATGGTGAAATGGCCGATGCCAAATCCCTGCTGGAATCTATCGCACGCAGCTTCGGTTACCACTATGGTAAAAAGAACAAGGTGCGTGTTAACACCATCTCCCAATCGCCGACCCGCACCACTGCCGGAAGCGGCGTAAAAGGCTTCGATGGCTTTATCTCTTATGCAGAAAAAATGAGCCCGCTGGGTAATGCTACCGCTGACCAGTGCGCTGATTATGCAGTAACCCTGTTCTCCGACCTTACCAAAATGGTAACGATGCAGAACCTGTTCCACGACGGCGGCTTCTCCTTCACCGGTGTTTCTGCGGAAGTGATCGAACAAATGGAAAAATAATACACCCGGAACACCCGGTAAAAAATAAAGCCGTTCCAATTGGAACGGCTAATTTTTTTGCGGTAATGGCTACCAATAGGGGGTGGTAAACAACAGTACAACTTAAGTAATCAATACTCGTCTTCGTTGAAGAAGAAGTCGTCCTGTGAGGGATAGTCGGACCAGATGTCTTCTATGCCTTCGTAAATTTCCCCTTCATCTTCCAGCTCCTGCAGGTTCTCGATCACTTCGATAGGTGCACCGGAACGGATGGCGTAGTCAATGAGTTCGTCCTTGGTAGCGGGCCATGGAGCGTCCTCCAGGTAAGATGCTAATTCGAGAGTCCAGTACATATGAAAAATTTTACTTTCTCTAAATTTTCGCAAAAGTATTATTTAATTTGAAATAAACAACTTTATCTATTTTAACGGAGAAAATTGTTTTCTTTGGGTATGCTTACCGCTCGCAATCTTACCAAAAATTATTCCAACTTACAGGTGTTGAAGGGTGTTGACGTAACTGTTAACAAAGGTGAAATAGTGACCATCGTTGGCTCTTCGGGGGCGGGCAAAAGTACGCTGCTACACCTGCTGGGCACCTCGGATACGCCTACCAGCGGCGACGTATTCCTGCACAATATGAACATTACCCAGTTGGAGGGAAGGGCCCTGGCCGATTTCCGTAACCAGCACATGGGGTTCATTTTCCAGTTCCACCACCTGTTGCCGGAGTTCTCCGCGCTGGAAAACGTGTGCATCCCGGGCTTTATAAGGGGCAACAAGAAGGCCGAGGTAAAGGAGCGGGCACTTTTTCTACTGGAAACCCTCGGGCTTAAAAATCGCCTGGATCACCGCCCTAATCAACTTTCGGGCGGAGAGCAGCAGCGTGTGGCCGTGGCCAGGGCGCTCATTAACAATCCCTCGGTAGTGATGGCAGACGAGCCTACGGGCAACCTGGACTCTCACAACGCGCGGGAGCTGCACCAGTTGTTCTTTACCCTGCGGGAGCAATTCGGGCAAACGTTCATCATCGTTACACACAATGAAGAACTTGCTCCCCTCAGCGACCGTCAGCTGGTCATGAAAGATGGCAAAATTGTATCTGCATAAAAAAGCCGTTCTGTAGAAGAACGGCTTTTTCATTTTATCCTTTCAGACAGGCCTGCAGGCTGTTTCGCCAGTAGGGAATCTCCAGCCCGAAGGTGGTTTTTATCTTTTCCTTGTTCAGCACACTGTAAGCTGGGCGCGCCGCCGGGGCGGGAAACTGCTCAGAGGTTACCGGCAATATTGCGCAACTGGCGCCGCTGATGTCGCGGATAGCCATGGCAAAGTCGAACCAGCTGGCAACACCTTCGTTGCTGTAGTGGTATACGCCACCAAAGTCGGTTTCCGGCGTTTCGAATACTTTGGAAACGATGCTGATCAGCGCGGCTGCAAGGTCCGGAGCATAGGTAGGCGTACCCACCTGGTCCATTACCACGGTCAGTTGCGGCTTATCCTGCATCAGCTGAAGTATCTTGTTCACGAAGTTGACGCCTTCTTTAGCGTATACCCGTGGAGGTGCGTACCACGATAGATTTCGGGTTTACATCCGTGGCAGCGGCTTCGCCTTTCAGTTTGGAGCTGCCGTAGATAGTGCGTGGGCCGGTTTCGTCCGTTTCGCGGTAAGGACGGTTGCTGTACCCGTCAAACACATAATCGGTGGAAATGTGCACCAGTTGTGTGTTGTGCTGGAGACTCGCTTCAGCGAGGTACATTACGGCCAGGAAGTTTTGGGTGAATGCATTGTCTTCGTCGGCTTCCGCTTTGTCAACCGCCGTGTAGGCGGCGCAGTTGATGCAGGCGGCCGGCTGATGCTCCGCGAAATAACGGTTCACCGCATCCTGGTCGGCAATGTCTAGTACACTGCGGTCGGCAAACAGGAATTCGTATTGACCATACTGCGGGGCCAGTGCCTGCAGGCTTTTTCCCAATTGTCCGTTTGCTCCGGTAACAAGAATTTTCTTCATAATAAATCAGCGGATTAAGGCTGGTAAACAAAATTGTGCTGGCAATTCGCCAGGGTAGGCAGTACCAGGTCTTTGTCCGACACTAACGCGTCTTTCAGGTCAAAGCCCCAGTCGATCTTGAGAGCCGGATCATTATAAATGATGCCGCCTTCGCTGGCCTTATGATAAAAATTATCGCATTTGTACATTACTTCCGCGGTTTCGCTCAGTACGGAATAGCCGTGGGCAAAGCCTTTGGGTACCAGCAACTGCTTTTTATTTTCGGCGGAAAGCTCGATGGTATATACTTTTCCGTAGGTAGGTGATCCTTTACGGATATCAACAACCACGTCGAGAATGCTGCCTTCCAGTGCGCGGATCAATTTCGTTTGCGCGTAGGGCTCCTGCTGGTAGTGCAGTCCGCGCAGCACACCATACGAAGAGCGGGCCTGGTTATCCTGCACAAAATTATATTCGGTGCCACATTCTTTAAAAGTATTGGCGTTGTAGCTTTCAAAAAATATCCCCTGCTGTCTGGAAATACCTTTGGTTCAAACACCAGCAAGCCGGGAATTCCTGTTTCCGTGAATGGCATCTTCTTTAATTATCTTTTCTGATATTGTGTTTCGTAGTATTGCTGATAAGCGCCGCTGGTTACATGATCCAGCCATTCTTCGTTTGCGAGATACCAATCTACGGTTTTCTCCAGGCCTTCCTCGAATTGCAGGGAAGGTGCCCAGCCCAGTTCCTTATTCAGTTTGGTGGCATCTATCGCATAACGAAGATCGTGACCTGCGCGGTCTTTCACGAAAGTGATCAACTTAGCGGATTCGCCTTCGGCACGACCGAGTTTTTTATCCATCACTTTGCACAGCAATTGGATCAGGTCGATGTTTTTCCACTCGTTGAACCCGCCGATGTTGTAGGTTTCGCCAATGCGGCCTTTGTGGAAAATAACGTCGATCGCACGTGCATGGTCTTCCACGAACAGCCAGTCGCGCACATTTTCTCCTTTACCGTATACGGGTACCGGTTTATTGTTTTTGATATTATGAATGGCCAGCGGGATCAGCTTCTCAGGGAAGTGATTGGAGCCATAGTTATTCGAGCAGTTGGACAATACCACCGGCAGGTGATAAGTGTGGTAGTAAGCCTTCACGAAGTGGTCGGAGCTGGCTTTGGACGCGGAATACGGCGAGCGGGGATCGTAAGGTGTTTCTTCTGTGAAAAGGCCTTCTTCGCCCAGGGAGCCATATACCTCGTCGGTAGAAACATGGTAGAACAATTTGCCTTCGCTGTTGTCTTTCCAGTGTTTGCGGGCGGTGTTCAGCAGTACCGCAGTGCCAAGCACGTTGGTTTTGATGAACGCCAGTGGATCCGAGGATGGAGCGGTCAACATGGCTTTCTGCGGCCAGGTGAATCACGCCGTCGAACTGGTATTTGGAAAACAGGGAGTCCACGAGCGCTTCGTCCATGATATCTCCTTTTTCAAAAACATAATTGGGCTTGTCTTTGATATCATTCAGGTTTTCCAGGTTGCCTGCATAGGTCAGCGCGTCCAGGTTCACCATGAGGTAATCGGGATATTTGTTGACAAAAAGCCTGATAACGTGTGAGCCGATGAAGCCGGCAGCGCCTGTAACAAGTATTTTCCTTTTCATGTGGTAAAATTACGATATGGTATTAAGACAAAAACAGCACCTCCGTTACGGAAGCGCTGTTTTTGCGATTTATCAGGTTTTATTTTCCAAGTGCTTGTTTAAAGTACTCGTAAGTTATTTTTAAACCTTCTTTACGGTCTACTTTCGGCTCCCAGCCCAGGATTTGTTTTGCTTTGGTGATGTCCGGCTGACGTTGTTTCGGATCATCTTTCGGCAATGGATGGTACACGATTTTCTGGTTAGTGCCGGTAAGTGCGATAATCTCTTCTGCAAACTCTTTCAGCGTGATCTCGGACGGGTTGCCGATGTTCACGGGCAGGTGATAATCGCTCAGCAGCAGGCGGTAAATGCCTTCTAGAGATCATCAACATAACAGAAAGAGCGGGTTTGAGAACCATCGCCAAACACGGTGAGGTCCTGGCCGGTAAGGGCCTGGCTCATGAATGCAGGCAGCGCACGGCCGTCATCGAGTCGCATACGGGGGCCGTACGTGTTAAAGATGCGGATGATGCGTGTTTCCAGTCCATGGAAGTTGTGATAAGCCATGGTAATAGCTTCCTGGAAACGTTTTGCCTCGTCGTATACGCCACGGGGACCGATCGGGTTTACGTTACCCCAATATTCCTCCGGTTGCGGGTGCACGTTCGGGTCACCGTAAACTTCAGAAGTAGAAGCGATGAGCATCCGCGCATTTTTCGACTTGGCCAGACCCAGCAGGTTGTGGGTACCCAGCGAGCCAACTTTCAATGTCTGGATCGGCATTTTCAGGTAGTCGATGGGACTTGCAGGCGAAGCGAAGTGGAGGATGTAATCCAGGTGGCCGGGCACGTGCACGAACTTGGACACATCATGGTGGATATTCGAACTCTTTCAATTTGAAGAGGTGTTCGATGTTTTTCAGGTTACCAGTGATCAGGTTGTCCATCCCGATTACATGATAGCCTTCTTTTATGAACCGGTCGCACAGATGCGATCCGAGGAAGCCGGCGGCGCCGGTAATCAATATTCTTTTTTGTCGCTCATGTCCACTGGGTTTATTTGGCAGCGAGGCGGCCAACGCTTTCGTAATAAAATCCGAGTTCTTTCATGCGCGGCACTTCAAACAAGTTGCGGCCGTCGAAAATCGCTTTTTGTTTCAGCGTAGCGGCAATCTGGTCAAAGTCCGGCGTTCTGAACACGCTCCATTCAGTAGCGATGATCAGTGCGTCGGCGTTTTTCAGGCACTCATACTGATGCTCTGCGTAGGTTACTTTATCGCCCACCACACCGCGAACGTTGTTCATGGCTTCAGGATCGAATACCGTAACGGTGGCGCCGGCTTTGGTCAGTTCCTCGATGAGGTACAAGGCCGGAGCTTCCCGGATATCGTCGGTGTTAGGTTTAAAGGCCAGGCCCCACAGTGCAAAGTGTTTGCCTTTGAGGTCGTTATTAAAGTAAGCATTGATTTTGGGCATGAGGAACAGCTTTTGCTTTTCGTTCACGTCCATCACCGCGTTCAGGATGCGGAATTCATATGCTACTTCTTCTGATGATTTCACCAGCGCCTGCACGTCTTTCGGGAAACAGCTGCCCCCGTAACCGATACCCGGGAACAGGAAGCGTTTGCCGATGCGGTCATCGCTGCCGATACCACGGCGTACCATGTCGACATCCGCACCCAGTTTCTCGCACAGGATCGCAATTTCGTTCATGAACGAAATTTTGGTGGCGAGGAAAGAGTTGGCGGCGTATTTAGTAAGCTCTGCGGATTTTTCATCCATATATATAACCGGGTTACCCTGACGAACGTATGGTGCGTACAGGTCTCCCATTACTTTGCGGGCGCGTTCGGAACTGGTACCGATGACTACGCGGTCGGGTTTCATGAAGTCTTCCACGGCTACGCCTTCGCGCAGGAACTCGGGGTTAGACACTACATCAAACTCCACTTTCGCATTTTTGGCAATAGCCGCCGTTACTTTTTCGGCGGTGCCTACAGGTACGGTACTTTTGTCTACGATCACCTTGTAGTCCTTCATGATTTTGCCAAGATGCTCGGCAACACCAAGAACGTAAGAAAGATCTGCAGAACCATCTTCACCGGGAGGGGTCGGCAGGGCCAGGAATATTACCTGTGCGCCTTCGATACCTTCTTCCAGGTTAGTGGTGAAATGCAGGCGTCCTTCTTTCAGGTTACGCTCAAATAACTTTTCCAGACCTGGTTCGTAAATCGTAACCTCGCCTTTAGACAGTTTGTTTACTTTGTTAACGTCGATGTCTACACAAGTGACGTTGTTGCCTGTTTCGGCGAAACATGTACCGGATACCAATCCTACGTAGCCGGTGCCTACTACGGTAATTTTCATGTGGGGCTTATTTAATTAAAAATGATTTTACAGATTCAATGATGTGCTGAAGCTGGTCATCATCCATTTCCGTGTGGATAGGCAGAGAAATTACCTTTCCTGTAAGCGTATCGGTAACTGGCAAATCAAACTCACTGCTTCCAAAGGAAGCGAACATCTTTGACGATGCGCGGGTACGGGATAATAGATCATGGCAGGTACGTTACGGGCTGCAAGGTGTGCTTGCAGTTCATTCCTGTCGGCGCCTTCCAGTTGCAGGGTGTATTGGTGAAATACATGGTAGCTGTAAGGAGCGCGGTACGGCGTAACGATCTGCGGAACGTCGGCGAAGGCTTTGTCATAGGCGTCGGCTACTGCGCGGCGGGCGTTAATGTACTCGTCCAGCAGCGGCAGCTTAATTTTCAGTACGGCGGCCTGCACGGTATCCAGCCTGGAGTTTACCCCCACTACATCATGGTAGTAACGGGCGCTTTGTCCATGGTTAGCCACCATACGGATTTGTGCGGCCATGGCGTCGTCATTGGTAAAAATGGCGCCGCCATCACCATAGCACCCCAGGTTTTGGAAGGGAAGAAGGAAGTACAGCCAATGTGGCCGATACCGCCCGCTTTTTTCACGGAGCCATCTTTAGCGGTGTAGTTGGCGCCGATGGCTGGGCATTATCTTCAATTACAATCAGGTTATGTTTGTTGGCCACTTCCATAATTGCTTCCATATCAGCAACATGGCCGTACAGGTGTACGGGAACGATGGCTTTTGTTTTAGGGGTGATCGCTGCTTCCAGTTTAGTAGCGTCGATGCAGTAAGTCTGCGGGTCCACGTCTACAAATACCGGCTTCAGGTGCAGCAGGGCGATTACTTCCGCGGTAGCGATGAAGGTAAAAGATGCTGTAATTACTTCATCCCCAGGCTGTAAGCCGGCGGCCATCATGGCAATCTGCAATGCATCGGTGCCGTTGGCGCAGGGAATTACGTGCTTCACATCCGGTAACTTTCCAGGTCTTTGGCAAACTGCTGAACGGGCCCACCATTGATGAATGCGGAACTTTCCAGTACTTCTGTAATAGCAACATCTACCTGTGACTTGATTTTCGCATACTGGCGTTTAAGATCCACCATCTGAATAGGAACCATCTGGATATATATTTTTATTTTTTAAGCTCGCAAATTTACAAAAATTGAGATTGGGAGGCGATTATCTTTGTGAGATATTCAATTTATCCTATAAAGTGACAATTTCGTGGGATTATCGGTAATTATTTATAATATGGGGATCGGGTTGTACCGGTTGGGGGTAGGCGTGGCCGCCCTGGCGGGCAACAAGAAGGCGAGGAAGTGGATTGAGGGACGGAAACCGGTCTGGGCGCAGCTAGGTTCGCTCGGAGCCACGGGCGCTGTATGGGTTCACGCCGCGTCACTTGGAGAGTTTGAGCAGGGCAGGCCGGTTTTGGAGGCCATCCGGGAACAGTACCCGGGCCGAAAAATAGTACTTACCTTCTTTTCTCCTTCGGGATACGAGGTGCGCAAAAACTATCCGGGTGCCGACCTGATTTGTTATCTCCCGCTGGATACGGCTGCCAATGCACGCCGTTTCGTGGAAACGCTCCGGCCTTCAGTGGCTATTTTCATCAAGTACGAATTCTGGTATCATTATATAAAGGCGCTAAACGTGCCCCTGCTGCTCATTTCCGGAATTTTCAGGCCCGATCAGCTGTTTTTCAGGTGGCATGGAGGTCTTTACCGGGAGCTGCTGCGCGATATGGTGCATATCTTCCTGCAAAACCAGGAATCCGTCGATTTATTAAAAGGTATTGGCATACAACACGTTAGCCTGTCCGGCGACACCCGCTTCGATCGCGTCTGGGAACTCCGGCAACACCCGGCACACCTGCCCGTGATTGCCCGCTTTTGCGGGGACAACAAGCGGGTCTTGGTCGCAGGCAGCACCTGGGAGGCAGATGAGGCTTTATTGGCCGGGTGGTGGACGACCCAATCGGGAACTGGTCGGCAATTGATCATCGCACCACACGAAATCGGGGAAAGCCATATTAACAAGATAAGGCAGCAATTTCCGTCAGCGATGCTGTACTCAGAGTTGGCCGCGGATGAAAACGCTCCCCGGCCGGATGTGCTGATCATCAATAATGTAGGTATGCTCTCGGCCATGTACCGCTATGGCGACATTGCCTATGTTGGCGGTGGTTTTGGGAAAGATGGAATCCATAACCTGCTGGAGCCGGCAGCCTATAGCAAACCCGTGATCATCGGCCCGGTTTACGAGAAGTACTATGAAGCAGTGCAGCTGGTTTCGCTTGGTGGGGCTATATCTATAGATGGCTTGAAGGGCTTTTCGGATGCGATGGCCGCCCTGGAGGAGCCACACATCTACCTGAATAAAGCCAGTATTGCCGGCGACTTTATCCGGGATAACCGGGGGCCACGGGGAAGATCATGGAATATATTAAGGAGAAGGCACTCCTTTAAGATCAATAATATCAACCTAAAAGAAAATAGCCATGTGGAGCAACACCCACATGGTACTAATTACGCACGATTGCGCTATATCAGGTAAAACGTTTCTTTACGATCGCACAAAACTGCTGCACCAGCGGATTGTCTTCCAGCCAGCCCTCTTTGACCTTAAGCTCGCGCTCGATCCAATTATTGGCCTCCTGCAATGAGGTACATTCGTTAATGGTCTTAATCGAGCGCTCGTACATATTTTTCTCACCGCGGAATAATTCTTCAATAAACCGGAAGCGGTCATTGATGCCGATGGCGTTCTTTAAATCCTGTATGCCCATTTCACCCAGCCGTTGACCCACTTCTATGTTAGACTGGCGTAACTGATCGTTCAGCGAATTGCCGTTTACCAGTTCGTTGATGTCTTTCCGTATATTGGTCGCCGCCGGTTCCGTATGACCGTTATAATGCGGCTTTTCAGGCATATCGAACAGGGTGGGGCGTTTAGGCTCTTCCTGTTGTTTGGTTTTGATGGGGACACGTCGGGATGATAACCGTTATCGCGACGTTCAGGCACAACCGGTTCCGGCGCGGGGGCTTCTGCAGGCGGCGGTGGTGTGGGTTGAATCATTTGTGCGGCAACAGGGGGAGATAAGGTTCATGATTGGTTGGAGGAGCCGGAGCGGTGGCGACAGGTTTTTCTTCTTCCACGACAACAGCTTCTACCACAGCAGCCTGTACGGGCAAAATTACCGCAACGTGGCCGTGTGAACCGGAGTTTAAATCACGCTCTCTCTGCAAAATATTACGCTGATGTAATATTTCTGCCTGCAGTAGCTGTGAATAGTAGGATATAGTTTGCAGGTTAGCCCGGGCAGCTTTTAATTCCTGTAACTTATCAATTAAGGCATTAATTTTTTCCAT
The DNA here is from genome assembly GCF_023156195.1 of Chitinophaga sedimenti. GTDB lineage: Bacteria > Bacteroidota > Bacteroidia > Chitinophagales > Chitinophagaceae > Chitinophaga > Chitinophaga sedimenti. The sequence continues at coordinate 5,964,386 of NZ_JAKUKA010000001.1, forward strand.
GCGTTAATTGTTTAACGTACTGACGGTAAAATTATTTTATTTGCATAAAGTTAGCCAATTTCTAATTAATTGATGATCAAAATACTATCATATGTTTATTGAGCCGGTGATGGCAGGTCGAAAAAACGGATGGATTGAAGTGATATGTGGTTCGATGTTCTCCGGTAAAACCGAAGAGCTGATCCGCCGGTTGAAACGTGCGCGTATAGCCAACCTGGGTGTCGAGATTTTTAAGCCGGGAATAGATATACGTTACGACGAAACAAATATTGTTTCGCATGATACCAATAGAATTTTGTCCACACCCGTAGATAGTTCGCAACAGATTTTGCTGCTCGGACAGGGAGTGGATGTAGTGGGCATAGACGAAGCGCAGTTTTTTGATGCGGGATTACCTGAAGTTTGTGAGGCGTTGGCGCTAAAGGGCATTCGGGTAATTGTAGCCGGGCTGGATATGGATTTTCAGTGCAGGCCTTTTGGCCCTATCCCGGACTTGCTGGCAAAGGCTGATTACATCACGAAACTTCATGCGATCTGCGTAAAATGCGGCAGCATCGCCAATTATTCTTACCGCAAATCTGCCGATAAAGGAAAGGTATTGTTAGGGGAAAAAGACGTTTACGAGCCGCGTTGCCGGGTTTGTTACAACCTGCCCGACTGATCCTCGGCCATCACTTCAATGGCCTGTGGTTCGGAAACGGGCACAGGCTGCTCTTTAAAAGTGAAGCGCTTCTGCGTTACATAACTGAATGATACCACGATAATAGTGGTCAGTATTTTAGAAATAGTAGGGTAAAAGCCGCAGTACTCCACAAACACTTTCAGGAACACATAGTTAAAAAGGATACAAAACGCCACCAGCAGAAAATACCGGAACAGCTGTACGCGCCCGCGGAGGTTCGATTCCGTAAAAGTGATGTATTTGCTGAGCAGGAAGCCCGATGGGAACGTGATGCAGAAGGAAATGATAAACGCCATGATGTGTGGCGATACCACCATAAAGCCGAGGTCTGTATTAGCTTTTCCCAGGATGAAGTTGTAGCTGATGAAAAAGATGACGATGTCGAGCAACGTATTGCCGCCTCCGCAAACCACGTATTTGAAGGTTTGGAAGGGGATTATCTTCTCAAATGGCTTATGGAAGAATTGCAGAATATTTAAAATCAGCTGTTGCATAGTCCGACGCAAATTTAGCTGGTTTTTTGCAGGCTTCACCCCGATTAACAATTATTTTAATGCTTTTTTAACGCAGGTTTCTCCGCAGTTTCCAGTTAGAAGGCTGAGGTACAGGTTGTTGTGCAGCCGTAACGCGCTGCCAGAGCTGCACGGCTAAGATCGCCGCCGCTTGTGCCGCTTCGCTGTTTTCTGCCCGCAGTGACTGGGGCGTAAAATATTTTCCGATGAAGTTGGTATCGAACTGGCCGGTAATAAACGCTGGTTGCTGCAGCGCCCACTTACCAAACGGGAGGGTGGTGCGGATACCTTTCACCCGGTATTCGTTGATCGCGCGGATCAGCCGCTCGCGGGCCTCTTCGCGGGTTTGTCCCCAGGCGATGAGTTTGGCGATCATGGGATCATAGAAGATCGGGATATCCATACCCTGCTCATAACCATCGTCGACCCGCACGTTATTGCCCTGCGGACGGATGTAGGTTTCCAGTTTGCCGGTGTCCGGCAAAAAGTTGTTGGCGGGATCTTCGGCGCAGATGCGTAACTCGATCGCATGGCCGTTTATCTTTAAGTCTTCTGGCTAAAAGAAAGTTTTTCTCCTCTTGCTATGTGGATTTGCTCCTTAACCAGGTCGAGGCCGGTAATCATTTCCGTTACGGGATGCTCTACCTGCAAACGGGTATTCATCTCCAGGAAATAAAAATTAAGCTGCTCATCTACCAGGAACTCCACTGTGCCCGCACCATAATAATCACATGCCCGGGCTACGTCCACCGCACATTTGCCCATGGCGGAGCGGATGTCCGGGGTCAGACAGCTGGATGGTGCTTCCTCGATCAATTTCTGGTGACGGCGCTGTATGCTGCACTCTCTTTCAAAAAGATATACATAATTGCCATGTTGGTCGCCCAGCAACTGGATTTCAATATGCCGCGGGGAGCCTACATACTTTTCAATGAATACGGCATCGTCGCCAAACGCGTTGAGTGCTTCACTTTTCGCCATACCAATCTGTTCTTCCAGCTCGCCTTCGTGCTGCACCACGCGCATACCCTTGCCACCGCCGCCTGCAGAGGCTTTGATCAGGATCGGGAACCCGGTGCGTTTTACCACCTCGCGCGCTTCTTCCAGGCTGCGCAACGGCGTTTCGGTTCCGGGCACCATCGGTACGCCGAACTTCTGTGCGGCTTGTTTCGCGGCCAGTTTACTGCCCATGACGCTGATAGAAGCGGGAGAGGGGCCAATGAAGATGAGTCCTGCGTATTTTACCGCCTGTGAAAAAGCGGCATTCTCGCTTAAAAAGCCATAACCGGGATGAATGCCTTCTGCGCCTGTCTGTTTGGCGGCCGCAATAATTTTATCGGCTACGAGGTATGACTGGTTCGAAGGGGCGGGACCAATGCACACGGCCTCATCGGCGTACTGCACAAAGGGCATTTCACGATCGGCTTCCGAATAAACGGCTACTGTAGCTATTCCCATTTCTTTGGCCGACCGCATGATGCGGAGGGCAATTTCGCCCCGGTTGGCAACGAGTATTTTCTTCATTGAACAATTGTAAAGGGATAAAGATAAGGTATTTGGCTTTTAGCCGTTACCTTTGCAGCCGTGAAAACATACCTGTCACAAATCATCACCCTGGTGAAAAAGGACCTGGTGCTCGAATGGCGCCAGAAGCATGCGTTTTTCGGCATTGTGCTCTACATTTTTGCGACGGTGTTCGTGATTAACCTGATGATCATGAAACCGGAAGACAAAATCTGGAATGCCTTGTTCTGGATCGTGCAGCTGTTTGTGTGCGTAAATGCGGTAGCAAAAAGTTTCATGCAGGAAAGCCGGGGCAGGATGTTATACTTCGCCTCGCTGGTGCATCCACGGCAGTTTATCATTGCCAAACTCATTTATAATGTGATCCTGATGTTGTTTATGAGTATCATGTCGCTGGTATGCTGTACCATGCTGCTCGGCAACCCGATTATTTCTCCTTATTACTTTATAGGAGTGGTGATGCTCGGCGGGCTTAGTCTGTCGCTGATATTCACCATGTTGGCCGCTATTGCCTCACAGGCGAGTCAGAACGCAGCGCTTATGGCTATTATGGGGTTCCCGCTGATTATGCCTTTCCTGATGCTGCTTGGAAACATTTCCCGCACTGCATTTGAGCCAGTGCTGCAGCCCGGGCTGGTGTATATGTTTTGCCTCCTCGGTGGACTAGACGTGTTAGTTATCGGGCTGGCGCTCATTTTGTTCCCTTACCTCTGGAAGGAATAAAAGTGTTAAAGTATTACTAATTAACCCCTTTCATTTTATCTTTTTCAATAAACTTATTGTTTGATTGGAGGATTGATTAACAAAATTCTTCCCTTTTGCATGATTGCGAAAATCACCGAAAGTCTTTGTCGTTACCTATAAAACCTGTAGGTTTGCCCCCACATTTAGCATCGGAATAATGGCAAAACATTGGTGGAAAATTTTAAGCGTAGTAATCATTCTTTACACGATCATCGCCGGGTTGAGCGTAAAGATCCCGATCATCGCCAATAACGAGGAAACATCCCGTAATCTTTTCTATCATGTGCCGATGTGGATAGCGATGTATACCCAGTTTGGTATATCTGTGGTTGCATCCATTATGTATCTGGCTTCCAACGATTTGAAGAAAGATATTTGGGCATCGAGCGCTGGTAGTGTAGGGGTATTATTCGGGTTGATGGGATTTGCCACCGGTTCTCTCTGGGCAACGTACACCTGGGGCGGCACCATTACGGACGATCCGAAACAGATCAGCACTGCGCTGGCACTGTTGATTTACCTGGCGTACCTCGTGCTGCGCTCTTCTTTCTCCGATCTTGACAAAAGGGCCCGCGTTTCGGCGATCTTCAATGTATTTGCCTTTGCGCTGCTCATCCCGCTTACTTATATTATTCCGAGAATGGTAGACTCGTTGCATCCGGGCAGCACCAGCAGTCCTGGCTTCAAATCTGCTGACACAGACGGTACCATGATGCGCCTGTTTTATCCTGCCATGATCGGTTGGGCGCTCTTCAGCGTTTGGTTATACACCATCAGGGTAAGATATAGAAAACTCGCGCTTAAAAAGATTATACATGCGTAATAGAACCTTCTCCTTTTTTCTGCTGACGATATTTTCGCTGTTCATCAGCACTATGACTTTTGCGCAGCAACAGAACACAGAAACCGGCGCTATCAATGAAATGATGCGTTCCAATGGAAAGATCAATGTCGTGATTGGCGTATTGGTAATCATTTTTGTCGGAATTGTGTTATACCTGGTGAGGATCGAGCGCAAGCTCCATAAACTGGAACAGGAAAAATAACCATCGAAATAACCAAAACAACATCTTAAACAACTTTTTATGGCAACAGCTACAGCACCCGTGCAGGAAGCTCACTACAGCTTTTTTAAGAGCGTAGAAGAGAGCTTCGATAAGGCGGCCAAATTCACCAAATGGGAGAAGGGCATCCTGGAGCAGATTAAGGCGTGCAATGCGGTATACCGCATGAAATTCCCCGTTAGAATGGAGGGCAACCGCATCGAAGTTATCGAGGCTTACCGCGTGCAGCACTCTCACCACAAACTCCCCTGTAAAGGCGGTATCCGCTTCAGCGATGAAGTGAACCAGGACGAAGTAATGGCCCTGGCCGCCCTGATGACCTACAAATGTGCGATCGTGAACGTTCCGTTCGGTGGTGCAAAAGGTGGTATCAAAATTAATCCCCGTCACTATACGCCTTTCCAGCTGGAAAGCATTACCCGTCGTTATACCGCGGAACTGGTGAAGAAAAACTTCATTGGCCCCGGCGTTGACGTACCTGCTCCCGATTATGGAACAGGCGAACGGGAAATGAGCTGGATCCCCGGATACCTATACGAGCCTCCGTCCCGGCGAAATCGACGGCGCAGGTTGCGTTACCGGTAAGCCAGTAGCACTCGGCGGCGTACGCGGCCGTAAAGAAGCCACCGGTCTTGGTGTGTTCTATGGTCTGCGCGAGCTGTGCAACGTAAAAGAAGATATGGAGAAACTGGGTCTGAACCCGGGTATCGAAGGTAAAAGGGTAATCGTGCAGGGTATGGGTAACGTAGGCTACCATGCTGCTAAATATTTCCACGAAGCAGGCGCTATCGTAGTTTGCCTCATCGAATGGGATGGCGCTATCTACAATGAAAAAGGCCTCAACCCGGACGAGGTGCTGAAGCACCGCAACGAAACCGGTTCTATCATCAACTTCCCCGGCGCTAAAAACCTGGAAAAAAAATACAGACGGCCTGGAGCAGGAGTGCGATATCCTGATCCCCGCTGCGCTGGAAAACGTGATCCACGGTGGTAACGCCGACCGCGTAAAGGCAAAAATCATCGGTGAAGCCGCTAACGGCCCGCTGACGCCTGAAGCCGACGAAATCCTGAACGCCAAAGGCGTGATCGTTGCCGGACATGTTCCTGAACGCCGGTGGTGTAACCGTTTCATACTTCGAATGGTTAAAAACCTCAGCCACGTACGTTATGGTCGTCTCGGAAAACGTTTCGACGAAAATATGAACATCCACATCCTGAGCGTTATTGAAGAAATGACCGGCAGGAAAGTAAACGAGCAGGAGCGCAAATTCATCGCGCATGGCGCCGATGAAGTGGATTTAGTATACTCTGGTCTGGAAGAAACCATGATCGCTGCCCTCCATGAGGTGCGCGACGTCATGAATCAGAACAAAGACATCAAAGATATGCGTACCGCAGCTTATGTTTGCGCCATCAACAAAGTAGGCGTTGCATACGAATCACTCGGTATTTTTCCTTGATATACTGTATATCGTTATAAACGGGCCGGCTTTATGCCGGCCTTTTTATGGATTGCTTTCCAGTGAGCTGGATAACTTTGTTCCCTGCGCTATTGATACCGTGCCAAAAGTTAACCTCCTGACCCTCAATACCCCTCCCCGATAACATTATATTAATCACTTCTATTATGTTAATAAAATTATCATATGATAGCTAAATGCTATTTTTGTGGGCATTTTATCCCGAAACACCGTGAAATTTATACTGACCCTATTTAACCTGTCCGGCAAACTCTTATTCCTGCTAGTGCTCGGCCTGTTGCTCACAGGCAGCGCCTCAGCCCAGGTAAATGCGGCATTTGTTGCCGACGGTCCGGCGACCGGCTGTAATCCCCTGATCGTCAAGTTCAGGAATCAGTCGACCGGCGCCACCACCTATACCTGGGACCTCGGCAATGGTACTACTTCCACGGAGGTGAATCCCAGCGCCAGTTATACCACTCCCGGCACCTACACCATCAAATTGATCGCCAAAGGCGCCTCTGGCACCGACGAAGAAGTGAAGTCCGCGTATGTAACCGTGTATAAAGACCCTGTAGCCGATTTCTCCGTCGATGTGACCAAAGGTTGCGTGCCTATGGGCGTGAAGTTCTCTACCGCTAACGCTACTGCAGGCGATGGGTCATTGTCTGGCTACTCCTGGGATTTTGGCGATGGGGCGCCTGGTTCCGGTGCCAGTCCATCGCATACGTATACGGATGCGATGGCGTACACGGTAACGCTCACCGTGAAAAACAGTTACGGCTGTTCCAATACAAAAACGATTACTAACGCGGTAACGGTGGCGCCTAAACTGACCGCGGAATTTGTGGCTTCCGGCAATATATTCTGTGCCGCACCCGCCACGGTGCCGATCGTGAATGCCTCCAGCGCCGGTGCGGATGTGGTGTACGCCTGGGACTTCGGCGACGGCACCACCAGCGCCGATATTCAGCCTGTTAATCACGTGTATCAGCATAAAGGGCTTTATACCATTAAACTGGACGTAAGTAATTCGGCAGGTTGTAAAAGCACGAAATCGTCTACGCCGATCAACGTCGCCAACTTCAATGTGGACTTTACTATTCCGGCTATTATTTGCCAGAATACTACTTTATCGTCTACCGCCGTCACCACACCAGCAGCGTCGTCGGTGTCATGGTACCAGGATGCGTTCCTGCTTTCCAACTCCAGTTCGTTATACACCACGATGGTGAAAACGGGTAAACAAAACATCATGCTAAGTGCGATGTTTGGCGCCTGTGAATCGAAAGTGCAGAAGGAAATTGAGGTGAAAGTGGCGCCGGTAGCAAGTTTTACGATGGAAGACAAACCTTATTGTACCCTGCCCATCGACATTAAATTTACGGATAACACGGTAGGAGCGGTGAAGTGGGACTGGCGTTCCGGCGCCGGCACCAGTGCCACGGATGCGACTCCAACGTTTACTTATACTTCGCAGGGATATTTCAGCCCGTCTTTAACAGTTACGAATGTGGACGGATGTTCGTCTACCGCGTACCGCAGTCTGTATGTTTCGATGCCGGTGGTGGATATCTTTTATACGACCGCCGATACCCGCCTTTGCGAAAACACCACGCTCGATTTTTACGCCTACGGCAATCCGCTCGATACGTACGAATGGGATTTTGGCGATGGCTCACCGGTATCCACGGATGCGCGGCCCAGTCATACTTTTCCGGCCGCCGGCACGTATCCTGTTTCCCTGAAATATAAAACGAAAGACGGTTGTGAAGGCAAAGTGGCCATTCGCTCCAACGTGGTGATTTACAAGAAACCGATTCCCGCGTTTGATGGTCCGGCAACCGTGTGCGGCTACAATGCGGCGCTCTTCAACGACCTCACGCCGGATCCTACGACCGACCGTTCCCTGGTCATGGGGCGATGGTACGGCACCCACGGCCGGCCGGAATGTTTCGCACCGGTTCGAAGACGGGCCGGCTGAATTTACCGTGCAACTGACGGTGTTTAACGGTACCTGCTACGATATCACTAGCAAAACAATAAAAGTATTGGCGCCTTACCCGAAGTTCGTGTTAAGTCCGGTAGATTGTAACGATCGTATGCGCGTACGTATTACCGACAATTCTGTGGGATCTACGACCACTACCTGGGATTTTGGCGATGGATCAACTCCTGAAGTTTATACCGGTGCAGCACCGAAAGATATAACACACGTTTATGCGAAAGACGGTACCTACGTTATTACGATTACCGTGTCGGATGGCAGCTGTACCAGCTCCCGTACCCAAAATGTGCGCATCATCAATAACAGCCCGATCGTAATTGCGTCCGATAAATCCACGCTGTGCCGTAACGATTTCGCACTCGTGAAAACAACCACAAACGATGCCACAGTGCACAGCGAATACAGCTGGTGGTACAATGATATTCCTTACAGGTGGTCGTTCCAGGACGCGTCCATGGCGTATTCCGGGTTGTTGCCCGGCAAAGCGGCATTTCATGTGCGTAGCCGCAACGCGCTTGGCTGCATGGATGAATCCAACAAAATAATTGTAGACGTTACCGGCCCGGTCGCGAAGTTCGATTTCGCCGGCAGCCTGGTGTGTCATGGCGCCAGCATGTTTTTTACCGATCAGACGGATACGCAGTTCAGTGCGCCGCTTAAAACCTGGAAGTTTGATTATGGTGACGGTAAAAGCGAAACATACGATAAGAACGGGCCGTTCAGCCATCAATATGATAAAGCCGGATACTATTATGCCACGATGACTGTAACGGACGAAACAGGTTGTCACGACAGCTATTCCGGTGGCCGGCAGGTAATGATCGTTGGGCCCAATGCGGATTTTACCATACCATCTTTGGTAGGGCCGAATGACGCCGCGGTTATTTACAATAATACAGATACCTGGCTGAGCACCGGCCCGCAAACGTATAAATGGGATTTCGGCGATGGCACTACTTCCAACCTTCAGTATCCCGGTACAAAACGTTACGCAACCAAAGGTGCTTACACCGTCACGCTTACTGTAAAAGACGCCAACGGCTGTACTGATACGGTGAAAAAGTGATTAAGGTGTCGGACGTGAGCGCGGATTATTCTTACGTGGCGGATAAGGTGGATGTATGTCCGCCGGTGACGCTACAGTTCACCAATAAATCCGTAAACGCAAAATCGGTGTTGTGGGATTTCGGCGATGGAAGTACCTCGCGCATCCTCCATCCTTCGCATACCTACGCGTACGCCGGCACTTACAAAGTAAAACTGACGGTGATAGGCGAAGCCGATAACAAGGATGAAAAAATAGAAATTATAGAATTTAAAGGGCCTAAAGGAAAGATCAGTGCATCGGCGCCGGGAGGCTGTTTAACGAAAGAAATTTCTTTCCAGGTAGATGCGCAGGACGTAACGAGCTATTCGTGGGACTTTACCGATGGACAGGTAAAAGAAACAACGGAGAAAACGATCACCCATACTTATAAGAATGCCGGCATTTACAACCCACGCCTCATCATGGGCGACGGCAGCACCTGCAAAGGTGTGGCGTTCCTCGACGATCCGATCGTGATCGATAAACTGGACCTGAAGCTGGTTACTTCCCCACTGGTAGCCTGCGATAGCGGTATGTTTAACCCGGAGGTAGCTTACAATAGTTTTTCTATTGATGAAAGAGAAACCCCTGGCACATACACCTGGACGCTGGCCAACGGATTAAAAATGACGGACGCGGATACCGGGACGCCCGGCATTTACGCGAATCAACTGGGCTCGCACGAAGTGAAACTGCACGTGCTTACAGCTTACGGCTGTGAACAAACGGTGTCGCAGCCATTAACCGTTGCACAGAAACCGGTCGTAGGTGTAACCGGCCCGCTGGAGGCCTGCGCCAATTCCGATGTGCTGTTCCAGTACACACTCGCAAAAGGAGACGCATCCACCACCAAATGGAAATGGGATTTCGGTGGCAGCGGCGGCAGCACCGAAGGCACGCCGGATGCAAAGCAATTCAATACCGCCGGTACCTACGACATCAGCCTGATCGCCACAGCGGATAATGGTTGCTCGGATACCGCTAACCACGCCCTTCATATTCTGCCATTGCCCATTCCTAACGCCAAAGCATCCGCCGCCACGCTTTGTCTCGGCGAAAACACGGCCCTGAGTGCCGAAGGCGGGGGTACTTATGTATGGGATAACGGCATTTCGCTGACCGATGCCACCAGCGCCAATCCTGTAGCAAGCCCGGAGTACAGCACCACCTATAAAGTAAAAGTAGTGGACGCCAAAGGTTGTACCGCCAGCGATGAAGTAAGCGTGCGCGTCGTGCGGCCGTTAATGGTAGCCATTGCGCCGATTACGGATTTTTGTCTCGGTGATCCATTGTCGCTGCACGCCACCGGCGCCGATCTTTACCAATGGACCGGAGAAGGCCTGAACGATTTTACTATTGCCAGTCCGGTGGCCAAACCCCCGGCGATTGGGGTATATTCCTACAAAGTAACCGGCTCCGATAAAGAAGGTTGTTTCAGCGACGAAGCCGAGGTGTCGGTGAGTGTGCAACCCGCGCCCACTGTAGATGCCGGCATGGACCGCGTCACACCGGGCGGTACGGCCATCACCTTAACGCCAAGTATCAGTAACGATGTGGTGCATCTTACATGGTCACCGGACAGCTACCTGAATTGCAGCGATTGCCCCAACCCATTGGCATTGCTGAACAAATCCACCACGTATAAAATCATGGTAGAAAATCAATATGGCTGTAAAGCGGAAGACGAGGTGAAGGTGCAACTCGTGTGTAACCAGGGCGCAGTATTTATCCCAACCGGTTTTTCTCCGAACGCCGATGGTAAAAACGATCGCTTTTTCCCGCTGGGTAGCGGTATCCGGGAAATTAAGTCTATGCGTATCTATAATCGCTGGGGTAACCTGGTATTCCAGCGTAGTGGCTTCCAGGTAAACGATCGCAGTGCCGGATGGGATGGTACGGTGCTGGGTAAAAAAGGGCAGGCGGGTACATATCTTTATTTCATTGAAGCGGAATGTGAAGAGAAGACAGTCTTCGAGTATAAGGGCTTTATTACGCTGATCAGGTAAACTTTCTGCTGTTATTTATATTGATAAGAAGCGCGGGTCAAAGGCCTGCGCTTTTTTATTCGAAGTCGGGCAGTTGCTGCAGGAACTCCGGCGCATCGTTCGCACCTTTCAGTTTGCAGCAAAAGGTATTGGTGCCATTGGTGATTACCAGGAAAGAAACCGGCAGTGCCATGTTGTAGCGCACGATCTGTTCCAGTACGTTCATGTTAAGCGGCACGTCCATTTCTTTACATTCAACGATCATCCAGGGTTTGGCTTCACGGTTGTAAATGATGATGTCGCAGCGTTTTTTCAATTCACCCAGGAACACTTCTTTTTCCACGCCCATCAGCGACGCAGGGTAGTTTTTTGTTTTCGAAAGGAAGTTCAGGAAATTCTGCCTTACCCATTCCTCGGGCGTCAATACCACATACTTTTTGCGGTATGCGTCAAATATCAGCTGGTTGCCGGCTTCAGTGACGATTTTAAAGTCTGGTGGCGGAAATTCGATGAGGATCATGCCGCAAAACTACTCAACCAGACCCTTATTCACCAAAAAACCTTATATTCACTTGTCAAAAGCTATGAAAACAAAAGAAGAAATTGTAGCTAACTGGCTTCCTCGCTACACGGGTCAAAAACTGGAAGACTTCGGCTCGCACATCCTGCTCACCAATTTCAGCAACTATGTTGAACTGTTTGCCAAGTGGAACAACGCACCTGTCGTGGGCTCTGACCGCCCCATGCAATCGGTGACCGCCAACGATATTACCCTTATCAATTTTGGGATGGGAAGTCCTGGCGCCGCTACGGTAATGGATTTGCTCAGCGCCATCTCGCCTAAAGCGGTATTGTTCCTCGGTAAATGTGGCGGATTAAAAAAGAAGACCAACATTGGCGACCTGATATTGCCTATTGCGGCGATCCGCGGCGAAGGTACTTCCAATGATTACTTTCCACCCGAAGTGCCTGCGTTGCCTGCGTTCGCATTACAGAAAGCTATTTCTACCACCATTCGTGAATATGGATGCGACTACTGGACGGGTACGTGTTACAGCACCAACCGCCGCGTATGGGAACATGACCACGGAATTTAAAAAATACGGAGAAAATTCGTGCCATGGCCATCGATATGGAAACGGCCACTATTTTTTCTGTTGGATTCTATAACAAGATCCCTACCGGCGCGTTATTACTGGTATCCGATCAACCCATGATACCAGAAGGCGTAAAAACGGAGGACAGCGATAAAAAAGTGACGAAGGATTATGTGGAACGTCACCTGAAAGTGGGCATCGAATCGCTCAATAATCTGATTAACAATCACATTACCGTTAAGCATCTTCTCTTTTAGCGAATGTCATCAGCTTTAGCCGTTATTAAAGATCTGCGTGTGGAATTTACCGGGGAATCCGGTACAGTCACTGCTGTGAATAATATTTCCATCAACATTAATAAAGGGGAGATATTGGGCATTGTAGGGGAGAGCGGTTCGGGCAAATCCGTGACAGCGCTTACCTTGATGCGTCTGATACAATCGCCCGGCCGCGTACCGGGGGAGTATTGCCTGGATGGGCGGACTGGCCCCCGTGGATTTGCTGGCGCTTTCAGAAAAAGAAATGCGTCATTTCCGGGGAACGAAATCGGGATGATCTTCCGGGAGCCGATGACCTCACTCAATCCGCTGTTTACCTGCGGTTCCCAGGTAGCAGAAGCGATTCGTCTGCATAAGAAGGTTACTGACAAAGAGGCGAAAGCCCAAACCATTGCCCTGTTCGATAAAGTGAAACTGCCGAACCCGGAGCAAATCTGGGGGCGTTATCCGCATGAGTTGTCAGGTGGACAAAAGCAGCGGGTGATGATCGCGATGGCGATCAGTTGTAAGCCCAAACTGCTGATAGCGGACGAACCTACGACCGCGCTGGATGTTACGGTACAAAAGACCATCCTGGAATTGCTGAAAGAATTGCAGGCGGAAATGGATATGAGCGTAGTGTTCATTACGCACGATCTGGCAGTGATAGCGGAATTGGCAGACAGGGTAACGGTCATGTATAAAGGAAATGTGGTGGAAGAAGGAGCGGTGAAAGATGTGTTTAACCATCCGCAGCATCCGTATACGAAAGGTTTGCTGGCCTGCAGGCCGCCGCTGGCGCTGCGTTTACGCCGGCTGCCCATGATCCGCGACTTCATGGAAATAACGCCCAACGGCGCTATTACTGAAAAGGCGACGGACGTGGATGCGTTTGTACGATCGTTGGAAATGGCGCCCGGCGAGCGCGGGCTGCGGGAGCAGGAACTGCTGCAGCACCCGCCACTGCTGGAAGTCAAAGGACTAAAGACCTGGTTTCCCGTTAAGAAAAATATATTCGGCAAAGTGGAGACCTGGGCCAAAGCTGTAGACGATGTAAGCTTTGACGTGCGTGAAGGCGAAACCACGGGTTTGGTTGGGGAGTCGGGCTGTGGCAAAACCACGCTCAGCCGCACTTTGCTGCGACTGGTAGAACCAACGGATGGCAGTATTCTCTACAAAGGCCGCGATCTCTGCGGGTTTTCGGCCAGCGAACTGCGCGATGCCCGGCGCAATATCCAGATCATTTTCCAGGATCCTTATTCCTCGCTCAATCCACGATTAACAGTGGGGCAGGCCATTATGGAGCCGATGCAGGTACATGGTTTGCATGGGAGCGACCGGGCGCGCAAAGAGCAGGTCAGGTTGCTGCTGGACAAAGTGCAACTGCGGCCGGAACACTTTGATCGTTATCCACATGAGTTTTCGGGCGGTCAGCGGCAGCGTGTCGTAATAGCGCGTACGCTGGCGTTGCATCCGGAGTTTATTATCTGTGATGAATCCGTATCCGCCCTGGACGTGAGCATTCAGGCGCAGGTGTTGAACCTGCTGATGGAGTTGCGGGAGGAATTCAATTTCACCTATATTTTTATCTCGCATAACCTGTCGGTGGTCAACTTTATGAGCGACCGCATGATGGTGATGAACCGGGGGAAAATAGAGGAAATAGGGCCGGCGGAACAGGTGTACCACTCGCCACGCTCTGCTTATACGCAAAAGCTGATCGCGTCCATACCCGGTATGGCCTCGTGATATTTTTTGCTGGTGTTAATATTATACGTACCTTCGCCCACTTAAAATTCTTATTCATACCGTAATATGAAACTATCACAGTTCAAATTCGACCTCCCTTTAAATCTGATTGCCCAACATCCATCCAAAACCAGGGACGAGTCTCGTCTGATGGTGGTAAACCGCGCAACCGGCAAAATTGAGCACAAACTTTTTAAGGACATCATCAATTACTTTAACGACAAAGACGTAATGGTCGTTAATAACACCAAGGTTTTTCCCGCAAGACTTTATGGCCGTAAGGAAAAGACCGGTGCTAAGATTGAAGTGTTCCTGTTGCGTGAGCTCAACAAGCAGAACCGCCTGTGGGATGTGATCGTTGATCCCGCAAGAAAGATCAGGGTAGGTAACAAATTGTATTTTGGAGATGATGAGAGCCTGGTGGCGGAAGTGATCGACAACACTACTTCCCGCGGCCGTACCATCCGTTTCCTGTTCGAAGGCAACGACGAAGAGTTTAAGCAGGTACTGGACAGCCTTGGCGAAACACCGCTTCCTAAATACATCAAGCGTAAGCCTGAAGAGGAAGATAAAGAGCGTTACCAGACTGTTTACGCTAAGTACGAAGGCGCTGTGGCTGCTCCTACTGCAGGTTTGCACTTTAGCCGCGAGCTGATCAAACGCACGGAGATCAAAGGTGTGAAATTTGCCGAGGTTACTTTGCACACCGGTTTAGGTACTTTCCGTCCCATCGAAGTAGAAGATCTGAGCAAGCATAAGATGGATGCGGAATACTTCCACATCGATGAGTACGCGGTGAAAATCGTTAACAAAGCGAAAGAAGAAAACCGCAAGGTTTGTGCTATCGGTACCACTACCGTTCGCGCCGTGGAATCCTCCACTACCGCACAGGACCACCTGAAAGCGGCAGAAGGCTGGACCAACACCTTCATTCACCCGCCGTACGATTTCTCGATCCCTAACGCACTGGTGACTAACTTCCACCTGCCTAAAACAAGTTTGCTGATCATGGTATGTGCTTTTGCCGGTTACGACCTGGTAATGGAGGCCTACCAGCAGGCAATTAAAGAGAAATACCGTTTCTTCAGCTACGGCGATGCCATGCTGATTCTCTAATAAAATATTTTTCCAAGGAAAGTCCCGCAGCCGCGGGACTTTTTTATCCCGATATTCGTCGAATGACAGCAACATCATATCAGAAAATAGCTATTGTAGTGGCCGGCGGTTCCGGTCAGCGGATGGGCACATCGTTACCCAAACAGTTCCGGAACTGGGTGGCAAACCCGTGTTGCTGCACGCAATCATGGCTTTTTACCAGGCTTATGACGATATGAAGGTGGTGCTGGTATTGCCGGATGCGCACCGGGCTTATGCAGAACGCGAATTGCGGTTGTCTGATCATTTTCCGCAGCTTACAGTGGTTCCCGGTGGTGAAACCCGTTTTCATTCGGTGAAAAATGGGCTGGCAGAAGTCAAAGGTCCCTCGGTGGTATTTGTACACGACGGCGTACGACCGCTGGCATCCACCAGTCTTATTCACCGTTGTTATGAAGCGGCGCTGGAACATGGTAGTGCTATTCCGGCTATCGATCTGAAAGATAGTATCCGGGAGCTGCGTGCCGACGGTAATGCGGCGGCAGATCGTTCCCGGTTTAAAATTATACAAACGCCGCAAACGTTTTTATCAGATGTGTTGCTGCCGGCGTTCGACCTCCCCTACGATTCGCTGTTTACCGATGAAGCTACTGTTGTGGAGCGGCTTGGTCATAAGGTGCACCTGGTGCAGGGGGAAGAGCGAAACCTGAAAATTACGCGGCCCGAAGACACGGTAATTGCGGAAGCGTTGCTGGACAGGGGCGCCTGAGGCGTTAAGGCCGCTGCGTATCGATGATTAATACCCAATCTCGTCCCCCGGTTGGCGGTGTAAAGGTTTGTTGCTCCGTATTTCCTATAGTCAGGGTTTTACCAAGTTTACCAGTAACGGGATTAAACCAGGTGGCTGTTTTTTTCTTCTTCTTTAAAATTGACAGGTTGATCGTGACTGGAATAGCTTCCGGCAGATGAATAAAGGCGTAACGGCCCTCTGCATCGCGGGTGGCGGATATGTAATTGGTCCAGTCGTGGCCGTTATTCATTACCAGTTGCTGATCTGGTATGCGTGAAAAATAAGGCCGGCTGAGCATCAGCGTTTTCAGGTGCTGTATTTGTGATGCCGCCGGAGCTGCCAGCGCCTTTTTCCAGCCGATGATCGTATCTCCGATGTTTATTGCTTTGTAACGCGCTGTATCCAGGAACTGCCACACCTGGTGATGCCCGTACGTGACGCCGCAGGCGCCGGCGAATACGCTTCTGTACATTCTGACCCGCACATCGTACGCGTCGAAGTAGCCCCTGGCGCGCGTCCATTTACCGTCCCAGGGATTAACCGGGTGGTCTTCGTAACAGGGCTCAAGATCGGCCGTGGGCTTGGTGGGTTGCGTGGCAAGGTCGCGTGCGATGAAATCCCACACTTTGATATCACGTGCGCCGTGGCCGGATTGCAAGGTGTTCATATCTATCCAGGTTTCACTGGCGAGTTGTTGCGAGGTAGTTTGCTGAATGTTGCCCCAGGTGTGATAGGTCATAAAGTGGTGCTGTTTGCCTTCGCCCTCGCGAATGCCTTGCGCCATGGCCCGCCAGATGGGGCGATCGTCGTATTGCTTTTTGTCGTTGCCCTGGTAAACGGCAGGGCGGTCGCCGCCGAGTATCCAGATGATATTGTTGTAGTGGCCGAAGCGCCGCGAAAGCAGATGACCATAAGCGCCGGCATTATCCACGGTAAATATGCGCGGGCCGATGCCCCAGAGTTGCGCAACTTTATCGCCCCAGGTAGGTAGAAGTGCGATGTAGAGGTTTTTTTCAGCCGCGCGGCGGATGGTATAGTCAATGAGTTGCCAGTAGTTGTTGAGGGCAGGTAGTGTGTCCCAGCGAAGTGGATCATCGTTGATCAGTGGGCGGCGGTTATAACGGTTGGGTTGGTGCAGACCGTCTTCTTCGGCCAGGATCACACATTGCAGGATGTTAAATCCCTGCCTCGCACGGGTATCGATCACCTGGTCAATCTCTTCGCGGGTAAGGCGATGAAACAATTCCCAGTCGGTATCGGCAAGCCAGAAGAACGGTTGTCCGTTCGAGGTTTGCAGGTAGCGCAGGCCCGGGTGCACAGAAAGCTGCGCGCGAACGACCAATGGGAGGCTGAACAGGATGAGCAGAAAACATTTTTTCATGAACGTGGATATTGGGCTAAATAAGATAGGGCGATTGGTTGAAATAAAAAAGCGGCGTTGGTACGCCGCTAAAAGAGTTATGTTTCGTTGATTCCTAGTTCTCCGTCTGTCCCTTCCCGATCTTCTGCAAAATCTGGTGTGCCACCTCCACTGCCGGAACCCGTCAATCACATTCACATGCACGGGTTTGTTTTGTAGAATACTGTCGCGGAACAACTCAAGTTCCATCCGGATCGCATTTACCTGTTTTATTTCCGGGTTCTGGATCGCGATGGTTTTTTTACCGGAATTAGTTTCTATGTCCAGCGTAAACAACCCTTCATCAGCGGGAGTTTTCAGCTTTATGATTTCAGATTTTTTGTCCAGAAGTCGATGCCTATATAGGCGTCTTTCTGGAACAGGCGCATCTTACGCATTTTTTCAGCGAGATGCGGCTGGAGGTCAGGTTGGCCACGCAGCCGTTGTGAAACTCGATACGTACGTTCGCAATGTCCGGCGTATCGCTCATTACCGCTACACCACTGGCTGAAATACGGCTGATGGATGATTTCACGATGCTCAGCACGATATCGATGTCGTGGATCATCAGGTCCAGGATCACGCTTACATCGGTGCCGCGGGGATTAAATTCCGCCAGGCGATGCACTTCAATGAACATTGGCTTCAGGTCGTAGCCTTTCAGGGCCAGGAAGGCAGGGTTGAAGCGTTCAACGTGTCCCACCTGGAACTTAATATTAGCCTCTTCTACCAGCTTTACCAGGGTTTTGCCTTCGTCGATGGTATTGGTCATCGGTTTTTCCACAAATACGTGTTTACCGTTGCGGATGGCCAGCTGGCATAACTCAAAATGCAGGGTAGTAGGTGCAACAATGTCAATGGCGTCTACCGCCATGATTAACTCTTCCGCACTTTCGTAGCGGCGGAGTTGTGGGTATAACTCGTGTACACCGGAAGCATTTTTGTCGCTGGGGTCATAGAAGCCTGTCACTTCCACGTTCAACATCGTGGAAAGCTGGGAAAGGTGGATTTTGCCTAAGTGCCCTACGCCAAACAAGCCTATTTTGAGCGTTGTCATTGGATCTGTTTTGAAAAATATTCCCGGATACTATTCTTATAATAGTTTGCAAAGTAATGGTGTTCTTACTAAACAATAAAGAAAAATATATAATACAGGAATATCATTTCGAAGCTGCCGTTTCCACGTGCAGTAAAAACGCCATTATAGCGCGCCGCTTTCAGAAAAGCTGTAGTAGCTGCCGCCCGAAATAATTATATGATCCAGCAATTCAATTTCCAGTAATTCGCCCGCAGCCTTGATTTTTGGGTAACGACCACGTCGGCTTTGCTGGGTTTGGGATTACCCGACGGATGGTTATGCCCGAGCATAATTTTCCTGGCTTTCTGCAGCAGTGCCTGTTCGAAAATTACTTTGGGATCTACGAGCGTGTTGCTGGTGCTGCCATGGCTTACGCAGGAATGCCCCAGCAGTTTGTTGGCGCGGTTCAGGAACAATACATAGAGATGCTCGGTATGTTGGTCGCCTATTAGCGGCCGCAGTACTTCTACTGCATCCTGGCTGCATTGCAGCGAAGGTGGCTCGGAACGGTTGCCCGCATCGCGCCGGCGGCCCAGTTCCAGAGCGGCGGCAATGGTAATGGCCCGTACGCTGCCGATGCCGCTCTTTTTTTGTAACGCCCGTACATCTTTGCGCCCTAGTTCGTAAAGGCTGTTACTCGATAAATTCATCAGCTCGCGGCCAATATCCACGGCCGACCGTTTGGAGCGACCGCCACTTGCCAGTAATATGGCCAGTAACTCGGCATCGCTCAATGCATGTGCACCCTTGGCCAGCAGCTTCTCGCGCGGGCGGTCGTCAATTGCCCAATCCTTGATGGGGGCGGTTAAAGGATGGATAGATTGGGAAGGTAGGTTAACAACTTTCATATTTCTTCTCCAGATTTCCTCAAATATACGATTGCTAATTTTTTTAGTAATGCATCTCCCCGTCTTTTTTCCACATAAAAAAATTAGGAGAGATGCCCCGAAAAGTCATAATTTCGCAACTTCTTTTCCGATTATGAATCCATCTGTCAAAATCTTTACAGGTAACAGCAATCCGGCGCTGGCCGCGAAAATTGCCGCCAGGTACGGAAACGGTCTTGGTAAAGTAAATATTCAGAAGTTCAGCGACGGCGAATTTCAGCCGGTGTTTCTGGAGAGCATCAGGGGCGATTATGTTTTCCTGGTGCAGAGCACAAATGCCCCCACAGATAACCTGATGGAGCTGCTGATGATGATCGACGCTGCCAAGCGCGCTTCTGCCGGCTACATTACTGCGGTAATCCCTTATTTCGGGTTTGCGCGCCAGGACAGGAAAGACAAACCCCGCGTGGCGATCGGCTCTAAGCTGGTGGCCAACTTGCTGACTACGGCAGGTGCTAACAGGGTGATTACCATGGACTTGCATGCTCCACAGATTCAAGGCTTCTTCGATATCCCGGTGGATCACCCGGATAGTTCGGCGATTTTTATCCCTTATATAGAGAATTTGAAGCTGGAAAATCTTACCTTTGCGTCCCCCGACGTGGGCAGCACAAACAGGGTGAGAGAAGTGGCCTCCTACTTCAATGCCGAAATGGTGATCTGCGACAAACACCGTAAACGGGCGAATGAAATCGCTTCTATGGTGGTTATCGGGGATGTGAAAGGAAAGGATATTGTGCTGATCGACGATATCGTGGACACAGCAGGAACCCTTACTAAATCGGCAGGTTTGCTGATGGAAAAGGGAGCCAGAAGCGTAAGAGCTTTCTGTACGCACCCGGTGCTCAGCGGCAAGGCTTACGAAAATATTCAGAATTCCGTGCTGGACGAACTGGTGGTATGTGATACCATTGCGATCAGGGAAGACTGTCCGAAGATCAAAGCGATCAGTGTGGCAGAACTTTTCGCAGTAGCGATCCGCAACATGCACGAAAACAAATCGATCACCAGCCTGTTCGTTCACAGCCACAGGAAAGGTTGATCCGCAACAAAGGATTTATTTTAAAAACATAAATGTTTAAACAATGAAAACAATAACCATCGAAGGAACTCTCAGGAGCGAGCTCGGCAAAAAAGCCACCCGCCAAATTCGTTCTGAGGGACAAGTGCCTTGCGTTATTTATGGGGGTGCAGAAACCGTTAGCTTCCACGCTGCGGCGACCGCGTTCAAACCATTGGTATACACTGCTGATTTCCAGCAGGCCGAAATCAACGTAAACGGTAAAGTATACAAAGCGATCATTAAAGATATGCAGTTCGACGTAGTTACCGACGAACTGGCTCACATCGATTTCCTGGAACTGGTTCCTGGTAAAGCTGTTGTAGCTACCCTGCCGCTGAAATTGGTTGGTCAGTCTCCACGGTGTTAAAGCAGGTGGTAAACTGGTAACCAAAATGGCTGCTGTTAAAGTGAAAGCTACTCCGGAAAACCTCCGCGAGAACCTCGAAGTAAGTATCGACGGTCTGGAGCTGAACGAAAACATCCGTGTGGAAGACATCAAAGCGGAAGGCATAGAAATCCTCAACTCTCCCCGTATTCCAGTAGCATCTGTGGTAATGACCCGTCAGCTGCGTCAGGAAGAAGCGGCAGATGCCAAGAAAAAATAAATAAGAAGAATATTTATATTTAAAGCCCGGCTGTATTGTTCGCCGGGCTTTTTATTTTTGGAAGGAGTTTTATGAAGTATTTGATCGTCGGTTTAGGCAATATTGGCACGGAGTATGCGCAAACACGTCACAACATTGGGTTTGATGTGGTAGATGCATTTGCGCGCAAACACAATGTTTCTTTCAGCTTAGACAGGCTGGCCGATGTAGCGGAATGTAAATGGAAGGGCAAAACATTTTTCCTGTTAAAACCAACCACTTACATGAACCTTAGCGGTAAAGCCGTTAAATACTGGATGGACAAAGAAAAGATTCCCCTGGAGAATATTTTTGTAATCGTAGATGACCCGGCGTTACCGCTGGAGGTCATTCGTATCCGCCCCGGCGGCAGCGATGCCGGACATAACGGGCTTAAAAGCATCCGGGAAGTACTGGGCACCAACCAGTATGCGCGTTTGCGCTTTGGTATCGGCAACAATTATCCCAAAGGACGACAAGTAGATTTTGTACTTGGAAAATGGAAAGGAGAAGAGCTGCCGGTCGTTTTACAGAAAATCGATAAGAGTTGCGAAATCATTGAAAGCTTTGCAACCCTTGGAACACAACGTACTATGAATAATTATAATAACCTGACTTTTTGATTCGTACAGGAAATTGTATATTTCATGCTTGAAGGTTCCCCAACCTTAACCACTATAGACCATGATAGATGTTTCATTGATTGCTGAATGATCCCGGCCACGCTATTGCGACACAGGATATATCAGGCACAGAATATGGTACGTCACAGATGGACTATGGATTTAACCATAGGCTTTATTAACCTTACAAAATACGCATTATGAAAATTATCTGCGTTGGAAGAAACTATGCCAAACATGCAGAAGAATTAAAGAACGAAGTGCCCTCCGAGCCCGTGATTTTCATGAAACCTAAGAATGCTTTATTGCAAAATAACCATCCATTTTATTATCCGGAGTTTACGGACAACTTGCATTTTGAGTGTGAACTGGTATTACGTGTTTCAAAAACGGTAAACATATCCAGGAGAAGTTTGCGTCCCGTTACTACGATGCGATTTCTGTAGGAATTGATTTTACCGCACGCGATCTGCAGGAGAAGCAGAAAGCAAAAGGATTGCCTTGGGAGATTGCAAAAGCGTTCGACAATTCGGCCGTTGTAGGCAAGTTTATACCCCTGGCCCCCGAAACTGAAAAAGCGATATTAACTTTTGCCTCTACAAAAACAAGGAGCTGGCGCAGCAGGGAAATACGAAAGACCTTCTTTTTTCTTTTGATCAGCTGGTAGCGTACATTTCAAGGTTTTTTACGCTCAATATCGGCGACCTCATTTTTACCGGCACCCCCGAAGGTGTTGGCCCCGTGGAAATTGGTGATAAGCTGGAAGCATTCATTGAAGATGATAGCCTCCTCGAATTTATGATCAAATAGCATCATATAGAAAGGGAGAGAAAACATGAAACATGCTCTCTCCCTTTTTAACTTTCTTTATTTTGATGGAACGTTCGCGTAAATCGCGTCCAGTATCCGGGTAAGTTCCTTGTAGTCAGTTTCAGACAGGTCTTTCCAGCCCACTTTACGCATCTCCAGCACTACCGGCCTCACGTCTTTATATTTTTTTACCCCTTCCTCCGTAAGTGTCAAAAACACTTTCCGCCGGTCATCTTTCGATACTTCCCGCTCTACCAACTCCTTTTTTACCAGCAATTCGATAATGCGGGACACCGTTGTAATGTCCTTGGCCGCTTCTTTGGCCAGCTCATTATGGGTGATCTTCTTAAACTTATAAATGTTTTCCAGCAGCAGCCATTGGTCTACCGTAATGTCCTTCTTCAGGTCATCGAATGTTTTCTGCCAATAATTGCGCAGTTTTTGAGTGTCGCATCCAACTTAAAAAAGAGGGATTACTGACGAAAGTATCGGGCATAAATCTTATATTTGTAATAGCAATAGTTGTTATAGCAACTATTTTAAGTACTGCTGATTCCACCAAAACAGTCTTACCGTGATTAAAGATAGTATAAGCACTCCAACTTTGAAAGCGGCCGACCGCCGTCACGACCGTGAGAACGCTTTATTACTCGAGGCCTACCGGCTGATGTGCTTGTCTATGGCCATGACCGACAAGTACGAAGCCAATCGCCAGCTCTGCAAATACGTGCATTCCACCTCCCGCGGGCACGAAGCCGTTCAACTGGCCACAGGCCTGCTCCTGAAATCCTGCGACTATGTAAGTCCCTATTACCGCGACGACAGCATGATGCTTGCCATGGGTTTTACGCCTTACGAGTTGATGTTGCAGTTGCTGGCAAAAAGGACGATCCTTTCAGTGGCGGCCGTTCGTATTACTGCCATCCTTCGAGCCGCCGTTCTGACCGGCCCACTATTCCCCATCAAAGCAGTGCTACAGGCATGCAGGTAATTCCGGCAACGGGAATGGCCCAGGGCGTGCAGTACCGGAGGAACAGGGCCTGCTAACAGGGGAGGAGCGCCCGGTTGTACTCTGTTCCCTCGGCGACGGCAGCGTAACAGAAGGCGAGGTCAGCGAAGCCTGGCAGTTTGCCGTGTTAAAGCAGTTGCCGATCATTTACCTTGTACAGGACAATGAATGGGGTATTTCTGTCAGCTCCGATGAGGCCCGTGCGATGGATGCCTATGAGTATGCCGCAGGTTTTAAGGGGATGGAGCGCCTGCGTACCGATGGCAGCGATTTTGAGGAGAGTTATCATGCCATGCAAACCGCCATCGACTATGTGCGTACCGAAAGGAAGCCGATCCTGGTGCACGCGAAAGTACCACTGCTTGGTCATCATACGTCCGGAGTAAGAAAAGAATGGTACCGTTCTCCGGAGGATCTGGCAAAACATGCGCAACAAGACCCGTTTGTACGCCTGCATCAGCGTTTGGTGGAACGAGGTGTAAAAGAGGATGCATTAGCAGATATACAGCAGGAAACCACTAAATATATTTCATCCCAGTTCGAAATGGCCCGTTTGGCCGACGATCCCGATACCGAAACGGTACGTGAACATGTGTTTGCGCCCACCCCTGTAACGGAAGAACGGGGAGTGCGGAGTCCGCGTGGCGGCGCCAAAGTGGTAATGGTGGATGCCGCATTGCATGCCATAGAGGAGGTGATGCAGCAATACCCGGAAGCACTGTTATACGGACAGGATGTAGGCGGCAGGCTGGGCGGCGTGTTTCGCGAAGCAGCTACACTGGCGAACAAGTTTGGTGATAAGAGGGTGTACAATACCGCGATACAGGAGGCTTATATCATCGGCAGCACGGTCGGATTATCGGCCGCAGGCGTGAAACCCATCGTAGAGGTGCAGTTCGCAGATTACATCTATCCGGGTTTCAACCAGCTGGTGTGCGAAATTTCGAAATCGTGTTATCTGACCGGTGGCAAGTTCCCGATACAAACTTTAATTCGCGTGCCAATAGGGGCGTACGGAGGCGGAGGTCCTTATCACTCAGGTAGTGTGGAAACAACGCTGCTGAGCATTAAAGGCATCAAGATCGTATATCCCTCCAATGCCGCCGATATGAAAGGTTTAATGAAAGCCGCATTCCTCGATCCCAACCCGGTGGTGATGCTGGAACATAAAGGTCTTTACTGGAGTAAAGTGCCCGGTACCCAGGATGCCATGACGATAGAGCCAGATGCAGATTACCTATTGCCACTAGGCAAAGGCGCCGTGGTGCAGGAAGGCGATGCGATGTGCATCATCACATACGGGATGGGCGTTTACTGGGCAAAAGCTGCGGCTGCGAAGTTCCCGGGAAAGGTGGAGATCATTGATTTGCGCACTTTATTTCCGCTGGATGAAGAACTTGTTTTCGCCACTGTCCGCAAATTCGGGAAGTGCCTGGTACTTACAGAAGAGCAGTTGAATAACTCGTTTGTGCAGGCGTTGGCGGCGCGAATTCAACAGCAGTGTTTCCGCTGGTTGGATGCGCCGGTGTATACATTTGGTGCGCTGGATCTACCGGCGGTACCATTGAATATGGAACTGGAGAAAGAGATGTTGCCGAATGCGGAGAAATTGGCGGCATTGATTGCAGAAATACTGAATTATTATTTTTTGAAAATCTCTTTTGGATTTAAAGAATTTGCCGTTATCTTTGCACTCCCTTAACAGGGAAATGGCGAGGTAGCTCAGGTGGTTAGAGCGTTGGATTCATAACCCAAAGGTCTCGGGTTCAACTCCCGATCTCGCTACTAAAAAAGGCTTTCAAAAATCTGAAAGCCTTTTTAATTATACCCATTAATAAGATTCACTACCACCTGCACAATAACATCCTTCTCATCCGGTTTGCTTTCTGCGATCATCAACGTCAAAGCAACCAACGCATTATCCGCAATGCGCTTTGATCCATCTTCCCGGTAAAGAATATTATTCTTTTCAAGGAACCAAACGAACAGAAACGCAGCAATCCGCTTGTTCCCATCCGAGAAGGAATGATTTTTAACAACGAAATACAAAAAATTGGCAGCTTTTTCCTCTATGCTGGGATAAAGTTCCTGTCCGCCAAACGACTGATAGATGGTAGCGATGGAACTTTGGAATGATTCATCCTTTTCATTTCCGAAAAGCCTGCTTCCTCCAAATTTGTCTTTCAATCCCTGGATAGCTTTCATAGATTCCTCATAAGTAGCAATGAAAGATTGTTCCGTATGAATGGCCTCTATTGTAAGTGTTCGATGATCATATTTATCCAGAATGTCCAACGCATAGGTATAATCGGTAATTACTTTTAACAGTCCATCTCTTTCATCGGAGGAAAGTGATGTAGCGTTAATCACATTACTCATTATTCGAACGGTCTGTTTGAGTGCATCAAACTGTTGGCTTTTTTCCTGCAGGCGTTTTTCGTTCAGGGAGTATCCCTGAGTGAGGTATTCTTTTAGAATCTTGTTTGCCCAGATACGGAACTGGGTACCGCGTTTTGATTTTACCCGGTACCCCACAGATATGATCACGTCAAGAGAGTACTGCTCTGCCTTGCGTTTAACCGTTCTTTTACCTTCTTTTTGAACTGTCAAGGATTCCTTGACAGTTGTTTCCCGGTCAAGCTCACCTTCTTTAAATATATTATTTAAGTGTAAACTGATGTTTTGTTTAGTACTTTTAAATAGTGCTGTCATCTGACTTTGCGTTAGCCAAACAGTATCCTGCTCAAGTGTAACATCTATCAATGTTTCACCATCTGGTGTCTGATAAATAACGATCTGATTATTTTCCATCTTGTTTTCTTATCGTTATAAAGTTAACGAATCAATACAGAGCAAATCGTTAAATGCTAGCAAACTATGTAATGATTGGTTCCAATTTTCTCCCGGTCCCGCTACGAAGGGGGAATCTCCAAAGATTTTGAGGACTGTTCAATCATAAGCAGCCCTGTTTTCTTTGAGTGCCATTTCGTTATGTATGAAAGCAGGATGTAGCCGGGGATTATTACAGAATGCTATTCATTTCCTCAACGTTCATCACCACTTTAAGCCCGAAGAGACGTTGGATTTCGTCTTTCGCTAACATAAAATCATGATCGAACGTTAAAAAGTTTTTGCATTCCAAATGTTTTGCTACCAGCAAATGCATAATGTCCGCAAGTCCGATTTGATACTGAGACAATGTAGTTATTGATCTCAGGTAACTGGAAGGTACGATGGAAAAGTTCTCAATAGCGCAGAGCGTTGTACCGCTTATCTCCAAGCTCCCGTTGTAATAATTGGGGTGAGGGTCGAATAAATCGTATTTTAGTTCATGCAACGGTGTTCCGAAATCACTCTCCATATTCCATATTTCATCAAAATCAAGTGAAATCGCTTTTAGAATTTTTCCTAGGTCTTTATTGCTGACTTTTCTAAGTGCACTTGCACCGATTGCCCGCCCAAGTAAATCTAATAGTTTGCCTCTGGTTATGACTTCAACGTATTCCATCACACATAAGGGGCTGTAAACCAAATTAAGACATTCTTCTTCGTAAATTCTGCGACTAAGGCTTAATAGTTTCCCGCTTTTAGAATTACTTTCAAAGTATTTTCTAAGTAACGCAAGCGTTTGATCCTCATTGTAATCTTCAGTCGCACAATAGTTAGCATAATATTCCATTTCAGACATCTGTAATTCTACCAAGAAGGATGTGTCGCAATACGACAAGGGGTATGCATCTAATATCATAACTATATTGGAAAAACGGCTTTTAACTTAGTTGAAAGCCGTTTTTTTTTCATAATAATTTTACAGAGTTGACCAAAATGACTGATGGTTTGCCTCTATCCATTCTTTGATCTTTATTTGTGACCGGATATCGCTTGGAACCTTTGTCCTAATTGCTTTTTCCAGTTTTCTGTAGCTTTCGGTTGAATTGCCGCTCCAATTCCATTTTTCTCCACATTTGTTTATAAAGTAAAGTATTTCCCATCCTTCTGTTCGATTCAAGAGCGTGCTGTCGGGTTCTCCAGTTATCTTAGGGTCGTCGTTCGTATACTTGGTACTCCAGGAGTAATCGTTGTATACCATTTGATTTTTTGCAAAACTCATATTTTATGTTTTAGAGGTTATCAAATACATGTAATTGTGTTTGTCCTATTAGAGCATATTGGAAATTTTTGTTTGACAATTTTTTCTCTTTTCTGATGAGAAGTATACTAATGATGGGAGACTTCTCCCTCACCCCGCAATCCCCTCCCTCACCGCCCACAACGCCAACGTCACCCGCGTTTTCACATTCAGCCGCTTAAATAAATCCTCCCGATACCCATCAATCGTCTTCACACTCAAATGCATCTTATCCGCAATCTGCTGATAGGTTAATTCCGTAGCCGCCAGCTTCAGAAATTCCCGCTCGTTCTCCGAAAGGCGAATGGTCGCACTTTTCTTGTTTGGGTTGGCCAGGTGCTCGTTCAGCACGCCCGTCACCACGTCCGAATAGTAAAATCCGTTGTTGGCTAACGCTTCCAACGCCATATGCATGTCCTCCACTTCAATGTCTTTCGATAGGTAGCCTTTTACGCCGAGTCGCAACATCCGCAGGATGGAATTCTCCAATTCCATCATCGTTATGACCAGTACCTTAATGTCTGCATGCGTGCGTTGCAGCCACTCTACGGCTTCAAATCCATCGCCGTCGGGCATATCAATATCCATCAGGATGATGTCCGGGAAGGGCGGTTGCTTCATTTTTTCTTTGAGGTCCAGGCCGTTTTCTGCTTCAAACAGGATGTTGTATTTATTGGCGACGTCGCCGAGCATAATAAGTTTAATCAGGCCTTTGCGGAAAAGGTTGTGATCGTCGACGAGCGCAATGTTTAGTTGGGTACTTGTTTTCATAATTGAGTAGGATGGGGAATGTTAATGTTAACGGCTGTACCTCTTCCTGGCTGACTGTTAATACCAAATTTAGCATGGATGAGGGATGCCCGCTTCCGGATATTCAGCAAGCCGGTGCTTTGTTTTTCTCCGCTCTGGTCCAGGGCTTCATCTACATTAAAACCCACACCATCATCGGCAACAGAAAGCAAAAGCTGGTTAGGCAAAAACGACAGTTGGGCCACAATAGAAGAGGCTTTCGAATATTTTACAACGTTATTAAGCACTTCCTGGCATAGTCGGAAAAGAATGATCTCATGTTCGGCCGAGAGCCTGTAGGCGTCGCCGGTTTGTGAAAAGGTTATCTTGAACTTTTTTCCCAATCGGTTTAATTCGTTTTCGAAGGCTTTGGCAAAGCCGATGTGTATAATATGATCGGTATTAAGGTTGGCGCTCAGCGCCTTCAGATCGGCCATGAGTTGTTTAGCCAATGATTTGGTTTCGAGTACATTGTCGCGCTGACTGTCCGGGATTTGCGGTAATATTTCAGAAAGGTTGATGTTGATCAGAGAAACAAGGTGACTGAAATTAGCGTGCAACTCCTTTGATATATGATCGAGCGTTTGCTCCTGGATGGCAAGTTTAGATTGAAATAGTGCCTGGTTGTAGGCTTCGCGTACTTCCATCAGTTCCTGTTGATGTCGGAATCGTTTTCGCTGGTAAAAGAATAAAAAGCAGATAATGGCCACACAAAGCGCGAACAATGTAAGGGTAGATACAACGATGGTTAATGCGGTAGCGTCGGTTGTGGGTTGCATATTGAGCTTATTAGGTAGAAAGAACACATTATAAGATTAAGGGTGTCGTTGATAGGTAAATACAATATCGATAAGTTAGAGTTTTGCATATTCAGGAAATTCAGCATAATCAAAAACGGTAATGATGCTGAATGATAAATGAACGTCCCGAGTATAAGCCATACCATCGGTTCTTTATGCAGCGCTATCATTTTGTCGGTGCCGAGCAACTGTCCGAAATAGCAAAGGCATAAGATGATAATAGGGACATGCGCAAAAATCACACTATAGGTATTGTATTGATGTGGCCCCTGTATAATGCTGTAGTTTATCAGGCCAAATACGAGCAGCAAAGGGCCTCCGTATAATATCATTTTCCGCACCCGTGTTGCCTCTATCAGCTGGTAAAAAAGGACTAACAGAATTCCCAGCCTGATGGTAACATATACGTTGTAAATCCAGAAGTTGTTTTTTTGATAAGCAGGATGAAACATTTCGAATAGGTACCATTTCCAGGCAATTGCAAAAAATTCTGTTATAAAGGAAGTGATCACCAGCAGGGCTAAAGTCCTGTATTGCTTAGGCCATTTCTGCCGCAACATACGCAGGCAAAAAATGGCGCTAAGCAACAAGGGCAGAAGATATACATATTCATATCCCAGGAGATAATGCAGCATCTTCTAATTTACAAAATGTTATTTACTAATTACCGCCGCCGCCTTCACCGCCTTCACCTCCTTCTCCACCTTCGCCGCCGGGGTCTCCACCACCATCATCATCGGGGTCGCCGCCGCCTTCGCAACGGGGCGGACAGGGAGAGCCAAGGTTAAAGTCGCGGATGTCAACGGTAGTGCCGTCACCGGGGAACAGGATGATTTCACGGGGCAGGGAGGAGCGGTCAATGAAATCGGGTTCGTTTTCCAGCACCACATCTTTGTGCGTAACTGTAGTACCTACGGTTTCTTCGCGGGTACTGTTGAACAGGAGGCACAACTGGCCGGCAAATTCATGTCCTTCTTCATACATGCCAAAGGATACGCGGATACCATCGCCGCCGGCAAATTCAATTTCTTCTACCAGTTTAACAAAGTGTTCTTTGGAGTACCAGATAGATCTGGTGTCGGGGCGGCCAAGGGACTGGCTGAGCAGGTTGTGTTTCTGGTTTTTAAAACGGCTGATACGGTCGGCCGATAATTGTTTTCCTACATAGAAAAAGGGAAGTGGTTTTACTGTAACATAACGTTGCATAATGCGTAAAGTTTTGTTGAAAAAATTGAGGTTTGAAATGTTTTACGCAGCGAAACTATCGATGTTTTTTCCTTTAAAAATCAAGCCAGATCAAATACCGGAAAAATCCCCCTTCGCGGAAAGGATATCTCCTGTGTGATGAAAAAGGGGATTTTTCCCCCTGGCTACAGGTTTTTTCCTTCAACATACCTTCTCATCTTTGTTGCGTAAACAGTAAACGCCGACACGTTCCCTAAAACAGTTTTTAATGAAAAAAGCACTCGTTGTAGGTATTAACAATTATCCCGGTGGCGCCCGATTGATGGGCTGTGTAAATGATGCGACCAAAGTAGCCGAGCTGCTAAACAGCAATGAAGATGGTTCCCCCAATTTTGATGTGATGTTATGTACTGATGTTAAGACCAAAACAGAGCTGCGTTCGCTGATCCTCGATGTATTTAAGATGGATGATGAAGTGAGTCTTTTTTATTTTTCCGGACATGGTTGTATTACCGATGCGGGCGGCTATATCGTTACGCCTGACTTCGCGAAGTATGATGAAGGCATTGCCATGGACGATGTGCTCAAGATGGTGAGTCTGTCTCCTGCGCGCCACAAGATCGTCATCCTCGATTGCTGCCATTCCGGCGCGATGGGTACACCGGCAATGACACAATACGGCCGCATACCTGGAGAAAGGGGTGATCGTACTGGCTTCCAGCAGAAGTACGGAGGCTGCGCTAGAAGTAGGCGGATATGGAGTGTTTACGAGTTTGTTGCTGGAAGCGCTCAGAGGCGGGGCTGCCGATATTGCGGGCGATGTAACAGCCGGCAGCATCTATAGCTATATAGAAAAAGCGTTAGGCGGATGGGCGCAGCGCCCGGTCTTCAAAGCGAATATTGTGCGGTCCGTCAGCCTGCGGAAAGTAATGCCGATTGTACCGCTGACGGGGCTTCGCCGTTTGACGAGTTTCTTCCCGACGGCGGATGCGGTGTTCGCGCTGGACCCCAGTTATGAATATACGGCCGACCAGCCCAACGAGACAAACATCAACATATTTAAGGTGCTGCGGCGTTTGCAGTTAATAGGGCTGGTAGAGCCGGTGGGGCAGGAGTATATGTACTGGGCGGCTGTACGCAATGGCTGTTGCCGGTTAACGCCGCTTGGAATGTATTACTGGAAACTGGTAGCGGGAGGCAGAATTTAGTTCACCCCAAACAACCATCAATATGTTTTATTATCCCTATAAGTATGATGTAGCAATTTCGGTGGCGGAGGAGGACCGACTTGTCGCGGAGCAAATTGTTGAGGA
This sequence comes from Chitinophaga sedimenti, assembly GCF_023156195.1. Taxonomy (GTDB): domain Bacteria; phylum Bacteroidota; class Bacteroidia; order Chitinophagales; family Chitinophagaceae; genus Chitinophaga; species Chitinophaga sedimenti. Next base: position 5,996,148 of record NZ_JAKUKA010000001.1, read on the forward strand.
GCTGGATAAACGTAAAATCCGCTGCTATTATTATAAAAAGGAAGCCGCAAAAAACTGGGGCGAATATCTTTTCGTTTGTCGGCCGATGCCTACGGTATTCACTCCCGGTTCGTACTGGTAATTACCAGTAAAATATATATGGAAAAGTATTGGTCGGGCATTGAAAGGCAGATCGCATTGTCGGAGCTGGTGAAAACGCAGCGCATTTTACAGTTACGCCTCGATCATACGCCGGTAGATGGTATCTCGAAACATAGAGTGGCGGTAGACTGGCATAATAACCCCGCAGTAATTGCAGCGCTGCTGGAGCAGAAGTTAGCACCGTATCGCAGGGCGAAACGTGGCAGGCAATTGACGGCCTTTTGCGCCGCTGCGCTGTTGGCCGGTGTTCTCGCATGGAACTTTTGGCAATCGCCGGTGCTGGGTGCGTTTAGCGGGCATGTACCGCCCTTGACCAAGGTGGCAATTGCCACGCCCGTTGATTCTTTTATATCAGCAGTACAGAAGTAACGGTGGCGCAGTTCAAAGCGTTCTGTGAAAATCAGCATCGGCCGTTTCCCCGCAACCTATTCCCTCCCGCGAAGGCGGGCCCGTAAGAAACGTCACCTGGGAAGAAGCCGACGCATTCTGCAAATGGTCTGAAGGCCGTTTGCCAACCGAAAAGGAATGGGAGTATGCCGCGGCGGGTGGTGCTGCGACCACGTACAGCGGCGGGAATAATGCTTCGAAAGTAGCTATCTACAACCGTAAGAAGCCCGATAACGTAGCACGGCGAAGCCCCAACCAGTATGGATTATATGATATGACAGGCAATGTAGCCGAATGGTGCGACGACTGGTACGATAGCGCTCAAACAGGTAAGGTCGTGCGGGGAGGCGCGTATAACAGCACTATCAACCCTATAAACGAATTAGATATGAGCCTGCGCAGAAAAGAGCGGCCGGAGAGCAGGTCGCCGGCTATTGGCTTCCGCGTGGCCTGGAGTAAAAAGATTTTATCACCCTAAATATATCAATATGAGTAATCCCAAATTTGAGATTAAAAAAGCCACAAACGGCGAGTTCTATTTTAATCTGAAAGCCGGCAACGGTGAAAAGATTTTAACTAGCGAAATGTACAAGAGCAATCAGGGATGCCGCAGCGGCATTGCATCTGTTAGAGTAAATGCACCGCATGATGTACGTTATGAACGTAAGGGAACTTCTGGTAATTATCGTTTCAACCTCGGCAGTAGGCGGCGAGGTTATCGGCGTCAGTGAAGGCTACAGCACCGCCGATGCACGCGACCGCGGGATCGAATCTGTGAAGCGGAACGCTCCGATCGCCGAAATCGTCGACCTTACCTAACCCCAAAGGGGAACAATCCCCAGGTCTGTTCCTGTTTGTCCCTGACCTTGATTGTTCCCCCTCTTTTCTATCTAAAAATCCTAATTGTAAAAACTGATATGTTATGGCGCTCACACCCGAGTTAAAAAATCACTTCCTTCATTTTTATCAGATGGCGCTTTCCGATTCCGAAATTGATGTTAAAGAGCTGGAAGCCCTGTATCTCATCGGGCAGGACCGTGGCATCAGCCGGGAAGAGATAGACAACCTGTTGCTGCAATCCGGCTCCGTTGACATTTTACCTCCGCAATCTGTCTTAGAGAAAATTGATTGCCTTTATGACCTGAGCCTTATCGCCTGGTCGGATGGACAGCTCGACCCTGAAGAACGTGAAACCCTGGAACGGTTCTGCGCCCGCTTTGGTTTCGAAGATCAGAATGTAGGCCCCATCTGCGATTACCTGCTGGAAGAGGCCTTCAAAAAACACCTAAAGAAGCAATCCTGTTAACTGTATCTCAAAATCTTTAAGGGGGGAGTTTAACGAAAATAACGAAGGGACTCTTCGCCCTGAAAGAGCTGTTACCAGCAGCCCCGTCCCCGAAAAAGCCTGTAAAGGCTGCTAATCCGCAGGAAGAAGGGCATATGCAGGCCGGTAACTTAGGCGGCAGCCTGGCTGGTTTAAAAGTCTGTCTTCAAAAATTGTATTTCACTTTTAAAGACCAGATTAAAGACGATCATGGCAAACAGGAAGAACTGAAAAAGCCGATAAGAGTATCGTTGGAAGAGCAAAAGGGACACATCGCCCGCTGGGAAAACCGCATCAAAAGTATATTGGAGGAAAAGGTGCCAACGCTAAAGCAACGCATCGAGACCTGTAAAGAAGAAGCCGCGCACATCCGGAAAAATCCGCAGGAAATTATCGGCGATTCCGGGGCCAAACCTAGTTTTTATATTGGGTTGATCATCCTGCTTTTTCTGACAGTATACCTGTTTACTTTTTATAGTTCCGCTTCTTATTCCGCCTTCTTTAAAGAATTTTCCCTGAGCGCGATTGGCGTGGCCAACGCCATATTTGATCCACAGGCGTTGTCCAAAGGCGTGAAAGACGGTGTAATGGAATTGGTATTAATCCTCACCATTCCTTTCGTGTTCCCGGGACTGGGATACCTGATTCATAAAATACAGGAAGGGAAAGGCTTTTCGAAGTTTTTTAAGATTGCGATGCTGGTCATTGTCACCTTCCTTTTTGATGCATTGCTGGCTTACGACATCACCGAAAAAATTTACGACATCAAGGCGCGTAACAGTTTTGGCGCCGAAATGCCCGAATTCTCTATAAGCATTGCACTCAAGTCCATTAATTTCTGGATCATCATTTTCGCTGGTTTTATCGTGTACCTGATATGGGGATTTGTGCTCGATTTTGTATTGGCAGCCTTCGGAAAGCTTGATAAAGTGAAAGTGGTATTGCGGGAAAAAGAAATTCTCACACAGGACCTGAACGCTGAAATCCTCCAGCTGAACCAGGATGTGGATAAGATGACGCACCAGATCGACATCACTAAAACGAAAGTTAAGAAGATGATGGAATCGATCAACAGCACCATTATACCAAGAGAGTTCGAGCAGGTGGCATATGCCTTTATGGCCGGATGGCTGGCATGGATGAGAGAGAACGGTGCTGGTCCCGACAGGATGGATGCCGCTTCTGAAACGGTACACCAGTTTGTACGTGATGCTATTTACAATTATCCTGAAATCTATAACTGATGAAATATCTTTTTGTACTCATCCTTTGGATGCTGGGCTGCGCCTGCGGACAGGCAGCTCATGAAGAATCTGCGGAAAAGCAACCGGAGCAGGCCCCTGCATCAGAGAAACAACTGAACCTCACGATCCTGCTGGATCTGTCAGACAGGATCGACCCGGTACTGAATCCCGCCGTTCCTGAACATCTCGATCGCGATAGTATCCTTATCAGCTATTTGTCCAAATACTTTTTAGACCAGATGGATGAGAAGGGTGGTTTTATGGCCAAAGGGAAGATGCGCATTATTTTCCATCCTAATCCCCCTGATGCGGGCATTAACCAGGCCGTGAAAAATCTGAACATAGATCTTTCTACGATGGATACTAAAGCGAAGAAGGCGGTGTATGATAACCTGCGCCATACCGTTACCGAAAACATCAGCAATATTTACCGCACCGCCGTACGCCAGGCTAACTGGCCCGGCTCGGATATCTGGCGGTTTTTTAAGAATGATGTAAAAGAGATCGCTGTGGAAGACGATCCCACATATCGGAATGTGCTGGTCATTTTCACCGATGGCTACATTTACCACCAGGACTCAAAAGATGTGGAGAATAACCGGTACGCCTATCTTTTACCCGACCTGTTCGATAAGTATAAATTCCGTAAAATTCAGAGCTGGGCTGCGGAGATGGATAAGCTGGATTTTGGCCTGATCAGTAAACGCTCGGACCTGCAACAGCTGGAGGTGCTGGTGCTGGAAGTAACGCCATCTGCCAAAAACAAAAATGATGAAGATATGATCCGGAAGGTTATGGAAAAGTGGTTTGGAGAAATGAACGTGGCCAGGTTTAAGGTGCTGAATAGTGATATTCCGGAAATGACGAAGCAGAAGGTAGAGCGGTTTCTGAAAGGGTAGTTCTTAAAACGAAAAAACAATCATAACATGAATGCTGATAAAAGAAGAATGCTGTTAATCCTCTATTTTTACGCCTTTCGGCGCAGGATCTTCGTGCGATTGGCATTGGATACTATTGCCGCGCGCGAGAAGGCGCAGCTGTTGCCAACGGGCGCGGAGCAGGCGGTGGATGTAATCCGCGGAATGTTAAGAATGAAGAAGGTATGATGAAAGAAGCGGCAACGAAAGGTCGCCGCTTCCTTTTTACGACCAATCCCCCTCCTCCAACTCAAACACCTCATCCACCCTACACCCCAACACTTTCGCAATTTTAAACGCCAACACCGTCGACGGTATAAACTTCCCCGACTCAATCGCAATAATCGTCTGCCTCGATACCTTCACTTTATCCGCCAGCTCCGCCTGCGTTAGGTCATGCCTCGCCCGTTCTACCTTTATGAGATTTTTCATACTGTTGCGCGATGTTTCAGGTAATAAAAGTACCCTGTCGCCATCATCAATGTTAAGGTAAAAACTGGTACGCCGAAACGGATAGGATCACATCTTGCTGCCGCTCGAAATGCCAGTTCAGGAATAGGTAATTAAACAGGTGCGTGGCCGAAAAGGATACGATCACCGACCTCGCCAGGGCCTTAAACTTCAGGCTTTGTATCATTTCGTCATCCGTTTTTTCCTTCGAAAAGAAAATGAAAACAAAGCCCCAGCTAAGGCCCACCGCCAGGTCGTTAAAATCGTAAATGCCTCGTGTATAGTGTCGCTGGAAAAAGCTGATGATGCCGGCAGCGATAATCAATACCCCCAGTATTTTAGTCCAATTGGCATAAGGGAAGGCGTTTTGTCGCATAGTTTGTAATTTATTCTTTACTAAAAGTAATGTATACTTTACATTACGGCAAATTTATTTCATCCTGTAGGGATCCTGTATGCATCCTATATGCTCGTTCGCTGAAACCCACGCTGGTAGTGATGGGGGATAAAGGATGCATACAGGATCCATATACCTGGTGTATGTTAATCATCCGCTTACGGCTGATAATTTAATGGGTACAAGTTTTATTCCTTACTGGTCAAGGGTTTCAGGGGGCTCATCCACCGTTCATGACATCAAAATAGGGGTTTCGTTACAGCGTTTATGCAGCTTCGTTACATCGTTCCCGATACCGGGGGTGAGCAGGTGTAATTTTGTAAATCGATTACCGCCGTCGTAAGACGCCGGAACTGTGAAAAGGGGCGAGGAAGTTCTTTGACATATTGGTTAACAAAATCCGGGTTGCAGGAGGTAATATATCCGGCAAGGGGGACTTAGTTCTCCTTGCCATTTTTTTATTATCTTCAGCAGCATGAATACAAGCCTGCGTATTAAATTGATCCTGTTATTCATTCCCATCCTGATACTGGTATACGTGTTCCTGATCCGTGACCGGGTGGGGGCACCGTCCATCGGCGGGGGATCGTATGATCTTACGAAGATGTTTACGCTGATGGGAACCGGGGCTTACCTGCTGGTGTATAATATTGCACTGGCGTTAATGGGCGGTCATCTTAATAGGATGTGTTTACTTGGCGGTATTGTTACGCTCATCATTGTGGTGATTATGGCCTCGCGTAGTTTCTAGAAAAGCGTCATGTCATCCACAACCACCCAGCTTCCTTCTTCCATTTCCGCATCCAGTTCCGCTTTGTCCCAACCACAATAACCGAGAAATACTTTCATGTCGCTGGTGCGTAATGCCTGCTGAACGGCTATGTTAAAATCGCCGCCGTAACACACATCACCTGCCACTGGTGTGCCGCCCGGAATAATATCGGGACGCCGGTGAATGAAAACAGGTGCTCCTGGTCCACTGGTCCGCCCACGTGAATAGGGAATGGCGGAAGATGTTTGAACTCCTCCAATTCATTCAGGCTGCGCGAAAAGGGTTGATTCACCACAAAGCCTGTTGCGCCATTGTCGTTGTATTCCGTAATGTAGATGAGCGTGTTTTGAAAAACAGTATCATCCAGTGCGGAAGTGCTTTTGATAAAGATGCCTGGTTTCATATTGTAAAGTTAAAAACATTTAATTGCTGCGTCGCGTCACTTCACCTGCATTTTTTTGCATCTCACGCAAATACATGTTAGGTGCCGCAATATGATCTACTACTTTCGCCCCGGAACCATGCATCTGCAAATCCCGCAAAGCACCTCAAACAAAAAGTACCCCAATATGAGAAGACTAGCAACAACTATGCTGTTCATCCCGGCTATTGCCTGCAAAAAGACGACAAACCCGGCAACAAGCCCGAACCCGTAAAAACACCGGAAATCACCGCATTTACGCCCGCCCATGGTCTGCCCGGTACAGAAGTTACCATTACGGGTAAAACTTCAGTACCCAGCCAAATGGTAACCGCGTCACTTTCAATGTTACGGTAGCCGATGTTATTTCCTTCTCCGCTACGCAGCTGAAAGTGAAAGTACCCGCAGGCGCCACCACCGGTAAACTTAAAGTCACGGTTGGACAGCAAACCGGAACATCCGCAACGGATTTCGTAGTGGACCAACCCGGCCCTGCGATCACTGATTTTACACCGAAAGAAGGACCCTGGGGAACAGTAGTTACGATCACCGGGAAGCAATTCGGGAACAATCCCATCGTGCGCGTCGACAATCAAGTAATGCCGCTGATCAGTCATTCTGATACGGAAATCAAATTTAAAACGCCGTCGTTTGCCGCGCCGCTGTCATATAAGATAGCAGTAGAGGCGGATAATTTGTCTACACAAACCGCTACGGCCTTCACGGTATCGTCTGCCGGTAAAATGGCCGAGTGGGTGGAGAAAACGATCAACGCGGCGCCGGGCGGCATTTTCATCAACGGCACTTCATTCGCTTACAATAACAAGTTATACTGGGGCTTCACCAAACTCACCCAGGGTGAAACCAAAGCCGGCTTCATGACCTGCAATCCCAAAGCCGCCGCACCGCAATGGATTTTTGACTTTTTACCCGATGGTATGCTGGGACCCGATCAAACGCATGCCACGGCAAAAACTTACAATGGTAAAGTATATATCGGGTCTGCGCTCGGCAGCAACGGTGTTGCGAGTGGCAAGTGGTGGCGCTTTAATCCCGATAATAATACTGCCGAAAACCTGCCCGACATACCCGAGACTACCACCTTCTCACTTTCTTTCGTGTTGAATAACACCTTATACGCAGGCTTCGGCAGCGGCAGTAAAAGTTTATATAAATTCAATGCAAATGGTGCCTGGGAACATATACTCACCGGCGATTTCTCCGAAATGTCGCGCGCAAATGCGGTAGTCATCGGCAACGATGTGTACATCGGTCGCGCTTTGATGGAAGTGCTTGGCACCCGCAAAGCATTGTTCCGTTTCACAGCGCCTAACCAGTTCGTGCGCATGGCCGATATGCCCGATGATCTTGTGGGCTTGTCTACCCCGGCTTTCGCGCTCAATGGTAAGGCTTATTTCTTGGCAGGACCACGGGTTTGGGAATACACCCCCGACGCAAACGGCGGTACCTGGCGTGTGGTAGTGGAACCGGCGAATGCCCCGACAATGTCGTTTGTAGAAGTGGTAGATGGTGTACCGTATGGCTGGACCGGCTCCGGACGCCTGTTCGAGTTCAGGTTTAAGCCGTAAGCATCGAAGGCGCCACGCCGAATTGTTTCTTAAAAGCAAAGGAAAAATGGGAGAGGTCCTCGAAACCAAGATCGAGGTAAATATCCGATGCCATTTTTCCCTTTTCTTTGATAAGATGATAAGCTGCCTGCAGGCGGCGGCTTACCAGCCAGCGGCTGGGCGTATCGTGAAAGATCTTTTCAAAATCTCTTTTAAAAGTAGACAGGCTGCGGCCGGTAAGGTACGCAAACCGCTTTATCTCTAAGTTGAATTGATAGTTTTGTTGCATAAACGCTTCCAGGTCTATTTTACCCGGTTCGGAAAAATCGAACAACACGTCTTTCAGGGAAGGTTGCGATTGCAACAGCAGCAATAATGCTTCCTTCCGTTTGATGTCCAGCAACGGTGCATTCAATACCGATTCGTAGGCGCGCAGTCCTTGCATGAATTGTCCCAGCACCGACTGCCCGTCTAACTGTAAAAAGCTGATGGGTGCCGGATGCCCGGCTGCATTGTATTGATATTCCACGCTGAAGCTGCGCAGCATCTCCTGTTCAAAATAAATAGAAAGGGAACGGAACTCACCACTGGCCCCCGGTTGCTTGGCGAAACGGGCCAGGCTGTTGCGTTTGCAGAAGTACAAATCACCTTCGTTAAATGCGTAGGTATGCACGCCGTCGTCCACCTCCAGGCTGCCCGACAGTACATACCCGATGGTGTGTTCCTCCACCCAGTTCTCGCCCGACCTGCTACGGGTAAAGTAGCAGGAAAAATGGATCGGCAGGCGTTTGTCGTTTGTATTCATATCAACCTATCGAAATTAAGCATTTTACACCAGTATGGTTTTGGGTTCCAGGTAAGCCTCCAGTCCATATACGCCAAACTCCCGGCCAATGCCCGATTGCTTGAAACCGCCGAACGGCGCCTGGGGATCATGTTTAAATCCATTTACCATCACACGGCCGGCATTCAATTGCGCGGCAATGTGTAAAGCGCGGGTTTCATCTGTGGAACTTACGTAAGCAGAAAGGCCATAGTCAGTATCATTTGCAATCGCCACTGCATCTGCTTCATCCTTATAGGCAATCACAGATAATACGGGCCCGAAGATTTCTTCCCTGGCGATGCGCATCTGGTTGTGCACATTTACGAAAACAGTTGGTTTAACAAAGTTACCGGCTTCCAGTCCAGCGGGATGGCCGGCGCCACCGGTGAGCAGTTCCGCACCTTCTGCCAACCCCAGTTGAATGTACTGCTGCACGCGTTCATATTGTTTTTTGTTGACCATAGGGCCTACCGCGGTGTCTTCCTGCGCGGGATCGCCAACTTTCACCTGTTCCACGGCGGCCTTTACCAGGGCTTTTACTTCATCAAGCCGGCTCTCGGGTACAAGGAGCCGCGTGGCAGCGATGCAGGCTTGTCCGCTGTTGTTATATGCAGCGGCGATGGCCAGTGGAATAGCGACGGCCAGGTCGGCATCGTCCAGCAGGATATTGGGCGATTTGCCGCCAAGTTCCAGCGTTACCCGCTTCATGGTAGCGGCGGCGTCGCGGGCAATGGTTTTGCCCACTGCTGTAGAGCCGGTAAAGGATATCTTGGCTATATCGGGATGGCGGGTAATTTCCGCCCCCACTACGGTGCCCAGGCCGTTCACGAGGTTTACGACACCAGCGGGTAAATTAGCTTCATGCAGGGCTTCCAGCACGATCTGCGTTTGCAGTGCGCTCATTTCGCTGGGTTTAATTACGGTGGTAACACCGGCAGCGATGGCAGAAGATAACTTACTGGTGATAAAACCGGCATTGCTGTTCCGGGCGTAATGATGCCGGCAACTCCTACCGGTTCCAGTCTTACACGCGACTGTCCCACGGTCCGTTCAAACTCAAAATGTTTTAATACCTGTATGGTGTCCAGCGGATTGTTGATGGCCATACCCACTGCTGCGCGGCTAAAGCGCAGGGTGCCGCCGTACTCCAGTACCATCGTGTTGACCAGTTCCTCCCGGCGTTTGGCCAGCGCTTCGTGTATGCGCTGTAAATACATGATGCGCTGCTCCCGGGTGCTGCGGTTAAAGGCAGGCAGTGCGGCTTTGGCGGCAGCGATGGCCGACTGCGTATCAGCTTCGTTGCCCAGCACTACCGTGCCTATCTGCTGGTTATTAGTTGGGTTGATGAGTGCGAAGGTATCGGTGCCCAGGGGCGTTACAAATTGCCCGTTGATGTAGATTTTATGGATCGTTTTCATATGTCAAAGGTACCGCGGCAGGCCACCACACTGGTTTGCTGTAAGGGTCAATTTTACTTTGCTGTAAAGTTCAAAAAAGACAAAATGCTGCTGACATACTGTTGTCACCAACCGGCGTTTTCTTTGTATCAGATTAAAACACACACATCATGATACATGCTATGCAAACACCCGCAACTGCCCCGGCATCCATTGCCACCGCCATGAAAAACTACGCGAACTACAACTTCTGGGCGGCCAGTACGCTGGTAAAATGGTTGCGTACCAAGCCGGCGGAGCTGCTGGAACAGGAAATGGATTCCAGCTTCCCCAGCATCAAATTAACGCTGGTGCACATGTGGCAAACCCAATGTTACTGGCTGGCCATGATTAAAGGTATAGAAGCGCCGGCACCGCAGGAGTTTACCGGCGGCGTGGCAGCTATCATGGAGTTGCTGGTAGATCAGTCGGAGGAGATGGCCGATTACATCACTTCGTTATCTACCCAAAGAATAGAGGAGAATACTTTAATTGTAAACCCCTGGTTTGAATGCGACTTCGCCAATTTTGAATACATCATCCGGTGGTGAACCACAGTACGTATCACCGCGGACAGGTGATCACCATTGGCAGGCAGCTCGGCTTTACTGATGCCCCGATGACCGATTACAACTTTTACAACGTATATGGCAGATGATAAATAGTTGCCTCCGCCCGGCCGGCAGAGCGGCCGGGCGCCATCGTAATAAATTATTCAAAAACTGATGTTTTTTTGCGCCCCCAAGCTATAATAATATAACCGGCTTTATTATATTTGATTAGGCTTGTCGGAAGAACAAGTCGCCACGTTACGCATCAATAGCGCCTGATCAATCGAAAAACTGAGTATGTCGTATTCCCCTGAAGAGCATCCCCATGGCCATGCCCAAGCAGCAGGACTATTCCGGCTTCACTACGCGGAGCTGGTGCGTTATGCCTGTAAGTTCGTGGAGCTGCATACGGCAGAAGATATGGTGCAGGATGTGTTTATCCAGCTGCATGGCAAAATCCCCGATAACGCCCGCAGTTACCTGTTCCGCAGTGTTTATAATAAATGTCTCGATCATCTTCGCCGCCAGGAGGTACATAAAAAGTTCCTGGCCAGCCAGGAGATGGAATTTTTTCATCCCGACACCGGGCAAAAGAGTTTGCTGGAAGACGCCACCGCCGGTATCTGGCAGGCTATTGAGCAATTGCCTCCCAAATGCCGCGAGATCGTGAAGCTGCGCTACCAGCAGGGATTAAAACCAACCGAAATTTCTGACGCCATGGGCATCTCCAGCCGTACGGTGGAAACGCAATTATATAAAGGCATCCGCACCCTGCGGGGGCTTGTCCGCAAGTTGAATTATTGCTTCTCCTTTTTATTTTAAAAATATTTTTTCCCCGCGTACGTAAAAATGCGCACCTCTTCGTCTTAATACTACATGGAACCAATTTCCCATTCGGACAATATTGATTACCAGCTGCTCGTGAATGTACTGGACGGTGTGGCCACACCCGCGGAAGCCGCCGAGGTGGAAGAGTGGCTGAAGCGGTCTGCCGCTAACCGGGAATTATATTTTAAAATCAAAGATATCCTGGACTACCAGCGCCTGTCGGGCCAGGAAGTGGATACTGCGGCAGGTTGGGAGTTGGTACAAGTTAAAATGGCCGCCCAAAGGCGCCGGAAACGGAACGTGTTGATGAAGTACGCCGCCGCTGCGGCCGTGCTGCTGGTGCTGGCGGGGGCATGGTATTTCAGTAAGGACCGGCAGCCGGCCACCGGACTGCAGGAAGTAGTGCGCTACGCGGAAGCCGTGCAGAAGGCTACATTGCCCGATGGTACCAACGTATGGGTAAATAAAGGCGGCAGCCTGCGTTACCGCCCGGATTTCGGGCAGCAGGACCGGGAGATATGGGTTACCGGTACGGTTTATTTTGAAGTGGCAAAAGGGGCACAGCCTTTTTTAGTGCATGCAGATTCTGTGAACGTGCAGGTGTTGGGTACCTCGTTTACCGTACAGGCAAACCGCACGGAGGCCAGTGTTACGGTGAACAGCGGTAAGGTGAAAGCCGGTTATGGCAGCGAGGAAATGGTGGTCAACCCGAACGAAAGGGTGTTGATGGCCGGCAGGCATATGCAAAAACAGCGCGTAAACGCCCGGCTGTTTTCCGCCTGGCGCGATGGAGAATACTTTTTTGAAAAGACAGATATAGATGAACTAGAAACAGTGATCAGAAGCAACTATGGCCTGGAAGTAACCGTGAAGAACAAAACCAAATTCAAAGGCTCCGCCCTCAGTGGTCAACTGAAAATAGAAGGGGAGGACGCCCTGATGCTTGTACTCGAAAGCACGCTGGATGCCAATGTAACCATCCGGCAAGGCAAAATTATCATTCAACCAAAATAGCACAAACTCGCTTTAACTGAACCGTTAATCTAAATTACATCGTTATGAAATCAGCACCGCTGAAGCAATGTCTTCAGACGGCAGTGTTATGCCTGTTCCTCCAGGCAGTCACTGTCGTATCCTATGCACAGGGCGTATTTGCCAATGCCGGCGCCATCACCGGGGAGCAGGATGCCGACAAAGAAACCGGACGCAGAACCAGCCGCAAAGTGCCGCTGAAAGATGTGCTTGACATGCTTTACGCCCGCCACAAACTGCGCGTTACTCACAATGAAAAATATACCCGCGATGTACGGATAGACGCCCAGGTAGCCAAAGAAAATGGCGAGCGCGCAGTTATCCTGCTACGCGAAGCCCTGGCCGAAAATCGCCTGCAACTGAACCGCATTACTGACAACCAATATGTAATCGTTCCTGAACCGGCGGCGCCTAAACCGGAAAAGTCAGCCGCTGTTAAAATGCGCGTGGTCGGACTGGTAAAGGATAAACTGGGCGCACCCATTATCGGTGTAACGGTACGGGTAACAGGTACCTCCAACGGTACCGTGACCAGCGAAACCGGTGGTTATGCACTGGAAGTAGAACCTACGGATTCGCTGGAGTTCTCGTTTATCGGTTATATTTCGCAAACGTTAGCAGTACGAAATCGTGTAGACCTTAACGTGATCCTTGAAGCCAAAGAAGGCGGCCTGAACGAGGTGGTAGTCGTTGGTTTTGGCGCGCAGAAGAAAGTTAGTCTTGTAGGCGCGCAAAGCACCGTGCGCCCACAGGAACTGAAACTGCCTTCCCGCAGCCTGACCAACGCCCTCGGCGGCCGCCTGGCAGGTATCGTCGCCATTCAAAAGAGCGGCGAGCCGGGGTACGACGGATCGGATATTTATATTCGCGGTATTTCTACTTTTAGCTCCAGCCCGCAAGGGCCACTCATTATTGTAGATGGTGTGCCTGACAGGCCTATTAACGACCTCGACCCCGAAGATGTGGAGAGCTTTACCATCCTGAAAGATGCCTCCGCCACCGCCGTATACGGTACACGCGGTGCTAATGGTGTAATCATCGTGAACACAAAAATGGGTAAGCCCGCAACCCAATGTAAACCTGGAACTGAACCAGGCTTATACCCGTTTTACACAACTGCCTAAGTTCGTTGGCGCCGGTGATTTCATGCGTTTGTATAACGAGGGACTGGTCGCGCGCGGCAGAACACCGGCTTACGAAGAGGCGCAGATCGCTAAACACATCAGCCAGGAAGATCCCGATCTGTACCCGGATGTTGACTGGTATAAAGTACTGTTCAATGAATGGGGTAGCAACCGCAAAGCGTTGCTGAACGTACGCGGCGGCTCTGAGTTCGCTACTTATTACATCTCCGCAGGTTATTATTCTGAAGTGGGTATGCTCAAGCGCGATGATGTACAGTCGTACAACTCTTCCCTGAAGCTGGACCGCTACAACTTTACCACGAACGTAGACGCGAACATTACGAAAACCACCAAGCTCGAACTGGGCATCAAAGGATATATTATTAACGGCAACTATCCGGGCATTGGTACCGGCGCGCTGTTCGATATGGCGAGCCAGGTGCCGCCTTACCTGATCCCGCCGCGTTATTCCAACGGACAATGGCCGAAGATCCCCAATGGCAGCTTCGCCAGCCCGTACCGCGATCTCACGCAAAGCGGCTTCGCTACGGAGTATCGTAACAACATTACGTCTAACATCCGTTTCCGCCAGGAACTGCCCTTTATTGTAAAGGGTTTGTCCCTTACTTCCATGTTCGCGTTTGACAGTTACAACTGGAATAACCTGAACCGTAAACGCAGCGTGCAAACATACTATGCCAGTGGCCGCGATGCGAACGGAGAGCTGATCACATCTATTGTTGATCCGGGTTCCAACGTGCTGGGCTTCGAGATCAGCCGCGGTGGCAACCGCCGTTTTTATACTGAAACAGCACTGAACTACAGTAATACTTTTAATAAGAAACATGATGTGTCCGGCCTGTTACTGTTTAATCAGTCCGACTACGTGAACGGCGACGCAGGCGACCTCGTAGCGTCCATTCCCTTCCGCCTTCGCGGTATGAGCGGCAGGGCAACTTATGGGTACGATAATCGTTATTTCGGAGAGGTGAACTTCGGTTACAATGGTTCCGAGAACTTCACTCCCAAAAGGCGTTATGGTTTCTTTCCCTCCGCCGGTGTGGGTTGGGTAATATCCAACGAACCATTTTTCGCACGCGCCACACAGGTGTTGAATCACTTTAAACTGCGTTACACCTATGGTTTAACGGGTAACAGTAATACCAACTCCCGCTTCCTGTTCCTTACACGCATCAATGGCGGCGATGGTTACACCTTTGGCGTACCGGGTACCACCACTGGTTTCAGCGGTTATGAGGAAGGACAGGTGGGCTCCGATGTGAGCTGGGAAACCGGCCGCAGGCAAAACCTGGGTGTTGAGGTGAAAACGTTTAATAACAAGTTATCGATCATTGCAGATGTATTCCACGAACGACGCACCGGCATCCTCTTAAAACAACTCGACGTGCCTTATGCGTCCGGTTATACCTCCGGCAACCTGCCGTTTGGCAACGTGGGCATTACTTCCAACGGGGGTGTTGATTTTACCATCGAGTATAATCAGCAGTTTGGTAAGGACTACTCCGTGGGCTTCCGCGGTAACTTCAACTATAATAAGAATGAGAATATTGCAGACGGGTTGCCGGCCTGGCAATATCCCTGGTTGAACCGTACCGGCCATGCTATTTCGCAGCGCTTTGGTTACGTCGCACTGGGCCTGTTTAAAGATTCAGCAGAAATTCTCAAATCGCCCACCCAGGCAGGTGATGTGCGCCCGGGCGATATCAAGTACAAAGACCTGAACGAAGATGGAACTATCAATAGTTTTGACCAGAAAGCCATTGGTTATGGCGATGTGCCGCGCATTCTTTATGGCCTCAACCTCAGCCTGTCCATTAAAAGGTTCGATGTGTTTATGTTCTGGCAAGGCGCGGCTTTGGTAGATTTCTCGTACGCTAGCGGATATGGCACCAATCCTTTTTATGATGGTCCTACACGCGGTAACCTTTATACGCAGGCGCTGGATCGCTGGACGCCTGACAATCCAAATGAACGGCCTTTTTATCCACGTATGTCAACCCGCCAGGACGTGACCACCAACTACTACACCAGTACCTGGTGGGTGAAGCGCGCCGATTACATCCGCCTGAAAGAACTCATGGTCGGCTACAACTTCGGTGTGGAACGCCTGAAACGTCTCGGTATCAAAAACCTGCGCGCCTATGCACAGGGCACCAACCTCTTTACGATATCCAAATGGAAGGTGTGGGACCCGGAACTAACGAACGGTCGCGGTATTGTATACCCGCAGCTGTCTGTGTTTAACGTGGGCCTTCGTATCAACTTCCTTTAAAATTTGCGACAGATGAAAAACATGCTATTTAAAAGCCTTGTGATCGTAATAGCGGCATGCGCCTTTTCCGCCTGTAAAAAGGGATACCCGGATACGGTGCCGGATAATATTACCACGCTGAAAGATATTTTCACCAACCGCGCCATGACCGAGCAATGGCTGGCACGCTGCTACAATAATATTCCCGATCTGTGGGACCAACCCTATAACAACACACCGGAGCGGTCAGACAGACGAACTGGATTATGCCTGGGTAACACCGGCATCAACTCCGGCGCCATCACGGCCGATAATGCGAGCCCCAATACTTGGAACTCGTATTATCAAACGATCCGCTATTGCGCCATCTTCTTAAAAAATGCAGATCAGAATAAAGAGATACTGGACCAGCCCGAAGGTGCACAGCTGCTTACCCAGTACAAAGCCGAAGCCCGTTTCCTGCGCGCTTATTATTACTGGCTGCTGATGAAACAATATGGTCCGGTGGTGCTCATGGGCGAGGAGCCCAAGGAAAGCAGCGACAATTTCCAGCTGCCGCGTAGCCCCTGGGACGAATGTGTAGCCTATGTGATTGCCGAAATGGATAAAGCCTACCCCGACGTACCCGTAGTACACCTGGCGCCGAATACGGGTGCGGAAGATATGAGCCAGACCGGTCGTATTACCAAACCGGTTATTGCCGCCGTGAAATCGCAGGTGCTGCTGTTCCACGCCAGCCCGTTGTTTAACGGCAATACCGATATGTCCGATTTCAAAAACAAAGACGGTGCACAGCTTTTTAACCAGACCTATGACAAGGAACGCTGGAAACGCGCAGCCGATGCAGCCATGGACGTGATAAAAATGAACCGCTGGGAATTGTACAAGGTGGCGGATGCGAATCCTTTTACGGCCGCCTATCTCGCCTGCCGCAATGTGTATTTCGACGGGTACCTGAAAGAAGGCATCTGGCTGCGCACCAACACTGCCTATGGCACCTGGGAGCGCCACGTATGTCCCCGTTCCTCCAATGGTAATGCCGGAACGGTATAGCCGTACCGCAGGAAATGGTTGACCGCTACCGCATGGCCGACGGTTCATCTATCACCGCGGGTGGCAACGGTTATGACGAGAATACTTACGCAACTGCTGCCACCACGTATTACGCAGCGGGTACCAACAATATGTATGTAAACCGCGAACCGCGTTTTTATGTAAACGTCACCTTTAATGGTGCTACCATCCCGGTGGTAGCGGCCTCCGGCCAGTCAAGGGTCGAGTTTTTCTACACGGGAAATTCCGGTAAAAAGGGCATCGCACGCGACTTCCCCACTACCGGGTATACGGCGCGTAAAAACGTGCATCCTACTACTAATTTTTCCAGCGGAAAGTATGTAAATCGCCCCGCGATGATGATACGGCTCGCTGAAATTTACCTGAACTACGCCGAGGCGATGATCGAATATGGTAATATCACGGAGGGGTTAACGTACCTGAACCTGGTGCGTAACCGCGCTGGTTTGCCTTCGCTGGCAGGTGGCACGGTGGAAGAGTTACGCAAACAGGTGCGCCTCGAAAGAACGATAGAGCTGATGTACGAAGGGCATCGCTACTGGGACGTGCGCCGCTGGAAAGTGGCCGATGATCCCGAATCGCACCAGACCGGTGAATTTCATGGCATGAACATGGAAGGCGGCGCTTCGCTGAGCGATCCTGTTTTTCACCAGCGAAAAGTGGCGTTTAAACGGGCGGAGTGGCAGGATAAATATTACTTCTACCCGGTCCCGCAAAGCGAAATCGACCGGAATAAAGTATTGGTACAATCACGTGGTTACTAGCCAGGTTTTTACCCTGGCTGGTAGCAGGCCTCCCGTTCGCGGGGGCCTTTTTATTAATGGTGAATCAAAAAAGGCCGGTCCAAACAGACCGGCCCCCAGGGGTATGCAGTTCACAGGTTACGCAGTTAATGGGCATTTATCCGTTACAGAGAAGCCTACCGCCTTCACGCCGTACCAGGGGAAGGTGGTGTTGCTGTTCAGGATCACGCGGCTGTGGGCTGCCAGGCTAACGGTGTATCCGCAATTGTCCATCGCGCTAACATCCACACTCCATGGTGCATTTTCGTCGCCATTGTCGGTAATGTCGCCCAGGTTACCCACATCGCCGGCATTTGGCAATGCATCATAGTAACGGCTCGCCGGGTTCGGTATGGTGCCGTGTGTATGCGATGACGGTTGCAGGTTCAGCGACCAAACGGCAAAGTAAGGGTGTACCGCCCGCAGGTGGCCGCTCACCGTATGATTGGTCGCCGTTTTGTCGTAACAATGACAATCCCCGCCGTCGATCACCAGGTCCAGGTCTTTGGTGATATCTACGGCCACATTCGCGGTGGCGCTGATACTCATTGGCTGGTTGTTGATGATCACCGAAAAGGTATCGGCCACCACTTCAAAGCCCAGTGCATCCGTGTGGGTAAAGCGGATGGTGTAGGCGCCGTCGGTTAAACCGGCTGTGCTCCAGCCCGCCAGGTAATGCGTTTCATTATACAGCCCGATAGCAGGATTTTCTTTGTAGATAAACCAACCGTCGGCCGGTGTTTGCGTGTCGGTGAATTCCAGGTTCGGATCGGGTGCAAAATCGATCATCTGGAAGTTTTCAGCAGTGGATACAGAAGCGTACGTGCTGTCTGCCGCGCCCAGTTTCTTGAATTCGATTTTGTATTTAATAATGCCGTTAAAGCCATTCCGGTTGATGATGCCGTTGAAGCTCACCCAGCCACCGTACGGACGGTTGTTGTGCATGGTCGGGTTGCTGGTATCACCGTTTACGAGGTAACTCACCGGGTCAATAAGGTCGCGGTCCACGCTGCCTACATGGGTAAGTTCCGCTTCCACTTTTGCAGCCTGCGCGGGGCGGATCTGCACCACCGAATCGAGGCGGTTGCCCCAGGTGTTAAGGGCGTTGGGGTCGGTAGTGGAGGGCAGCGACTGCCGGAGAGCACCGCTCTCACCCGGATCACATTCGGCGTTATACAACTTTTAATCCGGTTCGTGAGGTTTACGGGGAGGTCTACGTTGTAATACAGGCCATCCGCGGGAATATTGGCGATGTCGTGTACCCGGATGCTGGCAGTGCCGAGGTATTGATCAAAGCTGCCGTTGTTGTCCCAATCGGCCCAGAAAGCCACGTGCTCCTGCGAGCCCTGCGTACACAGGTCGCCGCTGAAGCCGCTGTTCTTTTTGAGTTTGATAACGGCGCCCGGGGTGTCCAGCGGTGTGTTTAAGCCTACGCATACCAGTTCCTCAAAGGTTACATCGGCCTGACCAGCAGGTTTCAGCAGCGCGTCGGCAATCGCTTTTACATCGATCTGCAGCTTTTGCAGTTCGAATAAATTATAAGAAGTAAGCGATTTAAACTTTGCCCCGTTTTTGATCGATGGCGCTACCGCAGAAAAGAAGGTGCGGTGATCGGGCACCTTCGCTTTCTGGTAGGCAGCATGTAATTGTTGAATGGGCGGAAGGGGAGGAACAGGCAGTTTTACTTCCTCTTTTAAGTTGATGCTCTTCAGCCAGTCGGGTAGTTCTTTGACCTGCAGCGCGTCAAAAATATCTTTCCAGATGATGAGCCGTTTACGTTTCAGCTGGATGTTCGCATTTACCACGTTGCCGTAATGCGGTACATCATTGGGGTTGGTAGACGGAATGCTGTTCCACGACAATACGGCGCGCACGGTGGGGATGACGGCGTTGTCGCAGCTCAGGAAACGGCGGTATTTTTCATCATCTATGAACAGATGGGTCATGTATTTCAATGGATGTTGCGGGCCCGGCGGCACTTCGGAAATGTCAGCTACTTTAAAACTGGTGTAACCCATGTCCCGGAAGCCGCTGCCGTCTTTAAAATCCACGAAAAAGCGCACATACTCTTTGGAACCGTTGCTGCACAATCCGCCGCTGTAGCCAATGGATTGCTTAACGCTCACGATCGCTTCCAGTTTGCTTTTGTCGGGGTTAAAACCTACGCAGGTAATCTCTTCCCAGTGCGTGATGCTCTGGGCGGCAGCCGCCTTTAGAAAGAAACGGTTGAGTAAAAAAGTCTGCCGGGTGTTCAGCAGTTCGGATAATTGTCCTGCCGAAAGATTCGGGATCTTCAGTTTTTCCATGGTGTTGGAGTTTTGAGGTTATCTTAATAAAACAAGCGCCCCTGTCCGGAAAGTTTTTGGGGTGGACAGGCAAAGAATATAAGTGCTAAATAAGGAGTCGAAATCTGGGGTGTTGTGCTACGCTGTTACTGCTGTTAAAATCTATGCTCTCGCGCAACAAAGGTAGGAATTAATTATAATCCGCAAAGCGTATAATTACGTGATTTTGAAGGGAGTATTTCCCGCCTGTGGTTTATCGCAGGTCAAACGCAACCCACCATTGGCCTGCCCACGGCATAAAAAAGAGCAGACCCGAAGGCCTGCCCCTAACAATATAGCCTACGGACTAGAATTTCCTTTCTTCCAGCTCTTCGTCGAGCTTCAACATATCGATGCCCTTATCCAGCCACGCAGGAGCGGGTTTTCCTTTCAGGTGATAGTCGAAAAACTCCATCATACGCACGGAGTAGTCCTTCCGGTTTTCCATTTTAGCAATGCCGTGGTTCTCCCCTTTATACTGTACCATTACCACCGGTTTTTTCAAACGGCGTAATGCACTGTAAAACTCAATACCCTGGGTGAAGTCTACCGCGCCATCTTTATCATTATGCAAAATCAGCAAAGGCGTATTTACTTTCTTCACATGGTAAATAGGAGAGTTGCGCAGGTAAGCATCCCAGTTTTCCCAGGGAGCGCCTTTAAAACGACCCTGTGATGCTTCAAATATAGCCATGTTACCACCACCACTGTTCCAGTAGATGAGGTCGTACATGCTTACCATGTTGGTGAGCGCTGCACCGGCGGCGGCTGCTTTAAACATATTGGTTTGGGTAGACAGAAAGGCCGTCTGGTAACCGCCCCAGCTGTGGCCATGAATGCCGATATGCTCTTCGTCGATCACACCGGTTTTGATAGCGGCTTTTACGGCAGGCAATACACACCATACAGCGCTCATGCCGGGATCATCCAGTTTGTACACGATATCGGGGATGAATACGGCGTAACCAGCACTGGTATACATGGTCGGGCTCCAGCCAGTACCCGAGAAGTTCGGGTCAACATAGGAGTGGCGCGTCTGAGAAAGTTTCTCATAATAATATACCACGGTCGGGTATTTCTTACCGGGCTGGTAACCAGCCGGCAGAAACAGTGCGCCCTGCAACGTATCGCCTTTGTCAGACACATAGTCCACCAGTTGCGTGCCCGCACTCCAGGTATATTTGTTGCGGTCTGGTGTGTTTTTAGTAATCTGCCCGGGCGATTTCAATGTAGCATCCCCCACAAAAACTCGGTGGGAGTGGTGAAGGTGCCCTTTGCAAACATGTATACATCGGCATTTTTAGCTTTAGAAAGACCGGAAATATCTGCATCTTCCCAATTCAATACCGTTACACCTGTTTTGCCCGCCTGCACGCGTACCAGGCCGCTTTTCTTGGTCCATTCGCCATATTGGCGCAGGTAGATCGGCTTCCGGGTATCGATGCCCTTTTCTTCCGGATCCAGCTGGTAGCGTTCCTGGTAGCGGATCTTCTCTTTAGCACCGTTGCCTGTAAGGTTTACCGCCCCGCCTTTGCCATTCACCGGCAGCTGCCACACGTCCCACAAATCCTGCACAAAAAGATATTTGTTGTCCGCACTCCAGGCAAACACCTGCGTCATCGGTTTCACCACGTTGTGATCGTCTTCGGTGTTTACAAAAGAGGTGGGCACATTGGCCGTAATATTTGTGTGGGTTTTGGAGGAAATATCATACACATAAAATTGTCCGTTCTTACCATAGCTGAATTTCAGCCCATCGGGTGATGGCTGCGGCATGCTATAGTACCCGGGGATGTAAAACTTCTCGAACAGTTTTTCGCGGCTGCCCGTTTTCAGGTCCACGATGTAAATATCTGCGTAGTTCTGTCCGTCGAGGTTCTGGTCCAGCTCGTAGGCGCGTGCGTCTGCCGCCCAGGCATATAACTGTTTCGGTAACACGTTGATGGCCCGGATCGAACTATCATTATACTGCATGAATTTTTTAGCGTTAACATCGTACCCGGCGAGTGAAGTATAGTTTTTATCCTGGGCAGACATTACCTGCTGGCGGCTTTGCAGACGTTTGTCGCTGCCATGCCAGATCACCATATCCGGTTTGGTGATGTCATCTTTATTAGCTGCCATGCCGGGTGCCGACGGTTTGGTCGTATCCAGTTTCGCGATCGCTTTTTTAAGATCGTCGATAGATTTGATGCTGGTGTCGGCTTTCAGTTTGTCGATGCGCGCGAGTTCAGCAGCGGCAGATGGTTTTACCGGTGCTTTCTTTGCTGTATCGCCTTTGGGCGCTTCCTTTTTGCCAGCTCCAGCGGCGCAATGCCGAACAGGATGCGGTCCAGCGCCTCCGTGTAATAAGGCCTGCGGTTCGCACTGATGGTCATTCCTTTGGGGAAAGACAGGGAATCTTTCAACGGATCGTAAATAGTTATGCTGGGTGTGCCGGCAACGTTTTTACGCCGATGACGGCGCCTTTGTCCGATTTATATTTTTCGTCTTTCACCATTTTCAGGAGGGTAAAGCCGTCGCCCTGCTCCGTCCAGCCCAGTGATTTATAAGATGCCTTGTCATTGTCCAGCACAGCGGTGCTGCGGTTGGCCACGGTGTAAAGGTATACACCGTTGCCCGCCTGTCCGGCCGCGTCGATCGTATACGCCAGCAGGTTGCCTGCTTTGTTGAAGCTATATTCGCTCACGTTACCAATGTTCTGGCTTTTGCCGGACGAGAGTTCCACGATCAGCAGATCACTGCCAGCGGGCGCATCCGGGCCGCCACGCTCTTTCGCCATGGATAATGCAATATGTGTAGCCGCTTTACCATTGAAGTTGGTGCCTGCTACCTTTTCGTACGTTGTTTTTTTGCGGGTCGCTAATTCCACGATGTGCAGCTTTTCATACAAAGGTTTGCCCGGCGCTTTTGCCGCGGCGCGCTTTTCTTTAAAGGTCGGCGCCTCTTTGTAAGCGAGCCATTTGCCATCTTCCGAAAAAAAAGAAGGGCGCGGGTGAGTTGGGACTACCCAGCGCGTATTGCTGCTGCGCGGTATCTTTCACTGCTTTTACGAACAATTCGCCCTCACCTTCACGCGCAGTCAGGGCGTAGGCCACCCATTTGCCGTCGGGCGACATCATTACAGCATTGGGACTAAACGACCGCCAGGCGGGGATGTCTTTCCAGGTGATCGCTCTCGGGGATTGGGCAGTATCGGCCTTGGATTGGGCCATAACCGACAATTGCGCCAGCAGTGCCAGCGCAAGGGTAATGGTAAATTTTTTCATCATAAATAGATTAGATAATGCGGTTGGATGTTAGCATATTCACTGAAGATAATTAAATATATCCGTTCTGGTATAGAAAGATAGGCGCCATGCCGCACACAGCGCCGATCATGGAGGCTACTGCATCCATAAATTCATAGTGGCCGTGGCCAGTATACAGCGAATACAATTCAAACCCGTAACTGATCACGAAGGATGCTACAAAAGCAGCTATGGTGGCTAATAAGGCGCCCGGGAGCAGCCAGCCGGCCCCCATCTGCAGTACGGCCCCCATCGCAATGCCTACATAAAAATGCCTCCATTTATCCGGTGCTATCTTCAAGTTTTTTCTTTTCAGGTGGAAGAAGTAAGACCCGCAAAATAAGAATTCACGGTTTTTTTACGCTATTTTCAACCCAGCTTATTTTTATCAAGATTATGAAAAGAACAATCTCCACGCTCATGTTATGCCTGGTATGCGTGCTGGGCGCAGTGGCGGCCAAGGCGCCTGCCCGTCAGTACTACCAGATCAAAATTTATCACCTTAAAACCGCCGCGCAGCAACAACGGGTAACCGCGTTCCTGAAAGATGCCTGGCTCCCGGCCCTGCACCGCGCCGGCATTCCACAGGTAGGTGTGTTTACGCCGGTGACGCAGGATACGGCAGACCTTCGGGTATATGTATTGATGCCTTTCCGCGACCTCGATCAGTTTTCCAAGCTGGAAAGCAAGCTGGCGGCCGACAAAACCTTCCAGGCAGATGGAAAGGAGTATCTCGACGCAGTATACAACAACACGCCCTTTGCCCGGCTCGAAAGCATCTTCCTGCGGGCGTTTGAAGGTATGCCCATGCTCGCAGCGCCGCAGCTGACTTCGCCCAAAAGCGAAAGAGTGTATGAATTGCGCAGCTACGAAGGGCCTACGGAAAAATACTTCCGCAATAAAGTGCAGATGTTTAACCAGGGAGATGAAATCGGCATCTTCAAAAAACTGGGATTCAATGCGGTGTTTTATGGCGAGGTGATTGCCGGCAGCCATATGCCGAATCTCATGTACATGACAACTTTTAACAACAACGAAGAGCGCGAGGCGCACTGGAAAGCGTTCGGCGCAGACCCTGACTGGAAAAAACTGTCGGGCATCGAGTCTTACAAAAACAACGTATCACATATCGATAAATTCCTGCTGCGGCCGGAAAGTTTCTCCGATCTGTAAAAGAACAAAGCCGGGCAGAGGCCCGGCTTTTGTGTCTGTTAATAGCTGCCGCATTTATCGCGGCTCATATCTTTGTCTTCAAAACTAACGACGTTGTTATAGGCGATGCTGATTTTTCGCTAACTCAGTGTTATCCGTCGCATAGCTGCCACCACCTCTCCTGTGGCCAACGATAACTGGAAACGCACCACCGGTCATTCACCTGCATCAATTGCGCAATTTCCCGGCTGCTTAACCCGCGCAGGTAACGGTGTTCAAACATCAGCCACCGCCTTGGCGGCATCAGGGCCGGAATATTATACCGGTGTAACTGCCGGAACAGGAGCGGAATGGTTTCAAGATCCGGTCGAGGATCATGATAGGTTCGCGGGTATCGGCGATGTAGCGTTCCAATTTGATGGCGGCGCGTTCACAACTGCGCAGGTGACTGATCGCTTTCCATCGGGCGGCATTACGGAAAAAGCCCAGCCTGTTGCCGATCGCGGCATACTGCGGCGTGTCAAAAATGCGCACCATCAATAACATTACGTCCTGGGTTACGTCGTCTACATCACAATGATCAAAACCTAAAATTCTTTTTACCGCATGGCGTACAATGGGATGGATTTTCTCATAGGCTTCGCTAAACGAATCTCCGCTACCCACCTGGTCGAAAACTTTGGGCATAGCTAGCTTTTTATAGTTAAGGCTTTTAGAGGTGGCTTATTTCGGGTAATAGTGAAATAAAAAAGTGATGGTTTGGGATACTGATATATACGGGAATTGTTAATGCACGGATTCAAACATTTGCATAAATATTTATTTAATGTATAGAAGATATGTAGATGAAAGCAATAAAAAAGAGCATTGTAAGCAGGCGCCGTGATGAATTATCCCTAACCATTCACTTTTAACCTGATACAATGCCCGTAAATTGGAGTCAGAAGGAGCCCTCCCTTGGGGGAATCTGCAGCCACTTTTCTCAAAATGCGGCTGATGGTTTCATTATAACTGTCGACCAGGCGGCGAACAGTGTTATAGTTTGTTGAAAATATTTTAAAGACGGTATACTTTGAAGCCGCTGATCTCCTGCCTCGACCAGGTACTCCGGAACCCAAAGTAACCCGGTCCGGCTATCCGTTTGTCCCTGAGGTAAAACACCCGTTCGCCATCTACCCAAAAGCTGGTTTTCCCCTTTCGCACTTCAATGGCTATATGGTAAGTAACGTTTGCCCGCAGCAAATGCGCACTATCGTTCCGGGAAGCCAACAGCGTTTTGCGACCGGTGCCATCGTAATACCGGAACCGGGTGGTGCTGTTGTAATTGCCGCCCATACCCACGTACAGCAGCCGCAGCGAATCGTACTCCTCGAATACCCCGCCGCGGGTAAACAGGCTGGGATGGCGGGGATCGCTGGCCAGCCAGAATTGGTTGAGGTCGGAGATTCGGTCGTTTTCACCGCCGGCCATCACTACAGTGCGGTCGTATTCGATGCGGTAGTTGCCCGCCAGTGGTTGCTTAAACCACACCGTTACCCCACCACGGGTGTCCAATATCAATTTACCATTGCCGGAAAATACCCTGGATTGGCCTTCCGAAGCTACCTCTGCCACCCAATTGGCTGTATCTATGGGCGCAGTAAATTCATCGGCATACAAAAATTTTTTTTTCGTTGTTGTGCTGCTGATGTTAGTATTACGAATTGTAGTAAAAAAATAAAAGTTGTTTCATGATGCTTTCCCAAACGGATGATATAATAATGTAACTTTGTGCTGTGCAGATGACTAACCCTATTTTGTGGAACGATTTCCACTCCGAAAGTAACAGACCGGCCATATTGAACGCACATTATGTAAGTTTTACCCAAAGAAATTACCACTTTCAGAAGTGGCTCCAATTTTGTACTTATTTAAGTAAAGTGAATGGTTAATATAGTTTCAGTTTTTAAAAACCTTATTTTTTTATGCAAACATTGAATGTCCCCGGTCAGGCTCAGACCATTAAGCCAGTTGGCAGAAAATTAGCAGTTGTAACGGTAAATGTGTCCGGGACAAACAGTGTTGGTACCACCGAAAAGTTCGCAACTGAAGCCTTTAATTCCCACGTTTCAGAAAAAACAAGGGTTTCCCCGCGGAAACCGGCGCGCAGAAGAGGTTATAGCGGCCTTTAACTGTCGTATTTGATATAAAATATAAAGAAGCAGGACGAACTTACCATCGTCCTGCTTTTTATTTATGGCGCCTGCAGGTACTCCAACATAAATACAGCCGTTAATCCCCATTGTGCTACAGCATTGGTTGATACGCCTTCGGCTTCATCCACCGGGTTTAATACGGTGGGCGGTTGAAGCTTTTTACTGCGGGCAACGCATTGCGCAGATCGCCTGGCGCCACCCGGAACTCCTGCCAGGCGCGAGCTGCCAGCTTCGGATCTTTTTACGGTTGGCGGCGAAGGCCGTCAGCCGGGCATGTCCCTGCCGCAGGTTTAATTTCCCAAGGCTGCGGCCGAGAACGGCCTGCTGTTCTTCCCCACTTGCGTTGTAGAGTTCACAGTATTGCAGCCAGGCCTTTTCGAAAGCCGGCATTTTCACCACGTCGATCAATTCCAGGCATATTTCCGGCAGACCGAAGGCTGCGCTCAGGTGCGATACAGAAAAGGCTTTGCTGACTGGAACTTGCCGGTGGCCAGGTCCATCTGCGAACCGCCAGTAAAAAAGCCATTGGGTTGGGCGGCGATGGTCTGCATGCTGTTCAGCAACCTGTCCTTCGCTGTTTTGCTGCCAAAGCGTTCCCACTCCGTAAGCCAGGCGGCCGCCAGTGAACCCCAGTCCGTGCCGAACGATACCGTGGCCGCGCCGCCGTCCGGGTTGCCTTCGGGTGCGCCGATCTTACGTCCGGGTACAATGTCGCGAAGGGTTTTAGCGGCATCTACCTGCTCGCGCATCAGTTCGCCCACGCGCTCGTCGGCGGTGAGGTAATAGTAAAAGCGGCGGTTGGTGGCAGTGCTGATGCGCAGTTGTTTGGCGCTGCAGCCCCAGTGCTGCACATTGTGCCGCGACCCCAACGGTGCAAAACGCCCGAGGTGATGCACGTCCACTTCGCCGGTATGCCGGGTCATCGCCTCTGCCATGCGGAATACATCCGCGCGGCCGCTGCGCAGGAAATAATACCAGAGCCACATATCGGTGCTCAGCTCGGAATTGTCCCAGGCAAAGCCGCCTACGTCGTAGCGCCATACGTGCCGGTCCTCATCGTAACTGTGCATCACGTCGCCATAGTTCCAGAAGCCGTACCAGTGGCGCTGTTCCACCTGGCTATGATAATAGTTGAAGAAGAAGTCGAGTTCTTTTTCCACCTGCTGCGTTTTTGCAGACGGGGCAGGGGGTAAACTCCAGCAGCTGCCAAACACGCCCGCCTTGCGCCAGTGTTCCGGCGAAAAGCTGAGCATGGCCGGTGTTTGAATTGCATTGGCGATAGCCGCCAGTTCCGTGTTGGAGGGGTGGTGGCCAGTACGTGCAGTTGTAGCTCGCTGGTGCGGGCCACACCCATGGCAGTACCAAAGCCGGGTTCGTAATCTTCATACGTGATTTCCAATCCCTCGCGCTGTTTGGCAAAAGTATCCTGCCCCATGCCATCATGGTAAAAGCGCAGGTCCATGGCAGGGGCGGAGGGCGCCCACAACCAGGCGGTCAGTTCACCGGCAGCACTGCCGGCATTCCGGATATCCAGCTGAGCCGGATAGCTTTGCCAGAAGTTGCGGATACCAATAGCCAACCCGCCTTTAGGCGTGCCCAGGTAGGCCAGTCCGGCCGAACGTTTGCCGGCATCCGACTGCACCCAGCCAAACCCTCTACGCGTGCGTTTCTGAATGCTGAATCCATTTGCCGATGTTTGCGCCAGCGTATAATCGCCGAACACCGGTATATAATCCATCCTGTTTTTAACGGCGTCCGGAAAGGTGGAAGCGTCGGGTGTTGGTTCGCCTGCCACCTGTGCCTGGCGAACAGCTTTGCCCGGGTCGCGGCGAAGGCCTGTAAGCCCCTGTATTGCTTCCGCAAAAATGCCATTGTTTTCGCCGGCAAATCGTACGTAGCGGTTATAGGCCGCAGCTTCCAGCGGAACGGAGAAGCGGATGCCGAGGCCGCTGATGAAGTCTTTTTCTTCGTCGCCATCGAATACGATGGTATGCATGACGCGGATGGCGGCACTCTGTCGGTAAAAATAGCAGCGCAAGACGAAAGGCAGCCAGCTGCGGTTTTTATGTTGATGTTTACCTTCAATTTTTACGACAGCCCGCAATGGGCCGTTCTGTTCCAGTACTATCTTTTCTATCTGCCCTTCAAAATCTTCCCGGACAACGGTATCGCTATCCGGATCGCTGCTGCGTTGTAATACGAGTTTGCCGTCTACGGCAACGTTGCGCCCGGCAGTAGAAAGCTGCCTGATTAAAACAATGCCCGATTTCGCAAACTCGCATTGTATAACGCCCGTGTCTACACGAATCACTTCCGCGGTCTCGTACGCTAGCGAACGTGGCGCGGCGGCAGGTTTCCCGGGTTTCAGGATAAACTTGTCGCTCATGCCGGCCGGGGCGTACATAGCGTGTGCGCTCCATTTCAGGGAGCCGTCGGGCCACCAGGCGAGCGGCCAGCTTTGTTGCGGAATAACTTTACCCGCGCCATCTTCTAAAATGAATTCGTCTTTTTAATTACCCCGCGCGGCCATGGAACGCCCCAGGTTACACCGGCGCCGGTAGCAGGAGCCGTACCATCGAGCCAGTGCAAAGGAACTGCAGGGACGGCAGACGCGGTAAATGCATTGGCGCCGAAGGCGGATACTACCGGAAGTCCGGCCGACAGTACCAGCGAATTTTTTACGAATGCGCGGCGGGATAAAGGATTCTGTTTTTCCATCCTCTTTACATTTTTTTATATCAGGCTGATGTGGAATCTTAGCGGGTATCGTTTAAATGTAGTCGAAAAGGCAGATAAATCAAAGCTTCGGACCCGAAAAAGTGTCAATGCTACAATCATTAATACCGGCGGATGTGTATCTTCAGTCTAAAAATAAAGAGATGGAAACGCCGGAACAATCGCTGTACGCCACGGCCGATAAATTGAGGACTTATATGCAGACCCGTAAGCCGGAGAAAGTGCCGGAAGAATTCAATCAACTGATGCTGGCTGATTTTTTCGTGTATAATCTGAACCAGGGCGGGTTTGCGCAGCTGCTTTATAATTCCGGCGGACAATACCTCGCCGAAATGGAAGACCTGCTACTGGCCTCGGAAGCGCCTGTTACGCACAGTTTTTACCTGCGCGCCATCGAATGTTGCACGAAAGATATTCCGCGCTACCACGCGTTCCTGGAAAGTGATTATATGTCCGACAATGAACTGAAAAATGAATTGCAGCTGATCAGCATTGAATATTTTCAGTCGGGTACCGCGTTTATGCAGGAAGCCGGCCAGTATGTGGGTAAATTGGCGTACGATTTGTCCTGTTACCTCGATCGTCCATAACTAAAATCAAATTGATATGAGCAGCCCTTTTCTCGGACTGCGCACGGTAATTTACCGCGTGGCCGAAATGACAAAAGCCAAAGAATGGTATAGCCTCGTCTTTAATACCCAACCTTATTTCGATGAACCTTTTTACATCGGCTTCAATATCGGTGGTTACGAACTGGGGCTGCAACCCGCGCCGGCAGATGAAGAAACCCTGGCGCAGGGCGGTGTGGAAACGTATTGGGGCGTTCCGGACATCGATGAAGCCTATAATAAACTGATTAATCACGGCGCTATACCTTACGATCCGCCACGCGATGTGGGCGGCGACATTATGGTAGCCATGGTGAAAGATCCTTGGGGAAACATCCTCGGTATTATATATAATCCACATTTTAAAGTGGAATAAGCGGGGTGTTTTACCACCCCGTTTTTATATCTGCTTTTAAATCGCTCAAAATAGAATACAGGCCGAAGTAAGTACGGTTCACGTACAGCGAATGCCTGCTGCCGCGCGCCACCTTGGAGTCGCGTACCTCTTTCAGGTTATAGAGATAATCCATGTACGCGTAGATTTCCGTAAAGTACGCCTCGTCGCCGAAGTCAAACCGGTCAACGGTAAACGGCAATGTAAGCAGCGAAATCATTTTCTGGAAAAGTCCGGAGAAGAATTCAATTTCTTTCTCGGAGTCACTCGGGTGAATCATTTCCAGGTTGGTGTAAATTTCGCGGCGGCGCTGCTCGTCCTTCAACACTTCCTGATTGGTCAGCAGGAAATAGTTAACATAAAAATCCTCCGGAATCTCCTTCACGCAGCCGAAATCGAAAATGCCCACGGTACCGTCTTCACGCAGTAAAAAGTTACCCGGATGCGGATCGGCATGCACCTTCCGCAGTTTATGCATCTGGAACTGGTAAAAATCCCACAGCGCCTGGCCTATTCTATTCCGCACATCCTGTGTAGGATTAGTTTCCAGGAACTCCTTCAGGTGTTTGCCCTGCAGCCAGTCCATGGTAATAATACGGTCCGACGACATGTTCGCATAATACCTGGGGAACACGAGGTTGGGGATATGTGCGCATAACTCGGATAGTTCCACGGAGCGCCGGAGTTCCAGTTTGTAATCCGTTTCTTCCAGCAGCTTCGTTTCAATCTCCTCAAAATACTTGTCCATGTCCACCTCGTTCATGCCCACAATGCGCACGGCAAAGGGTTTCACGATGCGAAGGTCAGACTTCACACTGTTGGCCACGCCGGGGTACTGGATTTTCACTGCCAGTTGTTTCCCGTCTTTCGATGCCTTGTGTACCTGCCCGATAGAGGCGGCATTGCTGGCTTTCATGTCGAAAGCGTCGTACAGTTGCGCGGGTGTTTTGCCCAGCGTTTTTACGAAAGTGTTCACCACCAGCGGTCCCGAAAGTGGAGGGGCGCTGTACTGCGACATGGTAAACTTTTCGGTGTACGCCTTGGGCAGCATGCCCTTGTCCATACTCAGCATCTGCGCCACTTTAAGCGCACTGCCTTTCAGGTTACTGAGCGTTTCGTAATAATATCTTCCGCATTGTCCTGGTGCAGCTCTTCTTTGGTGGTAGAGGGATCCAGCAGTTTACGGGTATAGTGTTTAATATAGTTGGTGCCCACCTTTAAACCAGTGGTCACGAATTTCCCCGCCCTTTCCACTTTACCGGTAGGGATATTATTTTGTTCCTTCATCACATTCACTATTTGCGGGTCAGCATGAATTTTCCGAAGTCGATCAGACTGTCGAGCGTGTTGCTGCGAATAAGCTGGAAGCTCAGGTTCACGGCCTTTTCAATGGCGGCGTCCGTCATTTCGAAGCGTTCGCTGGTATCTTTCACCCAATAACGGAGCACAAATAAGGCCTGCAGCCAGAAGCCGTGCACATATTGGTCAGACACGTACTTTCTTTCTTTTATTTGTTGATGCAGATAACCTTCTTTAATCACGTCCGATGCATACTCATAAAAAGCATGGCGGAATGTTTCCAGCTGCCGCAGTTCCGAGCCCGGTACCACGAAGCGGCTTTTTTGCAGCAGGATGTAGGAGCGATGGGCTTTGAGGTCCTGCACCCACATAAAGTAAAACGCGAGCAGTTTCTCCTGTGCGTCGTATTGCTGGTAAGTTTCGTCGGGCTGTAATTTAGCCAGGGATTCCTGGAAAATGCCCAGCCATATATCGTTTTCGAGGGCGTCGAAAGAGCTGTAACGCTCGTAAAAATCAGCTTCCGTAATGTTCAGGGGCTGACAGAAGGCATATACCGAAACGGGTTGTTTGCCGTTTTCGAGCCAGTATTGTTCGTACGCTTTTCGGATGTCACTTTTCTCCATGGTAGATGCGGTTTTAGAATGAACGGGTACGGGATTTTGGGCCAAATTTCTAATACTATACAAATTTACGGACTAGCGGGTCAAGTAGCGCAGGCGGGGGCAGGAATTGCTGGAAAGGGCTGTTAAAGTATTGTCAAAGTACGTATGTGGTGAATATCATATCAGATTCCCCCAAATTTCGCCAATGTTCGCCATGCACTATTCGTGCACTCCTCAAGCACTATGCATGCACTGTTCGTGCACTGTTCAAGCACTCCCCAAGCACTATGAGTTATAAGAGCATGATTATCAATGCCTCCAAAACGGGGTAAAATTGGGCTAAAAGTATGGGTCTGGTATTATTTTACCTTATTCACGGGTAACTGGCCGGTTATTATCCCCCAGTCCGATAATTGCTGCAGCAAACCTTCCATCGACCTGCCAAGCGGCGTTAGCTCATATTCCACCCGCGGCGGCACCTCCGGGAACACGAAGCGCTCGATCAGTCCATGTTCCTCCAGCTCACGAAGCTGGGCGCTGAGCATGCGCTCCGATATCTGTTGAATCGTTTTCTTTAATTCACTATACCGCATCCGGCCGCGAAGCAGCGCCCAAAGTATGGCGGGCTTCCAGCGACCGCCGATTAACGACAGTGTAAAAGCCATCCCGCAGCTGGCATTTATTTCTTTTTATTGAAGGAATTGGTGGAAGTGGCTTTGGGTGGCATTACTTACATTTTTGTGCGTTCCGGATAATTTTTGCTGGTCTTGTAAAGGTACGCGCACCCGTCTACTTTTGAAAAAAAATGACAGGAAATGGATTTCAGAATTATCGTACACTACGCTGCCCTGGCTTATTTTAGCTATATTTTTGGTTATGCGGGATTATTTAAAGTGATTCAAAAAACATCGATGATGAACAGTATGCAGTCGCTGGGTTTTAACAGGGCGTGGACGCTGGTCATCGGCTATGCGGAAGTGTTGGGGGTGTTGGGCATCGTGGCGGGATTATTTATACCACACCTGAAAAATGCATCGGTACTATATTTGTGGCCCTTTGCCATTGCGGCTTTCGCCACGCATATGGCGCACCATGAATTTTCGCACTATTTTAATTCGCTGGCGGTGACGGTATTGCCGGTGTTGATACTTTGTTCGGACAGGCACTTCAGGTTATCGCTGTAACCGGCAATTCGGCCCGCTAATTTTGCAGTTGATTCGCGCTGTATTTTGCGCCACGGTGCCCACGGCCGAATTTTGTTCATTATGGAAAATGAGCGTTATAATCTTTTAACCAACTACATAAAGGCCTGCGGGCCATGTTGTATCATCTTGCGGCACTGATACAGCAAACCGATTTTTGCCGCGATGAACAGGTGGCGCCGGTGTTGACGGGCATTGAGGCATTGCTGCAACGTTTGCGTAAACACAACGAGCTGGAAGACCGCTTTGTATTGCCGGCAATAAAGTCGTTTCATCCACATTTATCGGCCGATTTTTTACAGGAACATGAAACCGCGGAGGCGCAGCAGTCGGATCTTTCGGCCTTGCTGGCAGCATGGCGTATTGCACGCGATGATGCCGCGCGTATGCGGGCGGGACAACGCATCTTATACACCTTCAATGAACTGATTGCCTTCACGCTTTATCATCAGAATAAAGAAGAAAGTGTATTGAATAAATCGTTGTGGGCGCATTATCCCGATGCGTCGATCGTGCAATTGGAAACAGCGATGTTCAGCGCGTTGTCGCCGGGTTGTTTGCTGGAAGAAAGCCGCTGGATGTTGCGTGCGTTAAACGACGCGGAGGTAATCACCGGATGAGCGGCATCCGTAATAATGCCCCTCATGAAGTGTTTAACGCATTTATGGGACTAACGGAACAGGAATTACCCTACCATCGCTGGCGCGCGGTACAAACCGCCTTGTCGGACGGAATGTTGGTCGCCTGATGGATCAAGGCATCTAAATCTGATGTAAAAGGAGGGACGCATGCCCCTCCTTCTTTTTGGTTTTTCGGGAGGATTACTGGAAAAGCGTCATCGCCGGGAAATAGTACCCTTTGTATTCAATCAGTTTATCGGTAGCCGCCGTTTCCGGGTTTACGAACATCAGCTGGTTAAACGCCGCCGCTGTACCAAAACCATTGAGGCTGGTTACGATCAGTTGTTTCAGTTTGGTATCGTACGCAATCGCGCGGTACAAAATTTTACCGGGGTAAGTAGCGAATGTTGCCGGAGCGGCGCCGCCGATCGTGTATTTAAAGATCTCGTTACCATCCTGGCCGTAAGCCTTCATTTTTACAAGGTAGATGGCGTTGTTATCCGGTGAATAAGCAATAGAACCTTTCTGCCATGCACCCCACGAAGCATACGCCGTGAATGGCAGCGTAGTATTGGTGGTGTCGAGGGTCGTAGGATGGATGCTTACCAGTTTGGTACCGCCGGCAGCCCATATCCTGCCATCATTCGATTTTACAAAACCGATGTTGATGCCGGTAATATTTTTAGCCACGCTGTAGTCGGAAGCGTTCAGGATCATAAGTCCCTTGGTGGAACTGATCACGTACACATAGTTACCGTTTACCAGGATGTCGCCGGTTTGGCCGGTAACATCGGCTACGGTGGTGCCCAGCGTGTTGGTGCTGAGGTCGAAGCGGTACAGGCCGCTGTTGGCGGTCATCAGGCCACGCGTAGCGTCCACCCCGGCAAAGGCACGGCCATCAGAAGGCAGGTCGGCGATCTGGGCCACTTCTTTCAAACTGTATGCATCAACCACCGCCAGGTTGGCGCGGCCGGCATAACCTTGTTTGGAGATGAGGTACATCTTCCCATTGTGAATATGACCGTACTGCGTAGTGTTACCCAGGTCCAGGCCCGGATTAGCGCGTTTGTTGGCCCATGTTTGTACGGTGTCGGCGCCGTAAGGGTAAAACGTAACGCTGCCCGCTTCGTGGCCAAACCAACCTTCGTTGATCAGGAAGAAACCATTTTCATAAGTGCCGTTAACAAACAGCTCATAAACGGCGGAATCGATTTTACCCTGGTTGTCCGCTTTAAATACTACGCGGTAGTCGCCACGGGTTTCGGGTGTAAAAGAAAACCTGTTTTCGGTGGTGGTTTGCGCCTGGCCGTTTACCGTCCAGCTGTAAGTCAGTTTGGACCAGTCGCCATTAATTTGTGTGGTCGGTTTAAATACGATGGTTTCACCCACGGTCACCGTTTCCGGGATGTCGCCTGCTACCACGGTTGGGGTGGGAACAGGAGCGTCTTCCTTTTACAGGATACCATGGCGGTTAATCCCGCGAAAAGAAGCGCTAAATGTAGTTTTTGTTTCATATAAGGGTATTTGTTTTTACCTGTTATGACAACGAAAACCAGTAAACAGCCAATGCTGATAAAGCACAGGCGGTACCGGGCCCTAAGGCCGGGAATGGAAACGAATATGATGTGACTACCGCTGATGGCGCCTGCATTCATTGCTTTTCTCCCGAAAACGTCGAATGATAATGTACCTGGCAGGTCTTCTGGCTCTCCTGCTTTTCCTGACGCCTTCCCGCCCCGATATCGTTCGGGACAGTGGCAGTAGCAAGTCGGAAAAACGTACCCATCTGTCGATGGGTGCAGGATTACAGCTACGGGGATAGCTCCGGTATTGCACCGGATTCCCTTTTAATGCAACTCCCCGGAGGGGAGCAACAACCAAATGCGGCTGCAAACTTAAGGAAAACTGGAAGATAAAATTTCCGCCTTGCGTAAGTCGTTTTCCGGATTCGATTAATTCTCCAGTGTTTTAGCGCAGACCTTTGCAGGTATACATGCCTTATAACTACAGATGAAAGCTACATTACTCTCGACCATTCTTTTACTGATAACGCTCGCAGCAGCGGCGCAAACCGGCACTATCAAGGGCCGCGTACTTACTTCCGACGGAAAACCCGCAGCCTTCGTAACCGTTGGCCTGGAGGGCAGCAAGATCGGCGCTATCACCGGCGAAAACGGCACTTACCAGCTCGAACGCATCAAACCAGGCTCTTATACGGTGAAAGTAACGGCCGTGGGTGTATTGCCGCAGGAGAAATCCGTGAATGTGGTAGCCGGGCAGGTAATTAATGTGGATGACATACAACTGGAAGAATCTGCCTCCCGCCTGAGCGAAGTGGTGGTAGCCGGCGAACGCAACGCGTATAAATCGAATGATGTGTCCAACACGCTCCGCATCAAACCGCTATCCCGGAAACACCGCAGAACATCCAGGTGATGAGCAACAGGCTGCTGGCCGATCAGCAGATTACCGACATGCTCGAAGGGGTAACCCGTAACGTCAGCGGCATGAGCCGTGGTGAGCACTGGGACAACTACGCCAGGATTTACATGCGCGGTTCCAATATTCCTGCTTTCCGTAACGGTATGAACGTTTCGATGCCCTTCGGTCCGCTGACGGAAGATATGTCGATGGTAGAGCGCATCGAAGTAATTAAAGGCCCTG
The DNA here is from genome assembly GCF_023156195.1 of Chitinophaga sedimenti. Classification (GTDB taxonomy): domain Bacteria; phylum Bacteroidota; class Bacteroidia; order Chitinophagales; family Chitinophagaceae; genus Chitinophaga; species Chitinophaga sedimenti. The sequence continues at coordinate 6,032,780 of NZ_JAKUKA010000001.1, forward strand.
CCGGCTTCATGGCCTCCAGCGGCGAGCCTGGCGGGATGTATAATGTGGTTACTAAAAAGCCGACCGGTGTGAACAAAGGTGAAGTAAGCCTCACACTTGGCAGCTATGATCTTTACCGTGCCACCCTAGACCTCGATGGTAAATTGAACAAATCCGGTACCCTGCTCGGCCGCATCAACGTGATGGGGCAGAACAAAAACTCCTTCCGGGACCTGGACTATAATAACCGTTACTCCATTGCTCCTGTGCTGTCCTACAAGTTAGATGACCGTACCACGCTGACCGCCGAGTACAATTTCCAGTATGTGAAAGCACAGATGATTGGCGCCAATTACCAGTTTTCCCGCAACGGATGGGCCGATCCTAAAATTCCGCGCGGGCAGACGACTTCAGCGCCCAGCCTCGAGCCTACCAAAACCAACGACCACAACCTGTTCCTGAACCTGAACCACCAGATCAACAAAGACTGGAGTGTAACCGCACAGGTGCTGTTCGAAGATTATAAACAACGTGGCGCGAGCGCCTGGCCGGTTGTGCCACCGGATGCCGCCGGCTTCATGCAGCGCGGTATCTCTATCTGGGACACCGACGCCCGCAACAAACTCGGCCAGATCTTCATCAATGGGGAAGTTAAAACCGGGCCGGTAGTACATCGCCTGCTGGGTGGCATCGATGTCGGTGATAAAGAGCAGTATGCCGACTATGGCGCTTATGCCAACGTGGACACTTCCGCCAGCTTTAATATTTACGCACCGGTATACACTGCTACCGCCAACCCGCCCGCCTTTGACCACAGCCTGCCTGTGAGCGAGCGCACCGGCGATCCTAACCGCTATGTTGACCAGAACTTCCAGTCTTATAAGTCTGTTTTTGTACAGGATGAGCTGCGCTTCTGGCAGGAAAAAATCCGTTTGACCCTGGCCGGCCGTTATACTTACTCGGTAGATCGGAATGTGAATCCATACGCCAATACGGCTATTGAGTCTAAGAAATTCTCTCCCCGCGTAGGTTTGAGCGTTTCGGTAGATAGGAATACGGCTGTGTACGGCCTGTTCGACCAGTCGTTTATTCCAACACCGGGGTACGATCACCAGAAGGAGCGCCCGTTCATTCCGGTAACCGGTAACAACTATGAAGTAGGTATTAAGAGAGATTGGTTTGATGGTCGCTGGAGAAGCACTGTTGCCGCCTACACGATCCTGCGTAACAACGTAGCTACGGCCGATCCTCAGAACCCCACGCAGTGGCAGGTGCAGCTGGGGCAAACCAAAACCCGCGGGGTGGAAGTGGATATCACCGGTCAGCTGGCCCGCGGCTGGACCTGACGGCGAACTACGCCTTCACCGAATCACAGATCTCCAAAGATGAAACCAAGAGCAATATTGGCCAGATGACGCCGGGTACGATTAAAAACCTGGCGAACGCATGGCTGTCTTACCGCCTTATCGAAACCAAACTCAAAGGTGTAGGCATTTCCCTTGGCGCGCAATACCAGGGCGGCCGTTATGCATGGTATTCCTTTAGCGGCGAAACGCCGTTGGAGGATTATTTCCGCATGGATGGCGCTATTTCTTACCAGGGACCAAAATACACCATCAGCTTTAACGTAAATAACCTGCTGGATAAATATCTTTACAGCGGTTCTACCTTACTGGACGGTAACAGCCAGGCGTATTACTTCTGGATTCCCGAAGCGCCGCGCAACTTCCGTCTTAATGTAGCATACAGGTTCTGATATATATGAGTGTAAAGAAAATCATTGGAAAAATTCACCTCTGGCTCGGATTCGCATCCGGGCTGGTTGTTTTTATAGTAGCGCTTTCGGGCTGCGTACTGGCGTTTGAACAGGAGATAAAACGGGCGATATTCCCCTACCTGACTTCCGAAACGCCTGCCACGGGTAAGCCGCTGCCACCGTCGAAACTGATAGAAATCGCCTCGCCGCATGTACCGGGTAAAAAGCCGAACTACATTGTATACCCGGGTCCGGACAGGAGCGCTTCGGTGATGTTTTATGGTGCAGAGCCGGTGGAATACTACTACCGGTGTTTATCGATCCCTATACGGGAGAAGTGAAAAAGGTGTGGAATGAGGACGAAGATTTTTTCCATACCATCGTGCACCTGCACTACAACCTGCTGTTGCCGATGGAAATAGGACAGCCGATCGTGGCCAGCGCCACGCTGATCTTTGTGATCATGCTCATCTCCGGCCTGGTGCTATGGTGGCCTAAAAATAAAAGTGCCGCCAAACAGCGCTTCTCCATTAAATGGAAAGCCCGGTGGCGCCGCCTCAATTACGACCTGCACAACGTCCTCGGTTTTTACATGATGGGCATCGGCCTGTTGCTGGCCTTAACAGGCCTGGTTTGGGGTTTTCAGTGGTTCAATAATTCCTTGTACTATGTAACCGGCGGCAGGGAAACGCAAATGGTAATGCCGTTCTCCGAAGTAAACATGCAATCCGCGAAGATCGATAAGCCGATGGATGTGTTGTTCAATGACCTGTATGCGAAGGCCGGAAAGGATGAGGGCCTCTCTTTCTCACCGCCACTTACAGATTCGGCATACATTTCCGCAGGTATCAATCACCGCCCGGGTACTTACTATAACCAGGATACTTACAACTATGATCAGTACACCCTGAAGCCTTTGCCCGCCACCAGTTCGTACGAAGGCGCGTATGCCGATGCAAAGTTTGCTGACAAACTGCGCCGCATGAACTATGACCTGCATGTAGGCGCCATAGCGGGCCTGCCGGGGAAAATCATCATGTTCCTGGCCAGTCTCATCTGCGCCACGATGCCGGTTACCGGTATCTACATCTGGTATGGCAGAAAATTCAAATCGAAGAAAAAGCCGGTCACTCAAAAAGTGCCGAAACTGGCCGAAGCATAAAACAAAAAAGCCGCCTGGTTGGGCGGCTTTTTTGTTTTATGCTTCGGTTCTGCCGGCTTTGAGGACTTTGCCCCATTTGGCCAGCGCCTGCAACATCTGTGTAGTAGTTCGTTCAATTTGCTCGGTTGGTTGGAAATGCAGTTCCTCATCGATGAACTGGGTGAACATCGGAATGGTTACCGCTTCGTTCAATACCATCACGTTCAGTGAAGACAACACCAGTCGTACCGCCTGTTGTGCGCGGGTGCCGGCAGAAATACCGCCATAGCTGAAAATGCCCGCAGGTTTATGTTTCCATTCAAAGTGCAGGTAGTCGATCGCGTTTTTGAAGGCGGCAGTAAGCTGTAGTTATATTCCGGCGTTACAAAAATAAAAGCGTCGGCTTCTTCGATTTTAGCGCTCCAGTCGCGGGTGTGCTGATGCTCATATTTGCGCATGGCGGGGTGGTTAGCCTCGTTCATGAACGGCAGGTTGATCTCCGCCAGGTCCAGCAGCTCCACGTTAAACTCAGGCAGGGCTTTGGAAAACTCCGCCAGCCAATTGCCCAACACAATGCCTTTGCGGCCGGGACGTGTACTCGTTACAATGATTTTCAGATTGAGCATAAGTAAATTTTGAAGATGTAAAAATAGGGCTTGTTCGTACAGTTGCCACCTCCAGTTTCCTTTTGGATACCGGGAGCCGTCATTTCATCAATATAAAGCAGGATATTTACAGTATGGAACAACGTAACGCCGCCTATTGGATCAATACCTTGCAATTACAGCGCCATGTGGAAGGAGGCGCTTTCCGCGAAACCTATCGCGCATCGCTTACCCTGCCCCAATCTACACTGCCGGACACTTTTCAGGGGGACCGTAACGCTGCCACGGCTATCTATTTCCTCCTGGAAAGAGGTGATTTCTCAGCCTTTCACCGCATTGCCGCGGACGAAATGTGGCATTTTTATGCCGGTGATCCCCTGCATATTTACGAAATCACACCGGACGGCGCGTTAATTGTGCACGAGTTGGGTGAGGGAACATTCCAGGCCTTGATACCAGCGGGCAGTTGGTTCGGCTCGAGGGTAAATGTGCCGGGCAGTTATGCATTGGTGGGTTGTACGGTGGCGCCGGGTTTCGACTTTGCGGATTTTGAGCTGGCGGATAGGGAGGTGTTGTCGAAGGAGTATCCGGCGCATGCTGCGTTGATCGGGGAGCTGACGAGGTAGTTATCCCAGCATCCCATCAAACATTGCTAAATACTTTTGCGTGATATGGTCAATGTTATGCTCCGTGACCGCGTACCGGTAAGCCTTTTCCGTCAGCTGTGTCCTTAATTCCGGCGACTCCAGCAGCGCCTGCATGCCTTCCGCAAGTTTGCCGGCATCGCGCACAGCACACATGATGCCACGGCCTTCGCCCACGAGGTCAACGAGCCCGCCGGCGTTTGTGGATACGGTGGGCACCTTGTACAGGAATGCGTCCAGCACGCTGCTGCCCAACCCTTCTTCCTCGGAACTCATGGCGAATACATCGAGTACGGAGAATACGTCTTCTACCTCGCTGTAAAAACCCATCAGGCGGTACTGTTCCTGCAAGCCGTATTCCGCGATCTTTTCCCGCACCGCGGTTTCGAGGTTGCCCTTGCCGAAATGTACGAATACGAAGTCCTGCCGGATAGCGGCGAGCTGGCGAACAGCTTCCACCATGGTGAGCGGGTCTTTATGTTGGACCAGGGCAGCGGTGGTACCTATTATCTTTTATTCCGGGGATGTGATGCGCTGCCAGTATCTGCTCCGCCCGTTCCTTGTTCAGCGTTTTGCCCACGATAGCACTGGAAATCAGCGGCACTTCCTTCCCACTAAAATGCTCTACGATCTTTTTAATAGCGGAGCTGATAGCGACGATCTTATCGGTGCGTTTGTATTTTAACAGCGTCATGCGGCCTTTGGGTACAAAGTCTACCCGCCGCGTAAATACAATTTTCGCGCGGTGAAACGGCTTGGATAGTACGCAATATGTCAGGAAATGCGAGGTCTGTGTATGCAGGATATCGTATTTGTGCCCGTTAAAGATAAGGTAGAGTAGCGCTCCAAGGACGTTTTTGAACCCGTGTACCGGCACACCTTCCGCAGCGGCGCGTTGTGCCATGGGAAAGTCTTTCCGGGCAAGCATGCTTACCTGAAGACCGGCTTTGCGAAACCCCTGCAGGGTGTACAGTGTTTGCCTTTCGCCGCCACGCCAGCCGCGTTCAAAGTTCATTTCCAATACTCGTAGGGGCCGATTCGCCATAGGTTCGCACGTTTAAACGGCACAAAGAAAGGCTATTTTTTCAGCTCCTGATATAGCCGAATAAAAATGTAACCTATCTTGTGCACTGATTCGTCCTATAACTGACAAGAATTTACGCACGGAGGAATATTTGCGCATAACCAATCTGCAACTGACACATGAAAATCCTTTTCGCGGGTAAATTCGACCGCGCCTACAACCGCACCCAGGTACTGCTCGATGGTCTCCGGACCATCCCGGGAGTGGAGTTGTCTTTCTACAATTACAAAGAAGAGGCTTTCCGTATCGGTAAGTTGAAAAAGGCAATTCAGGCTGCAGATGTAGTGTTCCTGCCCTCCTTCACGCACGGCAACGTAGCGCTGGTGAAGTTGCTGGCGGGCAAAAAGCCGGTCATCTTCGATCCCCTGATCTCGCGTTATCTCACCAAGGTTTTCGATTATAAACAAGTAAGCAGATACTCGATCCGGGCTTACAAAAACTACCTGAAGGACCGCATTTCCATGAAAATGGCAGACCTGGTGGTATGCGATACCGAATCGCACCGGCAGTATTTTCACGAGGCTATTGGTATTCCTTTAGCGAAAATGCGGGTGCTTGAAGTGGGTGTTAACACGGACGAATTCCGTCCCATGCCGGCGCCACACGAAGCTGGTAAATTCGTGGTGGGTTTTTACGGCGGATTTATCCCATTGCAGGGCGCACAGCACATTGTAATGGCCGCCAAAGAACTGGTGGGTCATGCAGACATAGAGTTCCGGCTGATCGGTAACGGTTTTGAGTTCGAGAAGATCAAAAAGATAATAGCGGACCATCACCTGCATAACGTGCAACTGCTTGGCTGGGTAGCCTATAAGGACCTGTCGCAGGCGATCAACGAATTTGATATCTGCCTTGGTATTTTCGGCGATACCCATAAAGCTGACCTGGTGGTGCCGAACAAAGTGTACCACTACGCCGCCATTCAAAAGGCGATCATCTCTAAAGACACGCCTGCCATACGCAGCATCTTTACCCAGAACGAAAGCATGCTGCTGACCAGTACTGCCGCAGCGGACATCGCCGCCGCTATCCTCCGGTTGAAGCAGGATGCGGCACTGCGCGAAAAGATCGCTGCCAATGGTTATCACATCATCACAACCCAATACAATCACCGCATAATGGCGCAAAAACTGGTGGATATGGCAGAAGGATTATTAGCCAGTCCGCGGTTTACAACAGCATAAAAAACCAGGCTCCTGAAGGAACCTGGTTCTGTTTTCTACACTACTTATACGTCTTAACCAGCGATAAAGGGATCTACAATAGCTAACACCTGCGCTTTATTCAGTGGTTCGTCGAATGCTTCAGAAGCCGCATCGGCGCTGATGGTAAAGCCGTTCAGGTTTACAATATTGATCGTTGCCTGTGTGGTCAGTTCTTCTCCGTCATACACAGCCTGCACACCGGCGCCCACGCCAGCGGTGCTTTTTGTGTAATCCATGGTTTAATGGTCATGTCGTTAGCTGCCGCCCGGCGCATGCTGCGGATATGCGAGGCATGGCGTGCTTCCACGGAATGGATATTTAGGGCCGCCGTTAACACGTCGTTATTGGAAATGAGGTTGCCCGCCTGGCCCTTATATGCCCGCACCCCGGTATCCTCAAAGGCTTGCGCCACGGCGAGGAAAACGGCATAGTTCGAAAATGCCGTAGCATAAGGACCGTTGTTGTTACCGTTGCCACCCGTAAAATCGAAGGTAGGAGAGGCCACCGGCGTGGCGCCCAGCGATGAAATCGCCGTTTTCAGGAAGTTCACGTGCGCGGTTTCATGATCGCGTATAGTCGTGATAGCTGCTGTGGGTGCGCCTGCGGGAATAAGATTCGCCGTAGCCACCGCCTTTGTGTAAAACGCGGCCTCCGGGTATTCCAGCGTCAGCGCAAATTGCAGCGTATCTACGATCGACGTACTGCCGGTTTGCCCGTATGCTTTCTTAAACATGCCGCCCAATGCAATGGGAACTGCTGCCAGCGCCAGTTTGCCGCCAATGTTGGCAAACTGTTTCATTACACTGCGACGGTTATCCAGCCGGTCATACACCTCCGGATCTACTTTTTCTATATCATCAAATAATTGAAACAGGTTCATAACTCAGTTTTTAAGGGTCAGGAAGTGGGCAGATTATTCGCATTCAGTTTCGATTTAAGAAACTGTGAAGCCGTACTCAGTACTTGTTTTGGCGTGAGCGCTTTATCCAGCCCGTTAGCGTCGATTACCGTATTGTCAGCAAAGCTGCCGTTGCTGATCAGGTCGCGGATGTAGGCGGCATGACGTGCTTCTACCGACACAATTTTACCGGCTAACAGCAGGTAATTCGGGTCAGTAATCAGTTTACCGGCGCCGTTGTAAGCCTGCACACCGAGGTCTTCAAAAGCCTTGGCGGTAGCAAGTACGCTGGCCCTGCTTGTAAAATCAATACTGGCGAAATTCACTTCCAGCGCTACAATCGCTTTAGAACCCAACGCGGTTTTAAAGAACTCACGGTGTGCAATTTCATGATCGCGGATGTCTGCCAGTAATTGCGTTTCGCTAGCCGTAATGCCGGTGAAGGGCATATCGGTTACTTGTTTGTAAAACGCTGCTTCCAGCTGCTCCAGCGCATACGCGTAATTCAGGATGCCGATATCGCCGGTGCCGAGGTTAATGCCACCGCCTTCGTTTTTATCCTGGTCTTTACAGCTGGCGATTAAACCCGCTACAGCCGCGCCTCCGGCCATTTTGCCGAGAAATTGTCTGCGTTGTAGGCCTTTTGAGGACAAAGCATCCCCTTCCCCGTTGCCGGGAGGCACATGGAATTTGTTCATAAATGAGAGTTTTCGTTTGTACGTTCTTGTTATACTGCATGGCTTCGCCGAACCCCTATGAGGTGCGCGTTTCCATGGTGCTGATACTTGTTAATGAAAAATTAAATTGTGCAGAATGGTTACATCTTCATCTACGGCAAACAGTTGCGTGATGGATTTCAAATTGAAAAAATAAGCTGGCATGATTTTGACGATGGGGGAAACCTTGCACAGTGTGGGGCTACAAGAAAACGGCGGGAAGGTTCCCGCCGTATATATTCTTTAACAATCACCGTCCGGGGTACAAACGGCCCCTTCGGCGTATTCGCCGGACGATTTTTCGTCTTCCAGCACTTTCTGGAAAGTCTGGGTAAATACTTCCAGCGGTTGAGCGCCGGAAATAGCGTACTGGCGGTTAAATACAAAGAAGGGTACGCCCCGCACACCGATGGATACACCTTCGGAAATGTCTTTGTTAACGTCGGCGCGATAAGTATCGCTGCCGAGTATCTGCTCAATTTCCGCGGCATCCAGGCCGGCTTCCCGGCCGATTTGCACTAAAGTTTGACGGTCGCTTACGTTTTTACCTTCGGTGAAGTAAGCCGCGAACAATTTCTCTTCGAGTTCGTTTTGCACACCATGTTTGGCGGCGAGATGCAGCAGGCGGTGCGCGTCCATGGTATTGGCGGGAATAGCCGTATCGAAGTTATATTCGAGGCCCAGTTGCGCCGCCATATTGCTAACCTGGTCGCCTACCTGTTTGGCATAATCCAACGTCCAGCCTTTCTTTTCAGCAAGCATTTCGTGCGTGCTGCGGCCGGCTACATATTCCATTTGCGGGTCCAGCTGAAAGCTTTTCCACACGATTTCTACCGGCGCTGTTGTTTTCACCTGCTCCAAAGCCTGCTCAAACCGGCGTTTACCGATGTAGCAGAATGGGCACATGATATCGGACCATATTTCAACTTTCATCTTTTTTCGTTTTTTTAGGTTGATGAAATGCCCAATCAGGGCAATATACCATCTACTGCAAAAATATTGTAAGTTTGCTATACTTTGGTAACCACTATACTTTAGGATACCGCTTTCCATTAAAGCTGTTTTTATGTCCAGAACCAAACACGCGGAGGCTTATCCCTCCAATGCTTCAGAAATCTGCAAAAAGGTCTTGACGCTATCCGCGACGCCATGTACGTAATGGGAGGCAAATGGAAGCTGCCGATCATCCTGGCCCTGCTGGAAGGCGGGCCCCAGCGGTTTAAGGAGCTGCAACGCTCCGTACAGGGCATTACGCCAAAAGTATTGTCAAAAGAATTGAAGGAACTGGAGCTTAACGAATTTGTAACCCGCACCGTGTACGACTCTATGCCTATTGCCGTGGAATACAAGGCCACGGCTTATAGTCGCTCGCTCGACAAAGTGATTGCTGAAATGAAAGAATGGGGCGAACAACACCGCAGGCGTATCATGTCTAAAAATAAACTTAAAAAAGCCTGAGCCGCGTTATGGAGAACGAAAACAAGCAAAACGCCTATTTCATCACCCGATGGCAGTCACAGATTAAAAAGGGGCTTTTCGAATATATTATCATGCTGTTGCTGCAAAATAAGGAGCGTTACGGTTATGAACTGATCAGCGAGATAAAAAAGCTCGCAGATATGGACATCGCCGAGGGCACTATTTATCCTTTACTCAGCAGGCTGAAAAAAGAAAAGCTCCTCGACAGCCGCTGGGTAGAAATGGAAGAGGGGGTGCCCCGTAAATATTATAAACTGACCGAACAGGGAAATGAATACCTGGAGGCCATGTACCAATACCTCGGTGAACTGATGCAGGCCATCAGTGACATCAAGAAAATTTAAACGTTATGAGCGCAAAAAAATATATCCTTTCGCTGGATCTGGGCTCTGCCGCCGCAGGCGTGGCGCTGTTCGACCGTGAAGGGAACGTGGTGACCCAGTTACAGAAGGAATACGAAAAGTATTACCCGCAACCCGGCTGGATAGAAGTAGATCCCAACGAAATCTGGTTCACCATGCTGTCCGTGATCGAAGAGTTGTGGGAGGAGAGTGGCGTGAAACCTTCCGCTATCGCGGGTATTGGTATCGCCAATCAACGCGAGACCACTGTGATATGGGATAAAGCGACCGGACAGCCAATATACAACGCCATTGCGTGGCAAGACCGCCGCACTTCCAAGCTGTGCGATGAGTTCCGCTACCAGGGCTTTTCGGAACTCATCCGTGAAAAAACCGGGTTAATCCTCGACGCTTATTTCTCCGCCAGCAAAATCAGCTGGATACTGGATAATGTGGAAGGCGCCCGGATCCGCGCGGAGCAGGGACAACTGGCCTTTGGTACCATTGACTCATGGCTGATCTGGAAACTGACCGGTGGCAAGAAACATGTAACCGATGTGACCAATGCCTCGCGCACCATGTTGTTCAATATTCATTCGCTGCAGTGGGATCCCGAGTTGTTACGGCTTTTCGGTATACCTTTCCAGCTGTTGCCGGAAATTTGCAGCAATAGCGAAATCATTGCGCACACCGCACCGCTGTTATTCGAAACTGCCATTCCCATTGCAGGTGTGGCGGGTGATCAGCAGGCGGCACTGTTCGGGCAAATGTGCCGGAGCCGGGCATGGTGAAAAATACTTATGGCAGCGGATGTTTCGCACTGATGAACATCGGTGGTGAACCGATCATCTCGCGTCACAACCTGTTAACCACGGTTGCCTGGAAGATAGGCGGCGATGTCACCTACGCGCTGGAGGGCAGCGTATTCGGCGGCAGCTCTGTATTCCGCTGGATCCGCGATGGCCTGGGTTTAATAGAATCCACTGCTGAAATCGAGGCCCCTGGCACAAACAGAACCCGACAACGGCGGCGTATTGTTCGTTCCCGCGCTCAGCGGTCTGGGTGCGCCTTACTGGGACCCCTACGCACGCGGTATGATCATCGGCATTACCCGCGGCACTTCTGCCGGCCATATTGCCCGTGCGGCGCTGGAAGGCGTGGCGCTCGGTATTTATGACGCCTTGCAGGCGATGGAAAAAGACAGCGGCCGTTCTATTACGGCATTGCGTGTAGATGGTACGTCTGCTGCATATGATTTCTTTATGCAGATGCAGACAGATATCTGGAGTACCCGATCATGCGACCGGAAGTAATGCCGGTAGGCGCGGTAGGTGTAGCTTACCTGGCGGGCCTGGCTACTGGCTTCTGGACACTGGACGAAGTGAAAGTCAATACCGCATCCGGAAAACCTTCGCGCCGGATGAGCGCAATAATGCGGCGGCCGTAAAGCAGAAATGGCAGAAAGCCATTGCACGCGTTAAGAATTGGGATTTATAACCCCGGTACTCCTGCAGGTTTTCTAACGAAGATCGCATCCCCGCTTCATGATCTTCCGCACTGATGCCCGGCGGCACGTTTTCACAGACGAATGTGACCAATGTGCCGCCGGTTTTCGGTTCCAGCGTGGTGGTAATCGTCATTTCCCCCGCGAAGCCCGGATCGTCCGATTCAAAAGCGACTACTTCTACAATGCGTTTGTCGGGTTCTATGGTTGCAAAGTGGCCATGGAACACATCTTCGTGCTCGCTCGTTTTGCCATGGGCATCCGCTGCATCGTCATAGCGGTAAGCTATGCGGAAACGGCCGCCGGGCGCCGCCTCAAATTGATAGATGTGGCAGCTCATGCCTTTCGGTGGCCGCCACCGGCATATGGCCTCCGGGTTGGTAAAGGCCCGGAAAACAGCCCCGGGGCTGGCGGTAATGAGTTGAGCGTAGGTGTCGGTGCGCATAGTAGAAACGGTGCAAGAATGAGGCCGGAAGCGGTGGACGGAGACGCTTGCCGCACCATCATCGTGCGTCGTTATCCCGCAATGACATTGAGCGTCGTTACTCCGCACCGTCATCGTGCGCCGTTATCTCACACGTCATCGTGCGTCATTATCCTGCACCCTCATCGCGGGCGTGATCGAAGCCATCCTCTCCGCATCAGTCGTGATTATTAGCAGCGTCTGTTTACCGGCCGGTACGAAGCACGAGGCGTCCTTCAAACCGTTATATCCGCCGCACTGCCCCAAGTCTAGTATTTTATTCACTCTATTTTAATCTAATCTAATATAGATTGATAATTATGTACCTTTCGCTTTGAAGTATCGTTTTCCGATGTACCTTGTATTGGAATGTGAGTATCTTTACAATGTATTTGTATAAATCTATCATGGTATGACCGGGGACGCGGCTATTGGCGAACTGAAAAAGAAAGTGAAGGCGGGCGAAGAATGGGATGTAGTGATCATCGGCGGCGGGGCTACCGGTCTGGGTGCAGCATTGGAAGCAGCGACACGCGGTTATAAAACGCTGCTGGTGGAGCAGGCGGATTTTGCAAAATCCACATCCAGTAAAAGCACCAAACTCGTACACGGAGGCGTGCGTTACCTGGCGCAGGGCGATGTGGCCCTCGTGCGGGAAGCCAGTATCGAGCGCGGGCTGCTTACCAAAAATGCGCCGCACCTCGTACACAACACTTCGTTCGTGATCCCGGCGTATTCCTTGTGGGACAGTATCATGTATACCGTAGGCCTTAAACTGTACGACTGGATGGCGGGTCGCCTCAGTCTTGGCCGCTCGCGCCATATTTCGAAACGCGAAACTTTAAAACGATTACCAACGTTATCGCCTGCGCGTTTATCGGCCGGCATTCTTTACCACGACGGTCAGTTCGACGACTCGCGACTGGCGATCAATCTCGTGCAAACGATCGCTGAACAGGGTGGACTGGTATTGAACTATATGAAAGTGACCGGGCTGGAGAAAAACAGCAAGGGTAAAATCATCAAAGTAAAGTTGCAGGATGTGGAAAACAACGACACGCATCATGTAATGACCCGTGGCGTCATCAATGCCACTGGCGTGTTTGCGGATGATGTACTGCGCATGGATAACCCGGGAGCGCGCCACAGCATTGCAGCGAGCCAGGGCGTGCACTGGTGCTGGACCGCGACTTTTTACCCGGCGACGATGCGTTGATGATCCCGAAAACGAGTGATGGCCGCGTATTATTTGCAGTGCCCCGGCACAATAAGATCGTAGTAGGTACGACGGATACACCGGTAAACAGCATCAGCCTGGACCCGAAAGCGCTGGAGCAGGAAATCAATTTCATCCTGAATACAGCAGGTGCCTACCTCTCCAGGCCGCCGCAGCGCAACGATGTGCGCAGCGTTTGGGCGGGGTTGCGTCCACTGGCGGCGCCGACAGGTACCAACGAAAAAACAAAAGAGATTTCGAGAAGTCATAAAATAACGGTTTCGCCGGCTGGTCTGGTTACGATCATCGGCGGCAAATGGACAACCTTCCGTAAAATGGCGGAAGATGTGATCGACAAACTGGAAGAATCGCATGGATGGCCGGCTACAAAGTCGGTAACGCATCACCTGCCATTGCATGGCGCTGTTGCGAAGGTAGATTTTCATCACCCGATGTATTTCTATGGCGCGGATGCCCAGCGGGTGGAAGCGCTGGCAAAACAGGAGCCTGCGTTGGCAGAGGTGCTGAGCAGCGGATTAGGCATTATTAAAGCCCGGGTGATCTGGGCAGCCAGGGAAGAGATGGCGCGCACCGTGGAAGATGTGCTGGCGCGCCGTATCCGTGCGCTATTCCCGGATGCAAAAGAAGCCGTGCGTATTGCACCACAGGTGGCCACCATTCTTGCGAACGAACTGGGTTATGATAAAACATGGGAGCAACAACAACTGGAAGAATTCCGCGAACTGGCAAAGACGTATATGTTGAACTAGACTGATCCACGAAAAACTGATTGATTCCAACGAAAAATTGAAAGGGAGAAAGAACAACCAATAATCGGGCTTTACATGCCCTGGCAGCGCCATTGCGCTCCGGGGCACATACTGTTTTGACGGCGCGCATCCGGTAAAACGGTCAACTTTTTACATCACACGTTAAAATTGTTTCCACAGGAACCATTACAAAAATCAATTGTTGAATGAAACACTTTTTACTATTTATCACCAGTCTGCAACTGTGTGTGTGCGGCCTGGCACGCGCCAATGCGGCGAAGCTCCCGGTGGCGATCACGGCCGGCTGGCAGGACGGTAACGTTGTCGTACGCGGCAACGTTACGGACGAAAAGGGCGAAGCGCTCATCGGCGTGTCTATACACGTGAAAAACTCCACCCAGGGCGTTTCGTCTGATAAAGACGGCAACTACCTCGTTACGTTACCCGCTTCCGGCGGTGTACTGGTGTTTTCGTACATGGGGTATATTTCCCGCGAAGTAACTGTGAAAGCCACACAGCGGCTGAACATCAGTTTAAAACAGGATCCCAAGTCACTGAACGAAGTAGTCGTAACAGCGCTCGGCATCAAACGCGATGAAAAAGCACTGGGTTATGCTACAACCGTGGTAAAAGGCGACCAGCTCACAGAAGCACTGCCCAGCAACTGGACAGATGCCCTGTCCGGCAAAGTGGCCGGTCTTAACCTGGTACGCTCGAACGGCGGTCCCACTGGTTCTATTAAAATTATCCTGCGCGGCGAAAACAACCTTACCGGTAATAACGAAGCGTTGGTGGTGGTAGACGGTGTGATCGTAAGCGGCGGCGGTATTGGCGGCAGCGGCCGGCGTACGGCAGTGGCAGGCGAAGTGCCTTACGGTACCGGCAGCGATAATATGCCCGCCGACTACGGCAGCGGCCTGAACGACATTAACCCCGAGGATATTGAAAATATTACGGTACTGAAAGGTCCCGGTGCGGCTGCGTTGTACGGACAGAACGGTGCTAACGGCGCTATCATCATCACCACCAAATCCGGCGGCAGTAAAAAGAAAGGGTTGGGCATTACCTTCAACTCCAACGGCTCCATGGAAACGGTGAACCGCTGGCCCGACCTGCAATACGAGTACGGTCAGGGTACAGGTGGCAGTAATTATTACTCGTATGGCGCTTCGGCAGATGGCGCCAGTACGTCAGCTACCAGCTCTGCATACGGTCCGCGCTTTAACGGACAAATGTTTTTCCAGTATGATCCCACCATCCAGGACCCTGCCAAGGAAAGATCATTGTGGAAGCCGTATGTAAATTCTACCCGCAACTACTTTGAACCGGCTAAAACACTCACCAACTCCATCAGCATCGATGGGGAAATGATAAAACATCTGCTCGCTTCTCTGTAACCAATGTGCAAAACACACGGATCATGCCGAATACCGGCTACAAACGCACTACCGTGGCGCTGTCCGTGAATTCAAAAGTGAGCGATAAATTGCAGATATCCACCAAAGTCAATTATACCAACAAGAACAGTGATAACCTGCCCGGCACCGGTTACGGTAATCAGTCGATCATGTACTGGTACATTTTCTGGCAGCCGAATGCAGACCTGAACTGGCTGCGGAATTACTGGCAGCTGGGTAAGGAGAAACGTGCGATCGAGTTCCCGTTCAGCTCTTTCCCGGAAAACCCTTATGCTATTGCGTATGAGTTCCTGAACCAGTCGGACAGGAACGCGGTAACTGCTAATGCTACGGCCACCTACGCGTTCACAAAGTCATTGAGTTTACAAGTAAGGGCATCCACCGACCTGAGTTATGAACGCCGCGCGCAGCTGCGGCCTTATGATGCGGGCAGCAGGTACCAGAAGGGCAGCTACCGTACGCAAAATATCTTTTCCCAGGAAATGACGGCGGACTGGTTGTTGAAGTACAATAAGAAACTGAACAAAGATTTCGACATCTCGGCTACTCTCGGGGAAGCGCGATGCGCAACTTCTACAACAGGGATGAAG
Organism: Chitinophaga sedimenti; assembly: GCF_023156195.1. Classification (GTDB taxonomy): domain Bacteria; phylum Bacteroidota; class Bacteroidia; order Chitinophagales; family Chitinophagaceae; genus Chitinophaga; species Chitinophaga sedimenti. Next base: position 6,048,589 of record NZ_JAKUKA010000001.1, read on the forward strand.
TGCGGGCGGATTCACTGACGGTACCGGGCGTATACAATATGTCTAACTCCAAAGGGCCAAAAGTAACGCTGCCTTACAAATCGCAGTTGGGCATGAACAGCTTCTACGGTTTGCTTTCCACTTCTTATAAAGACTTCCTTTTTGTAGACGTAACGGGCCGCCAGGACTGGAACAGCACCCTGGCTACCCCAACACGTACTGCAAATGCCGGCTTCTTCTATACCTCCGCGAACCTCAGCTTCGTATTGTCGGAAGTAACCAAACTGCCTGAAATGTTTGATTTCGCGAAGCTGCGATTCTCTGCATCCAGTGTAGGTAGCGGCGGAACTACGCCCTACTATACTTCGTATGGTTACGAAAGCCCGGTGAATTTTGATGGTTATGTGCAGAACCCCACGCTTGTTACCAATCCAAACCTGAAACCACTGCGCACTACTACCTATGAAGTGGGGGCGGCCGCCAAGTTGCTGAAGGGCAGGGCGGGTATCGATGTGGCTTACTACATCGGTACCACGAAAGACCAGATCCTTACCCGCGTACTCGACCGCTCCTCCGGCTGGGGTAGCGCGGTGATCAATACCGGTACCGTGCGTAACAAGGGCTTCGAGTTGTCGCTGAATGGCACGCCGGTATCTACCAAAGATTTTAAATGGAATACTAATATCAATTATTCCACTAACCGCAACCGCATCGTGGCGCTGCCCGATACATCGGTGGTACTGCGCACCGGTCCTGTTGGCGGCGGACAGATCGTAGCGAAAGTGGGGGCAGCATGGGCGACCTGTATGGCCGTGGTTACCTGCGCGCACCGGACGGTCAGATTGTATACGATCCTTCCAATGGCTTTGCCCTGCTCGCCGACGATGTAGTGTACCTTGGCAATACGATGCCGAAAGGTAAATTAGGTTTCGGGAACGATTTCAGTTACCGGTCGTTCCGCCTGAGCGTATTGTTCGATGCGCAATGGGGCGCGGTAGCACACTCGCTGATGCATTATAAATTAGCAGAACAGGGGAAAACCACGAATACACTACCTGGCCGCGCCAGTGGCCTGATTGGCAATGGTGTGGTCATCGACGCCGACGGCAAGTATGTGAAAAACACCACTGTTGCTACCGATGTTGACTATTACTACCGTTCACACTGGGGCATTGATAACGCGGAGGGTAATACTTTTTCTACTGATTTCATCAAATTTAGAGAAGCACGCCTGGATTATACCATAAAACCGGCCGTACTGAAGAAGACGGGATTACAGCGTGTAACCGTGGGCGTTTACGGCCGTAACCTGTTCATCTGGTCGCCCTGGCCGATGTTCGACCCGGAATTCGGCACCATCAGCGGTACAGATATCGTGCAGGGATTTGAGATCGCGCAGTTCCCTTCCACCCGCACCTTTGGCTTTAACGTAGTTATCGGACTTTAATCTGCATCAACATGAAAAAAGGAATGTATAAGATATCGATGATGCTGGCCATGGCAGTGCTCCTGCTCACCGGCTGCACCAAAGATTTCAAAGAACTAAATACCAATCCAAACACTACCACCGATGTGTTGCCGTCACAAATGCTGGCGCCAGCGCTGGTAAACGTATTGCAGTACAACCTGGTGCGCAATCGCAACTTCAACAACGAGTTGATGCAGGTAACGGTAGATATGAACGATGGCGAGGGCCGCGTGTTCCGTTATGATTTTAACAATACCTGGGCGGACTACCTCTACAACAACTGGTACTTACAGCTCACGAACTTCAAAGACCTGTACAAGTTTGCATCAGATACCACCAGCGCCGATTACAGCGAAACCTATATGGCGATATCGCTCGTTTGCCAGTCGTGGATATATTCGTTGCTGACCGATGCTTATGGCGACGTACCCTTTACCCGCTCTAACCTTGGCCGCGACAGCGTGGTATACGAGCCACAGTTCAACACGCAGCAGGAAATTTACGCCGGCATCTTCGCTAACCTGGAACGCGCCAATACACTGCTCACCAATGCGAAGAATGTAGATGCCGCGAGCGATCCGCTGTTTAAAGGCATCGCGTCTAACTGGCAGAAGTTCAGTAACTCTCTTTACTTAAGATGCCTGATGCGCATCTCCGGTAAACAAGAAGTATCGCAGCAGGCCATTGCAAAGTTTGCGGAGATCGTGAACAACCCTTCCACATACCCGATTATTACAACTACGGCAGAATCGGCCATCCTGCGATATACTGGTGTGGCGCCTTATGCTAACCCGCTGAACGTATCGGTGCGCGAACAGGACTTCCGTGCGCCGGGTATCGCCAGCTTCTTTATCGATAACCTGGTGGCCTGGAGCGATCCGCGCCTGAATATATCACTGGGCGCCAACGGTATTAACCGCTGGGGCATTGCACAGTCGGCCGAAGGTTTTAAAGGCGTACCCAGTGGCTATTTGCCCGGTCAGGGTGGTGTGAAAAAGTCGTACTTCCTGTCTAATACCTCCACTACCTCCATGCAAACAGATCCCCTGGCCGGCATGATACTGAACGTAGCAGAAGTGAAATTCATGCTCGCAGAAGCGACCGTTAAAGGCTGGATATCCTCCACCCCTGCGGCCACGTACTACAACGACGGCGCCAGGGCCAGCATTCAACAATGGATGCCCACCTGGAACAATGACATCGTTGTATACCTGACCAATGCGGATATGGAGTGGGACGACGCGGCCACACTGGATCAGAAAATGGAAAAGATCCATCTCCAGAAATATTACGCACTGTTTATGACCGATCTGCAGCAATGGTTCGAGTACCGCCGCACCGGCCATCCGAACCTGCCCAAAGGTCCGGGTCTCGCCAACGGCGGCGTAATGCCCGCGCGCTTTAACTATCCCGTGTATGTGCAGTCGGCCAACCCGACCAACTACAAACTGGCGATAGCGGCACAGGGGCCGGATGTTATTACGACACACGTATGGTGGCAGAAACCGTAATCAAAACCAGAAAAAAATTGTTATGAAGCATTTGCTGAAATATATCGCTGTACTGGCCCTGGTTACCGGCTGGTGGGCTTGTCAGAAAGAAGGGAACTACCCTGGTTCACAAATTAATCCTTACCTGCCGATGTTCGATTTACGCGGTGTGTACCAGGGGAAAGATGTGAAGCTCTCAAAAGAAACGATGTTTGGCTGTGATAAAATCACCGGCGTTGTTATATCTGATCATGCAGGAATGAACCTGCCCGAAGGATTACTGATCATACAGGACTATCGCCGGCTCAACCTGCTGCGCGGCATGTCGATAGATCTGGGCGCGGATGCGGCCAGCTACGCGGTAGGCGACTCAGTGGTGGTCGACGTGAACGGCGGTACGCTCACCCGTAAAAACGGCATCCTGCAGATTACCGGTCTTACCAAAAACAATATCACCAAAGTATCTTCCAATAACACCATTCCGAGAATAAGAGTGAACAGCGACCTGATCCTCAACAAGCCAGGCGATTACGAAAGTGTATTGTCGGTAGTGGTGAAGGGTACATTTGTACCGGTGCCTGCTGCGGGCGAAACCTTCGCAGGTACGCGGGTATTGAACGACGGATTTGGCAACCTGCCGCTGGTAACCAATACCGGCGCCACTTTCGCGGGAGCCACCTTGCCCGGCATGGCGAACTACACGGGCATTGTGTTCCGTAAAGAAGATGATACACCGGAGCTGCGCATGCGCACAGGCAGCGATTATGAAGTGTTTAACGCGTCGCTCACCTTGCAGCCTATCCTCATCACCGGTTTCCTGAACGATCCTACCGCTAACCCGACTTCGGATGCGAACTATGAATATGTGCAGTTTAAAGCTACGCAGGATATCAATTTTGCTGTAACGCCCTACTCAATGGTCGTAAGCAATAACGCCGGCGCTTCTAACCCAACAGGCGCACCTGCACAGGGTTGGGCAACGGGTGTACAGCGTACCTACAAAATAAACATCGCATCGGGTACGGTACAGAAAGGGCAATTCTTTTATGTAGGCGGCCGTTTTAAACTCATTAACGGCCCTAATTCTACCGATATCGCAGCCGCCAACTGGGTTGTCAACTACGACTACGCTGCCAAAGCGGGCGAAGGTTTCGGTAGCGCCAAAACCAACCTGATGGCCAATAGCGGTAACGCCTTTGGTATCGCGGTGTTCGCAGGTGTGACCGTTACAGCGGCTTCTGTTCCGGTAGATGTGATCCATGTAGGTGGTGGCGGCTCGCTGTATGCGGCGCCCTCTTCCGGATACCGCATCTGTAATAATGACTGGTACGATATACAGAACCCACTGGAACCCAGTGTACAGCAGCCTTTCTTCCGCATGGGGACCAATAACATCTTCCTGGGCTACAACGCAGACGATGCCGGCGCCTTCGTAATGCTCGGCGGCGAGTACAGTACCAGTCTCCGGAAATGGACCAAGGTACGCACACAACGCAATATCTTCCCGGGCAAAACAGGTTTGCTCACGGATATTCAGAGCGACTCTCTCTCTACTAAAATTGTTGAATAATCATCTACGTGTAGCCGGTCCCGTAAAAGACCGGCTACATTTTATCTATATTATTGCATGAATTGGTTACAACCGCCGGTACACCAACCGTTGAAACCCGCCGACAACATTGACCGCGATTATAAGCTTTTACGCTGGCAGGTATTTATCGGCATCTTCCTGGGTTATGCAGGTTATTATTTAGTAAGAAAGAATTTCACACTGGCAATGCCCGATCTGATAGAGAAAGGTTTCTCTAAAAAAGAACTCGGTGTGGCCTTATCCGGTGTGGCCGTGGCTTACGGTATCAGCAAATTTATCATGGGGAATGTGAGCGATCGCAGCGATGCGCGTAAATTCATTACCCTCGGATTAGTATTGTCTGCCTTTACCATGGCATTGATGGGCTTCTTCCCATGGGCTACCAGTTCCATTCCCATCATGTTTGCTTTACTGTTTTTAAACGGTTGGTTCCGGGCATGGGGTGGCCGCCGAGCGGCAGGGTAGTGGTACACTGGTTTTCGCAAAAGGAGCGGGGTACGATGATGTCTGTCTGGAACGTAGCGCATAATGTCGGCGGTGGTCTTATCGGGCCGCTGACCATACTCGGCATGCATTTGTTCGGCGTGTGGCAAAGTAAATTTTACTTTCCGGCTGCGGTGGCGCTGGGAGTGGCGGCGATTGCTTACTGGCTGGTGCGCGATACTCCGCAATCATGCGGGCTGCCGCCGGTAGAACAGTACAAAAATGATTATCCCGCCGATTATGGTGCGGCGCATGAAAAGGAACTGTCTGCCAAAACGATATTTAAAGATTATATCCTGCCGAACCGGTTGCTCTGGTACATTGCCGTGGCAAACGTGTTTGTATACCTGCTGCGGTATGGGGTGCTCGACTGGGCGCCCACTTATCTTAAAGAAGTGAAGGGTTTTTCAGTCAGTGATACCGGCTGGGCGTACTTCCTGTACGAGTACGCCGGCATTCCCGGCACACTGCTTTGTGGATGGATCAGTGATAAAGTATTCCGTGGCCGCCGTGCGCCGGCTACCGTGATCTACATGTTGCTTGTATTGATAGCCGTTATCGTTTACTGGCAAAACCCCGCGGGCAGACCATGGGTAGATAATGCCGCCCTCATCGCGATCGGCTTCCTGATATATGGTCCGGTAATGCTCATCGGCGTGCAGGCTTTGGATTTAGTACCCAAGAAGGCCGCCGGTACAGCCGCAGGATTCACCGGCCTGTTTGGATACTTTGGCGGCACGCTGTTCGCAAACGCTGCTATCGGTTACATTACCGACGAATGGGGGTGGGACAGTTATTTCATCGTGATGTGCGTGGCATGCCTGCTCGCTGTGCTGTTCACCGCACTTACCTGGCGGCACGAAAAACAAAAGTTAGTGATTTGATAACACAAGGCTATAACGCCGCTGCTTTACCTTGCGGCCAAATTTTCAGAAACATCAGATATGCACAGGCGTAATTTTCTCTACCTCACCTCTTTACTCGGTGCAGGTATGCTTACAGGAGCGAACAAAGCTTATTCAGCAATTGTGGGTGGCAAAGCCACCAAAGTATCCGGTAAAGTAACCGGTAAGGGTAAAGCCCTCAAAGATGTAGTCGTAAGCGATGGCTTCTCCGTAGTGAAAACCGATAGTAAAGGACGGTTCGAATTTACCGCCAGCGAAAAAGCCGGCTTCGTATTCGTGAGCGTGCCCGCCGGTTACCACATCCCCGTAAGCAAAGAAGGACTGGCGGCCTACTACCAGCCGCTGGAGCCCAAAGATGCGCAGTCTTTCAACTTCGAACTCGCTCCGCTCGGCAAAGACGATAACGAACATAACTTCATTATATGGGCCGATCCGCAGATCAAAAACGAGCAGGACGCACAGCAGCTGCTCACCGAATCGGCGCCCGATACCAAAGCCCTGATCCAGAGTTATCCGAAAGATACGCTGTGGCACGGCGTCGGCTGTGGCGACCTCAGCTGGGACGAGTATGACATGTACGATGACTATATCGCTGCCGCCGGTATGACCGGCGTGCCCTTTTTCCAGGTGATTGGCAACCACGATCAGGACTACCGCCTAGGTGGCGACGAAACCAGCGACCGCACTTTCAAGAAATTATTTGGTCCTACTTACTACTCCTTTAACCGCGGTAAGGCGCACTATGTGGTGCTCGACAATGTGTACTATCTTGGTAAAGAAAGAGAATACAAAGGCATGATCACCGATGAGCAGCTGGCCTGGCTGGCAAAAGACCTGGCGAACGTGAAACCCGGCAGCCTGGTGATCCTCTGCATGCACATTCCCGCTTATACCGAAGCATGGAAACGCCGGGGCTACGAAGCGCCCAATATAGGCTCCGTAACCGACAACCGTGATCAGTTGTACGCCCTGCTGAAAAACTTTAAGGCGCACATCATGACCGGTCATACCCACTTTAACGAAAACGTGCAGCACGAAGGTGTTTATGAACACATCCATGGCACGGTATGCGGCGCCTGGTGGACCGGCTCCATCTGCGAAGATGGTACCCCCAGCGGCTACGGCGTATACGAAGTGAAAGGTGATGAGCTGAAATGGTATTACAAAGGTGTTGGTAAACCGAAAGAATACCAGGTTGCGCTGTACCAGGACGAAATCGATCCGGCCAACATTATTGCCAACGTGTGGAACTACGATCCGCAGTGGAAAGTTGAATTTGCGGCCGATGGTAAAACACTTGGCAGCATGACGCGCTTCAACGGCTTTGATCCGCTGGCAGTTAAGCTGTACAAGGGGCCGGGCATGCCGGTGAAGCGTAAGTTCGTGGAGCCTAATGCTACCGATCACCTGTTTAAAGGTGCTGTTCCATTGAATACAAAACTAGTAACGGTTACTGCGACCGACCGTTTCGGTGCTGTGTATACACAAACGCTGGAGCTGGGCGCTCAGGGGCAAGCAGCCGAAAAAATAAATAACTTATGAAAAACGTATTACCATCTTTGCTGGCAGCCTCCCTGTTGTGGAGCGCCTGCGCCTCGCAGAAGCAAACGGGCGGCAGCGCTGCAGCGTTTCCCGCGTTCGATAAAGAAGGGCACCGCGGTGCACGCGGACTGATGCCGGAAAACACCATTCCAGCCATGAAGAAGTGCATCGATGTGGGCGCTACTACGTTGGAAATGGATGCTTCCATTACCAAAGACAAACAGGTGATCGTATCGCATGACCCCTGGTTTAACCACGACATTGCTACGACGCCCGATGGGCAGCCTGTGACGAAAGAGAACGAAAAAAATATGCGCTTTACACCATGACCTACGACGAGATCAAACGTTTCGACGTGGGGCAGCGTGGTAACCCGGGCTTCCCGCAGCAGCAGCAGATGGCCGTACAGAAGCCCCTGCTTGCCGAGCTGATTGCCGCTTCCGAAGCATACGCCAAAGAAAAAGGTGTGAGGCCAATGTGGTACAACATCGAAACAAAATGTAAACCGGCTACCGATAACAAGTTGCATCCCGAACCCAAAGAATTCGTGGACCTGCTGATGAAGGTGGTAAAGGAGCAGGGCATCGCCGACCGCACGGTGGTCCAGTCGTTCGATCCACGTACATTGAAAATCATGCACGCGGATTACAAAAACGTAAAGACAAGTTTCCTCATTGAGGCTTCAAATAAGAAGAGCCTCGCAGAAAACATCGCGTTCCTCGGTTTCAAACCTTTCGCCCTCAGTCCTCACCACACACTCGTTACCCCCGAGTTGGTAAAAGCCTGTAAAGCCGCCGGCATTAAACTCGTACCTTGGACCGTAAACGACAAAGCGGACATCATCCGCCTGAAGAACATGGGCGTAGACGGCATCATTTCCGACTACCCGAATCTGTTCGCCGAAGCCGGTTTTTAATACAACTATACTATATCTGAAACAAGAGGCTGGTAATTATTGCCAGCCTTTTTTATGCTTCTTCCCGGTCGCTGGTCCCCCGTCATCGGCATGGTATCTTTCGACCATCCTTGCTGCATCCTTCGCTGATCCTTCGCTCATCTTAGGTTCAATTGGCTCTGGTGGCGGTTTTAGCGTAGGATGAGCGAAGGATCAGCGAAGGATGGTCTTACGATCCTCTTATTATTGGGGGATTTACCTGCGTTGAACCGCTCCGAAACCATAGTATTTACTAGGGTTTAGCTCGAATAGCGCCTCCTGAAAGCTTGCTGGGAGGGTGGTGAGCCCTTTGCCTGCCCTTTCACTGCCCTTTGGTTGCCCTTTCGTTGGGTCTGAACGGTGGTTTGGGCGTTGGTAGATGATGATGCGGTGAATAATTAGTATATTCGATGCACAAAATGCGTAGAATGTATATTCACCAACGACAAAACTGGCCGGAATTCAACTGGGACGACGCTGAAATACTGCCCTTACTGGCAAATGTCAGGTATAGGCAGGGCAGGTTACTGGGAGAAATGGCGGCCCCTGGGCTTCAAGCTTCGGGAGGAGGCTAGTTTGCAAACGTTAACGGCGGATGTATTAAAATCCAGTGAAATAGAGGGGGAGATGCTGGATCACGACCAAGTTCGATCCTCGATAGCACGCCGGTTAGGAATGGATATAGGAGGGTTGGTGCCGGCAGACAGGAATGTGGAAGGCGTGGTGGAAATGATGCTGGATGCTACCCAGCGTTATGAAAAGCCATTAACCGCCGAAAGGTTGTTTGGCTGGCAGGCGTCGCTGTTCCCCACGGGCTGGAGCGGTATGCATCGCGTAGAAGTGGGTGGCTGGCGCACAGATAAAGATGGACCGATGCAGGTTATTTCCGGGGCTATGGGGCCGGAGACCGTACATTTCCAGGCCCCCTCCGTCGCTTTGCTGCATGCAGAAATGGACGCTTTTATTACTTGGTTCAACAATGCCCATACGATCGATCCGGTGCTAAAAGCGGCTATTGCGCATTTATGGTTTGTAACCATACACCCGTTTGATGATGGCAATGGGCGGGTAGCCCGGGCGCTAATGGATATGCAGCTGGCGCGGGCAGAAGAAACGCAGCAGCGTTTCTATAGCATGTCCGCACAAATCCGGCAGGAGCGAAAAGATTATTATAAGATATTAGAATCTACACAAAGAGATACGCTGGATATCACGGCGTGGCTCACCTGGTTCCTCCAGTGTTTGGAGCGGGCTATCGCAGCTACAGATCAAACCCTGTCTGTGGTAAAGATGAAGGCACGCTTTTGGGGTTTGCCCGGCGCAGAACAGGTGAGTGAAAGGCAGAAGTTGATGTTGAACGAACTGCTGGAAGGATTCAAGGGAAAATTGACGTCCTCTAAATGGGCGTTGATGACTAAAACTTCCCAAGATACAGCCGTACGTGATATCCAGGACCTGATAGACCGGGGCTTACTGTTGAAAGAGGATGCCGGGGGCAGGAGTACGAGTTATGTGCTCAATTTGCCCGGGTGAAAAACTGCGGCCGAAGTGAGGGGCAACGGCAGCCGAATAGCGAAGAAAATGTTGGCTAAAAAAGTGTATATTGGATTGATTTTATTAATTATCAACCCTTTACCAATGAAGTTAACTCACTTTCTCCGCGCGGTTTCCGCACCGATTTTATTGTTGTTTGTAAAAACCAGCCATGCCCAGCTGGATTACATTGGCCATTTTAATAACGCCACTATGGGCGGTTCTGCCTGGGTGAAGGCAGGGACCTTAGCCATTCCGCAGGCCGGGTTTAGCGCGACTATTACATTTTATGGCGGTTCGGGGTTTAACGCGCAAACAGCCCAGAATGCGCAGGTAGAACTGAACATCCGTACGAGTAACGGTGGATCGCTGGCGGACGGGGCTTACCCGGTGTCTGCCGTGGCTACTATTCTCGGGGAAAACACCGGCTTTGCCAACATCATCCGACTGGTGCCTAATGTGGCAGGCGTTAGTCCCGCCTCGTACGACGTGTATTTTTCCACCGGCTCCTACATTGGGGTTGGCTACTACCGCGTAACCAGCGTATCCGGCATCACCTGGACGCATGCCATGGTACAGGCCACGCCACCGGCAGGTTACAACGTACGCCTCGAGTTCCGTACCCAAACTGATACCTGGCTGGCCCGCAACGCGCTCTTTGCCTCCGCGGCCACCGGTAACGTAGGTATCGGTACGCTTACACCCGACGAAAAGCTCACCGTAAACGGTGTTGTGCGCGCCAAAAAGTGAAAGTAACACAAACCGGCTGGCCCGACTACGTGTTCGACTCCGCGTACGTGCTGCCATCACTGCAACACACGGCCGATTTCATTAAACAGCACAAACATCTGCCTGGCGTAACACCTGCGGCCGAGGTAGAAAAACAGGGGCTGGACATCGGGGCCACGCAGGCACAGCTGCTGGAGAAAATCGAACAGCTTACGTTATACTTGATTGAACAGGAGAAGAAGCTCGCCACGCAGCAATCGCGTATCGACGAGCTGGAAAAAAGATCAGGTAAAACAAAAGCGCCGGGTACTGTGGTACCCGGCTTTTTTAATATCGTGTGTGGCTGTTACATCCACTTCACTTTCTGCTCCAGGGGAATGGTGCGTTTGCCCGGCGCCAGGGTTACATCGGAATAACCGAGGTAGATTACGCCCAGCACTTTGTCTTCTTCCCGCAGTCCCGGGAACTCCTTCATCGAAGGGTGGTAGGCCATACCGCCAGAACCCCAGTAAGCGGAAATGCCTTCTGCGGCAGCGCCCAGCAGCAGGTTCTGCGTAGCGGCGGCAGCGGAAGCAATTTCTTCCAGCTCGGGAATGTTCGGGTTGGCGCCGCGGCGCATGCAGGAAATAATAACATGCGATGCTTTGTCGCCCATGGTAGCCAGTTTGTCGTACGTACCGGGAATGTATGCTTCGCCGCGTACTTTCTTGTACAACTCTGCATGGTCGTGGCAGAACTGTTTCATTTTTTCGCCGCCGTATACATAAAAGAACCAGGGTTCAGTATAAGCGTGCGTTGGCGCCCAATCGGCCAGTTGCAGCAGCTCCTGCACTTTCTCGTCAGGAATCTGCTCACCGTTCATGCTCGTGGGTTTCACGGTGCGGCGGTGGGTAATCACGTGCTTCAGATAAGCAGGTTGCTCGGTAAATGTTGTCATCTTATCCTATCAATTTATCTTTTAAAGGTTCGGGCAGGCGGGTAACTTTCCGCTGGCCATAATCGAAACACACCATGCCGGTTTTGCCTTCGGCGATGGGATGCTTTTTGCCTTCGCGTTCGGTGCTCAGGCGGTATACGAGGTCAAAGCCAAAGGGGGTAAGCTCGTCGGCGGTCACTTCCACATGAAATACATCGCCGCGGAACCCTTCGCCCTTATATACGATTGCTACATCGCTCATGATCATGCCCACGCCAAAGGCGTCCAGCTCGGTGCAGCCTATGCTGTCGAGGAACTGCAGGCGGGCTTCGTGCATAATGGAAAGAATGGCATCGTTGCCAACGTGGCCACCATAGTTTACGTCCTGTATGCGTACAGGGATCTTTGTCTCGAACTTAAATACTTCCGGTAAGCTGATTTTTACTCTGGCCATGTGTCCTTTTTATTGTTGCGCCTGCAGAAAGGCCACCAGCTTTTTAAAAGCCTTCGCGCGGTGACTGTAGGCATTCTTTTCATTCGTGTCCATCTGGGCAAAGGAGCGGGTGTCGCCGGTGGGCTGAAAGATCGGGTCATATCCGAAACCCTTGCCGCCCGTTACATTTTCGAGTATCGTGCCTTCGCAGATGCCTTCGAACTGGTGCTCCTGTCCATCTATAATTAAAGAAATCACAGTGCGGAAGCGGGCCTGCCGGTCGGTGATGCCCAGCATGTTCTCGAGTACCTTCACGATGTTGTCGGCGGGCTCCTTTTGTTCACCGGCATAGCGGGCGCTTAACACACCCGGTTCGCCGTTGAGGGCGGCTATTTCCAGGCCGGTATCTTCCGAAAAGCAGTTTTTACCGGTCATATTATAAATGACGGTCGACTTTTCGCGGGCGTTGTCTTCCAGCGTATCGTGCGGCTCGGGAATATCGATATCGATCCCCGACTCCTTTAACGTGATGATGTCGAAGGCATCGCCCAGCATGGCGCGTATCTCTTTTACCTTATTGTCGTTATTCGTTGCAAAAACCAATACCATGCTTATACTAAGTTGAATAATTTCTGTAATCCCATCCACAGGCGGCCTTTCAATTGTTTGTCGCTGCCAATAAGACCAAGGTCGTGCGAAAACAGGGCAGTAGTGCCGCCGATGGTCACCAGTTGGTAAACGGGAGCTTCCACACCCAGCTGATCGGGGCCAATACCGAACACCACGCAGCGATTAAAGTTCACCACCTGTTGCCATTCTGCCATGGTTAACGCAGTGTACTGTGTTATATTTGCCAATGCCACATCCTGCATGCCCAGTTTGCACGCATTTAAAATATTTGCGAGCAGATTAAACGATTCGTCATTTAAGTACGCTTCATTTTCATTTTGTATGAGCAGCAGTATGTTTTTTTGATTTTCGCCTAAATATTTCACTTTAGGCAGCTCTTTTTGCACCGCCGGCCCTGCCTGCTTTTCTTCCGGAATAATAGGCTGGGTATACATTTTAGCTAGTAAGTACGGATCCAGTTTCACTTCGGAAAGACTCATATATATATTGTTATAACTTTATACGAACGCCCCGGCTGGGGAAAAATCATTTTATTTGCAGATCATTTAAACGGGTAGTGATCCGGAAAGTGTAAAAATATTGAGATAAAATCGATAAACCATGATGATTGCAGATTACCCCGTAAAATCGACAGTAATGGAAGAAGCGTTAACGAAGATTAAAGTAACCAGGACGACACAGAGCCGCGTTGGTGAGGTGGATTTTAACAACCTGGTTTTCGGTAAAAAGTACGCCGACCACATGCTGGTGGCTGATTTCGACGGGAAGGAGTGGCATAATGCAGAGATTTTGCCTTTCGGACATATTTCTGTTAGTCCGTCTAATGCCGCCTGGCACTACGGGCAGGCCATTTTTGAGGGCATCAAGGCTTACAAAGACCAGGAAGGTAATCCGATGATCTTCCGCCCTTATGATAATTATAACCGCTTTAATATATCTGCCGACAGGATGGGAATGCCCGACGTACCCGAGTGGCTGTTTATTGGCGGGATGTCTATGCTCATTGACCTGGACCGCGACTGGGTACCTGCCAACGAAGGCTGTTCGTTCTACCTGCGTCCGTTCATGATCGCCGCAGATGAGTTCATTGGTGTACGACCTTCCGATACTTACCGCTTTATGATCATCAACAGTCCTTCGGGCCCGTACTTCAACAAACCTATTCACCTGCTGGTGCAGGATAAATATATACGTGCGTTCCCGGGCGGGGTAGGGTATGCCAAAGCGGCCGGTAACTATGGCGGCACCATGCAGCCGACCATGCAGGCCCGTAAACAGGGCTACGACCAGATTCTTTGGGTGGATGGCTATGAGCACAAATACCTGCAGGAGTGTGGTACCATGAACGTATTTACCATTATCGGCAACACCGCCATTACCCCCGACCTGACCCAGGGTACTATCCTCGCCGGTGTCACCCGCGCCAGTGTCATGGACATCCTGGCGGACATGGGGCTGACCGTGGAGGAGCGCCCGATTTCCATCGAGGAAGTGGTGGCTGCTTACGAGGCAGGCACCCTGCGCGAGGTATTCGGCACCGGTACGGCGTCGAGCGTTGCGTACGTGGAAAAACTGGATTACAAGGACAAGAGCATTCGCCTCGACACTACGAAATATGATGTGGGCAGCGAGGTGATCAGGCGATTGGATGCGATACGCACAGGTAAAGCCGAAGATACCCGGAAGTGGAATTTCCATGTTCCCCGGCATTTCTAGGTCTTCCTTTAATATATAACCAAGCCCGCAGGTAATGCCTGCGGGCTTTTTTACGCTCCTAATATAAGCGTCCGCTGCCATTCCTGTATCTATATAATATATAACACGGCGATGCGGTTAATTTTCGCTATATTAGCTATAACTCGATGACGTTCAAGTCTTCGGTTTGTTTCGGGGCATTGCCCTGTCACAATTTAGTTGTTATGTGTTTTAGCTATACAAAGGTCGGGCTGCAATGCCCGGCCTTGTTTTTTATATTAAAAATCAGAACTTTCCTATCTTTCGCCCATGACTTTACCAGAATTTATCGCATCTTTGCAATCCGCTGAACCACCGTACGGCTTAACGCCGGCTTTGACCGCCATGTGGTGGGACGGAAAAGGGGACTGGGATGCGGCGCACGACATCGCGCAGGAAATAACAGGCAGTACAGGGTCTTACATACATGCCTACCTGCACCGAAAAGAGGGTGACCCGGGCAATGCAGCCTACTGGTACGCCAGGGCCGGCCGGAAGATTCCCAAAAGCAGTCTGGACGAGGAGTGGAACGACATTGTAATGGAATTGCTGCGAAGCTGAGCCTGATGCCAACGACCCCTGACAGAAAAAAAAAAATATCGAACAATTTTGTAATTATAAACATATAGTCTTACCTTTGCCCTCCCAAAATCCCTATATGGGGAATTTGGAAGTAATTGTAAACAGACTGAAAAAAACATAGGTAAGAATGCCTACTATACAACAATTAGTAAGAAAAGGAAGAGAAATTATCCGGGCCAAATCCAAATCCAGAGCGTTGGATAGCTGCCCTCAGCGTCGTGGTGTATGTACCCGTGTGTACACAACCACGCCTAAGAAGCCTAACTCCGCACTGCGTAAGGTGGCCAAGGTTCGTTTGACCAACAAAATCGAGGTGATTGCTTATATCCCCGGTGAAGGTCACAACCTGCAGGAGCACTCTATCGTACTGATCCGTGGTGGTAGGGTAAAAGACCTTCCGGGTGTACGTTACCACATCGTACGTGGTTCCCTGGATACTGCCGGTGTAAAAGACCGTAAGCAGAGCCGTTCCAAATATGGTACTAAGAGGGAAAAGGCAAAAAAATAATTAATAATAACTAGTTGAAATTTTTCAATAAATGAGAAAGCAAGCTGCGAAAAAATTACCGCTGGCTCCAGATCCTAAATTTGGCGACAAACAGGTAACCCGTTTCGTGAACAACATCATGGAGCAGGGCAAAAAAGCATCGCCTACAGAATTTTCTACGATGCAATTGACCGCGTTAGCCAAATTACTAACGAAAATGGTTACGAAATTTGGAAAAGAGCGTTAGTGAACGTAACTCCCGCTGTTGAAGTTAGAAGCCGTCGTATCGGTGGTGCAACTTTCCAGATTCCTGCCGAGGTTCGTGCTGATAGAAAAATTTCTCTGTCTATGAAATGGTTGATCCGTTTCGCTGGCGAAAGAAATGGTAAGAGCATGGCTGAGAAACTGGCGAACGAGATCGTAGCTGCAAGCAAAGGTGAAGGTGCCGCTTTCAAAAAGAAAGAAGATACTCACCGTATGGCTGAGGCGAACAAAGCCTTCTCTCACTTCAGGGTATAGTAGAAAGGACGCAAGTCCTACAGCATATAATTATGGCAAACGTTTCCGATTGGAAGCGTTTGCCTTTTTATTTGGGCCGTCCAGGTAATCGCTTCTTCAGCCGCCGGGTTTCTTCATTGCCACTGAATTACATGCTTATCCTCACCCGGATAAAAAGCAGAAGCCCGCTGGAAAGCGGGCTTCGCTAAGTTACAACCATAATTAAACGTCGAAACCGTACTGCATTTAGTGCCGTGCAGTACCTATACTTAGATCATTATTTCACGTTTACCAGCACTTTGATCTTCCCTTCACCAGTCGTCAGCTCCTGCAAAGCCTTGCCGATCACCTGGCCGGGTTTCACCTTGTTGATATCGGCCTTCATCGCATAACCCGGTTTGCTGGAAGTAACCAGCAGGTCGCCGCGTTTGATCGCGCCACCTTCCAGGCAAACTTTCGTCGGGATTACACCTACCACGCCCATAGGCGCTTTATCGTCGATGTTGGTATCAATGTTCTCTTCTGTTAACAGTACACCTGGTTTAGTAGCATAAACGCCAGCTACGAGGGTTGAGTAAGCCTCGGCTGATTTTTCAACCATCCTGTCGGTAGTGGTGGAAATTACCAGTACGTCGCCGGGTTCGTAGGCGGAGATATGACCTTCTACGTCGAAGGCTTCCGCAACGTCAGCGCCACTGTTCTGGGTGCCACCGTTGAAGAAACCCATACCCGTTTTGTTGATGCGTGCCACATTTACACCAGCGTTCTGGAGAACGGCAAGATTACCACCTGAGCCTGTATGGTTTACTAACAAAGCATTGCCTGTACCGGCATTATTAACCTGCACTACCGGCTGGCCGTTACTGACATTAAAATTCGCGAAACGGGCAGCTTTACCTGTACCAAAGTTGGGAATCCAGCCAAAGATCGCATTACCGTTTCCGTCACAGGTAGCTTCTACACCATCCCCGTTACCGCCTGCATTGGCTGTGATGCCATTACCATTACCATCCGCGAGTGCTATTAACGCCGGACCGTTACCGGCTGCGTTAGAAGCGTGAAACAGGCCTGCATATCCACCTGTTCCGGATGATACGCCATAGATGCCAGCCGTACCGAAGTTGGCGAACTGGGAGTTTACTTCACCTTTTACAGCGGGTGATGTTCCTGTAACACGGTCTACGATAAAGTTACCTGCAATGCCATTGCCGATCGTTTTCACGTTGATTACGCCGGTCGTGTTATCTTCATTAAAGTTCTCGAAACGGGCCGCACGACCTGTGGCAAAGGAGGGCACCCAGGCATACAGCGCATTGCCTGCCCCGTCGATGTTGGCTTCTACAGCGTTACCATTTTTGCTGGCGTTGGCGGTAATGGCATTGCCGTTTCCGTCCGCAATAGCTACCAGTGCCGGGCCGTTACCTGACGGGTTCGACTGGTGGAACAAACCCGCAAAACCGCCGGTACCGGAAGACACGCCGAAAATACCCGCCGCACCGAAGTTGCCGAAAATGGTTTTCACTTCCGAACGTACCCCCGCAGCAACGCTATTGGTATTGTCTACCAGGAAGGATGCGGCATTACCCTGCGTGTTGTCCGGGATATTACCATTGCTATTGGTTTCTACTTCAAAGGTGTTCACTTCGTTGTTCTGGTTTGCGTTCAGGAAACGACCCGCTCGGCCGGTGCTGCCGTTGATACCTACCTGTCCGAATACACCAATACCGGAACCGCTGGTGCTGGTGGCAATAAAGCCTCTTACACCATAACCGCCGCCATCGTTACGGCCTACTACCGCACCGGCAATATCAGAAGTAGTGCGGCCCACGATGGCTTCACCTGCTCCGTTGTTGTCGCCAACGATGCCTGCACTGGTTTGCTGGCTGGTAATACCATGCACGCCAAATCCCGCGCCGGCCGACGACAGCACACCTGCGCCGTTGCCGGTTGTGCTAACGTTCACCACTGTTCCATTACCCACGCTGTTCACGACTAAAGCGTTGTTATTGTTGGCGTTGTTGAAGATGGAAATACTGGCGGGAATGCCGTTCACGCTTGTAGCCGTAAGACCGGTCCCGCTGTTGCTGTTCGCATAAACGCCCGTACCATTGGCACTTGAGTTACCATATACACCCAGGCCGTTCGGTGTTACGCCGTATACGCCCCAGCCGCTGCCAGCCTGCGATCCCCAAACACCGATGCCCAGACCGCCCGTGCCGTTGTTGATACCACGTACTGCGGAGGAGAAACCACCCGGGGCCGTGCTGTTCACAATGCCTCGTACCGCCGCAATGCTGGACGTAGTGGTATTATTAACACCTTCAATAGAAGTACCGTCGCCATCGTTGGTGATGGAGAACAGCGTGGATGGATTGTTCTCTGTTTTAATGAAGGGGAGAACAAGTCCTGCGGAAAGCGTGGAAGGTACCCAGTTGGTACCGTTGTATTTCAGTACCTGGTCCAGCACAGGCGCCGCAGCACCTACTTCTATACCGCGAATTTTAGCTACAGTTGGATTGGGGTAGTTGCCGCTCAGGTCACCGCCTGCAGCAGCTGCGTTCATGTCACCTACAGGACCTTGAGGACCGGCAGGGCCAACGGGACCAACCGGGCCAACAGGGCCGGCAGGACCAACAGGGCCTGCGGCGCCAGTAGCGCCAATCGGGCCTACAGGGCCACCGGGACCAACAGGGCCCACAGCGCCGGTAGCGCCAACCGGGCCGGCGGGGCCAACGGGGCCGGTAGCACCAACAGGACCGGCAGGACCTACAGGACCAACAGGGCCGGGGTTACCGGATGCTGCATACAATGCGAAAGGTACGCTCATTAACTGGCTGGTGCCCAATTCTGTAAAAGCGCCACCGCCAATTGCTACTTCCACTTTCAGGTACTGGTTAGCGTTAGCCCAGGGAACGCCTGCATAGGTGCCGGTTACCGGTGTACCACGACCGATCTGCAGGCTGAAAAGGCCCAGCTGGTTGGTCGTTGTATTATGTGTTTCCCGGTATTGTACGGGGCCGTTGGCCGCGCCGCCTAATACAGAAAATCTTACTTGAACGGCCTGGTTGGAATACACGGTACCGTTGGCGTTGCGCGCTACTGCCTGGTAGTTCGTGCCCGTAAGGCCGCTTTGTGCGCTGGTGTATTTAGATGCCGGGAGAAGGCAAAAGAGGTAGAGTACTTTTTCATGGTGATGTTCGGTTTACGGTTGTTTTACGATTTTTTGTCCTTTGGCAGGCAGTTTGAAGCTGCTGGTTCGTCCACCCCCTGCGTAGGGATTTCCGGTTTTTTAAGCTCCTTATGCATCTGATCTACCTGCTCTTTGGTAGGAGCTACAGTGGCAGAGGATAATTTGTCCTCACCCTGACGTTTCGCAGCTATCTGCCTTTTGGGCGTAGTTTTCTGCGGATTGTAATTGGTGAAGATCTGCTGGCGGGTAGCCTGATGATTTTCAGGCGCCTTACGGGCGTTTTTCTCTTTATCCGCGTTCAGTTTCTGGATGTCTCTGTCGTAATCCGGGAACAGTACGTATTTAGTCGACTGGCGACCGTTCTGTTGTGCATGCACGCTCAGGGTGCCGAATGCGATCAGGCCCACGAGCAATAGTATCATTTTCATATCTCGGTTGTTTTTCAGGTTAGTAGGATTATTTTTCAGGAGAAAGAGTGTATAGTAAACTGAATTTTAGTGATTTGCGACGGAATTGACTGTTGTCGGTAGGCATCACGTAAGCCATATCAAACTGGAACATTTTGACCCTGGCCCCGATACCTGCCGCAAAATGCTGCCGGAATCCTTTGTTGGGATGTTCGCGGAAGTAGCCGGCCCGCACGAAGAACTGGTGCTGGTAGGCATATTCTATCCCGCCGGCGGCGGTAAACTCCCTTATTTCTTCCCTGAAACCATCCGGCGCGTCCCATAGTGAGCTGAACAATGCTGCGGCCACGCCCCTGTTGGGATCTTTACCTTTCGCGATTTCGCTGGTAGGCACGCCATTGTTGTCTTCCACGTAAATAGGCGGGGTGGGCACTAGCAGCTTATTCACTTCTGCCGCCAGCGTAAAGGTGTGCTCCGTGGTATGCACGAAACTGTACCCGCCGCCAATACGCAGGTTCATGGGCAAAAAGGTTTTGCGGTTCGCATCGTCGGTGTATTTCAGCTTGTTGCCAATATTGGTAAAGCTGACGCCCCAGCTGTAGCGGTTGCCAAAATCAATATGGTCCACATTGTTCTGGTAATACAGGCCGATGTCGCCCGCGCCTGCCTGCGCCGGTTTTTGCTGTAACCCATTAAAGGTGCCGTTACCGAGATCGCTCCGGATGTAACGCAGCGAAATGGCCAGGGCCAGGCGGTTGCCCAGTTTGCGGGCATAACTTGCGTCGACGGCAAACTCCTTGGGTTTGTACTGCTGCAGCACGGCGCCGTTATCGTCGCGGAAGGTTACGTCGCCATGGTGGAAGTATTTCATCGATAAGCCGATACCTTCTTTATCGTCGAAGTTTTTAAAGCCGGCTACATAGAACAGTGCCGTGTTGCCGCTGCCGTTGTTATTGAGTTCCCACATCCGGGGAGCGTAGGAGGCGCTTACGCCCCAATCGCCCGCAAACACGATTTTGGCCGCGTTGTGGAACAGGGCGTTGGCGTCCGGCTCTACGCCGGTAGGCGCATCGCCCATGCCGCTCGTACGTGCGTCGGGGTTAATTTGCAGAAACGACGCACCCACGCTCGGCGGTTTTTGCTCCTGCTTTTGCGCCAGTACATGCTCGCCGGCAAGCAGCGCACAACTACAAAGCGCTAAGGGTATAATGTACTTTTTCATAAACTTTGGTTTGAGAGGTTTACTGGACAATGAGTTTATCCATGAACACGTGGCCGCCTGCCTTGATCATTACCGTGTAAATGCCCGCTGCAAAGCGGTTTACCGGTACGGTCATTAGTACTTTGCCCGGCCCGTACTTACGTGTTTCCTGGTACACTACCTGTCCCGCCGTGTTGAATAGCTGCATGTTCACGTTGGCGTCTGTTAGCAGGTCAAACTGGATTTTGACGTTAGCAACGGCGGGGTTCGGAAAGATCATCGTATTGACGATGGGGTTCGCGCCCTGCCCCGGGTAGGGAATTACTTCCGGCTGATTAAATCCCTGGGTTAGCATGTCGCCGTTTGCGAGCGTTGTTACCGCGGTTTCGCCGATGGTGTATTCGAACAATACGTTGCCCACGGTGCCGCTACCGCCCGCCGTGCTGGTAACCTGCCGCACGAGAATCTGCGACCGGGCGGGCAGACTAAGCAACAGGGCAAAGGCTGCGAATAGAAGATACCTGGTAGAGGTTTTTTTCATGATGATTGAATTGATGGAATAACAATAGAGGTGTTCCCGTATGGGCATAACATAACCATTACGGATCCGGATGGTCCGCGTAAAAGCACGGTTATAAATGCTTGAAAAAGGGAGTTGTAGCTATAAGGGTGGAGCCTTACGCTGGTGTAATACGGTTAGTAGATCTGGTTTCATAATATACTTTGGTTTATGGTTGCAATGATTGATACAGTTACCGCGGGTAAGGGCATAGTTTGTCCATGCTCCCTTCGGGGAAAAAAAGGTTAAAAAGGGTGGCTGAAATCGAAAAGATTAAATACTCAAACTTCGCTGGTTACACAGGTGTACTCGACTGGCTTCACATCTCTGGGCTATACATACCTGGGGCTGCTCATGCTGCACGTTTCCTATATGGTAGTGACTACTAACTACCGGGAATAAAATTACTATTTTCGATAAATTACAACTATTTAGATTTGCGAACGGCGGTTTTTTTTTAATTCCCGGCTTTATTTTGACTTTTTCGGAGACATATGGCGGTATCTGGTCAATTTTGAGGGAGTATCAGGCTTTAAAAAGATGGCGGGGAATTAACATTTCGGCAAAGCGTACATACTTTATTTATTGTTAAAAATAGTTTACCTTTGCGCCCTGAATTGCATTATTTATAGCATTTAATTTTATGGCAGACTTAAGATTTCAACGAAACTTTGGTATTGCGGCGCACATCGATGCCGGTAAAACCACTACCACAGAGCGTATCCTGTATTACACAGGTAAAACCCACAAAATAGGTGAGGTTCACGAAGGTGCAGCTACCATGGACTGGATGGCGCAGGAGCAGGAGAGAGGTATTACCATCACATCCGCTGCGACTACCTGTTTCTGGAACTTCCCTACTTTGCAGGGTAAAGCTACGCCAGATAGCAAACAATATAAATTCAACATCATCGATACCCCTGGTCACGTGGACTTCACTGTAGAAGTAGAACGTTCCCTGCGTGTACTCGACGGTCTGGTTGCCCTGTTTTGCGCCGTATCCGGTGTAGAGCCTCAGTCTGAAACTGTTTGGCGCCAGGCTAACCGTTACCGCGTACCCCGTATCGGTTTCGTTAATAAAATGGACCGTTCCGGTGCAGACTTCCTGAACGTGGTAAAGCAGATCCGCGAAATGCTGGGTGCTAACCCCGTTCCCCTGACACTGCCTATCGGTGCGGAAGATACTTTCAAAGGTGTGGTTGACCTGATCACCATGAAAGGTATCATCTGGGACGAAGAAGGTAAAGGTGCAACTTACCAGGAGATCGACATCCCTGCCGACATGGTAGACGAAGCGAACGAATGGAGAGGTAAACTCGTTGAGGCAGTAGCTGACTACGACGATAAACTGCTCGAGAAATTCTTCGAAGATCCGAACTCTATCTCTGAAGCTGAGATCCATGAAGCGATCCGCAAAGCAACCATCGATATGGCGATCATCCCGATGATGTGCGGTTCTTCCTTCAAAAACAAAGGTGTTCAGAAAATGCTGGACGCGGTTTGCCGCTACCTGCCTTCTCCAATGGACATTGAGGCGGTATCTGGTACTAACCCCGA
Organism: Chitinophaga sedimenti; assembly: GCF_023156195.1. GTDB lineage: Bacteria > Bacteroidota > Bacteroidia > Chitinophagales > Chitinophagaceae > Chitinophaga > Chitinophaga sedimenti. The sequence goes on from NZ_JAKUKA010000001.1 coordinate 6,071,437, forward strand.
CACTGGCGAAGAACTGGTGCGTAAACCGGATGCAAAAGAGCCATTCGCGGCCCTGGCGTTCAAAATCGCTACCGATCCTTTCGTAGGCCGTCTGGCGTTCTTCCGGGCTTATTCTGGCCGTCTGGACGCAGGTTCTTACGTACTGAACACCCGTACCGGTAAAAACGAGCGTATCAGCCGTATCATGCAGATGCACGCTAACAAGCAGAACCCTATCGATTTCATCGAAGCTGGTGATATCGGAGCTGCTGTTGGTTTTAAAGATATCAAAACAGGCGACACCCTGTGTGATGAGAAAAACCCGATCGTTCTTGAGTCTATGACCTTCCCTGAGCCGGTAATCGCTGTTGCGATCGAGCCTAAAACTCAGGCAGACGTAGATAAAATGGGTATGGCGATCGCTAAACTGGTAGAAGAAGATCCTACCCTGAAAGTTAAGACTGACGAGGAAACTGGTCAGACTGTACTGAGCGGTATGGGCGAGCTTCACGGAGATCATCATCGACCGTATGAAACGCGAGTTCAAAGTGGAAGTTAACCAGGGTAACCCCAGGTGGCTTACAAAGAAGCGTTCACCAACAAAGTTGAGCACCGCGAAGTGTTCAAAAAACAAACGGGTGGTCGCGGTAAATTCGCCGACATCCAGATCGAAATCGGACCCGCTGATGCTGAATGGCTGAAAGAAAACGATGGTAAACACTTCCAGTTTATCAACGATATCTTCGGTGGTTCCATCCCGAAAGAGTTCATCCCCGCTATTCAGAAAGGTTTTGAAGCCTCTATGAACCAGGGTGTACTGGCTAACTATCCGCTGGACAACCTGAAAGTGCGTCTGTTCGACGGTTCTTTCCACCAGGTTGACTCCGACGCCATGTCCTTCGAGCTTTGCGCTAAATCCGCATTCCGTGAGGCTGGCCGTAAAGCGAAACCAGTGCTGCTCGAGCCGATCATGAAAGTTGAAGTAACCACTCCTGACCAGTACATGGGTGACGTAACAGGTGACCTGAACCGTCGTCGTGGTATGCTCGAAGGTATGGAAGCGAAAAACAACGCACAGGTAATCAAAGCTAAAGTTCCGTTGAGCGAAATGTTCGGTTACGTAACGCAGCTGCGTTCCCTGTCTTCCGGTCGTGCAACTTCTATCATGGAGTTCTCTCACTACTCTCCTGCACCTAACAACATCGCCGAAGAGGTGATCGCGAAAGTGAAAGGCAAAGTGAAAGCCGACTAATTCCGACTGATCCAATTGGTCTATATAAAAGGCCCTGCTGTAAAGCGGGGCCTTTTCTTTTTTATGCTTATCAAGTAAGTACGAATTTATATTTTTATTTATATTTTGATATCTTTACCCCGGAAGCCTTTGTGTAACCCGGCGGATCAACGCCGAAAACCATCATCCTTAAAACCTTTTAGAGCACCTATGAAACGCTATGTTTTGCTTTCCCTGCTGGCTGTAGCCGGCTTCCTGTCTTGCGGCAAAGACGATGACAAAAAGACAATGTAAATGTGGGTAACCCCGACGCAGTAACGGCTGCGGCCAAAGTGTACTATGGTACTACCGTACAGGGCCAGCTGCCCGCGGTGACAGCCGGTGCGCCCGTCGTGGAGCTTTATACCGGCGACGCCGCCGCTTTTGCACTGGCAGGCGGTTTTATCGTACTCGAACCCAGCAGCACCGCCGGCGAAGCCGTGAAAGGTTACCTTGTACAGATCAACGGCGCAAAGTCTTATTTCAAAATTGATTATTCCCAAACCCGTGGCGCCCGCAGGGCACCAGCACCGGATTATTCAAAGAACAGGGCGCAAGCGATTCCCTGATCGTGGTGAAACTGCCGGAAAACATCACCAGCGGCGAATTGTGTGTGAACGTCGCCGCTTACAACGACGCCGGCCAGATCGGTAACGTAGTGAAGCGCTGTATAACCGTCACCAGAACGGCCAATGAAACAACCCTGAACGGCACTGGAACCGCAGCCGTTCCTATGACAAGGAAAAAAACAAATGGAGCGACCGTTACGACTCCAGCCGCGCGGAGTTAATGTGCAGCATCAACAAACTTGGCTGGTTGTGCGAGCCCGGCCTGAATTGCACGCCGGTAAATGTACTCACCGATCTGAAAATCGACTCCAGCTACATGGCTTTCAATGCCAATGGCAGCTTTGTATATGTAGAAAAACGCACCCTGCTAAACATCAACCTGGAAACATCCAGCTGTTCCGCATTCAAATACAATACATCCGTCGTAGAAGAGGACCCGAGCAACGCTTTTTGGGCGTACGACAAAGCATCTAAGCGTTTGATCCTCACGGATAATACCGCCGACGATAACGGTGCTTCCTTCGAATCTTATCAGCTGGAAATCGACGGAAAGAAATTTGTGATCACGTTCGAGAATGGTGATAAAGAGGAATATACTAAGAAATAGTTGGCTATCAGGCTAATGCGAAGGCTGCCCTTACCGGGGCAGCCTTTTTAACGTAATGGCAGAACTAATTATTAATTATCGTTATATATTTGTATATATAAACCTATTTATCTCCTATGAAAAAGTATGTATTTCTGTCTGTGCTCGCCATAGCCGGATGTTTATCCTGCGGTAAGGATGCAGCGAAGCCGCAGGTGGATCCCTCCGATGCAGTCTCACTGGCGAAGAGCGTAAAAGTTTATTACAGTGAGCGCATTACAGGAAAGGTTCCCGCTTACACCTACAGCGGTTTGTACCTCAATGACAACCAGTCTGATGTAATCGCTATTTCCGGTCGTTATGTGATCATTGACCCGCAGGTGTCCGCCAACGATGTGGGGGTACATGGTGCAGGTAGAAGGTGACACAACCGGTTATTTTAAGGTGGACTATAGCCGTACCCGCAACGCCCGGCTGGTGGTAGGGGAGAGTGGCCCATATAAAACCCAGGACGCTTCCTACCGCGATTCCGTGGTGATGATTAAACTGCCGGAAGGTATTAAGTCCGGTAATTTCACCCTGAATCTTACGGCTTATGGCAACGACGGCAGCGTGAGCAACACCGTTACCTACAACGTGCAGCTGATACAGCCGGCCGGACTATCAACGCTGAACGGTTCCCTGGAAAAAGACGGGTATTTCCGACGGTGTTGAATGGAACAAAGACATTTACCGTGGCGATTCTGCTTATTCCACCGTGTACTGCGTAAACAACACACCGACTACCAACTGTCCCAACGGCCAGTTCTGCGATGGTCAGCGCATGTTGCTGTACGTGTATAAGCTGGAAACCGACGAGCTGGTGTTATCTTCCAACGGTACGTTTACCCGTACCGAGTCGTACAAGTATGCACCGGTAGACTGGGCGGCATCCGCCTGCGGCGCGCTGGCATATAAGAACAGTAATACTACCCGCCAGGAAACAGGCGGCTGGTCGTACGACGCTACCACTAAATCGCTTTACACCATCATCGATAACAATGGCGGGCCGGGCCTGGAAACGTTTACATATCGTAAAAACGAGGTACTGGAAACGAAAGGCAACCAGTTCATCTTGAAAGACGAATACAACACATTCGAATACACGAAGAAATAGTCGCAATGCTTAAGTAGCCGGCTTTATGTCCTGCGGTAGATACTGACGCTAAAAACGTTACAGGTGTAACTAACCCGGATACTCTCGCTGAAGGGCCGTAGGCGCAACTTCGCAGGAGAAGGTGGCTGGCAGGAAGAATTCCTGAAGGACGGGATTTCCCCGTCCTTTTCTATTGCTACGAACAGGTAACAATTGTATGCTCAGGTTGATATCATAGTGTTCACTTCACTTTTAGGAATTGTTAACTTAAATCCGCTATGAAGAAGTACCTGTTGATGGTCTGCCTGGCAGTAGCCGGCATCATGTCCTGCGCCAAAGAGAGCAGGCAACGGTAGGAGCCGACGCTCTTTCCGATAGTATCAAAGTTTTTACGGACAGCGCCACGAAGGGACGTTTCCCTCAACTTCAGCCAATGCGCCGGTGCTGGCAGACACGGCTAACGTGGTCGTGATGGGCCGCTATGTGGTGGTCCTGCCCATGGTCATTTCCGGTAAAGCGGCTGGTTACTATGTGCGTATCGATGGGGCTAACAGCTACTTTAAAGTAGACTACACCCAACCGCGTGGTGCGCGCAAATCCAATGTGCTGGCCAAAACGGCCGAAACCGGTATGCCGAATGCAGGCGATTCTGCTATCGTACTGCAGCTGCCCGAAGGTTTTGACACCACCTTTTGCATTTCTTACGCCGCGTACGACAGTGCGGGGCACACCAGCGGGCCTGTGCAGCTGTGTGTGACCGATCTGCAGCCCGGGGCAGGAAGTGCATTGACCGGCACATGGCGTAAAATCGCCGATTCCAGCGCAGCCGGCTGGAAAGAAGATTTCTACAGCCCGGACAGTACCTTCCGGCTGTTTTACTGCGACAACGATACCCTGCGCGGGTATTGCCCGGAAGGCCAAAGATGCCCTACAGACAGCATTATGACAGAGGCCAGCCTGGTCACGAAGCTGGACCTGACATTGGGCAGTGGTGGCGCCGCAGTATTCGAGTTTGCAAGGAATTACAGTACGGCGGTATTGCCGCAATTCTGTTCCGGCCAGGTAACGTACAATGCCGGCAGCCAGCAAGTGCAAACACATTATCTATGGGCCTTTGTGTCTACCGGTAAACTGATTCTCATAAGGGAACAAACACCTGCCGGCGGCCCGGAAATTAACGTGTACCATGTGCGCCTTAACGGCAATTCCTTAACACTGTCGCAGTCCGGCGGTATTACGCAGTACACGAAAAACTAATGAACTTCAGTACTAAATAAAAAGGGGGCCTAAGCCCCCTTTTTGTCGTCGATTATATAGAACAAATACGCGTCGTTATTCTGGCTTACTGATCTCAATCACCTTATCATTATTGCCGTTGCCGGTGCAAAGGTATACGCGGCCCGCAGGCGACACACATACATCGCGTAATCTGCCGAAAGCGCCGGTGAAATAAGTTTGTGTTGCGGTTACCGTAGCGCCGTCGCTGCTCAATTGTAGTTGGTACAAACGGGTATTTTTCAGGCTGGCAACCAGTAACGAGTTTTTCCATTTAGGAATGCGGTCATTGTTGTAGTAGTCCATGCCCGAAATGGCAAAAGTGCCCTGTGTGCCGGATGACCATAGCGGTGCTTTTACATTGTTGGCTGCACAAAAGGTGTTTTCGCTGTTGGTATTGCAGGGGCCTTCGACATTTGGCCAACCATAATTGCGTTGCTTTTCAATGATGTTTACCTCATCTTCGATATTAGCGCCATGTTCCGAGGTGTACAGGGTGTTATTTACCCTTACCATTCCCTGTGGATTTCTGTGCCCATAACTCCACAACGGATTGTTAGCGATGGGATTATCGGCCGGAATGCTGCCATCAAGATTAATACGCAACACCTTGCCGTTTGGATTGGCAGTGTTTTGAGCATTGTCGCCCGCCGCGGCATCGCCGGTGGTGATAAACAACTTATCGTCCGCAATGAGTAATCGCGAGCCATTATGAATGCCGGCGGCGCCAATGTTATCCAACAGCGTGACAGGGGAGGAGAGGGCGCTGTCTTTATACGTATAACGCACCACTTTTTCTGTGTACGTGTTGCCTTTATTGTAGTTGTACACGATATATAGATAGCCGTTGGATGTGAAATTGGGGTGGAGGGTCATGCCGAGCAGGCCGCCTTCGCCGTTCTGCACAGCATCGGGAACCGTGAGCAGCGGCTTCAGCGTACCTGTTCTGGGTTCCAGGCGGCTGATGCGGCCACCTCTTTCTGTTAACCAAATGTGGTTGTCTGGTCCCCACAAAATTTCCCAGGGTTGTGTAAGCCCCTGTGCCACAGTGCGTACGCTGTCGGTAGGCCAGCCTGGTTCTTCGGGTCCCGGGGTATCACCATCCTTACCGTTGTTTTTGCCGCAACCCGCCATCAGCAGGCCTGCGGATACTACCAGGGCGCACCCGAAAAAGAATATCGTTGTTTTCATAGAAGATCGGTTATAACCGATTACAGACAATTTTTATGCCTGTGCAGTATAACGGCACAATAGTTGGTCGAACCTTTTTGACGGGAATTATGTTATAGGTTCATTATCAGTATTTTGTTTGGCAAAGCAATTACATGGTTAATCTAATTACCCCGGATGCATTTATTAACCTTCAATAAAAATCGTCATTAAAACCAAAACATGATTTTATGAAAAAACTGCACTTTCTGACCGCGGCACTGATATCCCTGAGCTCTGCAGCCATGGCCCAGACCCAAAGAGGCAATGTAATGGTGGGCGCCAACCTCCTCAACGTAACGGGTACCTTCCAGGACGGCTCTAACAGGTTCCAGCTGGGTATTTCACCAAAAGCTGCCTGGTTCATCAGGGACGGTCTCGCTATTGGTGCGGACGTGAGCCTGGGACTGGACCACAACAAAGTGGATATTTCCAAAACGACGGCGGTAAATTATGGTATCGGCGCCTTCGGTCGTTACTACATTAACGATAAGAATGTAGAGTTTTCGAAACGGAGCAAGTTCTTCCCGGAAGGTAACGTGGGTTTTACCGGCAACAACACCAAGACTAAAATTGAGGGCGCTGGGGAGAACTCAGTGGAAACTAATGGCTTAGGTATTGGTTTTGGTCCGGGTCTGGCTTATTTCATTACCCCTAACGTAGCCCCGGAGGCGCTGGTGAAGTATGACCGGGGGTTGGCTTCGGTAGCTCTACCACCAGTCACCGGGTAGGATTGAACCTGGGTTTCCAGATTTACCTGCCTTCTTCAAAAGCGAAAGAGATCTATCGCGAAGAGAAGGGAAAAATGTAATTTTTTCCAGTTTGATATAGGTTACAGGGAGGCCGGTCGTGTACCGGCCTCTTTTATTTTTACCACATCAATGTAAAAAAGATGATTGGGCTGCGCGCTGCAAGGGGGACGAATATTTTGCGAAAACGTGGGGATAAAGTGAGCGGGACATTGTGGATAACTAAAAAAGCGGTTGGAGGACGGAATTACCTGTAAATGTGTAAATTAGCATGCTTCTCATCGGGATGGTTTGTTAGCACCGGCAGATAATTTTATATTATTTTGCTATTAATCTCAATTTTCCCTCAAAAATATTTGTCCCGATTAAAAAATTGGCTACCTTTGCCCTCCCAAATTGTAAGGGGTAAATTAGAAGAAGTTCATTGCATATGTCTCAGAGAATTAGAATCAAGCTGAAGTCCTACGATCATAATTTGGTGGATAAATCCGCTGAGAAGATCGTTAAAACCGTGCGTAACACGGGTGCCGTGGTAACAGGTCCTATACCTTTGCCTACAGAAAAGAAAATTTTTACGGTACTGCGTTCTCCGCACGTTAACAAAAAGGCGCGCGAACAGTTCCAGCTTTGCACGCACAAGCGTTTGTTGGACATTTATACTTCCTCTTCCGGGACAGTGGACGCGTTGAGCAAGCTCGACCTCCCTTCTGGTGTAGAAGTAGAAATCAAGGCGTAAGGACATCGGCAGGCGGGCGAAAGGTCCGCTTGAGGTATTTGTAACGTTATACAAGAGATTTAGGTCACGCCTTCTGGGTGGCCACCAATAAAACGAGTATTTAAACCGCTCATCCTGAGGATAGCTTTGACATCCCTCAGGCGCTGGGCATAATATATCATCAATGAAAGGTATTATTGGCAAAAAGATTGGGATGACCAGCATCTTCGAAGCTAATGGCAAGCAGACTGCCTGCACCATCATCGAAGCGGGTCCCAACGTTGTAACACAGGTGAAGTCTGAAGAAACAGACGGTTACAACGCAATTCAGGTAGCATTCGGCGACAAAAAGAGAAGCACGCTACCAAAGCAGAAACTAATCACTTCGCGAAAGCACAGACCTCCCCTAAACGCTTCGTAAAAGAGTTCCGTAACCCAGACGTACAGAAAGCCCTTGGAGAAACCATCACCTGCGAAATTTTCGCTGAAGGTGAGAAAGTAGATGTAGTTGGTACATCTAAAGGTAAAGGTTTCAGGGTGTTGTTAAACGTCACGGCTTTAGCGGTGTTGGTGAAGCAACGCACGGTCAGCACGATCGTAGCAGGGCTCCCGGTTCCGTAGGCGGTTCTTCTTATCCTTCCCGCGTATTTAAAGGCATGCGTATGGCTGGCCAAACTGGTAACGAACGAGTGAAAGTTAAAGGTCTTAAGGTTCTGAAGGTATTCCCTGACAAGAATTATATCCTGGTAAGTGGTTCCGTTCCGGGCCACAATGGTTCAATCGTTTTAATCCAGAAGTAACATGACACTCGACATTTTAAATATAGAAGGTAAGAAAACAGGCCGTTCAGTAGAACTTCCTGAGGAGATTTTCGGTGTGGAGCCTAACAACCACGTTATTTACCTGGCTGTGAAACAGTATCTGGCCGCTCAGCGTCAGGGTACACACAAGGTAAAAACCCGTGCTGAAGTGAAAGGTGCTTCCCGCAAACTGCACAAACAAAAAGGTACTGGTGGTTCCCGTAAAGGTAACATCCGTAACCCACTGTATAAAGGTGGTGGTACCATCTTCGGTCCAAAACCTCACCGTTACGACATCAAACTGAACAGGAAAGTGAAAGATCTGGCTAAGATCTCCGCACTGTCTGCAAAAGCTAAAGAAAACGGCATCATCATCGTTGAAGATGTAAACTTCGAGGCTCCAAAGACAAAACAGTTCATGAGCATTCTCAAAAACCTGAGCATCAACGTAGAAGGAAAGAAAACCCTGCTCGTACTGCCTGAGTACAATGACAATGTTTACCTGTCTCTGCGTAACATTCCTACAGTTGGTGGTACTGTACTGAGCGACATCAACACTTATGACATCGTTAATACCAACTACCGGTGTTTACTGAGAGTGCTGTAAAGATCTTCACTGAAGAGCCTGCAGTAGTAGCATAAGTTGAACCGATAACTATATAATAAACAAGCTGCCGGCTGGCCGGCAGCGAAAAGCGATAAAAGATGAAACCTTCTGATGTTTTAATCAAACCGGTGGTATCTGAAAAGGTGAATAAGGCTACCGATAAATTCAACCGCTACTACTTCATTGTTGACAAAAAGCCAACAAACTGGAGATCAAAAAGCAGTGGAAGAATTTTACGGCGTAACTGTGGCCGAAGTAAACACCGCAGTAATGCCCGGCAAGAGCAAATTCCGTTTCACTAAAGCGGGATTCATTTCTGGCCGCAAGCCTTCTTACAAAAAAGCAGTAGTAACCCTCGCACAGGGTGAATCCATAGATCTGTATGCTAACATGTAATGTGCCCTATAACGGTTGAAACAACCGATATATATGGATGTATATACAGATCGACTTAATAAACTGAATTTTAAAATTCTTAGATTTTAGAAAATGGCACTGAAAAAGTACAAACCGATTACAGCCGGTACCCGTTGGAAAATCGGCAATGCGTATGCAGAGCTGACTACTGACCAACCTGAAAAGAGCCTGCTGGAGCCTATCTCCAAAACTGGTGGTAGGAACGCGCAAGGCCGCAGGTCTATGCGTTATATCGGTGGTGGTCACAAAAAACATTACCGTATCATTGATTTCAAACGTAACAAGGAAAACATCCCTGCTACTGTTAAATCGATCGAATACGATCCGAACCGTAGCGCGTTTATCGCATTGTTGTCTTATACAGATGGTGAAAAACGTTACATCCTCGCACCGCAGGGTCTGCAGGTTGGCGCTACTGTAATCGCAGGCACCGACGTTGCTCCTGAACTGGGTAACTCACTGCCGCTGAAAAACATGCCGCTGGGTACTGTTGTTCACAACATTGAACTGCAGCCTGGTAAAGGTGGCGCGATCGCAAGAAGCGCTGGTACTTATGCTCAGCTCTCGAACAAGGAAGAAAGATACGCTGTATTGAAAATGCCTTCTGGTGAGCTCCGCAAAGTACTGAACACTTGTAAAGCTACTGTAGGTACCGTTTCTAACTCCGACCACGCATTGCAATCCATCGGTAAAGCTGGTGCTAACCGTTGGAGAGGTATCCGCCCAAGAAACCGCGGTGTTGCAATGAACCCTGTGGATCACCCGATGGGTGGTGGTGAAGGTAAATCAAGCGGTGGCCATCCGCGTTCAAGGACCGGCAAATATGCTAAGGGCCTGAAAACAAGGAAGCCGCATAAGAGCTCTGATAAACTGATCATCAGCAGGAAAGGTAAAAACAAATAATATTTAAAATCCTGGTCCGGTTCCCGGATGTAACATTTGGGAACCGGTATCTGATAAACGGAATTTAAACATAATATCATGGGTCGTTCCATTAGAAAAGGTCCTTACGTAGACCAGAAATTAGAGAAGAAGGTAGATAAAATGAATGAAGGCACTAAACGTACTGTTATCAAGACGTGGAGCCGCCGTTCAACTATCACTCCTGATTTTGTGGGCCATACTTTCGCAGTACACAACGGTAACAAATTTATCCCTGTGTATGTAACAGAGTTCATGGTAGGTCATAAACTGGGTGAGTTTGCGCCTACGCGTAACTTCAAAGGACACGCCAACAAGAAAATGTAATTAGTGTAAGGTTTTAGTTTTTCGGTTTCCGGTAATATTGGATGAAACCTGAAATACAGAACCGGAACTGAATTGAAACAATTAACACGAATCCGAAACATATAACAATGGAAGCAGTAGCTAAGCTCAATAATAATCCTACATCTCCCCGCAAAATGCGTTTGCTGGCAGACCTGATCCGCGGACTGGATGTAGAGAAAGCGCTGAACATTTTGAAGTTCCATACCAAGCACCCTAGCGTACCCCTGGAGAAATTGCTGTTGTCAGCAGTTGCCAACTGGAAAGTGAAGAATGAAGGTGTTAGGGCAGAAGATGCGAACCTGATTGTAAAAACGATCTTCGTAGATGGTGGCCGCCAACTGAAAAGAATGCGTCCGGCTCCTCAGGGTCGTGGTTACCGTATCCGTAAAAGGAGCAACCACGTAACTATCGTAGTTGACAGCCGCGCATAAGCTTAAAGGAAACAAATAGTATTAAACTCATAGACAAATAAAACCAGAACATGGGTCAGAAAACAAATCCTATTGGTAACAGGTTAGGTATCATCAGAGGATGGGACTCAAATTGGTATGGTAGCAAAAAGATTTCTCTACCAAACTGATCGAGGATAACAAGATCAGGACATACCTGAATGCCCGTATCAACAAAGGCGGTATTTCTCGCGTAGTGATCGAAAGAACACTGGGTAAACTCATCATCACCATTCATACTTCCAAACCTGGTATCATCATAGGTAAAGGCGGTAACGAAGTGGATCGTATCAAGGAAGAACTGAAAAAGTTGACCAGCAAGGAAGACGTTCAGATCAACATCCTCGAGATCCGTCGTCCGGAAATCGACGCCAATATCGTAGGTGAAACAATCGCAAAACAAATTGAAAGCCGTATCAACTACAAACGTGCTATCAAAATGGCGATTGCAACTGCTCTGAGAATGGGCGCCGAAGGTATCAAGGTAAAAGTTGGCGGTCGTTTGGGCGGTGCAGAAATCGCACGTTCTGAGGAAATGAAGCAAGGTCGTGTACCTTTGCACACTTTCCGTATGGACATCGATTATGCTTCTTTGTTTGCACAGACTGTTTATGGTAAAATCGGTATCAAAGTATGGATCTGTAAAGGTGAAGTACTTGGTAAACGCGATCTGAACCCGAACGCAATCAGCGGTAAAGACGGTGAAGTTCGTGGCGGTGGTGACCGTGGCCCTCGTGGTGGCGGCGACCGTGGCGATCGCGGTGGTGACCGTGGCCCTCGTGGCGGCGGCGGCGATAGAAGAGGTGGTGGCGACCGTGGTCCCCGCAGATAGTCTTCTTCTGATTCGAAGGAAATAAACAGGGCGGTGCAAGCTGCCGATGAATTATAAATAAACTTTTTAATAACATAAACGATGTTACAGCCAAAAAGAACGAAACACAGGAAGATGCACAAAGGCCGCATCAAGGGTAACGCAAAGAGGGGTGCAACCCTTTCCTTTGGTACTTTCGGCCTCAAAGCATTGGAACCTAAGTGGATCACTGACCGCCAGATTGAAGCGGCCAGGGTGGCTCTGACCAGGCATATGAAGCGTGAAGGTAACGTGTGGATCCGTATATTCCCCGACAAACCTATCACTGCTAAACCTTTGGAAGTGAGGATGGGTAAAGGTAAAGGTGCTCCTGATCACTGGGCTGCTGTAGTAAAACCAGGCAGAATCCTTTTCGAAGCAGACGGCGTACCCTTACAGGTAGCGAAAGAAGCTATGGAACTGGCCGCACAGAAATTACCGATCGCAGTGAAATTCGTAGTACGCCGCGATTACGTAGCATAAGCCACGGGTAATTATTACTACTGACTAACAAAACAGAAAAAGATAATACAATGGCAAAAGCTAAACTGGATGTTAAGGGCTTAAGCGAGCAGGAACTGAAAGAGAAAATCTCTGAAGAAACCCTGCGCCTGAAAAAGGTTTCATTCGGCCACGCAATTACTCCCATCGAAAACCCGATGAGCATTCGCGGTATCAGAAGGGATATTGCGCGCATGAAAACTGAACTGCGCAAAAGAGAGCTGGGCTTCTAAATCCAACTGGGTAGACGCCCAGTCATGGGCCGCCCGCATAAAATATATTTTTAACCTCCCGTAAGGGAGCACGGTGGTAAAATACTTTCAAAATGACCGAAAGAAAATTAAGAAAAACCAGGGTTGGCGTGGTATCCAGCAATAAGGCGGATAAAACCATCTCCGTTGCTGTTGAACGTAAAGTGAAACACCCAATTTATGGTAAGTTCATTAAAAAAACTACCAAGTTCATGGCTCACGACGAAAAGAACGAGTGCAGCATCGGCGATACCGTAAAAATTATGGAAACACGCCCGTTGAGCAAGAACAAGTCCACGGAGACTGGTAGAAATTATCGAAAAAGTAAAATAATCAATCAACTTGTTTCAAGCTGTATGCGGATTGCCCGGTACAGCCGCTGATTAAACAACAAAAGTATTACGATGATACAACAAGAATCAAGGCTGAACGTAGCTGATAACTCTGGTGCTAAAGAAGTACTTTGCATCCGCGTGTTGGGTAACTCTGGCCAGGACTACGCAAAGGTAGGCGACAAGATTGTAGTAACTGTAAAGGACGCAATCCCCGCTGGTGGCGTTAAAAAAGGTACTGTTACCAAAGCAGTTATCGTGAGGACCAAGAACAAATTGCGCCGTAAAGACGGATCTTATATCCGCTTCGACGACAACGCAGTTGTATTGCTGAACAACGCCGACGAGCCCCGCGGTACCCGTATTTTCGGTCCGGTTGCCCGTGAGCTCAGGGATAAAGGATACATGAAGATTATCTCTCTCGCTCCTGAAGTACTCTAAGATATTAGTTGCGAAAAGGCTTATTTGGCCTTTTCGCTTTTTATTTATATCTTTGCAGCCCGTTTCTAAAAGCGAGAAAACTTATTAATCAAGCGAAACCAGCGTTTCGCTTGGCGTTTTAAACAAACAAATAATGAAAACTAGATTTAAGCCTAAGTTCAACATTAAGAAAGGCGACATGGTAGTTGTAATTGCCGGCGACGACAAAGACAGGACCAAAGCCCGTAAAGTGTTGGAAGTACTTCCCGAGAAGGCTCGTGTATTGGTTGAAGGTGTTAACATCATCACCAAACACACCAAACCTACTGCTCAAAATACCAAAGGTGGTATCGTAAAGCAGGAAGCGCCTATCGCAATCTCTAACGTTATGCTCTGGGATGCTAAAACCAGCAAACCAACCAAAGTGAGCCGTCAGAGAGAGAATGGTAAATTAGTTCGTATAGCTAAAAAATCAGGGGAGGTAATTAAATAATGGCAAATACTACATATACACCCAGGCTGGCTACCAAATACCGCGAAGAAGTGGTAAACGCGCTGATGAAAAAATTCGGCTACAAAACTGTTATGCAGGTACCCCGCCTCACCAAAATATGCCTGAACCAGGGTATTAACGGTGCGGTTAGCGATAAAAACTGGTAGATATTGCTGTTGACGAGATGACGCGCATCTCTGGTCAGAAAGCAATTGCTACTTTATCTAAGAAAGATATCTCCAACTTCAAGTTGAGGAAACATATGCCAATCGGCGCCCGTGTTACCCTGCGTGGAGTTAACATGTACGAGTTCCGGACAGGCTGATCGCTGTATCCCTGCCTCGCGTACGTGACTTTAAAGGTATCAACGACAAGGCGTTCGACGGTCGTGGTAACTACACACTGGGTGTTACCGAGCAGATCATCTTCCCTGAGATCGATATCGATAAAGTAACGAAGATCTCCGGTATGGATATCACTTTTGTAACGACTGCCCAAACCAACGAAGAGGCTTACGAGCTGCTGAAAGAACTGGGTATGCCGTTCAAAAACATCAAAAGAGATAATCAATAATATATTCGAAATAACAAGTCCCGGGCTTTGAAGAGCACGGGATTTGGGATTTTAAAACTGGAATATCAACAATTTAATATGGCAAGAGAATCCGTAAAAGCCAGAGAAAGAAAGAGACAAGCCCTGGTAGACAAATTTGCTGAAAAACGCGCTGAGCTGAAAGCCGCAGGCGATTATGCAGCACTTGACAAACTGCCCAGGAATGCTTCTCCCGTTCGTCTGCACAACAGATGCCAGTTAAGCGGTCGTCCTAAAGGTTACATGCGCCAGTTTGGCCTGTGCCGTAACATGTTCCGCGACATGGCCCTGGCAGGTAAAATCCCAGGCGTAAGAAAAGCTAGCTGGTAAGCCCAAGAGTAAAGTCCGGTGCCAGCATGCCGGCAACTAACTGATTCCTTTCCTTATCGGTTGGATATCGCATTGTAAATTTTTAACTTTTTTGAAACAATGGTTACTGATCCAATTTCAGACTTTTTAACGCGCATCCGTAACGCGCAGATGGCTAACCACAGGATCGTGGAAATTCCGGCCTCTAAACTGAAAAAACGCATCACTGAAATTCTGTACGACAAAGGCTACATCCTGAAGTACAAATTTGAAGAGGACAACAAACAAGGTTTGATCAAGATCGCATTGAAATACGATCCTCAGACTAAAGTACCAGCTATCACCGACCTGCAGCGTATCAGCCGTCCGGGTCTGCGTCAATACGCCAGCCCTTCGGAATTTAAACGCGTGAAAAACGGTCTGGGTATCTCCATCATCTCTACCTCTAAAGGTGTGATGACCGACAAAGAAGCCAAAGCGCAGAATGTTGGTGGCGAGGTAGTTTGCTACGTTTACTAAGATAATCCGGCGGCCTGAGGGCCGCTAAAAGTGCATCTGACAATTAAGCTTTCTATACGGCGCTGAACACGGATCACTTTGAACTCAACATATAACATTATAAACTGAAAAGTTATGTCACGTATAGGAAAGAGTCCTATCAAATTAGCAAGCGGTGTTACAGTTACTGTTTCTCCTGCTAATGAAATCTCTGTAAAAGGTCCTAAAGGCGAACTGAAACAGGTGCTCGACAGGGATATCAAAGTGGAAGTTGCTGACGGTACCGTTACCATCTCTCGTCCTACTGACCAGATCCGTCACCGCGCACTGCACGGTTTATACCGCGCGCTGCTGCAGAACATGGTTACCGGTGTAACTGAAGGCTTCAAAAAGCAACTCGAACTGGTAGGTGTAGGTTACAAAGCCGCCAACCAGGGTCAGCTGCTCGACCTGTCGCTCGGTTACTCTCACAATATCATCGTTGAAATTCCTAAAGAACTGAAGGTTGCGACCCTGACAGAAAAAGGTCAGAACCCTAAGATCATGCTGGAAGGTATCGACAAACAATTACTTGGTCAGGTTGCTGCTAAAATCCGCAGCCTGCGTAAACCTGAGCCGTACAAAGGTAAAGGTGTTCGCTACAGCGACGAAGTGGTTCGCAAGAAAGCCGGTAAATCTGCTGGTAAATAAGGCTACTTCTTTTCCTGAATGGGTAAAAAGAGTAATTGCATCATTTTTTAACAGTCCCCCTGCCTCGTTCTTACGGGGCAGGACACTGATCCCGGCAGCATCGGGATCTTAAATAAATAATCAAATGAATACTAAAGTAATCAGAAGGCAAAAGATCCGCTACCGTATTCGCAAGAAGGTAGGCGGTACTGCGCAAACACCAAGACTGTCTGTATTCCGTAGCAATAAAGACATCTATGTGCAGCTGATCGACGATACCAACGGTACTACCCTGGCATCAGCTTCTTCCCGCGATAAAGATATCGTAGCGCAGAAAGGCACTAAAACCGATAAATCTAAAATGGTGGGCGCTGCATTGGCTGCTAAAGCAACTGCACTGGGTCTGACCAAAGCGATTTTCGACAGAAGCGGTTATCTGTACCATGGTCGTATCAAGGCTGTAGCTGAAGGCGCCCGTGAGGGAGGTCTGCAACTCTAAATCAAGCTCCGCACCGGTTGACGTAAGGAGGCCGGGTGTTTAAAGCATAATTCTGACATCGTAATTCTTATTAAAACAAATGGCAAAGAATTCATTCAATAAAGTAAAAGCTGGAGACCGGAGCTGAAGGAAAAGGTGGTAGCTATCAATAGGGTTACCAAAACTACCAAAGGCGGTCGTACTTTCAGCTTTTCTGCCCTGGTGGTTGTAGGCAACGAGAACGGGGTGGTTGGTCACGGCCTGGGTAAAGCCAAAGAGGTTCAGGAAGCAATTACCAAAGGCATCGATGATGCTAAAAGAACCTGATTAAAATACCGGTAATGCACGGTACTATTCCTCACGATCAGCTGGCTAAAGAAGGCGCTGCGAAAGTGCTGATCAAACCTGCTGCTCATGGTACAGGTGTGATCGCTGGTGGTTCTATGCGTGCCGTTCTGGAAAGCGCTGGTATCACCGACGTGTTGGCGAAATCTCTGGGTTCTGCTAATCCTCACAACGTGGTAAAAGCTACCTTCAAAGCACTGGGCCTGCTCCGCGAGCCGGTTGCTATTGCTAAAACCAGAAGCGTATCTTGAAAAAAGTATTTAACGGATAATCCGGTTCGTTTGTAATGTCCTGTAACGGTGCATACCAGTTGCAGTCGTTGTATCGAACTTCAAACTTTTGAATAAAAATGGCAAAGATCAAGATCACTCAGGTAAAAAGCGGCATCGACCGTCCCGAAAGGCAGAAGCTGACGCTGCAAGCCCTCGGCCTGAGAAAAATGAACCAGTCTGTAGAAGTAGAAGCTACTCCTCAGATCCTCGGCATGGTGCGTAAAGTAAATCACCTGGTAACCGTAGTAGAAGTTAACGGTTAATTTTTAATCGTTTCTATAAACTTATTACCTAACTTTACTATTATTGCACTCCGCGATAGTACACAATTAATTACAATACGCGAGCGGTTTGATTTCCGCGTAAGTAAAAAAATTAGAGCAATGAATCTGCATAACTTGAAGCCTGCACAAGGCGCTGTACATAAAGAGAAACGTTTGGGTCGTGGTGAAGCTTCCGGTAAAGGTGGCACCGCTACGAAAGGTAACAAAGGCGCACAGTCTAACACCGGTTACTCTTCCAAAAGAGGTCACGAAGGTGGTCAGATGCCTATCCAACGCCGTCTTCCTAAGCGTGGCTTTATCAATAACAACCGTGTGGAATATAAAGTGTTCAACATCGGTCAGATTGAGCAGATCATCGAGAAATACGGTCTTCAGGAGTTCTCTCTCGAAACACTGTACATCAACGGTCTGATCAACAAAACCGCCCAGGTGAAAGTGCTGGGTCATGGTGAGTTGAAAAGCAAAGTATCTCTGAAAGTGAATGCCATCAGCGAAAAAGCTAAACAAGCTATTGAAGCTGCCGGTGGTTCAGTTGAACTGGTATAAGTTTTTACGATAGAGAAGACGCCTACGGAGTAGTGCGTCTTCTCGTATTTTGCAAGCGCTATTAAACCTTGTCTTCCTGTGAAGAAATTTATCGAAACTATCAAGAATATCTGGAGTATCGAAGACCTGCGCAACCGCATCCTGACGACGTTGCTCCTGGTCCTGATTTACCGTGTGGGTTCCTACATTGCCCTTCCGGGTATTGACCCTAACCGTCTGGCAGCATTTGCCGAAAGTTCCAGCAAAGGCATCCTGGGCCTGTTTAATATGTTCGCAGGTGGCTCGTTCTCCCGCGCTTCTATTTTCGCCCTGGGTATCATGCCCTACATTTCGGCATCTATCGCTATCCAGCTGTTAACCATTGCAGTACCCTACTTCCAGAAACTGCAGAAAGAAGGTGAAAGCGGTAGAAAGAAAATCAACCAATACACTCGCTTATTAACTGTCGTTGTAACTGCATTCCAGGCGAGCGCTTATGTTGCTTACCTGAGACAACAATCCGGTAACGCGATTATCCCCGACTACGGTACTTTCATGTTCTGGCTGTCTACCACTGTGGTACTGACTGCCGGCACCATGTTCGTAATGTGGCTGGGCGAGAAAATCACTGACAAAGGCATCGGTAACGGTACTTCTATCATCATCATGGTGGGTATCCTTGCCCGTCTCCCGCAATCTTTGCTGCAGGAATTCGCTTCCAGAACAGCTGAAGGCGGTGGTGGTCTGCTGAAGTTCCTGATAGAGATCGCTTTCTTCATCCTGATCACCGTAGGTCTGATCCTGCTGGTGCAAGGTACCAGGAAGATTCCGGTGAACTATGCGAAACGTATCGTTGGTAATAAACAATATGGAGGCGTACGCCAGTTTATTCCGCTGAAAGTGAACGCTGCCGGTGTAATGCCGATCATCTTCGCCCAGGCGATCATGTTCATCCCGGCTACTGTAATCGGTTTTGCCACCAACCAGGACAGTGCTTCCGGTTTTGTGCGCATCTTCAGCGACCATACCAATGGTTACTATAACCTGATTTACTGTGTGCTGGTAGTGGTATTCACCTACTTCTACACCGCCCTGATCTTCAACCCGAAGCAAATGGCGGAAGAAATGAAGCGGAACAATGGTTTCATCCCCGGTGTTAAACCCGGCGACGCAACTGCTGATTATATCGGTGCAGTAATGGACCGTATCACCCTGCCCGGCGCCTTCTTCTTGGCTGCTGTAGGTATTCTTCCAGGTGTTGCCGCTGCGCTGCAGATCAACACTAACTTCGCTACCTTCTTCGGCGGTACATCTCTGCTGATCATGGTGGGCGTAATCCGGATACCCTGCAACAGATCGAAAGCCAGCTGCTGATGCGCCACTACGATGGCCTCATGAGCTCGGGCCGCATCAAAGGCAGGAGTACTCCCGCAAACGTATAAGCTGTTGGCTTACCACATATTTTAGCCACCAGGCAGGACACGAAGCCCTTTACCGGTCTTTAAGTCCTGCCCGGTGGCTAAAGTCTTTAATTACCACCAGGCGCCCCGACGGTAGCCTGTTTTTTCGTAATTTTGCAAGCTATGATTCATTATAAGACGAAAGAAGAGATAGAGTTGATCAGGAAAAGCGCCCAACTGGTGAGCGCCACCCTGGAAGAAGTAGCCAAATCTATTAAACCGGGCATGACTACGCTTGAGGTAGATGAGTTAGCAGAGACGTTTATCCGTGATCACGGCGCCGTACCGGCTTTCAAAAATTATAAAGGATTTCCTGCCAGCTGCTGTATTTCCGTAAACGAGGCGGTAGTACACGGTATTCTAATAAACATGTGATTAAAGATGGCGACATCGTTTCTGTAGATACAGGCACGCTGATGAACGGTTACTACGGCGACAGCGCCTATACATTCGGCATCGGTAATGTAGCCCCCGAGGTACTGCAGTTGCTGCGGGCTACCAAAACCTCTCTTGCGAAAGGCGTGGAAAAGGCGGTAGCGGGTAATCGTATCGGCGACATCGCTTTTGCTATCCAGGAATATATAGAAAAGGAGAAGGGATACGGCATTGTGCGCGAGATGGTGGGCCATGGTATTGGCAAACATCTGCACGAGGATCCGCAGGTACCTAACTATGGTCGCCGCGGCAGTGGTTCCATGATGAAAGAGGGACTTGTGATTTGTATTGAGCCGATGATTAACCTGGGCACCCGTGAAATCGTGTGGTTGGAAGATGGCTGGACAGTGAACACGGCGGACAGCAAGCCGTCTGTGCATTTTGAGCACACGGTAGCGGTGATGAAGGGGAAAGCGGACGTACTTTCTACCTTTGCGGGCATCGAGGCCGCAGAGAAGAATAATCCTGAACTTTGCGCAATATAATTGCACGATTTGTATTTATCTGATTATCAATATAATAAAACGCGCAAAAACGAGTGTAAAGATGCTATAGATGCAATAGCAGCGCGGGAAAGAATTATTTTTCGATTTTTTTCTATTTCAGAAACTTTTATGGTATCTTTGCATTCCTAAAATTTTTTATGGCTAAACAGGCACTTATTAAACAGGATGGAGTTATTTTAGAAGCCTTATCAAATGCAATGTTCCGGGTAAAACTGGAAAACGGGCATGAGATACTGGCGACCATTTCTGGGAAAATGAGAATGCACTACATCAGAATTCTGCCGGGTGATAAGGTCGGAGTGGAGATGAGCCCATATGATTTATCGAGAGGTAGGATCATTTTTAGGTACAAGTAATCGGCAACGGTTCGCACGTAGTGCAGTAAAAACACAACTTTTAATATTTATCTTATAATTTAAACATATGAAGGTTAGAGCTTCAATTAAGAAAAGAAGTGCGGATTGCAAGATTGTGCGCAGAAAAGGAAAACTGCTTGTGATCAACAAAAAGAATCCTCGCTTTAAACAACGCCAGGGATAATTTGGCAGCGGTGGGTATATTCCTGTCGCTTATTACAACACTGACATTATAAATTAAACAAGTGATATGGCACGTATAGCCGGTATAGATCTTCCTAAAAACAAAAGAGGCGAAATTGGCCTGACCTATATTTTTGGTATTGGTCGTTCTACCGCCCAATATATCCTGAACAAAGCAGAAATTGACGTCAACAAAAAAGTGAAAGATTGGAATGACGACGAGCAGGCTGCAATCCGTAACATCATCAACGGTGAGTTGAAGGTGGAAGGTCAGCTGCGTTCCGAAGTTCAGATGAACATCAAACGTCTGCTGGATATTGCTTGCTACCGCGGGCTGCGCCACAGGAAAGGTCTGCCGCTGCGTGGTCAGCGTACTCGTACCAACAGCCGTACACGTAAAGGTAAACGTAAGACAGTTGCTGGTAAGAAGAAAGCACCTAAGAAATAGTAAATAGGGCCCGAGGCTGATATTCTATCCAGATCCGGAATGTCAGGCAACGAATGGGTTTTTAACATAACGGATTCGGAAAGTCATATTCGGAATTAAATTAATTATGGCAAAAGCAACCAATACCAAAGCTGCTGCGAAGAAAAGGGTAGTAAAGGTAGATAACTACGGAGACGTACATATCTCTGCTAGCTTTAACAATATCATTGTTAGCATCACCAATAAATTTGGTCAGGTAATTTCCTGGTCTTCTGCGGGTAAAATGGGTTTCAAAGGTTCTAAAAAGAACACTCCATACGCTGCACAGCTGGCCGCTAGCGACGCTGCTAAAGTAGCTATCGACGCTGGTTGAAAAGAGCTGACGTGTTTGTAAAAGGTCCTGGTGCTGGTCGTGAGAGCGCAATCCGTGCTATCGCTAACTCAGGTATCGAAGTAAACATGATCAAAGACGTGACGCCTTTACCGCACAACGGTTGCCGTCCTCCCAAGAAACGTAGGGTATAGTCTCTAAACATTTTCCAGGATACAGTTCTTTTCGGTATATTTAGAAATCTACCGGAAGGATTACTGAATCCTGGAATTTGGAATTTATATTTGCACTTCACAGTGGGTGCGCGATCAGGTTTTAGATTTTTTGAAGAGCGCGCATCGTAACTAAAAAATCTAACAAATTAAAACATGGCAAGGTACACAGGACCAAAGACCAAGATTTCAAGAATCTTCGGCGAGCCCATTCTCGGTAATGGCAAGTATTTAGGTAAAAACAGCAACCCTCCGGGTCAGCACGGTGCAACCAGAAAGCGTAAACAGCTTGGTGAATATGCCCTGCAGCTGCGTGAGAAACAGAAGGCAAAATACACTTATGGTGTATTGGAGCGCCAGTTCCGCAACCTGTTCGAAGAAGCTAACCGTAGAAAAGGCGTTACCGGTGAGGTATTGATCAAACTGCTGGAAGCACGTCTTGACAACACCGTATTCCGTTTGGGTATCGCTCCCAGCCGCCCCGCTGCACGTCAGCTGGTGTCTCACAAGCACATCACCGTTAACGGTCACGTGATGAATATCCCTTCTTATCAGCTGAAACCAGGTGATATCGTTGGTCTGAAAGATAAGACTGCCGGTAACACTGCACTGACCAGCGTAATTCGCGGTAAAAACCCGAAATTCTCCTGGTTGGACTGGAACGAGAAAGAAAACAAAGGTACATTCATCGCATACCCTGAAAGGGAAAGCGTTCCTGAAAACATCAAGGAACAGCTGATCGTAGAGTTGTACTCTAAATAATGATACTTTTTTAGTCCATGGCGCATGGTCCTGTATAAGGTCTATGTGTCATGGACATTTACGATATTATATATCATACATTCAAATCTTAAAACTATCATATCAATGGCAATTTTAAATTTCCAAAAGCCTGACAAGATCGTTTTGCAGAAGTCTACCGACTTCGAAGCTCAATTCGAGTTCCGTCCGTTAGAACCAGGTTATGGCGTGACCATCGGTAACGCACTTCGTCGTGTGTTGCTGTCGTCTTTGGAGGGCTATGCCATTGTGGGTATAAAGATTGAAGGCGCCGATCACGAATTTGGTACACTGAAAGGTATTACCGAAGACGTAACAGAGATCATCCTGAACCTGAAACAGGTGCGCTTCAAGAAGATCGTTGAGAATGAAGTGAGTAACGAAAAAGTGCAGATTTCTATTAAAGGTAAAACGGAGTTCCGCGCCGATATGATAGAGAAAGCCACCAACTCATTCCAGATCATGAACCCCGAGCTGCTGATCTGCACACTCGATCCGTCCGCTAAACTGGACATCGAACTGACCATTGGTAAAGGCCGTGGTTATGTGCCTGCAGAGGAAAACAAACCCAAAGATGCTATTTTCGGTTATATCGCTATCGACTCTGTTTTCACGCCGATCAAAAACGTGAAATACAGCATCGAAAACACCCGTGTGGAGCAGAAAACCGACTACGAAAAACTGATCATGGAGGTTGTTACCGATGGTACCATCCACCCGGAGGAAGCAGTTAAACAGGCATCACGCATCCTGATCCAACACCTGATGATCATCACCGATGAAAACATCAGCTTCGATACAAAAGATACAGAGAAAGAAGACGTTGTGGACGAGCAAACACTGCAACTCCGCAAAATCCTGAAAACTCCGCTGGAAGATCTGGACCTGAGCGTACGTGCGTTCAACTGTCTGAAAGCTGCGAAAATCAACTCACTGAGCGAACTGGTACAGTATGAGCAGGAAGAGCTGATGAAATTCAGGAACTTCGGTCAGAAATCGCTGAGCGAAATCGAACAGGTGCTGGGCGAAAGAGGCCTTCACTTCGGTATGGATCTTTCTAAACTGAAACTGGACGAAGAGTAGTAGTAATACTGCTTGTCAATAATTTACATCAGTACCCCGTAATTCCTGACACGGTACGGGGGAATTAAAACAACAATGTCATGCGTCACGGAGTTAAATTAAACAGACTGAGCCGCAAGTCGGCCCATCGTAAAAGCCTGATGAGTAATCTGGCTATGGAACTGATCTCGCACAAGCGTATCACTACCACTCTTGCTAAAGCTAAAGCACTGCGCGTATACGTAGAGCCCCTGCTGACAAGAGCGAAAGAAGATAACACGCACAACCGCAGGATCGTGTTCAGCTACCTCCAGGATAAAGAGTCTATCAAAGAACTGTTCGGTGTTATCAGCGAGAAAATCGCTAACCGTCCGGTGGTTACACTCGTATCATTAAACTGGGTAAACGTATGGGCGACGCCGCAGAAGTTGCGATGATTGAACTGGTTGATTTCAACGAAATCTACGGTAAAACCGCTGCTCAGGAAGCTGCTCCTGCCAAGAAGACCCGTCGTGCCGGCGGTGCTAAGAAAGGCAGATGCTACTGAAGCTCCGGCTACAGAAGCAACAGAAGAAAAAGCAGCTGAATAGTTGTTGTAAAAACATTCTTCTTATAAAGGACAAAGCATTATGCTTTGTCCTTTTTTATATATGGCAAGATATTTGTAATTTAGGGGTGATGATTCTGCTATCCTTATCAGAAAGCCCATTACACCTATGCATTATTTAAAATGTGATAACTGCGGGCATTTGAATCCGCTCAAATCGGAATACGTCACTTTTTGCGACCATTGCGGCAAAAAATTGAGTAACAATTTCGGTTCCTGGAAAGGCGAACGCCCCGACGGCACTTTTGAACAGTTTCGCGACGAGTTTGCTATCTCCGGCAACGACGCTGAAGTAGCGAAACGTAATTTCAGGCGGAAAAATTCAAACATCAAAAAGATAGTAGTAATATCGGTGGCAATAGTCGCAGGTTTGGTGGTGGCTGCATTTGCCGGCCGCCTGGGGGAAAAAGTGGCCCGGTCGTTCAAGGAGACCCGGGCACCAAAAGAGTGGCTCACAAGTTCCTGGAAAACATTTTCTCCTTTCCCCGGCCGAGAGACGGTGATGGAAACGCCGGTTACCCTTCTTCCCCGGAAGCGACCAATGGCGCCTGAAATGAGAACCTACCTGGCATCGATGGTGTATTACGAGAATAACGAATCCGATGGCATGCGCATCAGTGTGGCGGCCAGCACCTATAAGGAAGGTATTGTTCCCAACCTGGAAAATGCCGCGAAAGGCGCAGTAGCTGCCATCGAGGGCCGACCTGAAACTTCGCAGTT
Source organism: Chitinophaga sedimenti (assembly GCF_023156195.1). GTDB lineage: Bacteria > Bacteroidota > Bacteroidia > Chitinophagales > Chitinophagaceae > Chitinophaga > Chitinophaga sedimenti. Next base: position 6,096,363 of record NZ_JAKUKA010000001.1, read on the forward strand.
CGATCATGATACCCAGGAAATAACGTTGGAGGGCGGACAGAAGGCGATCTTGCAAAAGGGGAGTTATGTTTATAAATCCAGTTTCGCGGCGCAGTTTGCTATGCTTACTACGGTAAAAGGCGGCGAAATGTACCAGGTAATCATTGCATACGGGGCGGCAGACGATACTGGAGGCGAGATTGCAGACCGTATTATCCGCTCGATAAAAATGAAGTCCTGATCAATAAAAAAATTATGTCAATCGTCTCCTGATTTCGTACCTTTGCGGAGTTTTTTTAATCGATACTTTCGGACCGGCCCGGAAGTACCACAAAAGTAAGACAGTAAGAAGAATGCCTCAGTCAAGATCCACCCAGCCTGCCATGCTGATGTTAGAAGATGGCACTGTTTATCATGGTAAAGCATTTGGTAAGATCGGCACTGCGTCCGGTGAACTTTGTTTTAACACAGGTATGACGGGTTACCAGGAAGTATTCACCGATCCTTCCTATAAGGGACAGGTGTTGATCATGAACAATTGCTACGTTGGTAATTATGGCGCTAAAAAGGAGGACGTAGAAAGTGAGTCTGTAAAGATCGCGGGCCTTATCTGCAAAAATATTTCTTACAATTACTCCCGCAAACAGGCAGACGAATCACTGGAGCAATTCCTGGCAGAAAACAACCTGGTAGCCATTTATGATGTAGATACCCGCGCGCTGGTAACGCATGTTCGGAGCAAGGGTGCAATGAACTGCATTATTTCTTCCGAAATATTGGACGAAGCACAGCTGAAAGCTGAACTGGCGAAGGTTCCTTCTATGGAAGGACAGGCGCTTTGCTCCGAGGTTTCTACTAAAGAGGCCTATACAGTAGGCGATCCTAACGCAGAAATCAGAATTGCGGTGATGGACAATGGTGTTAAACGCAATATGCTGAAATGCCTCTCTGACCGCGCTTACCTGAAAGTATTCCCGACAGAAACGCCGTTTGAGGTATGCGAAGAGTTTAAGCCACACGCTTACTTTGTGTCTAACGGTCCTGGCGATCCGGCTCCGCTGGATTACGCCGTAAAAAACATCAAAAAATTCTGGAAGCCGAGCGCCCGATGTTTGGTATTTGCCTGGGTCACCAGCTGCTGGCCATCGCGAACGGTATCCCAACTTATAAAATGCACCACGGTCACCGCGGTTTGAACCATCCGGTTAAAAACCTGCAGACCGGCCGTTGTGAAATCACTACCCAAAACCATGGCTTCGCGATCGATGCCGAGGCGGTAGCTAAATCCGAAAACGTTGAGGTAACACACGTAAACCTGAACGATAACTCGGTAGAAGGCATCCGTATAAAAACAAACCTGCGTTCTCTGTGCAGTATCACCCGGAATCAACTCCAGGCCCGCACGATTCAAGGTACTTGTTTGATGACTTCTTTACGATGATCAAAGCAAATATGTAGGAGAGGCATATCGTCTTTTTCCACTGAAGATAGTAGACGATGTATGTAGAAAAAAGAAAAGGCCCCGAAGAGTCGGGGCCTTATTATTTTATAAATTCCACGTTATGAAAACTGTCGCAAAGGTAAGTTGTCCTTCACTTATATCATTTTATCTAATTGTTACTTGATGTGCTATAGCTTGCAGTAGGGCATTGAGGTTTTTAACGAAAAAATTTCAGGGGAAAGATTTGAATAATTAAATATTACTGATATCTTGAGAGCCCGATACAAAAAAAATACGGCCCCGAGAACGGAGCCGTTTGCCTTTATAAATTCCACGTTATGAAAAACTGATACAAAATATGTTGAAGTGATTTGCTAAAACGTTTTAGTTAGCCACACTCTTTTGTTTGTTTGTTATACTGCAAATTTCCATCCTTTTTTCACTTGTCAAAATTATATTAGTTAAATTTTTGTAAAAGCCGGAAGGAAACTAAAGAAATTGTATTAAAATATATTCTATCTGTAGATTTTGGCAGATTTATCTTCGTTTTCTCTCTTTCACGATGTAAACTTAGAACTAAATCGAATAAAAAACAAATTTTATCGTCTAAAAACTCTTAATTCAGCTTAAAATATTCATATAGAACTATTTTTAATTCAAAATATTATATCTGAAAGTGTAGATTTTACACCAAGTTTTTAAAATGACTAAACAAATATTTAATCCTATTTTAACACTCACCGGCAAAAATCAACATTTAGCTGTTGGTTCTACCCGGATAAACCGCTAATGCCTTTTCCAAACAAATCATTGCGTTACTGATATCTTCTCTATTCAAAACATAGGCCAATCTGATTTCGTTTTTCCCTAAGCCCGGAGTAGCGTAGAAGCCTGTAGCCGGAGAAACCATAACTGTTTGCTGTTCATAGGAAAATGATTCCAGAATCCACTGGCAGAATTTATCTGCGTCGTCGATTGGTAACTTAGCCATCGCGTAAAATGCGCCGCCCGGATTAGGGCAGAATACGCCGGGGATTTTGTTCAGCAGTTCAACTAACAAATCGCGGCGACTTTGGTACTCAGCTTTAATCTCGTTAAAGTAGTCGTCCGGGAGGTCTACAGCGGCTTCACCGGCAATCTGTGCAAAGCTGGGAGGGCTCAGGCGCGCCTGTGCAAATTTCATCACGGCATCCAGCACCTGCTGGTTTTTAGTTACCAGGGCGCCGATACGGCCACCACACGCGCTGTAGCGCTTGGAAATGGTGTCCATCAGGATCACATTATTTTCCAGTCCTTCGAGATTAGCGGCGGAAATATGCTTACCGGTATAGCAAAATTCGCGGTAGGCTTCGTCGGAGAACAGGAACAGGTTGTATTTCAGGCAGAGTTGCTTCAACACTTCCATTTCCTCTCGGCTGTACAGGTAGCCGGTAGGATTGTTCGGGTTACAGATGAGGATAGCCTTGGTTTTAGGCGTGATCAGCTGTTCGAACTGTTCAATGGGAGGGAGGGCAAAACCGGTGTCAATAGAAGAAGTAATCGGCTTTACATGTACATTGGCAGCCACTGCGAAACCATTGTAGTTGGCATAAAAAGGCTCAGGTATAATTACTTCGTCGCCCGGATCGAGGCAGGCCATAAAGCCGAACAGGATGGCTTCGGAGCCACCGGTGGTTACAATGATCTGGTTGTGATTTACATCGATATCAAACTTTTGTAGTAACCGGTCAGTTTACGGCGGTAGCTTTCGTTACCCGCACTGTGGCTGTATTCCAGGATTTTGAAATCGGAATGACGCACGGCATCCAACACGGCTTTGGGTGTTTCGATATCGGGCTGGCCGATGTTAAGGTGGTATACTTTAACTCCTTTTTTCTTGGCTGCTTCGGCAAAAGGCACCAGCTTCCTGATAGGGGATGGTGGCATCTGTTCGCCTCTCTGGCTAATGGTAGGCATGATTTTGTGAAAGTTTTTGAAGTGCAAAGGTAGCGCCCTTTGATGAAACACATAAAAAAGCTGCCCTGTTGGGAGCAGCTTTTCAAGATCTTATAAAACTGAATATTAGTTTTCTACGACGCCTTCGAGGTGAAGTTCTTTATCGCTATCAACGCCTTTCAGCTTTACCCAAACTGTCTTCTGTTGCTTTCCTACTGCATTAGCACTGTAATTGGCGGTAATCTTACCCTTTTTACCAGGCAGGATCGGTTCTTTGGTCCAGGTAGGCGTGGTGCAACCACAGCTAGGGCGGGCGTTCTCAATGATCACTGGCTCTTTGCTGATGTTAACAAATTCAAATTCAGCACTAACGGGTTTGTTGAGTTTGGTTTTGCCAAAGTCAACAGTTTCTTTAGTGAATTTGATTTTCGTGTCAACCGGATTAGCGGGTGCACCTGTCTGAGCCTGAGCCCAAAGCGCTGTGGATAACAGCATGCTTGCAAATAGGGATAAGATAAATTTTTTCATCTTTTTTAGTGGTTTTTAAAAACGATTGGTTAAAAACAAAATCGGTTTCAATTTCTATTTAAACAAATTTACGGCCAAAAACATTGCGATCCGTCAGAAATTATTAAAATCTTCTTAAAAAAATAAATAATTTGAGTGAAAAGTGGCTGTGGTAAAGGATGTATCATTAACGTCTAAAGCATTAGCGAACAAACTATTATTCCTTACATTTGTGTTTTAACCGGACAGGCATGATAGAAAACAATGAACTATTAGCTATGAATAAGGAAAGCCAGTTATCATTCGAACAGTTCCGCAAGGAAGTATTAAATGATTACCGGCTCGCCTGCGAAAGCAGGGAAGTAAGCCTTTTGGCGAGGAAGGAGGTGTTGACGGGTAAGGCTAAGTTTGGCATTTTTGGCGACGGGAAAGAGGTTGCCCAGATTGCCATGGCAAAATATTTCAATCCTGGTGATTTCCGCTCGGGTTATTATCGTGACCAGACCTTCGCGTTTGCAAGCGGTATTGCGGATATGGAGCAATTCTTTTCGCAGTTATATGCGGATCCGGATATTGAGAACGATCCGTTTTCGGCCGGCCGGCAGATGAATTCGCATTTTGCCACGCCTAATATTGATGAGGACGGAAACTGGCTGCCCTTAACAGCCATGAAAAATACCGCTACTGATATGGCGCCTACTGCCGCCCAGATGCCGCGCGCATTGGGTTTAGCGTATGCATCCAAGCTGTTCCGCGAAGTGGAAGACCTGAAAGGGTTGACCCACTTGTCGCAGAACGGCAACGAAGTATGCTTTGCCACTATCGGTGATGCCTCTACTTCGGAAGGTCATTTTTGGGAAACCATTAATGCCGCCGGTGTATTGCAGGTGCCGTTAGCGGTTTTCGTTTGGGATGATGGCTATGGCATTTCAGTTCCACGCAAACACCAAACAACCAAAGGTTCTATCAGCACCGTGCTGGAAGGTTTCCGTAAATCGGAAGATTCAAACGGATGGGATATATATAATGTAAAGGGCTGGGATTACGCCGGAATGTGCGAAGCTTTTGAAGAAGGTATCCGTAAAGCACGCGAAACCCACGTTCCCGTATTGTTCCACGTAGAAGAGATCACACAGCCGCAAGGCCACTCTACTTCCGGCTCTCATGAAAGATATAAAAGCAAGGAGCGCCTGGCCTGGGAAAAAGATTTCGACTGTAACCTGAAATTCCGTCAATGGCTGATCAGTAATGCGCTGGCAGATGAAGCTATTTTGCATGAAATTGAGCTGACAGCCAAAGCGGTGGTGCTGGAAGCGAAAAAACGGGCGTGGGATAAATATATTACGCCAATTAAAGGCCAGTGTCGCAAATTACCGGACTGTTACAGGCGGTTATTAAAGAGGGTAATGCCGGGGCCGATTTTGTGGCACGTACCCGCCAGGAACTGGTGGCCAACCGTGAACCGCTTCGCCGCGATGTATTGAAAGCGGCCGCCAGCGTGCTGGTGCGCCATCGTAAGTTGCAAACGCCAGCCCTGCAAAACCTGCAGGCGTTTTACGACGCGCAACTGGCAACAGAAAAAGATAATTACAATACTTACCTGCACGCAACCGGCGCGAATTCCGCGTTGAATGTGCCCGTGGTACCTGCGGTGTATGGCGACAACCCAACCGTCATCAATGGGTACGAAGTATTGAACCGATATTTTGACGAACTGTTTTCCAACAATGCTGATGTTTTTGCTTTTGGCGAAGACGTAGGTAAAATTGGCGACGTGAACCAGGGCTTCGCCGGCCTGCAACAAAAACATGGCAAACTGCGGATTTCCGATACAGGTATCCGTGAGCTGACGATCATGGGGCAGGGTATTGGCATGGCTTTGCGCGGATTGCGTCCTATCGCGGAAATTCAGTACCGGATTACCTGCTGTATGGTCTGCAGCCGTTGAGCGACGATGTAGCTTCGCTGCAATACCGTACCAAAGGAAAGCAGTTTTGCCCGATCATCGTGCGCACGCGCGGCCACAGGCTGGAAGGCATCTGGCACTCCGGGTCCCCGATGGGAATGATCATAAACTCCCTGCGTGGGTTCCATGTGTGTGTGCCACGTAATATGGTGCAGGCGGCGGGTATGTATAATACATTGCTGCAGGCGCACGAGCCGGCGCTGATGATTGAATCACTGAACGGTTATCGTTTGAAAGAAACGATGCCGGAAAACCTGGGCGAATTTACCGTACCGTTGGGTGTAGTGGATGTCATTAAAGAAGGTAGCGATATCACGATCGTATCTTATGGTTCTACATTACGCGTGGTGGAAGAAGCCATGCACACGCTGGATGAACTGGGTATTTCCGTGGAGTTGCTTGATATCCAGACGCTGCTGCCTTTTGATATCAACCAGACAATAATTGCATCGTTGAAGAAGACGAACCGCATTCTGTTTGTTGATGAAGATGTACCTGGTGGCGGCACTGCGTTCATGTTCCAGCAGGTGATTGAGGAGCAGGGTGGTTACCGGTACCGGATGTAGCGCCCCGGACGTTGGCCGCACAGGCACACCGCCCGGCTTACGGATCTGATGGCGACTACTTCTCTAAACCTAATGTGGAAGATATAGTTGCCGTAGTTGTATCGATGATGGAAGAGTAAAACTAATCGTAATAATTCATTTAATGCACTCCCCTGAGGTCTTTGTACTTCAGGGGAGTTTGCTTTTTTTTTAACAATCCATTCACGTTGTCACATTCATAAAATGCCTTTTTATAGTGTTGATAAATAGATAATTATAAAAATACTTATCCTCGTTCACTTTTGTTCGTTTTGCTGTTAACTATTCATTACCATACAAACCCCGTTTGTCACTTTTTGAACGATTGCGCTGCTTTTTACTTTCTATACCTTCGATATCGTACTACACAGTACTCAACTTTTGACATTGCTTAGACGGTTTAAATAGGCTGAAATCAGGGGCTATCTTTAAAGGTGGCCCCCTTTTAAACTAACCATTGCAGCAGCGTTCTGTCTTTTCCCAATTGTAGCTTGAATGTTATACCCTGATGAATCCCCTGGCTATATAAAATTAACATTCAACAGTAATAAAACCATTGACTATGGACATGAGATGTTTACGTTGCGACAACATAGTAACTTCACACAAACGACTCGCAGAAATCAAGTGTACAAAATGTGGCGGCCAAGTACAGCGGATGCGCTTTGTACGGTTAATTGAGGGACTCCATCCGCTTGGCAAAGAACACAATCTTTCTTTGGATGGAAAGTATTGCTACGGTACTTACAAATCTGCTTATGGAACTTTTATTATTGATAAGCTGAATAACCGATTTAAGAAACTAAGTTATTGTTAGTGTTTGTTGGTTAATTAGATTTCATAAAAATAAGGTGACCGGGCTGTGCTTCCTGCACGGCCCGTTGTTTTTGGTGGAAGTTGCTTATTTTGAGGTAGACAAAAGTAAATAAGCATGCACATTGTAGTATTGGACGGGCAAACGTTGAATCCCGGCGACCTGAGCTGGGCGCCGCTGGAAGCATTGGGTAAAGTAACTGTTTATGAGCGCACGCCCGAAGAGAACGTGGTAGAACGTTGTAAGGATGCAGCCGTTATTTTAACGAATAAAGCCATTGTGAACGCGACGGCAATCAATGCGTTACCGCAGCTGAAATATATAGGCGTGACCGCCACGGGTTTTAATGTCGTGGATGTACAGGCGGCACGGGAGCGAAATGTGATCGTAACGAATGTACCGGCGTACAGCACGGCATCTGTTGCACAGCTTACCTTTTCGTTGATACTGGAGTATTGTTTTAATGTAGGCCGTCATGCAGCAACGGTGCGTGACGGGGAATGGGCAAGCAGTAAGGATTTCAGTTACTGGAAAGCGCCACTGACGGAATTAAGCGGCAAAACGATGGGCATTGTAGGATTGGGGCAGATTGGTCAGGCGGTGGCACGGTTGGCGTTAGCGTTTGGAATGGAGGTGATTGCATCGCACAAACATCCGGAGCGCGATAAGATGGTCGGTGTTCGGTTTACGGATTTGGAAACATGCTTCCGTGAGGCGGATGTGGTGTCGTTGCACTGCCCGCTGAATGATCAGAACAAAGGCTTTGTAAATAAAGATTTGTTGGCAGTAATGAAACCCACTGCATTGCTGATTAATACGAGCCGCGGACCGCTGGTTAACGAGGCAGACCTGGCAGAGGCGTTAAATAGTGCGCGTATTGCGGGAGCGGGGCTGGATGTGCTGTCAAAAGAACCGCCTGCTGCGGATAATCCGCTGTTAAAAGCCAAGAACTGTTTTGTTACGCCGCATATTGCCCGGGCAACGACGGAGGCGCGCCGGCGGTTAATGGGTGTGACAGTTGAGAATGTGAAGGCGTTTTTGGAGGGAAAGGCTATGAACGTGGTGAGTTAGCCAACTTCTTCATCAAAATAAAAAAGGAGCGGCACCAACCGCTCCTTTCCTTTATATCGCCGTGGCAACTACTTCATGTTATGAAACACCTGCTGCACATCATCATCCTGCTCCAGTCGGTCAATCAGTTCGAACACTTCTTTCGCCTGCTCTTCATTCAGCTCTACGGTATTTAACGGAATACGCTGCAACTCTGAAGAAATCGGCGTAATGCCTTTTTCCTCCAGCGCCTTCGCCATGTTGCCAAACTCGGTGAAAGTTGTGCGCAGGATAATATTACCTTCGCTGTCTTCACCAATTTCTTCCAGGCCAAAGTCGATCAGCTCCAGCTCCGGGTCTTCCAGGTTTAACCCCTCATTCTTCACTTTGAAAACGCCCAGGCGGTTGAACATAAAGCCCACCGAGCCACTGTTACCAAGGCTGCCACCACCTTTATTAAAGTGCATACGTACATTGGCTACCGTACGGGTGGTGTTGTCGGTAGTGGTATCTACCATCACCGCCACACCATGAGGTGCATAACCTTCGTATACTACTTCCTCGTAGTTAGTTTTGTCTTTTCCTTCCACCGCGCGTTTGATCGCAGCTTCTACACGGTCTTTAGGCATGTTAACGCCACGGGCGTTCTGAAGGCACCTGCGCAGGGCGGGGTTGTTATCGGGATCTCCGCCGCCGTTTTTCACAGCAATAGCGATATCTTTTCCGATACGGGTAAATTGTTTGGCCATCCTGTCCCAACGGGCGAACATGGTGGACTTTCTTACTTCAAATATTCTTCCCATGATAATGATGTATATGCTTTTTGCAGGGACCGTTGCCCCTGTTAGGAGCATACGGGTAATTAGCGTTTGCAAAAATAAAGTTTTAGGGCATATAAAAGAAAAAACCGCTTCCCGGGAAGGAAGCGGTTTTCTCAATATGATAAGATTACTTAACCTTTCTGGTTGATTTTGCTGTTTTTCACGCCATAAGTGAAGTAAATCACCAGGCCGATAGCCAACCAGGCCGCCAGGCGCAGCCAGCTTTCACCGGGTAGGGAGTACATCAGGTAGCCACATACCACGATGCCCAGGACCGGTACTACCGGTACCAGCGGGGTTCTGAAAGAACGTTGAACATCCGGCATTGTTTTGCGCATAATCATCACACCGATACATACCAGTACGAATGCAAACAGGGTACCGATGCTCACCATGTGGCCAAGGTCGCTCACCGGTACCAGGCCAGCAAACAGGCATACGAACACCATGAAGAACAGGTTAGTTTTCCAGGGAGTGCGGAATTTAGGATGAACGTCGCTAAAGAATTTCGGCAGCAGACCGTCGCGGCTCATGGAGTAGAACACGCGGCTTTGTCCCATTAACATTACCAGCATTACAGAGGTATAACCAGCAAGTATAGCCAGGATCAGGCCGTTCTGCAGGAAGTCGTAACCGGTTTTCGCGAAGGCAGTTGCTACAGGTTTAGCATCGTTAGCGAACAGTTTATAGTTGAGCAAGCCCGTCATCACGTGCGCAAATAGTACGTACAGAATTGTACAAACTACCAGCGAGCCAAGAATACCGATAGGCATGCCTTTAGCAGGATTTTTAGCTTCCTGGGCGGCTGTGGACACCGCATCGAACCCGATGAAGGCGAAGAATACTACCGCAGCGCCGGTGGCAACGCCAGTCCAGCCGAAGTGTTCGTATTTACCCGTGTTTTCAGGAATGTAAGGAGTGTAGTTAGCCGGATCGATGTGGCTCCAGCCTAATGCGATGAATACCAATACTACGGCCACTTTCAGGATAACCAGGGCGTTATTGAGGGTAGCGGATTCTTTGGTGCCGCGAATCAGCAGCAGGGAGAGCAGGACCACGATGATTACCGCAGGCAGGTTGAACATGCCGCCGTTAATTACCGTACCGTCGCTCAGTTTCAGGGTTTCCCAGGGGGAACATACCAGGTTCTGCGGAAGGTGAATACCAAATTTATGCAGGAACTCCAGCAGGTAACGCGACCAGCTAACGGCCACAGTTGCCGCGCCCAGCGCGTATTCCAGTACCAGGTCCCAACCGATGATCCAGGCTACGAATTCGCCCATCGTGGCGTAAGAATATGTATAAGCACTGCCCGCCACAGGAATCATGGAGGCAAATTCAGCATAACAAAGTCCGGCGAAAGCACAGCCAACGGCGGCCAGTATGAAGGAAATGGTTACAGCGGGGCCGGCATTTTCAGCAGCTGCGATCCCGGTGAGAGAAAACAGGCCGGCGCCAATGATCGCTCCAATACCCAAAGCCACCAGCGCACCGGAGCCAAGCGTTCTTTTTAAACCCTTCTCCGACTCGGTCGCATCTGATAATAATAAGGAAAGAGATTTTTTAGCAAAAATCTTGCTCATAAGAATTTTGTTGTGTGGTTGATGTTGATATTAGGTTTATTTTTATCTGTCTCGTGTTGCCAAATATAGCATCTAAATTGAAAAATGGTGTTTTTATTTTACGGACTGTGGCGGGATTGACAGTGTTTAAACATTTGGTTTACCTGTGCAATTTTCAGGACGTTTAGTTTGTAAACCCATTGTCAGCCAATATTTCAGCGGATATTTCGGACAGAACCTTATTTTTGGGAAATTTTGCGGGTATCAATATCCGCTAATAATTAGATAATTAAAGTGTAACTGTATGAAGAAATCGAACCGTTTAACGGTTTTTATTATCGTGGCTTTATTCGTGGGTATTGCGGCAGGTCTGATATACAGAGAAGTGTACCCGGACGAAGCATCTATTAAATCGTTTTCGGATGGGATCTCTATTGTTACTACTATCTTCCTTCGATTGATCAAAATGATCATCGCACCACTGGTATTTTCCACGTTGGTGGTGGGCGTGGCTAAATTGGGCGATCTCAAATCCGTTGGCCGCATCGGTGGCCGTACTATGATTTGGTTTATTTCTGCCACGTTTGTTTCTCTCTTCTGGGGATGATATTGGTGAATGTGATGCAGCCCGGCGTGGCGCTTGAGCTGCCGTTACCGGATACGCACGCCACCCTGGGACTGGAAAAAAGTAAAATGACGCTCCAGAACTTCATGGTGCACGTGTTTCCCGATAGTCTTATCCGCGCTATGGCCGAAAATGAAATATTACAGATCGTGGTGTTCTCCTTATTCTTCGGCGTGGCTACGGCCGCAATAGGCGAAAAAGGCGAGCCGGTGGTGAAGCTGATGGATAGTGTAGCGCACATCATGTTGAAGCTGACCGGTTATGTGATGAACTTCGCGCCCTTCGCTGTGTTCGCGGCGGTTGCGGCCATCACGGCCAAATTGGGGGCAGATATATTATTTACCTATGCCAAATTCATTGCGCAGTTTTATACCGGGTTGATTATTCTCTGGCTGATATTATGTTTTGCAGGTTTCCTCGTGATCGGGAAAAGGGTATTTCCGCTGATCAAAAGCCTGGTGGAGCCGATCCTGATGGCTTTTAGTACCGCAAGCAGCGAAGCCGCTTACCCGCGTACCATGGAGCAACTCGAAAAGTTTGGCTGCGACAACCGCATCGTAAGTTTCGTACTGCCGCTCGGTTATTCCTTTAACCTCGATGGCTCCATGATGTACATGACCTTCGCAAGTCTGTTTATCGCACAGGCATATGGTATTCATCTTGATTTCGGTCAGCAGATGTCGATGCTGCTCGTCCTCATGGTAACCAGTAAAGGCGTGGCCGGTGTGCCCCGTGCTTCGCTGGTGGTAATTGCCGGTACCCTGGCCATGTTCGATATTCCGGAAGCCGGCCTGTTCCTGCTCCCGGGCATCGACCACTTCACGGATATGGGCCGCTCGGCTACAAACGTGATCGGCAACGCCATGGCAACAACCGTGGTTTCCAAATGGGAAGGCAAGCTGGCCGCGCCCGCAACGGAAAAATAACGGCTGTTTAACATTTAAAAGTGTATTTTTCGTCATTCAAATAAATTACGCGGGATTATAACCGATTAGCATGGATCAGATCATTGACTTTTTTAAACACATTCTTAACCCCGAATGGATTATTGATAATGGGGGATTGTATTTTCTGCTGGCCATCGTGTTCGCAGAAACAGGGCTTTTCGTGGGCTTCTTTCTGCCCGGCGACTCCCTGTTGTTCGTAGCTGGCATTTACGGCGAGCGCCTTTGCCAGAGCTTTTACGACATTCCTTTCTTTTTGCTGATGACGATGATCGCCGTTACCGGTGTAATCGGCAATATGGTGGGTTTCTGGTTTGGTCAAAAATCCGGCCCGCTGTTGTTCAAACGTAAAGACACTTTCCTTTTAAGAAGAAACACCTTTACCAGGCACAGGACTTCTACCACAAACATGGTGGCGGAGCGGTGTTCTGGGCGCGTTTCCTGCCGGTAGTTCGCACCTTTGCCCCGATTATTGCGGGCGTGGTAGGAATGGAGCGTAAGAAGTTCATGTTCTATAATATTATTGGTTCCTTCTCCGGGTATTTTCTATGATGATGGCCGGTCATTATCTCGATAAGGTATGGCCTAATCTGAAAGACCACACGGAGCTGATCATCATCGTGATTATCGTGGTAACCACCGCACCGGTGATCATTAAACTGGTGTTCGGCAAGCCCAAAGCAAAAGGTCAGCAGCATCCTGAAGATAATTTTGTGGGGCCGGACGGACAAGCGCCATCCGACCCGGGCGTCTAAGCAAGAAATTTTTTAGCATCCACATATGAAAACTGATACAAAACCTTTCATTCCGCCGGCTGGTGAAAAGGCGCCAGCCGTATCCCTATTGAACGCGGCCGTAATCGTGGCCTCTCTTGGGTACTTCGTAGACATTTACGACCTGTTATTGTTCGGCATTATTCGCGTTAAAAGTCTTACCTCGCTGGGACTTTCCCCGAACAGGTAGAAAGCGTGGGCCTGCAGCTCATTAATGTACAAATGCTCGGCCTCCTCGTGGGCGGCATTGTCTGGGGCGTTCTCGGCGACAAAAAGGCCGCCTCTCCGTACTCTTCGGCTCTATTTTGTTGTATTCCGTAGCCAACATCGCTAATGGCCTTATCGGCGGCGACAACGCGGTCATGTGGTACATGATCTGGCGCTTTGTAGCTGGTTTAGGTCTGGCAGGGGAGTTGGGCGCCGGTATTACCCTGGTGTCCGAAATTCTGCCGAAGGAAAAACGCGGCCTGGGCACTATGATCGTTGCCAGTGTAGGAATTTCCGGCGCAGTGGTGGCCTATTTCGTTTCTGAAGCGCTGGGCGAAAACTGGCGGGTATGTTACTTCATCGGCGGCGGTCTCGGGTTGGCGCTGCTCGTACTGCGCGTGAGCGTGGTAGAATCGGGTATGTATAAAAACGTAGAGCACCAGTCGGGCGTCAGCCGGGGTAACTATTTTAAGTTCTTTACCAACAAAGAGCGGTTCTTACGCTATCTCAAATGTATCATGATAGGCTTGCCGACCTGGTATGTAGTGGGAATCCTGGTATCGTTCTCCGACCGCTTCGCCGAAAAAATGGGCGTGCAGGGCAGCATCGATCCGGGTAAGGCGATTATGATCTGTTACGCCTGTCTCACGTTGGGCGACTTTGCCAGCGGGTACATCAGCCAGCTGATGAAGAGCCGTAAAAAAGTACTGTACATCTTTTACAGCCTCACGCTGATCAGTGTCCTGCTGTATTTCAGTGCTGCCGGCACCAGCGCTACCGGTTTTTACAGTATTATCGGTTTCATGGGCTTCAGCGTAGGGTTCTGGGCTATTTTCGTGACCGTATCTGCCGAGCAGTTTGGCACTAACATGCGCGCCACAGCGGCTACCACGGTACCGAACTTCGCACGCGGTATGCTGAACGTGATCTCGATCATGTTTTTGTCGATGCAAAGCACTTTTGGTATGTCGTACCTGCGCAGTGGTCTTGTAACAGGGCTTATCTGCATTGCTATCGCATTCATTGCAGCGATACTGATCAAAGAAACTTTCGGAAAAGACCTGAATTACGTAGAAGACTAGTAAGCGTTCAACACTTTATCCAGTAATTTATTCAGCTGCACTACTTCCTTTTCGTTGAGGGAGGATTTAAGGCAGTCATCCAACTTTTCAATTTCACCGTCAATAGTTTTCAGCAACTGAAGGCCTTTGGCGGTGATTTTTACGTCTACGGCACGGCGGTCCACTTCGCAGCTTTTACGTTCCACCAGGTCCGATTTACGCAGCCTTTCCACCAGGCGCGACACGTCGCTCATTTTATCGAGCATTCTTTCCTTTAAAGTATTGATGTTGGCGGCTTTGGGATGCTGTCCCCGAAGGATGCGCAATATGTTGTATTGCTGCATGGTAATATCATACTGCTTGAAAAACGTCTGATGCCGGCTTACGATCCAGTTGCCGACGAAAATGAGGCCTACCAGGCCACGGTGATGTTCGCTAGTGAAATTTTTGGTAGCAATAAGCTTTTCAATGTTAGACATACTCAGCAAAAATAATATGGCGCAATTTAAGTTATAAGGCGACAAACGCGTGTTATTCAACACGTTTGCAGGTTTTTCCCAAATCAAAATGAATGGCGGGGGCCTCAGGGCTGTTTTATAAATTCCAGGTTGAGCGTAACATTTACCATTTTGTCTACCACCATACCTCCCGATTCTGTTTTTTTATCCCATTTCAGGTTATAATCGAACCTGTTTATATAAGCATTAGCCTTAAAGCCGGCGTGCACGCGTCCCTGGCTGTCGGTCGTTTGCCCGCCCAATATGACGTTGAAATTGGTTCGTTTGGTAATTCCCCGGATGGTCAGGTCGCCCTCGAGCAAATATCTGTTGTCGTCCTGCTTTGTAAACTTTGTGCTCTTAAACTGCATCTGCGGATAATCTTCCGCGTTAAAAAGTCGGCCGATTTCAAGTGTTTGTCCCGGTTATCGTCATCTGTGTCAATACTCAGCACATCTACCGTAAAATGGATAACTGCATCCGTAAAGTCGGGACGGGCGCTCTTCAAAGATCCGTCGAAGGTCGAAAATTTACCTTCCACTTCTGAAATAAGCATGTGCGTAACGGCAAACTTCACCGATGAATGCACCCTGTCCAGTTTCCAGGTTTTGACCGGCTGTCCGGCCAATTGTAGCTGGCTGCAGGCAAACAACATCAACAGTATTTGTTTCATAACAAATGCTTTGGGTGTGTCTGGCCTTCTAAGCGCTGGAACGAACGGCGAAAATTGACCTTCATGGGGAAAGATCAAACGTTCATCCCCAAACGCTTGAGTAAAGTTAGGGCATTTCTATAAATTAAAATACGGAGGATTACGGTAAAGATCGGGGTATCATTGCCCTGGGTGGCAAAAAGACAAAGGCAGCCTTTGAAGCTGCCCTTGATCGCCTAACCTTAAACCTATATTGCGCCTTTTTACGCCTTGTTTCGTTATACAAATTTACGCCGTAATTAAATGCATGTTGCAACATCTATCCTAATGTTCTGTTAAAGTAAGCCCTTTTCAGTGGCCGATCGGCATAAAAAAGAGGGACTGCTAAGCCCCTCTTCGGATAAGTTTGTATTGTATCAGTTTTAAGCGTTTACAACGGCCATTTTGTCCAGCACGTCCATTACTTCTTTTACGTGTTGCGCAGAAGTGTTCAGCAGTGCTTTTTCATCACTGTTCAGTTGCAGTTCGATAATTTTTTCGATGCCTTTTTTGCCCAGCACTACGGGTACGCCGAGGTAAATATCCTTCAGCCCGTATTCGCCCGTAAGCCACGCGCAGCAAGGGAAGATGCGTTTTTCGTCTTTTACGATCGCTTCTACCATTTGCGCCGCCGCCGCGCCGGGGGCATACCAGGCCGAAGTGCCGAGCAGGTTTACGATTTCACCGCCGCCCACTTTAGTGCGCTGAATGATGGCATCCAGCTTATCGCCTGCTACCAGTTCTGTTACAGGAATACCTGCAACCGTGGTGTAACGGGGGAGTGGCACCATTGTATCGCCGTGGCCGCCCATCAGGATAGCCTGGATATCTTTGGGAGAACAGCCAATCTCATCCGCCAGGAAAGCCCGGTACCGGGCGGTGTCGAGATGCCGGCCATGCCGAAAACCTTGTTGCTGTCCTTTTTCGCTGTCAGGAACGCGCAATAAGTCATCACGTCCAGTGGGTTGGATACCACGATGATGATCGCGTCCGGCGAGTGTTTGGTAATATTTTCCGTTACTGATTTTACAATGTTGGCATTGGTGGAAATCAGATCATCGCGGCTCATACCGGGTTTGCGCGGCAGACCGGATGTGATCACCACCACATCGCTGTTGGCGGTTTTTGTGTAATCATTCGTTACGCCGGTTACCTTGGTGCTGTAATAATCGATCGGTGCCTGTTGCCATGTGTCGAGTGCCTTTCCTTCCGCTGTACCTTCCTTAATATCTAGCAACACGACTTCCTGTAAAAAATCTCTGTGGGCGAGTACATTAGCGCAAGTGGCGCCAACGTTACCTGCTCCTACAACTGTTACTTTCATCTTGAAAATTTAAAAGTGAGGGAATAATTCAATCAAATTTAATGATTAATAACCGGGGACGAACGCGGGCGGAAAATAAAAAAGCGGCAGTGAGGCCGTTTATTTCAGCAGATCTGCCGCAGTTACGCCGCCTTCAAAATGTTTTTCGATAAGATTCCCTTTTTTATCGTAGAAATATACACCGGGAAACTCCTTCAGGTTATAAAAATACATGATCTGACGGGTAGGCTCGCTGGCCATGGTAATCGTCGGATAGTTGGCGATTTTGAAGTCGCTGTAGTACTGTGCCATCGGCTGGGGGCCAAACGGCGTAATCATTAGTACCTGCTTATTTTTGAATTTATCGATGTTTTTAATGATATCCGTCGTCAGGTGTTTACAGTGATCGCAGTCCACGCTGAAAACTATTACCACCATTTCCTTGTTCTTTTAAGCTCCCGGGCGGTGGTCACCTGTCCGTTTGGCAATGTGAGCTTAAGGGCGGGCGGCTGCGGATATTGTTGATAAGCAGCTTTGTCGGAGGCTGCCTGGGCCATGGCGAAAGCCGGAAAGAGGAAACTCAGTAAAAAGAAGCGCAAAAATCTCATAATTCAACCTGTTTAGTCTAACTCTATTGCAATATAAGGTATCGCGACCGAACCGGCGATAAAAAAACGGCATTTGCGGGGGCATTGTGTTCCTCCTTATCTTTGCAGGATGAGCAGCCATTTTTGGCCCGTTTTGACCCAAAATGTGGTGATTTCGTGCTAATTCTGGCAAATTTGTTTGTTCATATTCAGAAATTTTTACTTTTGCAATCCTAATGTAAATTTTTAACTTTAAATCAGTATCCGTTTTATGGCTACCACTGCAGATATCAGAACAGGATTAATCATCAAGCTGGAAAACAGTTTGTATTCTGTTGTAGAGTTTGGTCAGAACAAAACCGCCCGCGCTGCCGCGAAAGTTTGGGCTAAATTAAAGGGCGTAGATAATAGCCGTACGATCGAGCATACCGGAACTCCGGGGATACCATCTTCCCGGTTCGCGTAGAAAAGAAAGCCTTCCAATTCCTTTACAAGGACGATTCAGGATATAACTTCATGGACAATGAAACATTTGAGCAGATTGCGCTGCCTGAGAACATGATCGATGCGCCGCAATTTCTTAAAGACGGTCAGGAAGTAGCCATTTCTATCAATACTGAAACCGAGCAACACATGTCGGTAGAACTACCCGACAAAATTGTTATGCTGGTAACTTATTCCGAGCCTGGCATGAAAGGCGATACTGCTACCCGTACATTGAAACCAGCCACTGTTGAAACCGGCGCTACCGTTATGGTGCCCCTGTTCGTGGAAGAAGGTGAGATGATCCGCGTGAACGCCAAAACCGGTGAATATATCGAGAGAGTAAAATAATCTTACCATATCAAGTATTCATTTTCCAATCAGAACTATCTCATTACTAAAAACCAAAAACTGCCTACATGGATTTTAAACAGATTCAGGAGCTGATCAAGATGGTAAACAAATCTAACATCAGCGAGCTGAGCATCGAGCAGGACACGTTTAAGATTACGATAAAACAAAAAGAAGAAGGACAACAAATAGTAGCGGTTCCGGCGGTTGCGCCTGTACAGGCTTATGCACCACCCGTTGCACAGGTTGCAGCAGCTACTGCTCCGGCAGCCCAGGCGGCGCCCGCAGCAGCAGGTGCACCGGCAGCAAAAGATAACCTGATCACTATCAAGTCGCCCATGATCGGTACCTTCTACCGTAGCGCGGGTCCTGATAAACCTCCTTTCGTAAACGTAGGCGACGATGTAAGCGCTGGCAAAGTGGTTTGCATCATCGAGGCCATGAAATTGTTCAATGAAATTGAAAGTGAAGTAAGTGGTAAAATCGTGAAAATCCTGGTGGACGACGCTTCACCGGTAGAATACGATCAGCCGTTGTTCCTGGTAGAACCATAAAATTTCGGATAAAGTTGGAAGGTTGTAAGGTTTGGCCCTTACAACCTTCCAACTTTTAGCTTTTTTAACCTATTACGAAAAACAATGTTTAAAAAGATACTGATCGCTAACCGTGGCGAAATTGCCCTGCGCATTATCCGCACCTGTAAGGAAATGGGCATTAGAACGGTAGCTGTTTATTCAACTGCAGACAAAGACAGCCTGCACGTGAAATTTGCGGACGAAGCCGTTTGTATCGGCAAGCCGCAAAGCAGCGAATCCTACCTGAACATTCCTCACCTGATGGCTGCGGCGGAAATTACCAACGCGGACGCTATTCACCCGGGTTACGGCTTTTTGGCGGAGAACGCCAAATTCGCTGAGATCTGCGGTGAGCACGGCATCAAGTTCATTGGCCCCACGCCGGACATGATCCGCAAAATGGGTGATAAAATGACGGCCAAAGAAACCATGATCGCGGCCGGCGTTCCTGTAATCCCGGGTTCCGAAGGACTGCTGGAAAGCGTGGAAGAAGCGAAAACAGTAGCAAAGGCAATGGGGTACCCCGTTATTATCAAAGCTACTGCAGGCGGTGGTGGTAAAGGCATGCGCGTAGTGTGGGCCGAGGAAGACCTCGAGAACAACTACAACATGGCAAAAAACGAGGCCCGCGCATCTTTCAATAACGATGGCATCTACATGGAGAAATTCGTGGAAGAGCCCCGTCACATTGAAATCCAGGTGGCTGGCGACCAATATGGTAAGGTCTGTCACCTCTCCGAGCGCGACTGCTCTATCCAGCGCCGTCACCAGAAACTGGTTGAAGAATCGCCCTCTCCGTTCATGACACCCGAACTGCGCGAGAAAATGGGTGATGCCGCTATCAAAGCAGCTTCCGCCATTAATTACGAAAGCGTGGGTACCATCGAGTTTCTGGTAGACAAGCACCGCAACTTCTACTTCATGGAAATGAACACCCGTATCCAGGTAGAACACGGCGTTACGGAGGAAGTAATCAACTTCGACCTGATCAAAGAGCAAATCAAGATCGCAGCAGGCATCCCTATTTCCGGAAAAAATTATACGCCACAGATGCACGCCATCGAGTGCCGTATTAACGCGGAAGATCCGTACAACGACTTCCGTCCTTCGCCCGGTAAAATCACCGTATTGCACACGCCGGGCGGACATGGCGTGCGCGTAGACTCTCACATTTACGCCGGTTATGTTATTCCTCCTTACTACGATTCCATGGTGGCCAAAATCATCACCATCGCGCAAACCCGCGAAGAGGCCATCAACTCTATGGAACGCGCACTTAGCGAGTTTGTGATCGAAGGTGTGAAAACCACCATTCCTTTTCACCAGCAGCTGATGCGCAACGAGGACTTCCGGAAAGGTAATTTCACCACCAAATTTACCGAAAGTTTTAAACTGGTATAAGCCGGTTAACGAGATACATTAATAGGGGAGAACGATTCGTTCTCCTTTTTTATTGGAAATACGGTACGCCTGGTACCGGCTTTTAGCGCCGAAGCCTCAGGTAACCAATCTCAGCGATCGTGGCAAAGTTGTTGCGATTACAGATTGCAACTAAAGGAATCCCCTTATATTTAAGATATGAAACCCGCTGTACGCAAACCACCTTTCTACACGAAACTTAGCCTTGTGCTGCTCAGCCTTGTGCTGATCGTACTCATTTTGCAGGTCACCAAAGAAGTGCTGGCCCCCGTGGCTTTCGCCTTCCTGTTCTCTCTTTTGCTATTGCCGGTGGCGCAGCTGATGGAGCGCATCCGGTTCTCAAGGGGGCCTGCCGCACTCATTTCGGTATTCTTTTTTATCCACGGTAATGAGTGGCATTCTCTATTTTGTGTCCATGCAAATGGCGGGTTTCCTGGCAGATATTCCGCTGCTCGAACAACGCCTGATGGCTGAGGCAGATGTGCTCACCAGCTGGGTAGACAAACGCTTCAACATCAGCTCCGAAAGCCAGATGGGATATCTGAACGACCTGGCGGACCGCAGCATTTCCGGTGGCGCGCAGATGGTGATCAATACCTTTTCGTCTGTATCGGCTACCGTGTTATTTATCGTGTTCATTCCCATTTATACTTTCTTTTTATTGTACTACCGCCGTACGCTCGTTGCCTTCCTGGTAAAGCTTTTCCGTCGCGAACATGTGACAGAGGTGTATGGCGCCATTGAAGATACCCGCCGCATTATCAAAAGTTACGTGGTAGGACTGTTCATCGAAATGATTGTAGTGGCAGTGCTCAATTGCAGTGTGCTGGCCATCATCGGCGTAAAGTACGCTATGCTGCTCGGCACGATTGGGGCACTGCTTAACGTAATACCTTACATCGGTTTTATCGTGACCGTCATCTTTACAGTAATCGTTACTTTCACCACCAACACGGGCATCATGGCCTTTTGGGCAGCGTTGTCGCTATTCATCATTCACCTGTTGGACAGTAATATATTGCTGCCGCGCATCGTGGGCTCCAAAGTAAAGATCAATGCGCTGGTAACCATACTGGGCGTATTTATCGGCAACATGGTGTGGGGGTAAGCGGGATGTTTATTTCCATTCCCGCACTGGCCCTGCTCAAAATTATTTTTGACCGCATGCCTACCATGCGCGCCTGGGCTATTTTATTGGGTACGGAGGAATAAAAAACGGCTTACGCGAAGTAAGCCGTCGTTGAGCTAAAACACTTTTTATCTATCAAAAACTGTCAGTTAATTATTTGTTGACGCTGCGTCCTTCGGGGCGGGGGCGCCTTTCGGATGATGCTGCTTTTTGCCCTGCTGGCGCAACTTCTCGTATTGCTCGCTGCTCAGGGTTGCTTTCACTTTGCTGTCGCGGTCGTCGCGCAGTTGCTTAAACTGGCTTTTGCGATCGGCATCGGAAAGGTCTTTATTGTTGCGCAACGCCACCGCTTTATCACGGAATTCGCTGTTGATGCTTTTCATTTGTTTGCTTTGCTCCTCGTTCAGTCCTAAATCCAGGCGACTTTTATCCGGGCGTTTACCGCGTCCGTCGGCCATTTTACGATCGTGTTTGGCACGCATGCCGTCCATTTTCTCGCGGGTGGCTTTTTGGTAACTTTCCCATTTACTGTACTGCTCGTCATTCAGTACTGTCCTGAATTTCTCGCTGCGTTGTTTGCTCACCTCGGCCATCTTTGCGCGTTTTTCACCCTTGGTCAGCTGATCGTCTTTCTGAATAGCTTTTGCGCTGGTCATAAAATCCTTATTGATCGCTTTCACCTTTTCCGTTTGCGATTCGTCCAGTTTCAGGTCCTGCTGAATGGGCGCGCGCTTGATGTGTTTGCGGGCGCTGTCCTGCGCGAAAGCTGCTGTGCTGGCGGATGCAATGAGTAACGTAATCAGTATCTTCTTCATGTTGTTATCGTTTTTGTAGAAGTAAGACGGGCCTTAAAAGCGAAGTTTAATCCATTAACATACTTTAACAGTTCTGCTGGGCCAACATTGCCACCCGCCTGGCCGGCTTCCCCTGATCGACTGCTACAGAGGCGGAAAATTGGCCAGGAGGAAGATGAAGTGGCCCGGGACCGTCATAACACGCATGTTGACATCCTAAGAGAATTGTAAGAGGAGCGTAACTAACTGTAACTAAAATATAGCTGAATAGCGCTAAAACACTGGGGTTTCAGTTAGGTTTTAGTTAGGATCCTGTTAGGATGGTCTTAGGATCCCGGTTGTATAAAGAAACCCCCGGTGAAAACCGGGGGCCATCATACACCAAAACAATCTTACGGTTTTTTATCGCAAGAAAAGCAGCTCTCTGTATTTGGGCAGTGCCCAGATCTTGTCATCTACCAGGAACTCGAGTTTGTCTGCGTGGTAGCGGATCGTGTCAAAGTACGGGCCTTTGATTTTCTCACAGTAATCGATCGCTTTCTCACGGCTGTCGGACAATTTGTTCGCAACTTTGCGAGCCTCGATCATCGCCTGCACGTTTTCGCTGATGACATTGATATGTTCAGAAATTTTTTCGGCAATTTGTTTCTGTGCTTTGTACGCAGATTCAGGGAAACCTGCAGCCTTCATTCCATTGATGTTGGTAAGGAGGGTGTTCAGGTAAGTAATTGCGCAGGGCAGCACGGTGTTGGTCGCCAGGTCGCCGATTACACGGGCTTCGATCTGTACTTTTTCACGTAGTCTTCCAGCAGGATTTCGTAACGTGCGTGCAGTTCTTTCTCGTTGTAAACGCCGGTTTCGATGAACAGTTTAGTGTTCTTTTCGGTCACGTAAGCATCCAGTGCGCGAGGCGTGGTTTTTACGTTAGGCAAACCTCTTTTTCAGCTTCAGCAGCCCACTCTTCGCTATAACCGTCGCCTTCGAACAGGATTTTCTCAGAGTCAACGATGTATTTGCGCAGGGTTTGCATGATAGCGATTTCTTTCTTCTCGCCTTTCGATCAGACCGTCTACTTCAGTTTTGAAAGTAGCCAGTGTTTTCGCCATGATGGTGTTCATCACGGTCATGGCAGAAGCACAGTTGGCAGAAGAACCTACCGCGCGGAACTCGAACTTGTTGCCGGTGAAAGCGAACGGAGAAGTACGGTTACGGTCGGTGTTATCGAGCAGCAGTTCAGGAATGTGACGGTGCAGGTCCAGTTTCAGGATCGCTTCATCTTGTTCGTCGAACTTGTTGTTTACGCGGGTTTTAACGGCTTCCAGTACTTCAGCGAGGTATTTACCTACGAATACGGAAATGATAGCGGGAGGAGCTTCGTTGGCGCCGAGACGGAAGTCGTTGCTCGGAGACGCGATAGCAGCACGCATCAGGTCGTTATAGTCGTGTACGGCTTTGATAGTGTTTACAAAGAAAGTGAGGAACATCAGGTTGGTCTTAGGCGTTTTGCCAGGAGCCAGCAGGTTCACACCGGTATCTGTAGCAAGGCTCCAGTTGTTGTGTTTACCTGAACCGTTGATGCCTGCGAATGGTTTCTCGTGCAGCAATACGCGCAGTTTGTGGCGTTTGCCCACTTTAGCCATTACATCCATCAGCAGGGAGTTGTGGTCTACCGCGATGTTTACTTCTTCGAAGATAGGCGCACACTCAAACTGAGCGGGAGCAACTTCGTTGTGGCGGGTTCTCAGGGGAATACCCAGTTTGTAAGATTCTTCTTCGAAATCGCGCATGAAAGCGTAAGCACGCTCAGGGATGGCGCCGAAGTAGTGGTCTTCCAGCTGCTGACCTTTGGCAGGAGCGTGGCCTACTACGGTACGGCCGCACATTACCAGGTCAGGACGGGCGTTAGCCAGACCCTCGTCTACCAGGAAGTATTCCTGCTCCCAACCGAGGGTTGCAGTTACTTTGGAAACGTTTTTATCGAAATAGTTACAAACGTCCACTGCAGATTTGTCCAGTGCAGCCAGTGCTTTCAGCAGGGGCGCCTTGTAATCCAGTGATTCGCCTGTATAAGCTACGAAAATTGTAGGGATGCAGAGGGTTTTACCAGCACCCTGCTCAATAATGAAAGCTGGGGAAGAAGGATCCCATGCAGTGTAACCACGTGCTTCGAAAGTTGCACGGATACCACCGTTCGGGAAGCTGGACGCATCCGGCTCCTGTTGAACCAGGGCATCTCCATCGAAAGTTTCAATGGAAGTACCATCGCTTTTCAGGGTAAAGAAGGAGTCATGTTTTTCAGCTGTGGTGCCGGTCAGGGGTTGGAACCAGTGTGTATAGTGGGTTACACCTTTTTTCATAGCCCAGGACTTCATACCTGATGAAATCTGTTCCGCCATCTTGCGCTCGATCTTAGCTCCAGCCTTAATTGAGTTCATCAGGCTTTTGTAGGCCTCGTCACTCAGGTGCTCGCGCATTGTTCTGCCCGAAAACACATTACTACCGAAAACATCTGTGATCTTGCCGTTGAGTTCTGGTTTGATTTTAACATCCACGCCGGTTAAGCCTTCCAGCGCAGTAAAACGTAAAGATTGCATGCTGTGAATAATTTTCTACAAAAAAACGCTTCTTATCCTGAAAATGCAAGAATTAAACTTTTTTAACCGAAATATTGCAGTTTAATGGTAAAAGGCTGCTTTTTTGAAATTTGGCCAAAAAACCGAGGAGTGCATTCCTCAAAACTGATACATTAAAAAATTGCTAATGTATATATGATGTATTTGATTTTCAAGCATTTCTGAAAGACTTGAAAATCGACGGGTTTTGTGGGCTATCGGCATAAAAAATGAAGGGAATTTCTCCTTTCATTAGATTCTTGTCACAAATGCCCTGTTTCTTGTCTATTGGAATAAAAGCATGTAGATTTGCATCTTCTTTTAAAATCGTATACATACATGCAAACCACTACCGTAGAAACGGCTGAACAGCTGGGACTTACCGCAGATGAATTTGAGAGAATAAAATCCGTTTTAGGCCGTACGCCCAATTTCACAGAACTGAGCATGTACTCTGTAATGTGGAGTGAACACTGTAGCTATAAGAACTCTATCGTCTGGTTAAAGACGTTGCCCCGCGATGGCAACCGTTTGCTCGTAAAGGCCGGCGAAGAGAATGCGGGTCTGGTAGACATCGGCGATGGTTACGCCGTTGTATTTAAAATTGAATCACATAACCACCCTTCGGCGATCGAGCCCTTCCAGGGCGCCGCAACCGGCGTAGGTGGTATTCACCGCGATATTTTCACCATGGGCGCGCGCCCTATTGCCACGCTGAATTCCCTGCGTTTTGGTAATATTAAAGATAAGAAAACACAGCACCTGGTAAAAGGTGTGGTAGACGGCATCAGCCACTATGGTAACTGCTTCGGCGTACCGACCGTGGGTGGTGAGGTTTATTTTGAAGACTGTTATAGCACCAACCCGCTGGTTAACGCTATGAGCGTTGGTATCGTAAAAGTTGGTCAAACTGTTTCCGCTACCTCTTTCGGTGAAGGCAACCCGGTATTTATCGTGGGTTCCGCTACCGGTAAAGACGGTATCGGTGGCGCCTCTTTCGCTTCTGCGGACATTACAGAAGAAAGCGCGCAGGACCTGCCGGCAGTACAGGTGGGCGATCCGTTCCAGGAAAAGAAACTGCTGGAGGCCTGCCTGGAAATTATCCCGACCGGCGCACTGGTAGGTATGCAGGACATGGGCGCAGCAGGCATCACCTGCTCCACCGCGGAAATGAGCGCTAAAGGCGAACATGGTATGAAAATCCAGCTGGATAAAGTACCTACCCGCCAGGAGAACATGAAAGGTTGGGAAATGCTGCTGAGCGAAAGCCAGGAGCGTATGCTCATCGTTATTAAGAAAGGCCGCGAAGCAGAAGTGCTGCGCATCTTCGATAAGTGGGACCTCCACTGTGTACAGATCGGTGAAGTAACCAAAGATCCATCCCTGAAGTTCTATATGAACGGAGAGCTGGAAGCAGATCTGCCCGCAGAGAGCATGGTGCTCGGCGGCGGTGCACCCCAGTACCACAGAGCCTATGTAGAGCCTACGTACTTCGAAAAAATCAAAGCGTTCAATATCCTGAACGTACCCGATGTCACTAATCTGAAATATACGGCCGAAAAGCTGATCCAGCTGCCTAACATCGCATCTAAACGTTGGGTTTATACGCAGTACGACAGCATGGTAGGTACGGCGAATGCTTCTACCAACTCGCCCAGCGATGCGGCTATCGTAGTGATAAAAGGTACTAAAAAGGCGCTGGCGATGACGACCGATTGTAACAGCCGTTATGTGTACGCTGATCCGCAGAAAGGCGGGCAGATCGCAGTAGCGGAAGCAGCACGTAACATCGTTTGTTCCGGCGGCGAGCCAGTTGGGGTTACCAACTGCCTGAACTTCGGTAACCCTTACGATCCGGAAGTATACTACCAGTTCGTATACGCCCTGAAAGGTATGGGCGAGGCCTGCCGCAAGTTCGATGCGCCCGTTACCGGCGGTAACGTGAGCTTCTATAACCAGAGCCCCGACGGTCCCGTTTACCCAACCCCGACCATCGGGATGGTGGGCGTGCTGAACTTCGAAAACCGCATGACCCTCGATTTTAAAAATGAAGGCGACCTGATTTACCTGGTAGGCCGTTCTTATAATGATATTAACAGCTCTGAGTACCTGCACAAAATCATTGGTGAGGAATTTAGCCCGGCGCCGCACTTCGACCTGGAACAGGAATTCCAGCTGCAGCAGGCAATCGCCAAGCTGATTAAAGGAAACCTGATACAGTCTGCCCACGACGTAAGCGAAGGCGGTCTGTTCACCACCGTACTGGAAAGCGGCATGCACCGTGGACTTGGTTTCGAAATCAAAACCAACGACCACTTCCGTAAAGACGCTTACCTGTTCGGCGAATCTCAAAGCCGCGTGGTAGTAACGGTTAGTCCTGCCGACCGCGAGAAATTCGAGGCATTGCTGCACACCCTGGTAGACGCATCTGAAAACAGCGTGCGTTACGAGAAAATCGGTGTAGTGAAAGGCGACAGCATTGTCGTAAACGAGCAGAACTGGGGTACGGTTAACGAATGGAAGAAGAAATACGATACTGCGATAGAGCAACACCCGGAGCACTAGCATTCTAACTTTAAAACGCAAAAAGGGCCGGTATTCCGGCCCTTTTTGCGTTTTAAAGTATCAGTTGCATACTTCGGTTTTTTAGCGGTTTTAAGGGTATCTGCGCCAATTAAATATGGAACCCGGTTTTCGATCTTACCGTTTACCTCATATTATCTTCTTTTTCTCATTATCCGTATCTTCCATCCATACCCCATTTGAACAATACGTGTTATACATTCCTTAACAAATTACCCCGTCATCCAGCAAACCAATCCCTGCAAATAGGCGTTAATTTGTTAATAGCGAATAACAATTGCGGGTTTCGCGGGAGATATCCACGTAAAAAATGCATAAACGGGCTCAAGGCCTTATCTGGCTTAGCTTTGATGGGGTTATCCACAGATTGTTAATAACGCAAATCATTCAAAAAAACGCCTTAATTCACCCGGTTTTTTCGTGATTTTCAAATCAAAAGCTACTTATTGTGTAGGATGTTAATGATCGCTTAACAACTTATTAACAAAATACAACGTTGGTGTTATTGTTATACGAGAGAAGTGATCTATTTTTGAATAGTGCGAGAGAGACAAGTGCTGATGCATAATGTAGGGAGTTGGAGTTGAGAATTTTCCAATCAGAAATACATAGAAAATATTTATACATTATTTATTTGGAGTACTTGGTATTCCTACTTTCTATGAAGTCCTATATTAAGATATTTACCATGTCCTAATGAACGACGTTTTATACCGTATCCTAAATATGAAGACGTTTACCATGTCCTAATGAAAAGAAAAAGTACCAATCCTAATGAGAAGCTAGTATTACACCTAGTGAAAGAACGATTTGTTTGCCAGGGCTGAATTTATTCAGCCCTTTTTTTATGCATAAACTAACGCTCCTCATCCACAAAAAAAAGAGGGAAGCCATAGCCCCCTCTCATTTATTTGCAGGTATTGCTGTTTTATACGACAGGAATTTCCGCTACCTGGTAAACTTTCGCGTCCAGCTTCTTTTTAGTTTCGCTGAAAGCGTTCAGGGTTTCCTCGATATCCTGGTCGGTATGGGTAGCCGTAGGGATAATGCGGTAGATGATTTGTCCTTTAGGTATTACAGGGTACACCACGATAGAACAGAAGATGTTGTAGTTCTCGCGCAGGTCCAGGCACATGGCAGTGGCCTCGGGAATATCACCTTTCAGGTAGATGGGCGTAACGGGAGAATCAGTATGACCGATGTCGAAACCTCTGTCGCGCAGACCCTGCTGGATCTTCGCTACGTTTTCCCACAGTTTCGCTTTCAGTTCCGGACGGTTACGCAGCATTTCCAGGCGTTTCAGGTTGCCCAGTACCAGCGGCATCGGGAGTGATTTCGCGAAGATCTGCGAACGCATATTGTAACGCAGGTAGTTGATGATGTTGCGGTCGCCGCTGATGAACGCACCGATGGAGGCCATTGATTTAGCGAAAGTGGAGAAGTACAGATCGATCTCGTCCTGCACGCCCTGCGCTTCGCCGGTGCCTGCACCGGTTTTGCCCATTGTGCCGAAGCCATGTGCATCGTCTACCAGCAAACGGAATTCATAATCTTTTTTCAGTGCAGCGATCTCTTTCAGTTTGCCCCTGGTCGCCGCCCATGCCGAACACGCCTTCGGTAATCACAAGGATACCTCCGTTGTTGCCGTTCTCTTTAATACGCTCAGTGGCACGTTTCAGCTGTTTTTCGCAATCGGCAACGTCGTTGTGTTTGTACACATACCGGTGGCCGGGGTGCAGGCGCAGGCCATCGATAATACAAGCATGGCTTTCCGCGTCATAAACAATAATATCGTGACGGCCGCAAAGTGCGTCAATAGCACTCATGATGCCCTGGTAACCGAAGTTAACAAGAACCGTATCTTCTTTCTTTTCGAACTCGGAAAGTTCTTTTTCCAGCTGCTCGTGGTAGTTGGAGTTACCGCTCATCATGCGGGCGCCCATCGGGTAACCCATGCCAAATTCCTGCGCCGCTTTAGCGTCCACTTCACGAATCTCAGGGTGGTTGGCAAGGCCCGGTAGTTATTCAGACTCCAGACAATTTTCTCCTTCCCCGGAATTTCATACGATTCCCAATCTCACCTTCCAGTTTGGGGAAAGCGAAGTACCCATGTGCTCTGTCCGAGTGTTGGCCGATAGGACCGAGATTTCTAGTTAGTTTCTCGAATATATCCATGATATGACGTTAATGAATTTTTAATTGAATATGATCAATCGCCCTGCAAAGGTATTAAAATATTATTTTTTGTAAACTTAGGTTACTTTTGTTTGATAAACCTTTTTTTACAAAGCAGTCATTTTTATTGGTAATCATGAGATCAAACATTTTTTGGGCGGCCTCACTGCTGCTACTCAGCAGTACCGGCTTTGCCCAGAAGGCCACGTCGCCCAGTACAATCAATCACGTCAGTTCGAAGAGCCCGAAATCTGTAGCAAGACCCAAACTCGTTGTTGGCATGGTGGTGGACCAAATGCGTTGGGACTACCTTTATCGGTACTACGACCGTTACAATAACGACGGATTTAAAAGATTATTGAGAGAAGGGTTTACCTGCGAGAATACTTTAATTCCTTATACACCCACCATCACAGCCTGTGGCCATACCTGCGTATACACGGGCTCGGTTCCTGCAGTACATGGTATCATCGGAAACGGCTGGTACGACCGTAAATTGAACCGCGAAATGTATTGCGCCGAAGATACTACGGTGACTACAGTAGGCAGCAACTCCAAAGCGGGACAAATGAGCCCGAACAACATGCTTGTAACCACCGTAGCGGATGAGTTGCGTATTGCGACCAACTACAAAAGTCGCACGGTAGGCATCGCTATTAAAGACCGTGGCGCCATTTTGCCCGCGGGGCATACCGCGAACGCTGCCTACTGGTACGACGGCAGCGCTGGTAAGTTTATTACCTCTACTTTTTACATGAACGCCCTGCCGGAGTGGGTAAATCAGTTCAACGATAAGAAACTGCCTGAGCAATATACCGCACAACCCTGGAATACGTTGTATCCCATTAACAGCTACGTATTGAGCACCGCCGACGATAAGCCCTACGAAGGCAAATTCAAAGGCGAGCCGACCAGCGCTTTCCCTCATAAGGTAGCCGGTCCTGGTCAACTGGCCAGCCTGCCTTTTGGTAATACTTATACGCTCAACTTCGCAAAAGCTGCTATAGAAGCAGATAAGCTGGGTAATGGCGAAGTAACCGACTTCCTGGCCGTAAGTCTTTCTTCTACCGACTATGTAGGCCACCAGTTTGGGCCTAACTCCATTGAGGCAGAAGACACTTACCTGCGCCTGGATAAAGACCTGGCCGATTTCTTTAATTATCTTGATAAGAAAGTAGGTAAAGGACAGTGGCTGTATTTCATTACGGCCGATCATGGGGTAGCGCATGTTCCGGCCTACAGCACCGAGAATAAAATGCACGGCGGTACCGTAAGCACCGGCGAGTTTGTAAGAACGCTGAATGCGGGTATCCAGAAGGAGTTTGGCATTGCCAAAGCCATCCTGGACTGCGACAACTATGAAGTATACCTGGATCATGCAGCCATCACCAGAGCGAAAATGGCCGATGTAAAAGATTATATCATCACCGGGCTGAAAAAATGCCGGGTGTACAAACGGCCTTCGACCTCACCAGTATTGGTGCAGGCAGCCTGCCGCAGCCAATTAAGGATATGGTGACGAACGGTTACAATGAACAGCGTAGCGGCGATGTGATGTTTACCCCGGAGCCAGGCTTCATCGCAGGCGGTAAAACCGGCACTACACACGGTGTATGGAACCCGTACGATGCACATATTCCGCTGGTATGGATGGGCTGGGGTGTTAAGCCCGGTAAAACCAATCGTACCACGCATATGACGGATATTGCCCCCACTGTTGCAGCCATGCTGCGCATCCAGATGCCGAGTGGCACCGTGGGACAGGTAATTACCGAGGTAGCCCATTAATTTTCAGGCTGATAAAATCGTTGAAACTCCGTGGTGGCAGGTGCTTCCACGGAGTTTTTTTATGCGGCAGTTATTTAATAACACTTAAGTTTTTTGCCGCGCTGAACCATCAAAGTGCCTGCCATGGCGCCTTCCCAGGTTCCGGTTATTTCCGCGTGCCTCCTTTACACCAGCGGCCATTGTTATATGCATAATTCCCTTATTTTTGGTTAAAACAACCCATGTCCTGGTCGTTCATTACTTACGAAGTGGTTAACCGGATCGCCACCATCACGCTCAACCGGCCCGATAAGCGCAATGCGCTGAACGATGGTGTGGTAAAAGAGCTGATAGCGGCATTTACGGAAGCCGGCAAAGACAGTGCGGTAAAAGTGATCGTATTGGCTGCAAACGGTGAGGCGTTTTGTGTGGG
Organism: Chitinophaga sedimenti; assembly: GCF_023156195.1. GTDB lineage: Bacteria > Bacteroidota > Bacteroidia > Chitinophagales > Chitinophagaceae > Chitinophaga > Chitinophaga sedimenti. The sequence continues at coordinate 6,128,031 of NZ_JAKUKA010000001.1, forward strand.
GGCCGACCTGGAGTACCTGCAACAACTACAGCGGAATACCTACGAGGAGAACCTGGCCGATTCGCGGCAACTGATGGAGTTGATGCAACTCATTTATTCCCACGAAAAAACGGTGATCGCCAGGATAGAAGGGCATGCGATTGCAGGCGGTTGTGGCCTGGCGACGGTGTGCGATCTGAGTTATGCGGTACCCGACGCCAAGTTCGGATATACAGAAGTTAAGATAGGATTTGTACCGGCGCTCGTGTCGGTATTCCTGGTAAGAAAGATAGGAGAGGGAAGGGCCAGAGCGTTGATGCTGACAGGTAAGTTGATCAGTGCGGAACAGGCGGTGCAGATGGGGCTGATCAACGGTGTGGCGGCCCCGGGGCAGATACATGACCTGGTGCAGCAGTTGGCGGAGGATTTATGTACAGGGGCTTCGGCCAATTCGTTATCACTCACCAAAAAACTGGTCGCGAATGCTTTGGACCTCCCGATGCAACAGGCACTGGAAGAGGCGGCAAAGATCAACGCGCTTACAAGGGAACATCCCGATTGCCGCGAGGGCATCAGGGCGTTTCTTCATAAAGAAAAACCGGGTTGGTAAACCCGGTTGCATTTTTCACCTGAATCCCTATGAAACTGACGCACCATGAAAAAACATGTACTACAACTGTTAATGGCGATCGGGTTGATCGTGCCGACGGCGTTGCGCGCCCAGCGTACGTTCTCGGACGCGCGTATCAACTATAGGATCGATTTGCCACCCGAACAGCTGCAAATGGATGCATTGCTGGCCAACAGCACCTTAACCCAGTACATCCGCGGCGAATCCAGTCGTATCGATATGAACCTGAATATCGTGAATTATACCTACCTGCTGGATAGTAAAAAGCGAACGATGATTACGCTGGTAGACCGGCATGGCGATAAATACAAGATCGTGGGAGATAAGACCGCCTACGAGAAAGAAACGCGTCATTACGAAAGTATCAAGTTTACGGATCAGCAAGAAGTGAAGGAGATACTGGGATACAAGTGCCGCCGCTCGATCGGCAAAATGGAAGATGGTACTACGTTCGAAGTGTATTACTCGCCCGACCTGCTGCCTGAAAACCGCCTGTATAACCGCCGCTTTATGAACCTGCAGGGTATTCCGCTCGAGTTTGAAATCATCTCCGGCCCCTCTACCAGGATGAAGGTGATCGCGACTAAAATAGATCTTAGTCCGGTACCAGCATCGGTGTTTGATGTGCCTGCCGGGTATAAGGAGATCAGTCCCGATGAATTGAAAAAATTAAGAGAATAATATGGAGGGGCTGACCAAAAAGTAAAATGAAGGCTTGGAGAAGGTGTCCATGAGGTCCCGAATAAAATTAGGGCTGACCATTACTTTTTGGTCAGCCTCTTTACTTAAAATGAGGTCTCGCAGCTTTTCTCCGGAGTTATTATTTATCCTTCGCGTTTTAACACAAAAAAGAAAGCTGCCGGGTCCCGGCAGCTTTTCTCTTAAAATATTATTTTCTAACACTATTATCCTCTGCGTAATGGCAGGTTAATCTGCAGCTGATGGTATTTATTGCCACCCGATTGCTGCGGTACCTGGAAAGAGTAAGGCACTACGTAAGTAACATTACCTTTCTTATAAGTCATGATCGATTTAACATTTACGGTGTTATTGTCGATCAGTTTAAACTCGGAATTGAGGATGCCGCTGTATTTAAACCCGGCATCGAGGCTCAGGCCTTTTTTCGCAGCCGTAAAGCTCAGGTTGACCTCGGTTTTCTTGGCCGCCTTGCTCTTATCGTCATCCGAAATAAAGCCTTCATCATTGGCAGATGCCTTCAACGCACCCAAAATAAGAAGGGTGGAGAGAACACAAGACAATGTGAACGTTTGCGTTATGTATAGAATCCTTTTCATTGCAACACTAATTGCTACACAAATATACGACTTTTTCGGATTCGTAACATATCCTTAACGGAAATCCACAAAAATCCTTAAAAAATGTTAAAAACTTTTCGGGTGATTGCTTTGACAGTTTTGGTGGCAGGTTGATTTTGCCCTATATTTACGTTAATGAATCACGATTTCCCATCATTTAACGAGTTTAACGAGGATTTTGAAGACTTGAGGGACCTGCTTCAGCAGTATGAAAATCTGGTGGCGGGCCGGGCTCACTCTTTTCTGGATGAGGATTCGTTTGAACAGATCATCGACTATTACGATGAGCATGATGAGCTGATTAACGCTATTCATGCGGCCGAACTGGCCATCGAGCAGTTTCCCTACTCTTCTACGCTGCTCCTGAAAAAATCCGGGCTTTTAATCGAAACCAAAAAATATAAAGAGGCACTGGCATTGCTGGACAAAGCGGAAGTGCTGGACAGTAACGACATCAACCTGTATATTCTGAAAACGGACGTGTACCTGGCCATGAACCAGCACGAAAAGGCGGCCCGTGTGCTGGAGGAACAGATCGACCACTTCGATGGGGAAGACCGTACGGAATTGCTGCTGGAACTGGCGGATGTATACGACGACTGGGAAGAATTCGAAAAGGTATTCGATTGCCTGAAAATATTACTGGAACACGATCCCAATAACGAGGAGGCGCTGCATAAAATCTGTTTCTGGACGGAGTTTACCGGCAGGAACGAGGAAAGCATCCGCCTGCACAATGGTATCATCAACGAGCACCCTTACAACCAGCTGGCCTGGTTTAACCTGGGAACGGCCTACCAGGGCCTGAAGCTGTATGAAAAAGCTATTGATGCTTATCAGTATGCGGTAGCCATCGACGAAAAGTTCGACTACGCGTACCGCAACATGGGCGACGCGTTTATTCGCCTGCGTAAGTACAACGAAGCTATCGAGGTATTGTCCAAACACACGGAAATTGCCAAGCCGGAAGATGTGATCTATGAAGCCATTGGTCACTGTTACGAAAGGCAGCGCAAGTATACCCAGGCCCGTTATTACTACCGCAAAGCCTCTCATTTAAGCCCGAACGACGATAAGCTGTATTATAAGATAGCGGTGGCTTACATGACAGAGGCTAACTGGGACAATGCGATCAAATCCCTGCAAACGGCTATCAAAATAAATAAACAAAGCGCTGAATATAATATGGCACTTGGCGAGTGTTATCTCGAACAAGGCCGTACCAAGGACGCGCTGATCCACTTCGTAAACGCGGTACGCATCCGTCCCAGCAGTCCCCACGCCTGGCAGGAGCTGATCCGCGGCCTGTACGTGGCTGGCTTCTACGAGGAAGCGCTGTCACAGCTTGAAGCAGCGGAAGCGAAACTGGGCCGTAAACCTGTGTTTGCCTACTATCGCGCCGGCATCCTCATCGCCGAAGGCAAAACAAAAGAAGGGCTGCTGCAGCTGGAAAACGCGCTGCAACTCGCGCCCCGCCAGGTGAAGAAGCTGGTGGAACTGGACCCGTCCATCCTCCAGCATACCGCTGTGGTCGACCTTATTTCCCGGTACCGTAAAAAACGTTGATCGCAGGATTTTAAGCCCTCGTCTAATTTCTTCCCTCACAATTCGGTTTACTTCTTATTTTTGCGGCGGTTTTCTGGAAAAACCTATTTTGGATTTAACGGCCGACGCTCTTTAATGATGGGTTACGACTGACCATTAAGAAGATAAACTATGTTGCAAATGAATTTTAATCTTACACAAATCCCGGAAAGAACGGCTAAGCCACGTAATTTCGGTCTTACAATGGTAATGGACAAGGGCCTTAGCCTCGAGGAAGCAAAGAACTTCATCTCAGCAGCTGCCCCTCATGTGGATATTGTGAAGCTCGGGTTCGGGACGTCATTCGTAACGCCTAACCTTCGTCAAAAAATTGAACTGTACCAAGCTGCAGGCATCCCTGTATATTTTGGCGGCACGCTGTTCGAAGCGTTCCTCATCCGCAACCAGTTTGATGATTATGTGAAAGTGCTGAACGACTATAATATCAGTTACGTAGAGGTGTCTGATGGCTCCATCACTATCCCCCACACCGAAAAATGCGGTTATATCGAGAAGCTGGCGAAGAAATTCACCGTGCTGAGCGAAGTAGGTTCCAAAGATGCTGAACACATTATTCCTCCTTATAAATGGATCGAATTGATGCGCGCGGAACTGGAAGCCGGCGCCACTTACGTGATTGCCGAAGCCCGCGAAAGCGGTAACGTAGGTATCTACCGCGGCTCGGGTGAAGTACGTGAAGGACTGGTTCAGGAAATCCTGACACAGATCCGCGCTGAAAAGATCATCTGGGAAGCACCTCAGAAAGCGCAACAACTGTACTTCCGGAGCTGTGCGGCTGCAACGTAAACCTCGGTAACCTCGCGCCTCACGAAATGATCTCCCTCGAAGCCATGCGTATTGGTTTAAGGGGCGATACTTTCCATCTCTTCCTCGATAACAAGGACTAATTAAGATACTATTCGTTTTATCGTGTCCGCTGTAGTAGCTTTACGCTTACTATAGCGGACATTCTTTTAATTGCACATTATGAAAGTTTACGGATTGATCGGTTTCCCTTTAAGCCACTCGTTCTCCAAAGGTTTTTCGCGGAGAAATTCAGCAGGGAAAATATCCAGGGATGCGTTTATGATAACTTTCCACTGGAAAATATTTCGGCCTTTACCAGCCTGTGGCAGCAACAGCCCGAGCTTAAAGGTATTAATGTGACCATTCCTTACAAGCAGGAAGTGATTCCTTTTTTAGACGATGTAAGCGATGCCGTGAAAGCCATTGGCGCCGTTAATTGCATCCGTTTGGGAGAAGATGGAAAATTGAAGGGCTATAACACCGATGTAATCGGCTTCCGGCGCTCGCTGGAACCCTTGCTGCAACCACAGCACAATAAAGCGTTGGTGTTAGGTACCGGCGGCGCTGCCAAAGCAGTGAAGTTTGTGTTAAAGGAGCTGCACATCGGCTTTACAGAAGTAAGCCGTACCGCCTCCGACACCGCGATCGCTTACGAATCGCTTACTCCGGAGATGATGAATGAATATAAGTTGATCATCAATACCACGCCGCTCGGCATGTATCCAAAAGTAGATGCCGCACCGCCCATTCCATATGAGCATATCACCGCCGGCCATCTTTTATATGACCTGGTGTACAACCCCGCCATACCATTGTTCCTGCAAAAGGGCGCGGATAAAGGCGCCACCATCAAAAATGGTCACGAAATGTTGATCCTGCAGGCAGAAGCCAGCTGGGAAATATGGAATAGTTAGTGATTAGGTTTGATCAGGTAATACATGCAGGTAGTGAAGAAGTTCCGTACAAACGGGATGCCCTTCATAAAGCCGAATTGCTCGCGCGGTTTTAAGTTGAATTTATACTTGTAGATAGGATTGATCAGGTAGTATTTTTTCTGCGTGATGCGAAAATCTGCCTGCTTCGAAATCTTCTCGAACCGTTCGATGGTAATGCCGGTATCCACCAGCTCCATCAGTTCCGGATAGTGGAAGGATGCTCGCCGAACATGCGCAGCAGTCCACGGTATACCGGCCGGGGTAACACATGTATCCATGGCAGGAAACTTAACACCTTGCTCTGGCAAATCTGCTGGTGACCGCCATGTGGCATGTACCAGGGAGGGAAACCGAAATATACCTGTCCGCGTACGGAAAGCAGGTCTTTGAGGTAAGCAATGAGTTTATGTTGATCGGGAATGTGTTCGATAGCGTCTTTCAGGATGATGAGGTCAAAAGCGTTTTTGAACTCGCCCATAAAATCAACATCATATATGTTTTTCGCTATGAGCTGCAGCTGGCCGTTATCCGGTATTGCTGCAAAAATCCTTTCGCTAATTCAATGCGTTCGGGAAAGAGGTCTACCCCCACACACTGGCAGCCCATTTCCGGGAACGGCGTGAGTACGCCACCCTCGCCGCAGCCGATTTCCATGACGCGGAGACCTTTCAGGTCGGGCATCTCCTGTTGAATGAAAGGCAATACATAGTTGCGGGAATTGTCCACCTGTTGCTGGTAGCGTAAGTTTGCGTCGGTATGTTGCGGTAGCGCCATTATTTTTGAATAATTGCGTGAAAATAAAATAAAAATCCGGAGCATCAAGCAGCAGGAAAATTGGAATGATTTTAGATTTTAATTGCATATGATCAGCAAACTCCTGAATGTACTGGCCCTGCTGGCTTTGCCGGCGCTTGTGAAATCGCAGCAGCGGATAGAAAAAGTGATCGCATATTACGATTCGTCCGCGGTGGCCGAATTATATGATATGGCGCGGGTGGGTTTTGAAGTGTTTTATCAGAACGGGCAGAGCAAGGCTACAGTGGGACTTTCCGGCGGCACCATCCGCTGGAACCAGATCAATGTGCAAACGGACGATGGTACATTCCGGAACGGGCAGTTCAATTTTAACCGTGCATCATTACGCCCAAAGCGTTACCTGGCGCAGTTTACCGTGAGTTTGAGAGAAGCGCCGGGACAACAGTTCAAAGTGGAGTTGCAGTTGCCTTATCTTACCGGCATTCGCTTTCGTCAATATACAGACAGCCTCAAGCGTGGTGAATATTTTTACGTGAATGTGGAGGGTATTTACAGCAGCGGACGCATCTTCCCGCTGGACACGGCTCGTGTGCGCTTTGCCGTACGGGGCGCGGAGTTGCACGGACAAGACATCCTGCTCGACCGCAATGATTTTACCACGAAAGAGATTTATGTGGATGCAGTGTATCGCCTGAACTCCGATATGAAAATCAGCACTGCCATTCCCGTAAAACAAGGGCCGGAAGACCTTTCCGGGCTCATCAAAAGTGAAAAGGATATGCAGCAACCCACTAAGAAGAAGAAACAGTGATCGGTTGAAACTCTTTGCTGTCGTACGTTCTGGAAAATAATTCTCAAAACGCACGTTTTAAATTTGCTTATTGTTAACTAATACTTACCTTTGCATCGGCAAGTCTTATACGACCAGCTCCTGCTGAATCCCCCAGGACAGGAATGTAGCAAGGGTAGGCGGTTGAAGCGGTGCGATGTAAGTAACTTGCCACTTTTTTTTCCTTTTAGTGGCATTCGCCCGCTTACAGTAGCATCCTCGCTCTAAATAATTAAATCTACAACGGTACTCCACGTGAAACAGCTGAAATAACAGTTTAGCAATTTTATCTTTATTCTTACATTTGGAAACATATAACCAATTTAATCATGAAATTTTTTATTGATACCGCTAACCTGGCACAGATAAAAGAAGCAAACGATCTGGGCATTCTCGACGGCGTAACCACTAACCCGTCTCTGATGGCTAAAGAAGGCATCAGCGGCGCGGACAACATCCTGAAGCACTACGAAGCAATCTGCGAAATCGTGGACGGTGACGTGAGCGCAGAAGTACTGTCTACCGACTTCGCAACCATTGTTGAAGAAGGTAAAAAGCTGGCTGCCATTCACCCGAACATCGTGGTGAAAGTGCCGATGATCAAAGACGGTGTGAAAGCCATCAAATGGTTTACAGACAACGGTATTAAAACTAACTGTACGCTGGTATTCTCGGCCGGTCAGGCGATCCTGGCGGCTAAAGCCGGCGCTTCTTACGTATCCCCGTTCATCGGTCGTATCGACGATAGCAGCTGGGATGGCGTTGAACTCATTGCGCAGATTTCACAGATCTATACCCTGCAGGGCTTTAAAACAGAGATACTGGCCGCTTCTATCCGTAACGCCCTCCATATTGTGAAATGTGCGGAAGTTGGCGCTGACGTGTGCACCTGCCCGCTGGATTCTATCCTCGGCCTGCTGAAACACCCGCTGACAGACATCGGTTTGGCTAAATTCCTGGAAGACGCTAAAAACTCTAGTAGATTCCTTTGTTATGATAATGGACCCGGCAGCTTCGGCGCGCCGGGTTTTTTTTCGGGTTGATGGGAAGGCGAGCATTGCCTATATATCCAGCCACTTCGGTTAGCCGGTTTTTTTCCGGGTTGATGCGAAGGACTTGTTTTACTTAAATAAATTTTAGTACCTTGATACCTCGTAAACCTAGGTGCCACGTTATGCAATACTACTTATCCAATTCCACCTTAAAAGATTTTACCGCAATCACCATATGAAGCAACAGTATATTATGGCCCTAGATCAGGGCACTACCAGTTCGCGCGCCATCATTTTTGATAAAGGGGGCAATACCATAGCCGTGGCGCAGAAAGAGTTTCCGCAAATTTATCCCGAGCCGGGATGGGTGGAGCACGATGCTATGGAAATATGGACCACACAGGCGAGCGTAGCCGCGGAAGTGCTGCTGAAGGCTGGGATTGATGGCGACCAGATTTGTTCCATCGGCATCACCAACCAGCGTGAAACCACGGTGGTTTGGGACCGCGAAACCGGTAAGCCCCTGTACCACGCCATCGTATGGCAGGACCGCCGTACGGCAGGTTACTGCGACGAACTGCGCCAGCAGGGCCTGGCCGATAAGTTCCGGGAAAAGACGGGGCTGATCATTGACGCCTATTTCTCCGGCACCAAAACCGCTGGATACTCGAGAACGTGGAAGGCGCCCGTCAAATGGCGGAAGAAGGCCGCCTGGCGTTCGGAACGATCGATAGCTGGCTGGTCTGGAACTTCAGTAAAGGACAACTGCATATTACCGATGTGAGCAACGCCTCGCGTACGTTGTTATATAATATTCACACCATGAGCTGGGACCGGGAACTGCTGGACATCCGGGCGTACCGGCATCAATGCTGCCCGAAGTGCGCCAGAGCAGCGAGATGTATGGTTATACCGAAGCCACGCTTACCCCGTATCGCATTCCGATCGGCGGTATTGCCGGCGACCAGCAGGCAGCACTGTTCGGACAGATGTGCACAGAGCCGGGCATGGTGAAAAACACCTATGGTACGGGCTGTTTCATGGTGATGAACACCGGCGATAAAATCATTGAATCGAAAAACAACCTGCTGGCCACGGTAGCCTGGCAGGTAAACGGTAAAGTGCAATACGCGCTGGAAGGATCCATTTTCATTGGTGGCGCGGTGGTGCAGTGGCTCCGCGACGGGCTGGGCATCATCCGTCATTCTGCGGAAGTGGAGCAGCTGGCTAACTCCGTAACCGATACCGATGGCGTGTACCTGGTGCCGGCATTTGCCGGGTTGGGCGCACCGCACTGGAATCAATATGCCCGCGGTACCGCAGTGGGCCTTACCCGTGGCACCACGGCGGCGCATTTGTCGCGCGCCGCGCTGGAAAGCATCGGTTACCAGACGATGGACGTATTAAAAGCCATGGAGGCCGATGCAGGCATTGATATTACCGAACTGCGCGTAGATGGCGGCGCAACCGCGAACGACCTGCTGATGCAGTTCCAGAGCGATGTGCTGGACGCCGCCGTGGTTCGTCCGAAAATTACAGAAACAACGGCGCTGGGCGCGGCCTATCTGGCGGGACTGGCCTGCGGTTTCTGGAAAGACATGGACGAAGTGCGCAGCCAGTGGCAGCAGGACCACCGCTTTGAGCCGCAGATGGAAGAGGCGAAGCGCAAACCACTGATTAAAGGCTGGAAGCGTGCCGTGAACGCCGCCAAAGCCTGGGCTAATGATACCAATGATTAAAAATAACCACAGTTATGAGTCCCTTTTTAGCAGAGTTTTTAGGCACCGCCTTATTGATCATATTAGGTAACGGAGTAGTGGCCAACGTGCTGCTCACCAAAAGTAAAGGCCAGAACGGCGGCTGGATCGTGATCACGTTCGGCTGGGCGATGGCCGTTTTCGTTGGGGTGTATACGGTCGGTTCCGTGAGCGGCGCCCACCTAAGCCCGGCAGTAACGCTGGCGCTGGCAGTAGCCGGCAAATTTCCCTGGGCGGACGTTCCCATGTATTTCCTGGCGCAATTGCTGGGCGCCATCACCGGCTCGGTTTCCATGTGGGTGGCTTATAAGCAGCACTTTGATCAAACAGCAGATGCGGACCTGAAAATGGCCGTGTTCTGCACCTCGCCGGCCATCAGGAATCCATTTTATAATTTGCTGACAGAGATCATCGGCACATTTGTGTTGATCCTGGGCGTGTTTTACATCGCGAAACCCGGTGTGGGACTGGGTGCGCTGGATGCGCTGCCGGTTGCGCTGCTCGTCCTCGCCATCGGCCTTTCGTTAGGCGGCCCAACCGGTTATGCCATTAACCCTGCCCGCGATCTCGGCCCCCGTATTGCCCATTTCCTGCTGCCCATCCCGAACAAGCGCAACAGCGATTGGGGGTATGCCTGGGTGCCCATTATGGGGCCATTTATCGGGGCGGCGCTGGCGGCTTTGTTATACATGCAGCTGCAATAAATAATTTTAGAGATTGAATAGGGAGGTACACGCCGGTCACGGCGTGTACCTTTTTTGTCCATGCTTACCTGGGGTGTAAGTGTAAACATTAATCCGGATTAGTAACCTGGGTGTCAACCTTTTTCAGGACGTGACAACCCAAAATGCTTTGTCAATTTAAAACAGGAATTAATCCACACCTGACAAGCTACTTAGTACGCTTCCCATAAACTGTCAGTTTTTTCTAGTATAAGACAAACCTTAGTCCGGATTATAGCATCATTCGTTCATCCTAGGTTCATCCTAGGTTCATCCTAGGTTCAAGGTAGGTTCATGAACCTATTTTAAACGTAGCTTCAACGAATGATCAACCTACTATTAACGAAGGATCTTTAAAAGCGCACGCAAGGATTTGCTATGTCGCCGGAGGGCGTGACCAGCAACGGCCGATAGTAGCAGATCAGCCGGCTCCATGATCAAATCGGGAAAAAGATCGGATTAACTTTCAAAGTTTTCTGAAAGTTTAGTAACTTTGTGAATGCTTATGTGATGGTATGGCTTTTGCCGCCATCCGCTAATGAATAATAGACTAATCAGTGAAACATCGGAACTTTAAAACTTGAGATATGTTACAGCCCAACATCCCGGAAACCAGTCAACCCCGCGTCGTTATTGTGGGGGAGGGTTCGGAGGCATCATGCTAGCCAAATCTTTACGAAAAGCACCTGTACAGGTAGTATTGCTTGACCGCAACAACTACCACCTGTTTCAACCCCTTCTCTACCAGGTGGCTACCGCAGGATTGGAACCAGACAGCATCGCCTTCCCACTCCGGGGAATTTTTAAGCGGCAAAAGAATTTTCACTTCCGTATGGCCGAGGTAGAGTCGGTGAACGCCGCTGCCAACATCCTCGAAACTAATATCGGCCCCATCCAATATGATCACCTGGTACTCGCGACCGGTAGTAACACCAACTTTTTCGGCAATAAAGAGATAGAGCAGCACGCTATCGGCATGAAATCGCTGATAGAGGCCGTGCAGATCCGTAATTACGTACTGAAACAGTTCGAAGAAAGTCTGCTGATGACAGATGAAGCCCTCATTCGTCCCAAATTGAGTTTTGTGATGGTGGGTGGTGGTCCTACAGGGGTAGAGCTGGCAGGTGCTTTCGCGGAACTGCGCGAATACATTTTGCCGAAAGATTATCCTGAACTGCCTGTGCACATGATGGAGGTATACCTCATAGAGGCCGGGCCCAGGCTGCTCGCGGCGATGAGCGAAAAGTCATCCAGGAAAACGGAAGAAGGCCTGCGTAAACTCGGGGTGAAGGTAATGACGAATACGGCGGTTAAGAATTATGACGGTACGGTGTTAACGCTGGGTAACGGCGAAACGCTGCGGTCACAGTCGCTGTTATGGTCGGCGGGTGTAAAAGGCGTGCCGGTAGGCGGTTTGGCCCCGGATACCATGATCCCGAACGGGCGTATCATCGTGAACGAATTTAACCAGGTGCAGGGATTGCAGAACGTGTATGCGATCGGTGATGCCGCACAGCTGGCGAACGATGAGCGTTTCCCGAAAGGCTACCCGATGGTGGCGCAGGTAGCGTCGCAGCAGGGCAAAAACCTGGGACATAACATCATCAGGCAGATAAAGGGGAAGGCGATGCAGCCTTTTAAATACAAAGACCTTGGCAGCATGGCTACGATCGGTCGTCACCGGGCGGTGGCGGAGTTCCTGGGATTAAAGCTGGGCGGTTACTTTGCCTGGATCGTTTGGATGATCGTGCACCTGTTAAACCTGATGGGCTTCCGTAACAAGATGGTGGTGTTCATCAACTGGGCGTACCGTTACCTCACGTATGACCGCGGTACCCGCATTATCATTAAACGCGGGGCGGCGAACATCGTAAAACTAAGGCAGTCGATAGACACGCCGGTACAATAAAAAAGGAGGGCCGATACATCATCGGCCCTCCTTTTTTATTTCCTGTTTTTTAAAGAATTCATTTGCATGACCCCGACCAGCTCATCGGCCCGCCCGCCAAGGGAGCGGTAATACACCAACACGGTGTAGTTGTTCTCTGCCTCCCACCAGTTGCCTTCTGTATTTTCTGTATCGAGTTTACCATTGGTGGTACGGTCAATGAGGCCGTAGATGTAATTATAAAAGCCTTGTTTAAGGAACAGGCTGCCTTCGTATGCGCGGCGTTCACCGTTATATTTCAGGCGGTTTTCTTCGTTGCATTCGTAGTTCGTTAGTTCGCCGAACAGGTACAAGTCGTACCCGGCGTACGGTTCCGGCGATGGATAAGTAAACTTCACGGTCGCGTAATCACCTTCGGTATTTACATCATAGTTATCCAGCATAATGGGCTGAAAGCGGCCGTTGATATCGCCAATGTAGAAGTAGCGGCCGTTGCCCCGTTCGGGATCGGGTTGCGCGTATACTACGGTACCGGTTTTCATGTAATCGGTATGCGCCACCCGCTCTGTCTGCAGGCGAAGGCTGCGCAGGTCGATCCAGCGCCATTCTTTGCCGGCGGGGAACTGCACGTCGTTTTCTGCGTTGTATTCCAGTACATCTCCCTTAATGAACATCGGCTTGATACCAGTGATGGCATTATCCCAACGATAATTCTGCATCACCACGACCTTTACCTGGTTAAACGGGTTGTTTACGTTCAGGGCCTTTACGTTAATGGTGAAGTTTATCTTCTGGTGTGTTTTATATGTTTTGGGATTGATGGGCGTGGAGATGAAACCACCGGTGGAGGCTTTCATGTCTACCACCATAAACCGCCGCGTAAACGCCATTTGCGTGGTGTCGCTGTTAAGATAAACACGCAGGATGTAGTTGCCCGATTTCACCGGCGTACAGTTACTGTTCGGCAGGTCGAGCGTGTAGTGCGTATACCGTTGCAGCGTCATGCGGGAGAACGTGGAGTTCTGTATCCTGCTTTCCGAGAAACCGCGCAGGTAGTCGAACGTATTGTAGTTGGAGCGGGTCCAGTCGGCATTGCAATGCACGATGGTGTAGTTGTATGTTTTCACATCAGCGTCCAGGTCATCGAAACTGAGCTGCAGCCTTTCGCCGCTGTTCAGGGTAATGATGGGCATGGAAAGCAGATCGCCGGCACGGGTGAATTTCACCGTACGGATGTTTTTCATATATACGTGATCGGGCGTTTGCACGTCTGCCTGGGCTTTTACGGCCTGGGAACAAAACAGCAGCGCGCTAATGCATATGTTCAGCAAAGTTGTTCTCATAAGCTAATTAACGCGCTTAAGGTACGATTATTTGAGCAGTTTGTCCAGCGCCTGGCGGCCCTCTTCGTTTTTAGGGTTCAGTTCCAGGAGCGGCGGTACATGCTGATGGCATCGTCGCGGCGGCCACTTTCGCGCAATGCTTCGCCGTAGCTGTCGTACGTGTTAAAATCATCGGGGGCAATGAAAGTATTCAACTTAAACGTTTCCAGCGATAACTGCTGATGATCTTTGAACGAAGCGAAGTAAAGAAAATCATATCCCAGCCGGTTCATCTCCCGGTAGTTGAAAAAATAATTCGCTGTATCGGCCCTTGCCGCCTGCAATACCGCCGCTGCATGGTTGGCATCGCCCTGCTGCAGGGCGCGGGCATAAGCCCTTACGGCAGATCGCTTATGTTCCAGCGGCATCGTAGCCCGGCCGTTCAGCAGGTAAAAGGCGGACGTCACAATATCGCCAAAGCGGCTTTCGCCGTTGATAAAGGCAACAATGGTCTGCGAGGGTTGCAGGTGATGGAAGTAGAAGGTCGCCATACCGAACTTAAACCCGCCATGGCCCACGCTTTTACCAAAACCGGGTTGTTCAAATATCTCCCAGCCCATGCCGTAGTGTCCTTCTCCCTCGCCCAACATGGTATCCATGTGTTCCGTGTGTACTTTACCGTTATTTAATTTGATGGGTGTAAGCGCCTCTTCCATGCTGCTTTTGCGGAGCAGGCGGCCGCCGAAGAAGGCGGCATCGAATAGCAACATATCGGCCGTGGTGCTGATGATATTGCTGGAGCCGTAAGCTGCCTGGTTGTTGTACTCCGAGTACCGGAAACGTTTTACTTCACTTGCGGGGATGTAATCTTCGTTATACATCACCGGCAGCACCTGGTGCACCGCGCGGGCAGTATCGTTCCAGTTGCTGCTGCCATAAATGGCGAGGTAGGTGTTTTGCATCCCGGCGGGACGAAAAATATGTTGTTCCAGGTAGCGGGCAAATGGCTGGCGCGTGATCTTTTCCACGATCATCGCGGCCAGCATATACCCGGTGTTGCAGTAGCGGAATTCCTCGCCCGGCTTAAAGTACAGCGGTTTGTTCCATTGCTGCAACAAGGGGAGCAGGATCGCATTGGTGATGACGGTGTCGGGGTTTAAGCGGATGGCTGCATCGGTGAGTTCTAAATTAGGAAGGCCGGAAGTATGCGTCAGCAAATGGCGGATGCTGACGCCCTGGAAAGGGAACTCCGGCAGATATTTTTGTACGGCGTCGTCCAGCTGCAATTTGCCTTTATCACGCAATTGCAGGATGGCGGTAGACGTAAATATTTTAGATATGGAAGCAAGGTTGAAGCGGGTTTGCGGGTGGTTGCGCTTTTGCAGCCGGTAATCTGCAAAACCGCCGCTGAACTGGTACACCATTTTACTGTTCATCGCCATTGCGAGGTTGCCGGGGTACAACTGGTAACGGGCAACCGAATCAAAATAGGCCGGCGGAAGCAGTTCTGGGCTTTTAATTGCGTGGTGGCCACGAATAACAAAGCAAGGGAAAGTGTTTTCATACCGCAATATTACCCGCTTTAGCAGCAGCCTGCGGGCGGAAGTGACTAACCGGGACAAAGGTGGGACGAGCATCGGGAACAATGTTACGGGCCGTAATCCCCGAAATTTTCTTTAGGTTTGGTGCGTGTAAATATTATTCATGCAGGTTTCGTTTTTATCGCCCGGCGTATTGCGTTTAACAAGGCTTCGTCTTTTTCACGGTTCATTATTACCATTGCGATGGTGGCCACCGCCATCAGCGTAGCCGTGATGATACTGGCCACAGCGCTGGTCAGCGGTTTTCAGCAAACCATCCAGGATAAGATTTTCAGCTTCTGGGGCCACCTGCACGTAAACCAGTATCAGCCCAATGCGAGTCCGCTTACGGACCAGGTACCCATCTTCAACGATGGCAACTTCCGGAAAAGGTACTGGCCATGCCGGGGTGGCAGCCATTAATTCTTTCGCCACCAAATCTGTACTGGTAAAGGCCGGCGCCGATATCGAGGGCATGATTTTTAAGGGGGTGGATAAAGATTATAACTGGAAAACGATCCAGTCCTTTTTACTCGAAGGCCGCCTGATCCGCTATACCGACAGCGCCTATGCGCCCGAAGTGCTCATATCGGCCACCACTGCCAGTTTGCTTAAATTAAAACTCAACGACGCCATCGTGGTCTATTTCGTGCGTGGCGACGGATTACCGCCCCGGGCGCGTAAACTCACCATATGCGGTATTTATAAAACGGGTATCGAAGAATACGATAAAACCTATTTTCTCGGAGATCTGCAACTGATCCGCAAACTGAACGATTGGGACGGCGACCAGATTGGTGGTTATGAAGTATTCCTGAAGGATTATAAAAATATGGATGCTACCAGCGATGCTATCCTGGATATGTTGCCGCAGGAGCAGACCGTGCGTTCCATGCGCGAAGTATATCCCAACATCTTCGACTGGCTGGCGTTGCAGAATAAAAACGAGATCATTATCCTCATCATCATGACCATCGTGGCCGTGATCAATATGGTCACCGCCATCCTTATCCTCATCCTGGAAAGGACAAATATGGTGGGCATCCTGAAAGCGCTGGGCATGCG
The DNA here is from genome assembly GCF_023156195.1 of Chitinophaga sedimenti. Taxonomy (GTDB): domain Bacteria; phylum Bacteroidota; class Bacteroidia; order Chitinophagales; family Chitinophagaceae; genus Chitinophaga; species Chitinophaga sedimenti. Next base: position 6,144,194 of record NZ_JAKUKA010000001.1, read on the forward strand.
CAATACGTCGCTGCAACAGATTTTCGTGTTCCAGAGCGGTTACATTGTACTGGTAGGTGTGTTGCTGGGTAATATATTGGGGCTGGGACTCGCGTTCCTTCAACTGCAAACAGGCTTCTTCAAACTCCCGGAGGAGTCGTATTACATGACAACAGCGCCGATCTCCCTGCACTGGGGAAAGATCGTATTTATCAACCTGGCCACCATCCTGATTTGCGTGGCGATACTGTTTATTCCCTCTGTATTGATACGGAAGATTGTACCGGTGAAGGCGATCCAGTTTAAATAAGCAACCTGCCGCAGATAATCCCCGTGGCCACGCCCGCATTCAATGACTCGGCGCCGCCGAGCCGGGGGATCGTGATCTTATGGCTGCATAGAGCAATGATCTCGTCGCTCAGTCCGCGCGATTCATTACCGATAAGAATAACACCCTCTGAAATTTTGCCGAAGCCGGCGATATTGTCGCCATGCAGTGTAGCGGCATAAGAGGGCACTTTGCCCAGCAGTGGGGCCAGTTCGGCGGTCATCACTTTTACGCGGCTGATACTACCCATGGTGGATTGTACGGTTTTGGCGTTATAAGCGTCTACACAGTCGGGCGAGCAAATGACCTGTGGAATGCCAAACCAGTCGGCTATACGAATAATGGTGCCCAGGTTGCCCGGGTCCTGCACGGTTTCCAGCATCAGGCTGATGCGGCCTTCCAGTACGGGTGTTTCGGCCACGGGTATCTTAACAATGGCCAAAGCGCCATTGGGGGTGGAGAGGGAAGAAAGTTGTTTCAGCGTGGCTTCGTCTACCTCGTTTATATCGGCGCCGGTAGCCTGTTCTGCCAGTGCACGGTGTTCGCTGAGCCAATTACGGGTGGCATATACGGCTAATACGGGTTGTTTGGCCTGTAGTAGCTCCTGCACGATTTTATCGCCTTCCGCTACAAAGTGGCCGAATTTTTGACGGTTTTTTTTTAGCTGTAATGATTGAATATATTTAATTTGCGCCTTTGACAACATAGGGTCAAACCTACATGAATTACTTCATTCGGCCAAGCCGGGGAGTTATTGCCGGACAGGAAACTACAAACTAAGCTAATATTGATTGCAAGTGCAGAAAACGTTCAACTCCGCATACCACCTTTTTACTTCATGCCTGTTGATCTGTGCCTGCCTGTTTATCAGCGCCTGTTCCAATACCAAATATCTCCAAAAAGACCAGCAGCTGTTTGTAGGCAGCGAGGTTAAAATAAACGGAGATATCACCTCCGCAGAAAAGCAGGATATAAAAAGCGCCCTATCTTCCAAATCACTCATGATGCAGCAGCCCAATACGAAGTTTTTGGGCATGCGCACCCGTGTGTGGCTGTACAACCAGAAATACAACGAAAAGAAATCTAACTGGTTCTGGAACCTCGTACTGGCGCCCCGTAACCTGGAGGAGCCTGCGATTTACGACTCTTCCAAAACCCGGGAAGCCACGGACCGTATGGCTACCTACCTGCACAACCAGGGTTTCTTTTACGCGCAGGTGAGTTCAGAAGAAGAAGTGAAGAACCGCAAAGTGACCCTTAAATACAACGTGAATACCGGGCGCAATTTCGTGATCGATAAAGTAACGTTCGTGATCCCCGACACGGCGGTACGGGAAGTGGTGCTACAAAACCAGGCGCTTTCGCTTGTAAAGAAGAACACGGTGTACAAAGGTGAAACCTTGAACGCCGAACGCGAACGGCTTACCAGGGTGCTGCGCAATGCAGGTTACTACAAGTTTCAGCGCGACCTCATTGAGTTCGAAGTAGACACGCTTAACAAGTCGCTTTTCAAAAACGCCCTCAATCCCTTTGAGAACCTTACCGGTATTTTCAATAGCAGCCGCGGACAGAATAAACTCACGCTGGACGTGGAAGTGCGGGTAAATAAACCGCTGGATTCCAACAGCACCGCCGATAAATTGTATTTCATCGACAGCATTTACGTATACCCCGACCTGCCGCTGAACGGTAACCTGAACGACACGGCCCTCAAAGAAACCCAGCGCCGCTCCTTCACCGTGCGTTCCTACAGCGATAACCTTCGTCCCGGTGTACTGGCTCGTTCTATTTTGCTCAGGCCTGGTAACAAGTACTCGATCGACAACTACAACGGCACTATCAATAAACTGTACGACCTGAACCTGTTCCAGTTCATCACCCTGCAATACCGCGAGCGGCAGGACAGCCTTCACAAACTCGACGTATACCTGCAAATGACGCAGAAGAAGAAACAGGAGCTGGGAGTAAATGCGGATGTAACCACGAGTTCCGATTACTTTGTAGGTAGCAGCTTATCTCGCTCAACTACCGCAATTATAACATTAACCGTGCAGCGAATGAGCTGCAGGTAAGCCTTAAGGGTGGTGTGGAAGTCGTGCGTAACAATGGCCAGTTCGCGTTGCAGACGAGGGAATACGGTATTGAAGGCAACTTTACTTTTCCTCGTTTCATCACGCCGTTCTTTACGGTGCGGCCGAGCAATCGTTCTACCGCCAAAACCAGGGTGAGTGCGGGTTTTAGCTCCATTTCCCGTGTAGAGAAGTTTGTGATTTCGACTTTGTCGTCCAGCTTCGGGTACGATTGGAACGAATCTATTTACAAGCGCTGGCTGGTGCGCCCGATCACGTTAAACTATGTTGGGACGGAGCTGACGAAGGTGTTCCGCGATTCGGTGGTGAACCTGAGCCCTTACCTGGTACGCAGCTTTGAGCCGGCATTTATCGGCGGTGAGTCGTTCACTTTCTTATACACCAATAACGACGCATTGCACACCCGCCGCAACTCTTTCCTGCGGGTGAATTTCGAGGAATCGGGTTTGTGGTTAAAGGGACTGAACAGCTTGATCTACGAGGTGTCCAGCAAGCGCACAAGCCTTGAAAAGGGCACCAACGTAAAAATATCGCAGTTCGTGAAACTGGATGCCGACTACCGCATTTACTGGAATCGCCCGAGAGCCTCCACGGTGGCGCGGGCGTATGTGGGGGTGGGTTTGCCTTACGGGAAGTCCGATGTATTACCTTACATCCGCCAGTATACGTCGGGTGGACCTAACAGCATCCGTGCCTGGCGTTTGCGTACGCTTGGGCCGGGCTCTTATGTAGATACTTCTGCCACGGCAGCGATTTTCCCCGATCAAACGGGCGACATGAAACTGGAGGCCAACCTCGAATACCGCTTCGATATCTTACGCCTGTTCGGGGGCACCATCAACCTGAAAGGTGCTACCTTCCGGATATGGGTAATATCTGGATGCTGAAAAAAGACACCGTGCGTACCGGGGCGGAATTCAAATTCAATAAACTGTACAATGACCGGCAATAGGCACCGGCGCCGGTTTACGCCTCGATTTCTCCTTCTTTATTGTGCGGTTCGACTGGGGACTGCCACTTAAAAAGCCGTTTAGGGCCGATGCGGCAGACAAGAGCTGGTACATCACTAAATGGGACCTTGGCAGCGGCAGCTGGCGCAAGGAAAACGTGATCTGGAACGTGGCGATCGGCTATCCGTTCTAGCCAAAAAAGCAGGCACTGTGGCCTGCGCTATCCTTTCATCTTTGTAATAAAATCCTGCATGTCATAAGCGTCTGATAACCTGAACTCGCCAATCCGCGTGCGGACCAGGGAGCTCATATATCCCCCGCAACCGACGGCTGCGCCAAAATCATTGGCCAGTGAGCGGATGTAGGTGCCGGTGCTGCATACCACCCGGAAACTTACCACTGGCAATGCTACTGCCGTGATCTCAAACTCCTTGATGAACACTTTGCGCGGTTCCACCTTTACTTCTACACCCTTACGCGCCAGTTCGTAGATCGGTTTGCCGTTTTGCTTAATGGCAGAATGAATCGGCGGCAACTGTTGCTGTTCGCCGGTAAAGCGGTTCGCTATTTCCTGTAAAGCGGCCTGGTCCAGTTCCGGCACCGGCTTAAAATCGGTGGGTTCAGATTCCAGGTCAAAGGTAGGCGTAGTGGCGCCCAGCGTAAATGTGCCGGTATATTCCTTTTCCTGCGCCTGGTATTCGTTGATTTTCTTGGTCATTTTACCGGTGCAGCAGATCAAAAGGCCCGTTGCCAGCGGATCCAGCGTGCCGGCATGGCCGGTTTTAGCCCTGGTGGTATTCCGCACCTTGGCCACCACGTCGAAAGAAGTCCAGTTCAGCGGTTTGTTAATCAGTACCACCTGTCCCTCCTGAAAAATATTCTTTTCGGTTTGTTCCATCGCGCAAAGATATTGGGAAAAAATAAGAATGGAGCCAGCTTTGAGGTGCTATTGGACCGCCGTCACTTACTTCAGGCCGGCTTATCGCTGTTGAGCTTTTTTGTGTGTGCTGTTTCGAAAGCATTTTTTCTTCACGGAAAGGGCAGGGAAAGGGCAGTTAAAGGGCAGGCAAAGGGCCTGGGTGGCTTCCACCTTGCTTTTGAGTGGCCTCATTCTTTGGAGATGCCTGGTTTTACTGTGGTTTCGGGAAGGTTCAATTCGCCAAAAGCGGCCAGGATGCATAAAGGATCCTTATTGCTTCCGCCGCCTGGCCATTACAGTGATCATCAATCCGAGCAATGCTATCAACCCGAAGGAAATCCGAAGGCCAAATGCATGGGCGATAAAACCGATAACCGGGGGCCTAACAAGAAGCCCGGGAAGCCAATGCTGGACACAGCCGCAATGGCCATACTCGGGCTCATCGTTTTAGAACGGCCCGCTTCGCTGTACAACAGGGGCACCACGGCAGAAACGCCGAGTCCTACTAAAAAGAAGCCGATAATGCCCATCATCACCGTTGGGAAAATGGCAGACAATAACAAGCCCGAGGCGGTGATGATGCCGCTTAAACTTAAAATGCCCATGATCCCGATGCGGCGCGATAGCCAATCGCCGGTAAAGCGCCCGGTGGTGGTGGCTACCGTAAATGCGGAAAAGCCGAGCGCTACCTGTTCCGGCGCGCTTTGAATGGTTTTGGCGAAGTATACCGTACTCCAGTCGTACATCGTGCCTTCACTGATCATACAGCAAAAGGCGATAACACCCAGGCCGAGCAGTGATTTATCGGGTTTTACGAAAATGGGTTGTTTGCCAGATACCGGCGCTTCGGGCGGGAGGGTGGAACTGGCATTGGTAGCCCAGAGCAAAACGCCGGCGCCGGCTACAAAAAGGAAGTGATATAACGGGTCGACATGAAATTTGATCATCAGGCTGCCTACGTTGGCGCCCACCAGCCCCGCCAGGCTCCAGATGCCGTGAAACGACGACATGATCGTTTGCCCGAACATCCGCTCTACGCTTACAGCACGGGTGTTTACGGCAATGTTGCCCAGGTTGCCCACAAACCCGAAGATGAACAGCGCCAGGACCAGCAGTGCGATGTTCGGCGCAAGGCCCAACATCGGCAGCATTAACGCATAGCCGAGGCATGCGATGGACAGGAGTCGCTGGCTGCCCAGGCGGTTAGTGAGCCAGCCGGCAATCACTAACGAAAGGCCCAGTCCACACGGAATGGCGAGGAAAATAAGGCCCAATGCTCCTTCCCCTACGTCCATTTTACGTTGGATATCTGCCACACGGGAGCCCCAGCTTGAAAAGCAGAGCCCCATAAAAAGAAGAATGCGCTTACGGCGATCCGTGCACGCCATTTTCCGGTAGATGGTAGAACAGTTTGTGTCATGCGTTATTTAAAACCGGGCCGATATGGCGCCGAGACTCTGGCGGTATTCTGTAATCAATCTGTCAATAATTTCCTTTACACTTGTAATGTCTTCGACAAAAGCCACGCTTTGCCCCGCACTCCACAATTGATGATAGGAGCCGGGTTTCACGGCTTTTTCCAGTCCCTTCATACCCCGCACCTGTACGAGCATCTTGAAATACTTGCGGGTACGGGGTTCTTCGATAAATAGCGTTCGAACCAGTTTTGCTTATAACCCATCTTTTGGGCCACGGGCGTGTTGATGATATTGCAGGGCGTGCCGGAAATACGTTCCGTAAGCACAATGTCTTCCATCCCGTAGTCGACGATCGCATTTTTATATTCGTTGCTGACGGTTGCCTCCGTGCTGGCGATGAAGCGGGTACCGATAGATACACCCGCCGCACCCAGTACCATAGCGCTGGCCATTTGCTGCCCGGTAGCGATGCCGCCGGCGGCGATCACCATCTTATCGGGGAACGCGCGCTGCAACATGGGTACCAGCACGTGCATAGGATAGGGGCCCGCGTGGCCGCCCGCCCCCGAAGATACCGCGATGAAACCGTCGCATCCCATATCCGCGGCCTTTTGGGCATGCACCAGGTTGGTTACGTCGCATAAAACCGTGGCGCCGTAGGTGCGTGCTGCGTCGATCACCGGTTTCGGATTCCCGAGGGAGGTGATGTACAGGGGCACCTTTGCAGCTGTACAAACTGCCGGTGTTGCTGGAACAAGGGATTCGTTTTTTGTACAATGATGTTTACACCATAGGTACCGCCGGGATGTTGCGCCAGGTGTTGGTTCAGGCGTGCCAGTACTGCTGCCAGTTCGCCTTCCTTCCGGAAGTTGAGGGTGGGGAAGGTGGCAGCTACCCCGCAGGCTATCCCGGCTTTGGTCATGGCCTCATTGCTCACCAGGAACATGGGCGCCATGATTAGCGGATGCTGTATGTTCAGTTTCGCGGTTAGTTGGGTTTGCATATATATATGACGTTGCGGCTATTTCCGTACTTCCAGCTGCCGGGCAACATATTTGCCCAGGATGTCGAATTCCAGGTTCACGATATCGGAAACTTCCGGGTGCTGCATATTGGTGTGTTCGTAAGTATAGGGAATGATGGCTACGGAGAACTCACTTTCCGTAACATCAAACACCGTAAGACTGATACCGTTGAGACAGATGGAACCCTTTTCGACCATTAATCCGGCGAAAGCGTCGGGGTATCCGATGCGGTACAGCCAGCTGCCGTTTTGTGCTGTTACGGCCAGGCAGGAGCCGGTGCCATCAACATGGCCCTGTACAATGTGCCCGTCTATCCGCTGGTTCAGGACCATGGCGCGCTCCAGGTTTACCTGGTGGCCCACCTTCAGCAGGGCGAGGTTTGTTTTCTGCAGCGTTTCCTTAACAGCAATGATGGTATAGGCATCTGCTGTTACCGAAGTTACCGTAAGGCACACCCCGTTATGCGACACGCTCTGATCTATCTTTAACTCGGTGGCCAGCGTGCTCTGGATGGTAAATTCCAGGTTGTCTCCCTGTTTGTCGATCGCCGTTACTTGTCCTAATGTTTCTATAATACCGGTAAACATATGCCGTGATAGCTTAAATTTGTCCACGAATTTCGGATATAATTTCAATTAATGCAGCCGTGGGCGGGCGGACAGGCGAGGGGGAAGGAGGTGAGAATATTTTTTTAAGACGTTTTGTGAATATTGAAATTAATCCTATCTTTGCCATCCTTAAAAACACAAAATTGGAGTAATTTATGTTAATTATCGATAGCAAAGACTGCGAAAACATAGACAAAGCGCTTAAAAAGTACAAGAAGAAATTTGAGAAAGCCCGTGTTCTGCTGCAACTCAGAACTCGTCAGTCTTTCACGAAGCCGTCTGTGAAACGTCGCAACGAAATGCTGAAAGCTGTATACAAACAACAGCTTGCAAGCGGTAAATTTGACGTTTAATCAGAACTGATTCACTTCTTATATAGAAATTGATGATTGTAAGGTTTTTATAACTTTGCAGTCATCAATTTTTTTGTGTTGACCGGATCATATTCATCTTACACCGAATCCTTTCTTTCCTGGCTGGCGCTGGAGAAGCGGTATTCTCCTCATACCGTTACCGCTTACGAAGAAGATCTTCGCCAGTTTTTCACTTTCCTGGAACAAACGTACGGTAACATACCCCTCACCGACATTCACCACAGCTATATCCGCTCGTGGCTGGCCGGCGCTATACAGGGCCGCGAAGGCAAGCCCGCGTCGGCGCGTACCGTAACCCGTAAAATATCTTCCCTTAAATCATTTTTCAAGTTTGCACTAAAGCAGCAGTGGGTGCGGCAGAGTGTGATGGTAAAAATTACTGCGCCGAAAGTCAACAAAAGGCTGCCCCTTTTTGTAGAGGAAAGAGGTATGCAGGCCATTGCGCAGGAAGGCACTACAGCGGCGCCGCTATTTACACCCGACCTGGAGGGAGATATGTGCCGGTTGATGATTGATATATTGTACCAGACGGGCATCCGGTTATCGGAGCTCATTTCACTGAAAGACAGGCAGGTAGATGCGTACCAGCGAACCATTAAAGTGCTTGGTAAAGGCAATAAGGAGCGGATCATTCCGATCAGCCCGCAGTTGCTGGAGCGGGTAAAAGCCTACCGCGAACGTAAGGCGCGGGAGCTGGAAACGTACGACAGTGATGTTTTACTCGTAAATGCGAAAGGAAAGAAGTTATACCCGAAGTATGTTTACAATGTAGTTAAAGCGGTTTTAAGCCAGGTTACCACGATTGAAAAGCGGAGTCCTCACATTTTACGTCACACGTTCGCCACTCACCTCACCAATGCCGGCGCCGACCTGAACGCGGTAAAGGAGCTGCTGGGGCATAGTAGCCTGGCCGCAACGCAGGTGTATACCCACAATACTATCGATCGATTAAAGGAGATACACAGCAAGGCACATCCCAAGGCATAGATAAATAGCGTAAACCTTTACTGACGTCGGTCAATAAAAGACTGGTCTGCTTCAGTAACTGCTGATTCCTATCAGTTTTAACAAAATATTTTACCTAAAAGGTGCGAATGATATCAAAGTTTCATAAATTAGTAATGAAGTTCTTTTGATAAAAAATACGCCTATGATATGAGCACTACACACTCGTAATTAGATTTTTAAATATTTTAAAAAAAAGTGCTATGAATCTTCAAATCCAAACAGTGCGTTTCGATGCTGACGCAAAACTTGTAGATCATGTGAATAAGAAAGTACAGAAATTAGCCACCTTTTACGACCGTATAGTTAGTGTGGAGGTTTACCTGAAACTGGATAATATAGCGCACCAGATCAAGGATAAGATTGCAGAAATTAAAGTGCATGTTCCCCGTCATGATTTCTTTGTAAAACACGAGTCTAAATCATTTGAAGAATCGTTCGATCTCGCCTTTGCTTCTCTCGTTAATCAGTTGAAAAAACAAAAAGAGAAGAATTTTCATTAATTCCTGAAAAATATTTTGAAGTTAAAAATCACTTTACTACCTTTGCCATCCCATCCGAAAAAGGGGTGGGTAAAGGTAGTAAAGTTCTTTGCTGTAGGGCGTTTTAGCCGAAATTATCGGACTAAAACAAGCGCAAAAAAAGTAAAAAAATATTTGTTTCTTAACGAGATTAACTTTTACTTTGCGCTCTCTTTCAGAAACAAAGTATTACACTTTGCATCTTTTAGAAATAAGATTAAAATGAGACTGCCAGCATAGCTCAGTTGGCCAGAGCTACTGATTTGTAATCAGTGGGTCGGGGGTTCGAATCCCTCTGCTGGCTCATTAATTTTCCGGGTAAGGGCACTGCTTGAAGAAACAGGGTTGATAGACGGGGAGATAACGAGTAACAAGGTTAAGATTTTAGGGGCAGGTTCCAGAGCGGCCAAATGGGGCGGACTGTAAATCCGCTGTCTTTCGACTTCAGAGGTTCGAATCCTCTCCTGCCCACATCTGCTTTTTGTTCCGCTTTTGTCAACAGGGGCGGAACTTACTTGTGTAACGAATTGTTCTTTGTACATGTTTATAAGTTTACGGATGTAAACAAAATAAACGAAACATGCGGGAGTAGCTCAGTTGGTAGAGCGACAGCCTTCCAAGCTGTAGGTCGCGGGTTCGAACCTCGTCTCCCGCTCTGTAAGAATTTGGAATGCGGGTTTGGATGAGTGTTATCAGTTATTGCATTAAGCTTCCTTTTCATGCTGTTGTAGCTCAGGGGTAGAGCACTTCCTTGGTAAGGAAGAGGTCGTGAGTTCAATTCTCATCAACAGCTCATTTTGTCTATAGGTTAGTCGGAAAACGGTTACAATAAATAAATCATTCTCCTTCTCTATTAAGACTTTAACTAAGCGGTTGTAGCTCAATGGAAGAGCAGAAAGGGGGAAGAGCCCTCTTTAGGTCGTGAGTTCAATTCTCACCAGGCGCTCAAGTTTGTAAAACAGTTTCAAAACAACTATCAATACAATCTTTACAAACCATCTTAAAAAGAAAATACAATGGCAAAAGAAACCTTTAAGCGGGATAAACCCCACGTAAACATTGGTACCATCGGCCACGTGGACCACGGTAAAACTACCTTGACTGCTGCCATTACCACGATTCTGGCAAACAGAGGCCTGGCTGAGAAGAAAGGCTATGACGAGATCGACGCGGCTCCTGAAGAAAAAGAAAGAGGTATTACCATCAATACAGCACACGTAGAGTACCAGACTGCAAACCGTCACTACGCTCACGTTGACTGTCCGGGCCACGCTGACTATGTGAAAAACATGATCACCGGTGCTGCACAAATGGACGGTGCTATCCTCGTGGTAGCAGCTACAGATGGTCCTATGCCACAGACTCGCGAGCACATCCTGCTGGCCCGTCAGGTAGGTGTACCCCGTATCGTTGTTTTCATGAACAAAGTTGACCTGGTAGACGACGCTGAACTGCTGGAACTGGTTGAGATCGAGATCCGTGACCTGCTGACTAAAAACGGCTTTGACGGTGACAACACCCCGATCATCAAAGGTTCTGCAACAGGCGCACTGGCTGGCGATGACAAATGGCTGGCTGCAATCGACGAACTGATGGAAGCTGTAGATACTTACATTCCGCTGCCTCCCCGTCCAGTTGATCTGCCGTTCCTGATGTCTGTAGAAGACGTATTCTCGATCACTGGTCGTGGTACTGTAGCTACAGGTCGTATCGAGCGCGGTCGTATCAAAGTTGGCGAAAACGTTGAGATCGTAGGTCTGGCTGAAGAAGCACTGAAATCTACTTGTACTGGCGTTGAGATGTTCAAAAAACTGCTCGATCAGGGTGAAGCTGGTGACAACGCCGGTATCCTGCTCCGTGGTATTGAGAAAACTCAGATCCGTCGTGGTCAGGTTATCTGCGCACCGGGTTCTATCACTCCGCACACTGAATTCAAATGTGAAGTATACGTACTGAGCAAAGATGAAGGTGGCCGTCACACTCCATTCTTCAACAAATACCGTCCTCAGTTCTACTTCCGTACAACTGACGTAACTGGTGAAGTTGTTCTGGGTGAAGGTGTTGAAATGGTTATGCCTGGTGATAACGTATCTCTCACTGTAAAACTGATTCAGCCTATCGCAATGGAGAAAGGTCTGAAATTCGCTATCCGCGAAGGTGGTCGTACAGTAGGTGCTGGTCAGGTTACTGAAATCATCAAATAATCAACCTTTTCTGCTCTTACAAGAAGAGACTGACAGAAAAAGTTTGAAAAATATAGTTGCAAAGTACTTTAGTATTCATACTTTGAGTACTTTGCAACTTTCTACGGGCATAGTTCAATGGTAGAATAGAGGTCTCCAAAACCTTTGATCAGGGTTCGAATCCTTGTGCCCGTGCAACCTAACGGAATTGTAGATAAAACAAAATTTATCCGGCAATGAACAAAATCAGAACTTATTTCCGCGAATCGTATCATGAGCTGGTACACAAGGTGTCCTGGCCTACCTGGCAGGAACTGCAGTCATCTACGATGATCGTACTCATTGCTACAATTCTTATTACTTTATTAGTTTGGGGTATGGACAGTGCTGCGCACGTTGTACTCACCCAGTACTATAAATTATTCTAAAAATGGATGCAGTAAATACCCCTTCTTCCCCGGAAACAAAATGGTACGTGCTGCGTGTAGTTAGTGGCAAAGAAAAAAAGGTAAAAGAATATCTGGATATCGAAGTACGCCGGTCTGACTGGGGCAACGTTATCTCACAGATTTTCCTTCCCGTTGAAAAGGTTTACAAAGTGCAGGCTGGTAAAAAGGTGATGCGCGAAAAGAACTTCTACCCGGGTTATGTCATGATCGAAGCGATAGACGGCAAAATGACCGATGAGGTAATTCAGTCGATCCGCAACGTTTCCGGTGTTATTCACTTCCTGGGTAAAGAAAAACCCATCGCATTGCGTAAATCGGAAGTCAATAAAATGCTTGGTAAAGTAGATGAACTGTCCGACCAGGGGCTGACCATGAGCGAACCTTTCATCGTAGGCGAAACGATCAAAATCATCGACGGCCCGTTCAACGATTTCAACGGTGTTATCGAAGAGGTGATCGAAGACAAGAAGAAACTGAAAGTAACAGTAAAGATCTTCGGTCGTGCTACACCAGTAGAGCTGAACTTCATGCAAGTAGAAAAGATTGCTTAACTTTTTTTGAGATATGTTTGGAGGGCTGTCCGCAAGGATGGCCCTTTTGTTTTATTGAGAATTTTAGTTGCATTGAATGTTGTAAATTCGGATATGATTACAAAAGCGAGTTATGAACGAATAATGAAGGCGCTGGAGGAGCAACGGAAGTTGATCCGGAAGTCGCCTGAGTATAGACGGCAATTGCTTGAGGAACTTGGTATTGCCGATCTGTTTTACGATGATGCGCCTGCACCAAAAAAGAAGAACACAAAAAAACGTTAACCCGTTAGTAAGAAAGCCTAGCCCCTTCTCCTGCTCCGGACCATTAAAGTTTGTTAATGGCTATGCTTTATTCTGCAGATCCCGGATTAATACTCGGTTTTCATGGATGTGATGCACGCGTGATGCGGGCGGTCGCATTGCGCAACATACAGCTCCGATCCAGCAGCAATGACTGGGATTGGCTGGGACATGGTATCTACTTTTGGCAGAACAATTATGAGCGGGCGTTGGATTATGCCCGCCACCCACCCCCAGGTGTAAGTGTTCATGAACCAGCCGCAATAGGTGCAGTGATTAGTCTGGGACATTGTCTCGATTTGTCGGACAAACGATGGATAGACCTCGTCAGGGATTCTTATAATAATCTGCGCACCGAAAAGCGCGATGCAGGAGCGCATTTACCTGTTAACCTGAATCCTCGGGGATCACGCTGGCAAAGCGACAGGATTATCCGCCGCCTCGACTGCGCCGTCATCAGTAACATCCACCGCCTGATATCGCTGGCCGGCGAACAACCCTTCGACTCCGTCCGCGGCATCTTTCATGAAGGTCGCCGCCTGTACAAAGGTGCTGGCTTTCACGACAAAACCCACGTACAGTTATGCATCCGAAATCCTAATTGTATTAAAGGCTATTTTGTACCACGCGAAGAAGAACCCTGGTCGCCACCATAATTCAGTTAACTGCTCATTTTCAGGCAGATAGCAAAATTTTACTTATTTTAGTATAAATTATTGCTTACCCCAAAACGCTTTTATGCTAACCCCGGTATCCTTCATGCGGAAGCGGAGCGCCATTGTGTTGATGGTGATTTTGTGTATCCTGGGCGCCGCATTTTCCATCTATTATTTCCACTACGTGCCTGGAAACAGGCAACGGTTACACCGCTATGGGTTTACCACACTGGAACGTATCAGTGAAAATATCATAGCGCGTAATAAAGACCTGGCGCAGTTATTCAGCAATGAGCGGCTTGTTACGCGTGCACTCGCGAATATTGGCGGAGAGTGTGTGGCAGACAATACAACAACGCCCGGACTTACAGCAGACCATCGCTTTAGCTACCGACGTGATAAAGATAGTTTGTGCAAAGTGAATACAAAGGCGGTATTGTCGCCCATTCTCAGCTTCCGGCACGAGTTGTTTAGTCACTACCTGCTGTTGTATAAAACAGGCAGCAGTACTACGCTGGCCTATGCAGATGATGGGCTGGGCGCCGATGCACAGGTGGCGGCGGATAGTCTCGGGGCATTAACCAACAGGCATCCGTTTGCCCAGATCTCCACGGTATCACTGAACGGCGAAACCTATCAACTGTTTACGCATCCCTTTTTACTCGGCGAGCAGCAAATGGTGTTATGTGGATTGGTGCCCAACAGCAATTACGACAGCCGCCTGCGCGATATCCCCATATCATTTATATACCCGTTGGTAATCTTATTGATTTTCGTGCTGATCTGCCTGCCCTTTGCCCGCGTGTACCTCATTGGCCGCGGCGAGCGTACCGGGTTTGGCGACGCACTCGGCATCGCGGTATCTGTATTCATCGGGATGGCACTCACCGCCACCATCGTTATACAGGTGCTGTTACTGTCCAGCGGCAACCAGCGCGCGGAAGCACAAATGGCTACACTGTCGGACAGTATTAAACATGACTTCCATGCAGAATTGCAGTTGATGTATAATAAGCTAAAGGCGATCGACCAGTTGCCGGATTCGCTGTTGCGGAGCCAGCGCGGTACGGCGCCTTACACGATTACCGTGGCAAACAAGGGAACACTCCGCCATTACCGCGATCCGTTGCCCGGCTTTTTTAATTACGACCGGGTATTCTGGGGCGACAGGGAAGGACGGCAGGCGATTTTTGCGAACAGTGGTTGGGGAGCAAATGTGTCGTCTAATGTAAATCTGAACGACCGGCAATACTATCGCTACTTCCGTTTACGGGAACCTTCATCTGAAGAAGCCGACTTTTGGGTAGAAACCGTGAACAGCTGGGCGCTGGGCGACTTCCGTCTGAACATGGCTATACGCAGCAGGCGCCCGGATATGGTTACCGCCGTAATGTCATCACGCATGTACTCAGTTACCAATGTGATCATGCCACCCGGTTACCAGTTCTGCCTGATCAATGCGGAAGGGGATGTGATCCTCCATTCGCAGGAGGCCCGCAGCCTGAAGGAAAATATCCTGGAAGAATCGGGCAACAGCCGTGAACTGCGGGAAGCCATCTCCAGCCGGCAGAACGCGAAGATCCGCAACATACAATGTTATGGTGCTAATCATACCTTGTTCATTCATGCGCTCAGCGGACTCCCTTACTATCTCGTTATTTTGCACGACAGCAATTATATAGTACCACTGAACATGCGCATCCTGCTATTCGCGCTGATGTTTACCACTTTGTTATGTGCGTTCATCCTCGGTATGCTGTTCTTATTGCGTTCAGGTACCCTGCGTATTTCCTGGCTGTTCCCGGTGATGCGGTATTTCTCATGGGCAGTGCCGCGGCCCTCCATGTTGCGGTTGTACGATTTCGGGAGCATTTTCCTGCTGATTTATATGCTGCTGTTATTGTTCCCGAATATTCATTCCGATCCCGGCCGGCAGTTCAGTAATGACCACACCACGTTAGTGCTGGTGATGCTGGCGCCCATCAATGCCATGCTGGTACTGCACGTGTACCGGCTGCGTTACTGGAGCCGGAGAGCCGCTGTCCCGGCGAACGCCGCCGCCGCCGCCGTTATATTTTATGGCCGCTGGTTCTTGGTGTCCTGTGTGCATGCATGATGGTGCGTCTGACCGGTTTGCCCGGCGGCGTACCTGCAGGGCGGGTGGGCCTGTACCAGCTCGGGATCAGCTTATTGATGTTATGGCTGTGGAAAGACCGGTTAAAGAAAAACTGGGTGGAAAACCCGGAAGCGCATGTCATCAAAAGGGCGCCAGCCTCCTGGCTATACCGTTACTCCATGTTTGTGATGCTGCTCGCGCTGTTCTTTTCCGCTATGCCGGTGAGCATTTTCACCTGGTTTGCACATAGCCATGAATTAACGCAGGCGGTAAAAAAACAGCAGTTGTTTATGGCAAAACGATTTAACGAACGTCTGCCTGCCGTGATGGAGCAGGTTAAAAATACGTATAACGGCCGCCTGGATACGATTAACAGGGCGTACAACAGCTGGTTATACCGGCAAGGCATATACGGTGTTTGTGAAGATCAGTTTACCGGGGTGAGGCTATCGCCCGGGCAGGTAAAAAAATGCTAGGCCGCGGCAGCGCTACCGTATTGAACCGGCGTATCTCGCAGGACTTTTACCTTTCAGTAGCCGATCTGCTCAGTTCCGCTTATTACGATCCGATCAAGTTTCCCGCGCTGAAGGCGGAGTCGTCCGATGGGGCCTGGTTCTGGCTGATGGACGATAAACAGCGGCGTATCGATTTCTATATGAAG
Organism: Chitinophaga sedimenti; assembly: GCF_023156195.1. Classification (GTDB taxonomy): domain Bacteria; phylum Bacteroidota; class Bacteroidia; order Chitinophagales; family Chitinophagaceae; genus Chitinophaga; species Chitinophaga sedimenti. The sequence goes on from NZ_JAKUKA010000001.1 coordinate 6,160,309, forward strand.
GAAAAGCCCGTTATTGCCGATTCCACCACGGCCAGCCGTATGCTGTACATCAATTCCACGCCGGGGCCTCGTTACTATGTGATCGGCCGGCAGGGTCCCGCGCTGATACTTATCCTGATCGTACTTTGTATACTGGGCGGTATGTTCAGCCTGTTCAGCAGCACGGTGTCACGCCTTTTCCTTTTGCGCTTTATCAGGGTGGAGGATTTTAAGGCCAGTAACAGCCTGGCCGAAAACCCCAACATCTATAAAATGGAGAAAGAAGTGCTGGACGAGCTGGAAGCGCGCCGTGGCGAGTTTGAGGCCGACTGGGAACTGTGCTCCCGTGAAGAATGCCTGGTGCTGATGGATTTGGCGCATGACGGATTGGTGAATTACAACAATACCCGCGAGTTGAAATCGCTGATAGCGAGGCAACTGGTTATATATGAAGATGAGCAGTTCATGATCGTCGACTATGCGTTCCGCCGCTTCCTGGTGGAAAAGCGCCGTGCGGGAGAAGAAGCTGCGTTGCGCAAGAAAGTGAAATCCACCAGCGTATGGGAAGCGCTGCGCACGCCGCTGCTGATTACCGTGATGGCCATTGCCATTTTTATATTCCTGACGCAGGACGAAGTATCGCGCAAGATCGGTGCACTGATAACAACGGCGAGCACGGCGCTACCGTTACTTACGCGCTTATTATGGGCGCGCGCGGATAAGCCGGCGGGGGATGCGTGAAAAAAAAGGAGATGATACCCTTCAGCGGCGGAATGGGTATTAAACCAAGCGCGTACTTGGAAAATGTTGGGTATTTCCGTAAATTTGCAATGCTATTGTAAAAATCCACCCATTTAGCAAAAAGGATGCCGGGACACAAAATCTTTTTGTGAATTTATTAAATATACCTACCTTTGCATCCCCGTAAAAGGTCTTTTGAAGACTTTTTCGACTTGGGAGTGGCCGTTAAAAGCCACGTTTTCACCAAATTAAAACTCAAATAATGGCAAAAGAGATCGCAACGTACGTGAAATTGCAGGTTAAAGGCGGCCAGGCCAACCCTGCACCTCCGATTGGTCCTGCATTAGGTTCCAAAGGTGTGAACATCATGGAGTTCTGCAAACAGTTCAATGCCCGCACCCAGGATAAAATGGGTAAAGTGTTGCCTGTTGTGCTGACTGTTTACACTGACAAATCTTTCGACTTCGTAATCAAAACTCCTCCGGCTGCCGTACAGCTGCTGGAAGTCGCCAAAATTCAGTCTGGTTCTAAAGAACCTAACCGTAGCAAGGTGGGCAAAGTTTCTGGACTAACATCGAAGCTATTGCAAAAGACAAAATGCCCGATCTGAACTGCTTCACACTGGAAAGCGCTATGAAAATGGTAGCTGGTACAGCTCGCAGCATGGGTATCACTGTTGATGGTAAAGCTCCCTGGGAGAACTAATTGTCTAATCCTTTAAAAAACAGAAAAAATGGCAACGAAGAAAAGAAAGATTGCTGACGCGAAGGTGGACAAAAACAAACAATACAGCCTGAAAGAAGCTGCCACCCTTGTTAAAGACATCAACACTACTAAATTCGACAGCTCTGTCGATTTACATATCCGCTTAGGCGTTGATCCTAAGAAAGCTGACCAGGCTATCCGTGGTTCCGTAACGCTTCCCCACGGTACTGGTAAAACCAAACGCGTACTGGTACTGTGTACTCCTGACAAGGAGGCCGATGCTAAAGGCGCTGGTGCAGATTTCGTAGGTCTGGATGAGTTTATTTCCAAAATCGAGTCTGGCTGGACCGATGTAGACGTTATCGTTGCTACACCGTCTGTAATGCCTAAGATCGGTAAACTGGGTAAAATTCTCGGTCCCCGCAACCTGATGCCGAACCCTAAAACAGGTACTGTAACGAACGATGTTGCAGCTGCTGTTAACGAGGTTAAAGGCGGTAAAATCACCTTTAAAGTGGATAAAGCTGGTATCATTCACGCTTCTATCGGTCGTGTTTCCTTCACTGCAGAGAAAATCGAGCAGAACTCACAGGAACTGATCAACGCGCTGATCCGCCTGAAACCTTCTACTGCTAAAGGTACTTACCTGAAAGGTTTGTCCATGGCTGCTACAATGAGCCCTGGTATTGCAATTGACACTAAATCTGTTCAAAACTAATTGATTAGGTCAGTATCGGAACGAGCGCTGGAAACAGTAGAGTAGGACCGACGATCATCAATACCAAACAAAAAGCTATGAACAAAGAACAAAAAAATGATGTGATCGAGCTGCTGAAAAGCAAGTTCACTCAATATAACAACTTCTACATCACCAATACCGAGTCGCTGAGCGTTGAGCAGATCAACAACCTGCGCAGGACTTGTTTCGACAAACAGGTGGAAATGAAGGTGGCTAAAAACACCCTCATTAAGAAAGCCCCGGAGTCACTGGACAGCGAAAAATACACTGGCGTTTACGAAGCGCTGCATGGTGTAACTGCCCTGATGTTCTCTGACAGCCCGAAAGAGCCTGCATTGATCATCTCTGCATTCCGCAAAGCAAATGCTAAACTGGAAAAACCTGTACTGAAAGCTGCATTCGTAGCTGACGAGGTTTACCTGGGCGACAACCAGCTGGTGGCGCTGACCAACATCAAAACCAAGAACGAGCTCATTGGCGAAGTACTGGGTCTGTTGCAATCTCCTGCAAAACGCGTTATCGCTGCCCTGCTCGAGAAAGGCAAGAAAGAAGAAGGTGGCGCCGTTGCAGAAGCAGAAGCTCCTGCAGCCGAGTAGTTACCGGGGCCGCGGCCTGATGAGGGCAACGGCTTACAACATTGGCTTCCAAGTCAAAATATAAATTTTCGTTTTTAACAACATTTACAAAACATTACAAAAAATACATAAAATGGCAGACGTAAAATCTTTAGCCGAACAATTAGTAGGCCTGACTGTTAAGGAAGTGCAGGAACTCGCAGACGTTCTGAAGAACGAATATGGTATTGAACCTGCTGCTGCTGCAGTTGTTGTAGCTGCTGGTGGTGGCGACGGCGGTGCTGCTGCTGAAGAAAAAACTTCTTTCAACGTTATCCTGAAAGCTGCTGGTGCTAGCAAACTGAACGTTGTGAAAGTGGTAAAAGATCTGACTGGCCTCGGTCTGAAAGAAGCTAAAGAACTGGTAGACGGTGCTCCGAAAGCAGTTAAAGAAGGCGTAAACAAGGCAGAAGCAGAAGATCTGAAAGCCAAGCTCACAGAAGCTGGTGCTGAAGTAGAAATTCAGTAATTCTTTGCTTAACGAGATACATCTTATAAAGGTCAAAAGTGCTTCTGGCACTTTTGGCCTTATTCCCTTTGGGAATGTGTCTTTTTCGAGGGTCAAAAGGGGGAATTTACACATCGTGAATTGACGTTCGAGGGTTGGAAACACATCTTTGGATGTATTTTGGCAAAGAATCCTTAATTTCCCCTAATCTTACAAGTCATATTAACTGCTAACTACGAATATGTCTCTAAAAAAAAGCCCAAACTAGCGAAAGAGTAAATTTTGGAAAGATCAAACAAGTTGCTGAGACACCGGATCTGTTGGCTATCCAAATCCAATCTTTCAAGGATTTCTTCCAATTAGAAACCACACCAGACAAGCGTAACAACGAAGGCCTTTTCAAAGTATTTAAAGAGAATTTCCCGATTACTGATACCAGAAATATCTTTAACCTGGAGTTCCTTGACTATTTCGTAGATCCTCCGCGTTACACGATCGAAGAGTGTATCGAACGTGGTCTTACATATTCCGTGCCGTTGAAAGCCAAACTGCGTTTGAGCTGTAACGACGAAGAGCACGTGGATTTCCAGACTATCGTACAGGATGTGTTTCTGGGCAATATTCCATACATGACCCCAAGGGGTACCTTCGTGATCAATGGCGCTGAGCGTGTAGTTGTTTCCCAGCTGCATCGTTCTCCTGGTGTATTCTTTGGTCAATCCGTGCATCCTAACGGCACCAAGATCTACTCTGCAAGGGTGATCCCTTTCAAAGGCGCCTGGATGGAGTTTGCGACAGACATCAACAACGTGATGTACGCGTACATCGACCGTAAGAAGAAATTCCCGGTTACCACGTTGCTGAGGGCTATTGGCTACGAAACCGATAAAGACATCCTCCAGCTCTTCGGCATGGCGGATGAGGTGAAGGCAGACAAGAAAAGCCTTGAGAAATATGCCGGCAAAAAGCTGGCTGCCCGTGTGTTGAGAAGCTGGGTAGAAGATTTCGTGGATGAAGACACCGGCGAGGTGGTGAGCATCGAAAGGAATGAAATCATGCTGGAGCGCGATTCCATCTGGACGAAGCCAACATCGAAACCATCGTGGATATGGACGTGAAATCTGTTTTCGTGCAGAAAGAAGAAGTGAGCGGCGATTTCTCCATCATCTACAACACATTAAATAAGGATACATCGAACTCCGAGCTGGAAGCCGTTCAGCACATCTACCGCCAGCTGCGCGGTGCCGATGCGCCGGATGATGAAACAGCAAGGGGCATCATTGATAAATTGTTCTTCTCCGACAAGCGTTATGACCTCGGTGATGTAGGCCGTTATAAGATCAACAGGAAACTGGGTCTGCCTACGCCGCTGGACATGAAAGTGCTGACGAAAGACGACATCATTTCCATCATCAAATACCGGTACAACTCACCAACGGTAAGGCCGAGATCGACGATATCGATCACCTGTCTAACCGCCGGGTACGTACGTGGGCGAACAGCTGTACGCTCAGTTTGGTGTGGGCCTGGCCCGTATGGCGCGTACCATCCGTGAAAGGATGAACGTAAGGGATAACGAGGTGTTTACACCGGTAGACCTGATTAACGCGAGAACACTGTCTTCCGTAATCAACTCCTTCTTCGGTACTTCACAGTTGTCTCAGTTCTGGACCAGACCAACCCGCTGTCGGAAATCACGCACAAACGTCGTATCTCCGCACTCGGACCCGGTGGTCTGAGCCGTGAGCGTGCAGGCTTTGAGGTGCGTGACGTACACTACTCCCACTACGGTCGTTTGTGTACCATCGAAACACCGGAAGGTCCGAACATCGGTCTGATCTCCACCCTGTGCGTACACGCGATGGTAAATGAGATGGGCTTTATCGAAACTCCATACCGCAAGGTAAAAGACGGTAAAGTAGACATGCATAAAGTGGAATACCTGAGCGCCGAGGAAGAGGACAGCGTGAAAATCGCACAGGCCAACGCTCCCCTGGACGAAAAAGGTTTATTCGTAAATGATAAAGTGAAATCCCGCGAAACCGGTGATTTCCCGATCCTCGATAAAGACGAAGTTGAATACATGGACGTTGCTCCGAACCAGATCGTAGGTTTGAGCGCATCCCTGATTCCGTTCCTCGAGCACGATGACGCCAACCGTGCGTTGATGGGATCGAACATGCAACGCCAGGCAGTTCCGCTGATCGCACCGCAGGTGCCGATCGTAGGTACAGGTCTGGAAGCGAAAGCTGCCCGCGACAGCCGTCTGCAGATCACTGCTGAAGGTAAAGGTGTGGTAGAATTCGTAGATGCAAACGAAATTCACGTTCGCTACGAGCGCGACGAGATGCAGAAGCTGGTAAGCTTCGAGGACGATCTGAAGATCTACCGACTCACCAAATTCGTGAAAACGAACCAGAGCACCTGTATCAACTTACGTCCCGCAGTGAAGAAAGGACAGCGCCGGAATTTGGTGACTTCCTGACCGAAGGTTATGCTACCCGTGGTGGTGAGCTGGCCCTGGGCCGTAACCTGAAAGTGGCGTTCATGCCATGGAAGGGGTACAACTTCGAGGATGCGATCGTAATCTCTGAGCGTGTTGCTAAAGAAGACTGGTTTACTTCTATTCATATCGATGAGTATGAACTGGAAGTACGCGATACTAAACTGGGTGAAGAAGAACTGACCCCGGATATCCCGAACGTGAGCGAAGAGGCTACCAAAGACCTCGACCAGAACGGTATCATCCGTGTTGGTGCGCACATTAAAGAAGGTGATATCCTGATCGGTAAAATCACTCCGCGTGGTGAGTCTGATCCTTCTCCGGAAGAAAAACTGTTAAGAGCAATCTTCGGTGATAAAGCTTCCGATGCGAAAGATGCTTCCCTGAAGGCGCCCCCTCTACTGAAGGTGTGGTGATCGACAAGAAACTGTTCTCTCGTGCCAAGAAAGATAAGAACTCTAAAACACGTGAAAAAGCATCGCTGGAAAAACTGGAAAAAGTTCACCAGAAGAACGAAGAAGACCTGATGGAAGTGTTGATGGGTAAACTGTTAACGCTGCTGAAAGATAAAACTTCACAGGGTGTGAGCAACACTTACGGTGAGGTGATCATCTCCAAGGGCTCTAAGTTCTCTCAGAAGAACCTGACCAACATCGATTTCCAGAATGTGCATCCGCTGGGCTGGACAACAGACGACCAGACGAATGAGCAGATCAACATCCTGCTGCATAACTACAATATCAAGTATAACGAAGAGCTGGGCCGTTACAAACGTGAGAAATTCAACATTTCTATCGGTGACGAGTTACCTGCAGGTGTACTGAAACTGGCGAAGGTTTACCTGGCCAGCAAACGTAAACTGAAAGTAGGTGATAAGATGGCGGGCCGCCACGGTAACAAGGGTATTGTTGCGAAAATTGTGCGTGATGAAGACATGCCGTTCCTGGAAGATGGTTCACCGGTAGATATCGTACTGAACCCGCTGGGTGTACCTTCGCGTATGAACCTCGGTCAGATTTACGAAACTGTACTGGGTTGGGCTGGTCAGAAACTGGGTGTGCGTTTCGCTACACCGATTTTCGACGGTGCTACTACCGAGGAAATTGCAGATTACATTACAGAGGCTAAATTGCCTAGCTTCGGCCATACTTACCTGAGCGACGGTGAAACCGGCGAGCGCTTCCACCAGAAGGCTACCGTAGGTATCATCTACATGCTCAAACTGAGCCACATGGTGGACGACAAAATGCACGCCCGTTCAATCGGACCCTACTCTCTCATCACGCAACAGCCGCTGGGTGGTAAAGCCCAATTCGGTGGTCAGCGTTTCGGTGAGATGGAAGTATGGGCACTGGAAGCGTACGGTGCATCCAACATCCTCCAGGAGTTGCTCACTATCAAGTCCGATGACATTGTTGGACGTGCAAAAGCATACGAATCTATCGTTAAAGGCGATAACATTCCGAAAGCCGGCGTACCTGAGTCCTTCAACGTATTGATCCACGAGCTGCGTGGTCTCGGTCTTGATCTGAAATTCGAATAGTTGAATTATAACGGCCGGCGGAAGTAACATTCCGCTGGCTGTCTATATAATCGTTCAACTATTTCTTCCTAGAATTTTCTTTAAATAATATACAATGGCCATTAAGAAAGAAAATCGTCCTAAATCAAATTTTAGCAGCATTACCATTAGTCTCGCTTCCCCGGATACCATCCTGGAGCGTTCTTATGGAGAGGTGCTGAAACCTGAAACCATCAACTACCGTACTTACAAGCCGGAGCGTGATGGTTTGTTCTGTGAGAGGATATTCGGCCCTGTAAAGGATTACGAATGCTATTGCGGAAAGTACAAGCGTATCCGTTATAAAGGCATCGTGTGCGACCGCTGTGGTGTGGAGGTAACCGAGAAGAAAGTACGTCGCGAGCGTATGGGCCACATCCGTCTGGTAGTGCCCGTTGTACATATCTGGTATTTCAAATCACTTCCCAATAAAATCGGCTACCTCCGGGTATGTCATCCAAAAAACTGGAAACGATCGTGTACTATGAAAGGTACGTGATTATCCAGGCGGGTATTAAACAGGAGAAAGGCATGAACTATGGCGATCTGCTGACTGAAGAAGAGTACCGGACATCCCGGATACCCTTCCGAAAGACAACCAGATGTTGCCGGATGAAGATCCGAACAAGTTCATCGCTAAAATGGGTGCTGAAGCTGTAGAAATGATGCTGGCAAGGATCGACCTGGACAGCCTTTCTTACGCACTTCGCAACCAGGCCGCTACTGAAACTTCACAACAGCGTAAAGCTGAAGCCCTGAAACGCCTGAGCGTTGTAGAGGCTTTCCGTGAAGCTAACGTTCGCGTAGAAAACCGTCCTGAGTGGATGGTAATGCAATATATCCCGGTAGTACCGCCTGAACTGCGCCCGCTGGTGCCGTTGGACGGTGGCCGTTTCGCGTCTTCCGACCTGAACGACCTGTACCGCCGCGTAATTATCCGTAACAACCGTCTCAAACGCCTGATCGAGATCAAGGCGCCTGAGGTGATCCTGCGTAACGAAAAACGTATGCTGCAGGAAGCGGTGGATTCCCTGTTCGATAACTCCGGAAATCCAACGCCGTTAAAGCAGAAGGTGGCCGCGCCCTGAAATCCCTCTCAGACGTTCTGAAAGGTAAACAAGGTCGTTTCCGTCAGAACCTGTTGGGTAAACGTGTGGATTATTCCGGTCGTTCCGTAATCGTGGTAGGCCCCGAGCTGAAACTGCACGAATGTGGTCTTCCGAAAGATATGGCGGCTGAACTGTTCAAACCGTTCATCATCCGTAAACTGATCGAAAGGGGTATTGTAAAAACTGTTAAGTCTGCGAAGAAACTGGTTGATAGAAAAGAAGCAGTGGTTTGGGACATCCTGGAGAATGTACTGAAAGGTCATCCGGTGATGCTTAACCGTGCTCCGACCCTGCACCGTTTGTCTATCCAGGCCTTCCAGCCTAAACTGGTAGAAGGTAAAGCGATTCAGCTGCACCCGCTCGTGTGTTCTGCGTTCAACGCGGACTTTGACGGTGACCAGATGGCGGTACACGTGCCATTGAGCAATGCCGCGATCCTGGAAGCACAGTTGCTGATGCTTTCTTCACATAACATTCTTAACCCGCAGAACGGTACGCCGATCACCCTGCCTTCCCAGGACATGGTTCTCGGTCTGTACTACATCTCTAAGGGCAAGAAGAGCACTGCTACCGAAATCGTAAAAGGTGAAGGTAAAGCGTTCTACTCTGCTGAAGAGGTGATCATCGCTCACAACGAAGGCCGTGTAGATTTGCACGCGCACATCAGGGTGAAAGCGGAAGTGAAGAATGATAAAGGTGAACTTGAATTCAAACTGATCGAAACTACTGTTGGCCGCGTACTGTTCAACCAGTTCGTACCAAGAGACGCCGGTTATGTGAACGCGCTGCTGACCAAAAAATCACTGCGTGAGATCATCGGTGACATCATCAAGGCGACCGACATTCCTAAAACTGCGAAATTCCTGGACGATATCAAGCAACTTGGTTTCCGTACAGCGTTCCGTGGTGGTCTGTCGTTCAACATCAATGACCTGATCATCCCAGAGGTGAAACAGCAAATGATCGATGGCGCTTCCGGTGAAGTGGACGAGGTTTGGGACAACTATAACATGGGTCTGATCACGAATAACGAACGTTATAACCAGATTATCGATATCTGGTCCCGTGTGGATACCAAAGTAACAGAAACACTGATCCGTGAACTGGCAAATGATAAACAGGGCTTCAACTCTGTGTACATGATGCTTGACTCTGGTGCACGTGGTTCTAAACAGCAGATCAAACAGCTGGCAGGTTTAAGGGGTCTGATGGCGAAACCGCGTAAGAGTGGATCTACCGGTTCCGAGATCATTGAAAACCCGATCCTGTCCAACTTTAAAGATGGTCTGAACGTATTGGAATACTTCATCTCTACGCACGGTGCCCGTAAGGGTCTTGCGGATACGGCACTGAAAACGGCGGATGCAGGTTACCTGACCCGTCGTCTGGTAGACGTTGCGCAGGACGTGGTAATCACCGAAGAAGATTGTGGCACCCTCCGTGGTATTGCAACTTCTGCGCTGAAAGACAACGAAGAGGTAGTAGAGCCGCTGTACGACCGTATCCTGGGCCGTACTTCCCTGCACGATGTATTCGATCCTCACACTGAGGAGCTGATCATCGCAGGTGGCGAGCAGATCACTGAAGAAGTGGCCAAACGCATCGAAGACAGCACCATTGAAACGGTGGAAATCCGTTCGGTACTGACTTGCGAAAGCCGCAGGGGTGTTTGTGTAAGGTGTTATGGTAAAAACCTGGCAACTGGTTATACTGCACAACGTGGTGATGCTGTAGGTATCATCGCTGCACAGTCGATCGGTGAGCCTGGTACACAGCTGACACTGCGTACCTTCCACGTGGGTGGTGTTGCGGGTTCTACTTCGGTTGAATCTACGCTCACCGCTAAGTTCGATGGTACTATCCAGTTCGATGGTCTGCGTACGACTACTTACGAAAACAATGAAGGCGATAAAGTACAGGTGGTAATCGGCCGTACTGGTGAGCTCAGGATCATGGACGTGAAAAACGACCGCCTGCTGATCACCAACAACATCCCTTATGGTTCTACCCTGGTTGTTAAAGACGGCCAGAAAGTAGCGAAAGGGGATCCGATCTGCTCATGGGACCCGTATAACGCCGTTATCGTTTCCGAAATCGCTGGTAAGATCCGTTTCGAAAGCATCATCGAAGGTATCACCTTCCGTGAAGAAGCTGACGAGCAGACAGGTCACCGCGAGAAAGTGGTTATCGAAACCAAAGACAAAAACAAAATTCCTTCACTCTATGTTGATGGCAACAAAGAAGTGAAATCATACAACCTTCCGGTTGGCTCACACATCGTAATTGAAGAAGCGGAAGCTGTAAAAGCAGGCCAGGTAATCGTTAAGATTCCGCGCGTGCTGGGTAAACTCCGCGACATCACCGGTGGTCTGCCACGTGTAACCGAGCTGTTTGAAGCACGTAACCCGAGCAACCCTGCTATCGTATCTGAGATCGATGGTGTGGTAACCTTTGGTAACATCAAACGTGGTAACCGTGAGATCATCATCGAAAGCCGCGAGCAACATGTGAAGAAATACCTGGTGCCGTTAACACGTCACATCCTGGTACAGGATGGTGACTTTGTGAAAGCTGGTCACCCGTTGTCCGATGGTTCTACCACTCCGGCAGATATCCTCTCAATTAAAGGTCCGTTCGCCGTACAGGAATACACGGTGAACGAGATCCGTGGAGGTTTATCGCTTACAGGGTGTAAAAATCAACGACAAACACATTGAGGTGATCGTTCGTCAGATGATGCGTAAAGTAACCATTGAAGATCCGGGAGATACCCGCTTCCTCGAAGGTGATACTACCGATAAATTTGAATTCTTCGAAGAGAATGACAACATTTTCGATAAGAAAGTAGTAACGGAAGCTGGTGAGTCCGCAAGCCTGAAAGCTGGTCAGATCGTGACCCTGCGCCAGGTTCGTGAAGAAAACTCCCTGCTGCGCCGCGCCGACAAAAAACTGGTAGAATTCCGCGATGCAAATCCGGCTACTTCCAGCCCGCTGTTGCTTGGTATCACCAAAGCATCGCTCGGTACGCACAGCTGGATCTCCGCAGCGTCCTTCCAGGAAACCACCAAAGTACTGTCTTCTGCAGCCATCAACGGCAAAACGGACGACATGCTGGGCCTGAAAGAAAACGTTATTACCGGTCACCTGATTCCTGCCGGTACTGGTCTGCGCGAATTCGAGAACATGATCGTAGGTTCGAAAGAAGAATACGATATCCTGTCCTCTTCGAAAGAAGTGTTCCAGTTCGACGAAGAAGAATAGTGTTTTTTCCGACTCAAACGAGTAATGATAGAGAAGAAAAGGGAAGCGTTCAGCTTCTTTTTTTTATTTTACGATATCAAGAAGTATCATAGCGGTAATAAATATCGCGACTTAACCCTCATTTATCCCAAAACATTTTTTGCTATACTATCAAATGGCTATTTTTCGAAAAATTTATAGCAACGTCATGAAAAAAAGCCTTTTACTGGCCACTGTATTAATGCCTTTAGCGATGCAGACACAAGCGCAGTTAAAACTGGACAACTATCTTATCCCGACCGGCAAAGCCGGCGCCACGGTGGGTAAAGTTATCGCGGGCGGAAAAGCCTCCATCAGCAGCGATACTTCCGGTTTGTTCACCATTGAGAAGAATGTGCTCAAACTGAAAAAGAATAAAGCCCTTCCCCCAGGCGCGTTTAAGTTCGATGTGGCGATTGCTGCCGGCAGCGAAAAAGGTACATTCACGCTGGTAAAGGATGAATTCCATCAAAATAAAGTAGTAGCACACCGTGGCGCGTGGAAAAATCAGCCAGGCAGCCAGAACTCTTTATCATCTCTGAAAGATGCGATCAAACTGGGTTGCGCGGGTTCTGAATTTGATGTTTGGTTGTCATCAGATGAAAAACTGGTATTATCGCACGATCCGGAAATTGGTGGTAAAGTGGTGGAGAAAACACCGCTGGCCGAACTGCAAACCATTCAGCTGGATAACGGTGACCGCGTACCTACGTTGGAGGAATACCTGAATGAAGGCATGCAGCAGAACGGTACTAAGCTGGTTTTGGAATTGAAGCCGTCTAAAATAAGCAAAGAGCGCGGACAGCAGCTGGCTGCCGCTGCGGTGGAAATGGTGCGTGCTAAAAAGGCGCAGGGCTGGATTTTGTATATCAGCTTCGATTATGATATTCTGAAAAAGTACTGGAATTGGATCCCTATGCAAAGGTGGCTTACCTGAACGGTGAAAAATCGCCCGCACAGCTGAAAGCTGATAAAATGTGGGGATTTGACTACCAATTCGGCGTGGTGAGCAAAGACCTTAACATGATAAAAGATGCGCACAGTAAAGGCATTACCGTAAACGTATGGACCGTCAATAAACCCGAGCAAATGGACGAATTTCTGGCTGCCGGCGTGGATTTCCTGACGACCGACGAGCCTGAACTGGCGTTGGAAAAAGTAAAAAACAAGTAAGCATAAATGCCAGCAACGGTTAAGATGCCGCGCTTGAAAAGATTGTTAATAACGCTCTTTTCAAGCCCTAAGCGGCATTTTAACCTTTTTTATTATTTCAAAAACCTTATTTTAGCCACTCAAAATATTTTTCAGGGTCAAAACCTACCTCTTAACATGATTATTCATCAACAAATTGTGAAAAACGGACTTTTACTGGTGGCTATTGCCGGCTTCATGGCATCGTGCCAGCCGAAGAACAACGCTGCTACTCCCGCTGCTGGTTCAGATAAAGCGGCTAATGGCGCTGAAGGCGGTGCTGGTTTTAAGATTGCGTACGTAGACCTTGACTCCACGGAAGCGCATTACGAATATTTTAAAGAGAAGAAGTCAGAACTGGAAAAACAGCAGGAACTCATAGAGAACGAACTGAAGGCGAAAGCGAGGGTTTTACAGAACGAAGTAGCCGCACTGCAACAACGTGCGCAAAGCGGCCAATTGAGCCAGGTAGAAGGCCAGAATGCAGAACGAGACCTGATGCAGAAAAACCAGCAACTGGAGCTTACCCGCCAGCAGAAGCAACAGGCTTACATGCAGCAGGAAGCGCAGTTTAACGACGATCTGCAGAAAAGACTGGACGACTTTTTACAGACTATCAACAAAGGTCGTTACGCGTACATCTTCTCTTACCGCAAAGGTGCGAGCAACATTCTTTATAAAGATACCCAGTACGATATTACCGCTGAAGTGATCAAAGGCCTGAACGAATTAGGCACTGGCGCTAAGAAATAACCAATAACGCACTGAAAAATACGGTCCCGGTACAGAAATGTGCCGGGATTTTTCTTTTTTAGCCTGATAGGATATATTTGATTTTTTATGCCTACTTTGAATCCCAATCATACCTTTTTCAATCAACATTCATGTCTTCTATCAACCAGAACGAAACCGCATCCTTTAAGCCCAGTTTAGGCCTGCTGGATGCAACCATGATCGTGGCCGGCTCCATGATCGGCTCCGGTATCTTCATTGTATCTTCCGAAATAGCGCGTAGCGTTGGCTCCGCAGGTTGGCTGATGGCCATGTGGGTACTTACCGGTGTGGTAACGCTCATCGCAGCCCTCAGTTACGGCGAGTTATCGGGTATGTTCCCTAAAGCGGGCGGACAGTACGTATACCTGCGCGAAGCTTACAATCCTTTTATCGCTTTCCTGTTCGGCTGGACCCAGTTCGGCGTGATTCAGGCAGGCACTATTGCCGCCGTGGCCGTGGCGTTTGCAAAATACACCGCGTACTTGTGGCCGGGTGTGAGCGAAAACAATATCCTGTTGGACTTTGGCTGGCTGAAGATTACCGGCGCACAATTGCTGGCTGTTGCATCGGTGATCCTGCTTACGTTTATCAATACACGCGGTGTTAAAGGCGGAAAGATCATCCAGACCGTTTTCACTATAACCAAACTTGCTTCCCTTTTCGGGTTGATCATATTCGGCCTGTTGCTGGGTGCAAAAGCGGAGATATGGAACGCAAACTGGCAGAACGCCTGGACTGCACAATCGCTCAGCCTCGACGCAGCCGGCGGCCTTACCACGGCGGCTTTAGGCGGCCTTGCACTGATGGGCGCCATTTCTGTATCCATGAAAGGCTCCCTGTTCAGCAGCGACGCCACGGAACAACGTGACCTTCATCGCCGCGGAAATTAAAAATCCGAATAAGAACATTGGTCGCGCGCTGTTTCTCGGTACATTGATCGTTACCATTATTTACGTGGCGGCGAATATCATGTACCTGGCGGTGGTGCCATTTAACGAAATCGCCTTCGCACCGCTGGATCGTGTTGGTGTGGTGGCTGCTGAGAAAATATTCGGTGGTATTGGACCCCATGTGATTGCGATCATGATTATGATCTCCACCTTCGGTTGCAATAACGGCCTGATCTTAGCCGGTGCACGTATCTATTACACCATGGCGGAAGACAAATTGTTTTTCAAGAAAGCAGGGGAGTTGAATAAACACAGCGTTCCGGCATTTGGCCTGTGGGTACAATGTATCTGGACCTGTGTACTGTGTTTGACCGGCCGTTATGGCGATCTGCTGGCGATGGTAATATTCGGCGTACTGGTGTTTTACATCCTGACGATTGCAGGCATCTTTATCCTCCGTAAAAAACAACCCGATGCGCCACGTCCGTACAAGGCATTCGGTTACCCGGTATTGCCCGCGCTGTATATCGTGGTGGCATTTTCGCTGGCGGTACTGCTGCTCATTTTCGAAAGCAGCTTTGCGGTGGCCGGTTTGGGCATTATCTTGCTGGGAATTCCTTTGTATTACCTTGCGAAGAAAGCGGCTTAAAGCCACTGCTATAAATAATTTAAAGGCCTGCCGCAACATAACGGCAGGCCTTTTTTATGCGCGTCTTTTCATGACAAAAAAATATCCGGACTGCATGACCGCCGCAGTAAGCTTTCCGAAATTTGGGCAAGAACCCTGAATGAATAGTGAATGAATTGATCGGAAAAGACACTATGTTAACTTTAAAAAGAGCGAGGACACAGCTATGAATGCTTAACCCGAAATTCTTCTGAAAGGACTTGTTTTTCTATATATATACTTGTTTCGCAACTATTTAGCCAATGGCGGCGAAACCCAGGTTATAGGAGGGCCGTTTCTCTTAAATTTTCCTATAAAAATTTTTGGGAAAGCCCTCTTTAGAGAACCATTAAAAGCCTACACAATTGCATTCTCGAACATTCACATGATTTTACAATAAGCGCAAGGTTTCCACTTTGCGCTTTTTTATTCATTGTGTTTCGCGATGTTGTCATGCACCCACTGGGTCAGGGCTTCCGGGCTTAATGGCTCGCCGTTGTCATCCGGGCGGCTGTAGGTGGCGCGGCCGAGGTCGTAAGGCTTACTATCGCTCGTAAAAGGGCCCACTACGCCGAGTATCCAGCCTGCCTGCGATCCTTTTTTAGGTGGATGTACACGGTATTTAAACACCTCGTAATAAATAATGTCTGTCTGGCTGGCATCACTCACGGGCACCCGTTCGAGATAGGTGATTTCATCGGGTGCGGCACCGAGCGCCATCGGGAATTCGAGCCAGGTGGCGAGCTGGCTTTCGGCCGAATACCTGATCGTATTATAGGCCGCCGGAAATAGCGAAAGCCGGCCGGTATCGCGCAGCAGTTCGTATAAAGCCTGCCGCGTCGCAATATTTTCCGCGTAGGGGAGTACATCCTGTTCGGCGATCGGTTCGTTGTTTTTCAGCTTGTCGAGCAGCGGGGCAAATCGCTCCAGCTGGCGTTGAATGTAATCGGTGCCTTCTTCCTGATGATGCCTTTTACGGATAACGTAAAGGATGATGAACAGCAGGATGACGGATGCGGCGATGCCTAAATACAATAACATAAAAATCGATGGATTAAGAGTGTGAAAGTAAGATTTTTATATGGGGTGGGAGAGATGAGGTTATCCAATGTAAATGAATTATTACCGTGCCGGGTACTGAATTTAATATATCCACCGGCAACCGCGCCGATAGTGTTATCGAGGTAAGTCTGCCCAATATTAATGATCCCGTGGTGTAGGGTTATCAGACATATTGAAGGGCATGTTATCCCAGCGCGAAGGTAAATGTTACCTTTTTGTGGTTACATTTGCTGCATGTTTACAGAACTGTGTTACCAGACATTTGTCCGCAGCATTGCGGATTATCACCTGACCAACGACGTTTACAGTCAGGTAGCCAATCCTTTTGAAAAATCCACTATTGAGCACCTTTTGTACGCCAAAAACTGGATCGATACTGTACAGTGGCACCTGGAAGACATTATCCGCGATCCGAAAATAGACCCGGTAAAAGCGCTCGAAATCAAACGCTGGATCGACCGTTCCAACCAGGAGCGTACGGATATGGTGGAGTACACTGACAGCTATTTCCTGGAAAAATATAAAAATGTAATTCCGCAGCCCGACGCCAGCATTAATACGGAGAGCCCGGCCTGGGCAATTGACCGCCTGTCGATCCTCGCGCTCAAAATATACCATATGCAGGAAGAGGCCACCCGCGCAGATGCTACGGAAGAGCACCGGGCTGCCTGTCAGCGTAAGCTCGACGTACTCCTGGAGCAACGCCGCGACCTGTCGACTGCTATCGAAGAACTGTTGAACGACATTCAGCTGGGCCGTAAATACATGAAAGTGTATAAGCAGATGAAAATGTACAACGATCCATCCCTGAACCCGGTATTGTACGCGCAGAAATAATGCCTGGAAAGATAAAAACCATACTGGCCATACGGTTTTCCGCCCTCGGCGATGCTGCCATGACCATCCCGGTAATGCAGCAGGTGCTGGCGGCGCAGCCGGACCTGGAAATCGTATTTGTGAGCAATCGCAACTGGGAAGCGCTTTGCCGCGATATACCCCGTCTGCACTTTTATCCCGCCGAACTGAAAGGGGCGCACAAAGGCCTAAAAGGCCTGTACCGCCTGTTCCGTGAAATTCGGAAAGTCCACCGTATTGACGCGGTGGCCGACTTACACAACGTATTACGCTCAAAAGTGGTACGTACGCTGTTTCGCTTAACGGGCGTGCCGGTGCGCAGCATCGACAAGGGCCGGGACGAAAAAAGGCGCTCACACGGAAAGAAAACAAAGAATTGCGGCAGCTGACGACCACCGTGGAGCGGTATGCCACCGTTTTCAGGCAGCTGGGGCTACATTGCACATTGGATGCTGTGGGGGAGAAGCGCCCGCATGAAGGCAAAAAACGTATCGGCATTGCTCCTTTTGCTACTTACCGCGAAAAAATGTACCCGATTGAAAAGATGGAGCGGGTCATTGCTGCTTTATCCGGAAAAGCGGAAGTGCTGTTGTTTGGCGGTGGAAAGAACGAAGTAGCCATGTTAAACGACATTGGCGCCCGTTACCCCGGCGTACAGGTGATCGCCGGAAAATACGGCCTTAAAGACGAATTAACGGTGATCCGCGACACGGATGTGATGGTGAGCATGGATTCGGCGAATATGCACCTTGCGTCGTTGTTTGCGGTGCCTGTGGTATCTGTATGGGGGCTACCCATCCATATGCAGGATTTATGGGATATGGACAGCGCGAATCGAATGCGGTGCAGGTAGATTTGTATTGCAGGCCCTGTTCGGTGTTCGGAAATAAACCCTGTTACCGCGGCGATCATGCATGCATGGAAAACATCAGTCCGGACGTAATTGTGCGGCAGGTGGAAAAGATTTGTGGGTTATAATCCTTTGTGGTGGCGGATTTGAAAACTTCTTAAAAGTTTTTTTTGTAGAAATGAAAAAAGTATAATTTTGCCATCCCGTTAAACGATGTCCTATAGTATAATGGTAGTACGACAGATTTTGGTTCTGTTTGTCTTGGTTCGAATCCAGGTAGGACAACAAACGACGTAAGGCCCGCTCTTAGAGCGGGTCTTTTTATTTGGTTTGAATCCAGTCCGCTGCGTTAATAAACATCACGATCCTCCCACCCCCGCATCCGGGCGGCGCCTGCCCCAAAACGACCTTTTACAAGGAAGAACGTACCGGTCACGATCACCATATAAGTGATGAATAGCCAGCTATAGTCGGTATAGAACGTTCGGGCTACGTAACCAATGTGCGGCCTGCGGCTGAGCGGATGCTCGGTTTGCCCGTAATCCGTACCCCGCACATAGATATCATAACGGTCGTTCAGGATATTGGTGAAACTTACTTCTACGCTTGACATAAGGCCGGTTGCCGTAACATCTTTCGGGACGTAACTCAAACCAACAAAACAGGCCATGAAAAACAGGGAGGACGAAATCAGCAATAATAAAATACTCCTCAGCATATATTTTTCTTTACTGATAAAGTTAATTCATTGGCCGAACTTTTGAACCCGGATTATTGTACCAGCGCCTCCGCATCGCTAGTACAGGATTTTAGGATATTTTTCTATTTTTAAGCGGGTAAATTGAACTTCTATAAATTTGGGGGCAAACATGTTCGCGTTAAATATCTGTCTGGCGATTAATCTGATTATTTTATTTATTGCTTTCTTCTTCCGAAAAAACAATACGCTTCCTAATAAAGTACTAGCGCTTATTTTGCTGGATACGGCCATCTCGTTTCTTGGCAATGCCTCCATTACAGGCGGTTTCTTTAAGGAGTTTCCCTACCTGTTTTTCCTTTCCTGGTGCACTTCCTCTTTTTTGGCCCCTTGTTTTTTACTTATACCTGCCTGTTAACAGGTGCTCATATCAGTCTGAAACATCCGATTTGGATCAGCGGACTGCTGATTTGTGCTTTCGGGATATCCTTCCCGGTAACCTACCTGATGCTGCCCGTCGCAGACCGGGCTGATTTTGCCTTGTCCCTGCTGCGGGAGCCATTGCCCTGGCAAATGACGGTCATTAATATTACTGGAATGCTGACGATCTGGGCGGGAACGGTGGCGTCGGCGGTTAAAATCGTGCGGTACAAAAAGCGCCTGGTCACCACGTTATCCAATCTGGAGAAAACCAAGCTGACCTACGTCACCCGGTTCGCGATCCCGGGGATTGTTCTTACTGCGGCTACTACGGTGTTGTACTGGTGTTGCCGCAATACCAGGTAGAGTATTTGTACCTGCCGTGTCTCATCACTTTTATCTATTTTTTTATCCTGTTCTATACTTTTCGGCATCATGCGATCTTTACCACAGAAACCTATGGGCAATTTCTGAGGGACACGCTGCCGGCCAGCGAGGAGATGGTCGTTAGCGAAGAGCAACTGGCCGAGGTGCCGAAAACGGAGTTGGAGCTGCTGGCGCAGGATATCGAAGTCTTTCTCAGGCAATCCGGGATCTACACTAATCCCGATCTTTCGATTAATATATTGGCCAGGGAAATGGGAAAGAAAACCGAGGAGGTATCTGCCGCGATCAACAAGGTGATCAATAAAAGCTTTTTTGATCTGGTCAATGAAAAAAGGGTGGAGAAGGCCAAGGAACTTTTAGACAGCAAAGTGAATGAATTGACCATTGAAGCCATCGCTTATGAGGCCGGATTTAATAGCCGGGCATCTTTTTACCGGGCCTTTAAGAAATATACCTCCCTTACTCCGTCCGCTTACGTGGAGCAGTCGCACAGTTAGTTAAGTAGTTATTTATCAGTTAGTTAGTGTTTTTGTGAGACAGGTTTACTGCCCGTTGAGACAACGTTTATTCTTTCCTGTGATGTTTTTGCAGTTGTTTTGGCGGCAGACTAAATGCAGCTTACTCTATGAAGTGCGAACGATTTTTAATACTTGTCGTATCCCTTACCTGCCTGTTCGTATCATGTAAAAAAGACGACGATGGTAACAAAAAGACGCCGGCCAGGAATACCGGCATGTAACGCCCAACGACAATCTCGGCCCCGAAGTTTACCGGTTAAAAACGCTGGGGCTCCGGACAAACGTACAACAGGTGCTCGAGGCTCAAAGCGAAGATAATCCCGCCGGAGGAATGCGCGGCATCAGTAGTGCCATCACCCTGTATTTTACAACAATAGGACCGCCGCCAACCGGTACTTACAAGGTAACGTCGCTGGATAAACTAAAGAATGCTGACCAGGTTGCCGTGTATGTCCAAACATATGGCGATCCCCGAACAGGTGGCAATATCACCGGCTGGCTATCGCAGGAGGGCAGTAGGCAAACGATCTCCTATACATTCGAGAACGGCAAAGCAGGCGCCATATTTAAAGACATTGTTATCAAACAGGGTGGAAGCGGCGCCACCATGGGCACCGTATCAGCCAACATCAGCCAGTAATTAGACTATCTATTTATCTTATAACCTTCATGTAACATGAAAAGGATTACCTATGCCCTGTTTTCGCTGCTGGTCGTAGCAAC
This sequence comes from Chitinophaga sedimenti, assembly GCF_023156195.1. Lineage (GTDB taxonomy): Bacteria > Bacteroidota > Bacteroidia > Chitinophagales > Chitinophagaceae > Chitinophaga > Chitinophaga sedimenti. The sequence continues at coordinate 6,181,021 of NZ_JAKUKA010000001.1, forward strand.
GGGGGCCTGTACCAAAACAAAAGACGCGGACAAAAAAGGAGAAGGTGCATCGGGCCCGCTTATCAGCGCATCGTCCGGCTGGAAAAAGGTGGGCGCCATTCCCTTCATCGGCGCGGTTACGGGGTTCGAAGGCTCGCAGGCCATTACGCCTTATGACCTGTCTGTGGTCGATAATCAGCTGGCGTTATTGTACAGCGAAGACTATAAATTGACGGCGGTGCAGGGTACAAAGCCCTATAAGGTCAGGTTTACACCCGGATCGGCTATTCCGGCCAGCACGCCTTTGCAGAGAGGCGGTTATTCATTTTGTTATAGTTCAAGGTTCATTCCCGGTAGTTTTAACACGGTTTATATGAAACTGGAAGGCAGTTCTTATTCGTGTTTTATTTATACTGATGACGCGGGACCGATAGCCGGCAGCAATACGGGGTGGATAACGCCTGCGATTAGACCGATCAACTGGTATCCCGATGGTGGATTGACGATGACCGTCGCCGGCGGAAATAAGCAGGCTTATGTGATTTCTTACAAGTTTCCTAATACAGGAAATTTTGCAGTGGCCGAAAACGTGTGGCGCCTCGATCCGGCCACCTGGAGAGCGTACGATGGCCTGCGGCTTTCGGACGGTACTACAAACCAGTTTCTCGTTTCGGTCGAGGGGTCTAAAGTGTATTTCTCAATATTGAAGAATAACCCCGACTTTGTATCTACAACAGGCATGGACCCGAGTTTTTTTACCGTGATGAAACAGGAGATGCCCGGACTGGATGCTGCTAATTTTACCAGTGCGAACATGATTATCGCGAGTACGGTGGTCAACGATAAATATACGGTACTGGTAGGCGAAAATGCGCCCGGAAACTACCTCGGTTTCAATAAGGTGCATTGTTACCAATGGCAGAAAGGGGCTACGCAGTTTACTAAACTCTATGGTAATATCGCCCTTCCTGAAGATGTGGGACGCAATTTTATGAGCAGGGATGCTATCGGCACGAGGCCCCTGGAAGGTTCGGGAGCTGCCGTTAAGTTCACCCCGGATGGCACTGCCTATATGTTGTATGATTATTCCCCCTCCAATTATGTTCAAAACGACAAGTACACCGCATTGGCCATCATTAATGCAGGCGGTGTAAAAATAACAGGTAAATATTCGGCCTCCGATCCCGGTGGTCTGTATGACCAGATCGGCCTGGCCGTTTGCCAATACTTCGACGGCGCTTATTACGCGGTGGTCTACCAGAAAAGAGAGATTGTGTTTACGATTAAAGATCCGCGGTTCAGGCTGGAAATTGTAAAACTTGTGCCTTAACGTTAAAATTTATTTATGAGCAAATTGATATTTACGGCGCTGACAGCTGTTATTGTCACGTGCATGGTATCCTGCGCAAAGGAGACGGAAGAGCGTCCATCGAAAACGTCCATCAATAATACTACCTGGCAGGCCGAGGTTACGGTTACCGGTAATGTAGTTACGCAAAACATATTTGAGTTCTCTAATAACGGCGCTTATTTTGCCTGGCGGCCGGCTGGTGCGCCCAGTTTTACCGGCACTGGGCGCAGAACGGAACAACGGTAAATTTCATTTTTAAGGAAACAACTGCCAGCGGGAATTATTTCTGGGATAATACAGGAACCCTGAGTGCTGATGGTACTGCATTTACCGGCACCATGCAACGAAGGGGACAACAGGGATCAGGTACTTTTACAGCAAAAAAATTATAACCCGTGTGTGCTGGCCCCAGGACTGACCCGGAAACTTGTTTTACGGGTCGGTCCTTTTGCTTTTGATCTTCTATGCATGCCGGGCATCTGACTAAAAAAGGCGCCCCGTCCGGAGCGCCCTTCTTATTTATGATTTCAGCTCTTCGGCTTGTTCTTTAATCTCCTGTTTCAGGTCTGCCAGTTCTTCCTTCATATCGTCCTCCAGTTCTTTGATCCCGGCTTTCAGCTCTTTCCGGGCCTGTTTACGCTCTTTTTTGGTTTCGTATTCTTCAGCAGCATAGTCCTTTTTCAGGTCACTTACCTCCAGTTCAAACTCCATACGTTTGGCGATTGCCTGCATATCGTAGCTGCCCAGCACTGCTTTTCTTGCAAACGCAAGGGCATCCTGGTTCGGATCTTTCAGGTAATCTTTGATGATAACCATGTAGTCCACCATAGCTTTCTTAAAAGCTTTCATGGTTTTTCGGATACCCCGGTACTGCCAGCGGGAAATTCGCTTTATCCAGGTTTTCGAGTGCCAGCAAGGCTGTGTCCAGCTGCGCTTTCGGCATATCTTTCAGCCTGGAAACAAGGGCGGTCGGATTGGTGGGGTCAAAAGAGAAGTTCTGGGCAAAGGCAGTCAGGCTCATGCAGGCCATTAACAAGAAGGAGAGAAACGTTTTCATCTGGGTTGATAAATTTAGTGTGATAAGTGTTGTTTATAAGGAAGACGACGCTGCTCAGGATTTGTTACAGAATTTTTCAAAAAAACACAAGGCCGGGAAAAGGAGAAGGCATAGTCCACTGATTAATGCCAAATATCCTTCTACCAGCCTTGCGGGGAAGTTGGATAATTTTATTCTTCGATGGTTACTTTCACCTCTGCAGATACCTGTTTGCCCAGGTTTAACACATACTGGCGGAAGTACGCCGAGTCGGCAAACTTCTCACTCAGTTCCCAGGCGGCAACTGCATAATATTCCACCGGCTTATCGGTAATACTCATTTTTGCAAGGTAACAGCTGGTCAGCTGCCTGCCCGCCGGCGCCTTTATGAAGCCTGGTAGCGGTCGTTCGGCAGCAGTAATGCTAGTCCGATCAGCCACTCTTTATTATAACCATGTCTTTCATGAGAGATCAGCGCCGTCCATTTGTCGTTCACCTTTACTTCACGGGGCTCATTTACTGCGTTGATGTTAGGGATGCTGATCACCAGTTGCTCGCCCTTTTTGCATTGCTCACTTTTACTTCATTATGATAGGCGTACATACCCGGCCAGATGCTCACGTTCTCTTCCAGACCATATCCCTGCCAGTTTTCGTAACGGAGGCGCAGCGCGGATTTCACCGGTCCTTCGGCAGTTATCTTTAAAGTTGTTTTCTCTATATTATTGATGCTGTCGTTCGCGGTAATCCCCAAACGCAATGCGCCGGTGTCGGTCAGTAAGCCTACGCCGCCAATGCCGGCAGAATTGCCTACTGCCAGGGGATCGCGGCCCCAGGCGGCCATGGTGTGGTAGTTGTCTTCCACCGCGCCGTCGGCATTTATGCCCACGTTTTCCGGTGTAATGCCTGGCGTGAGTTTACCGAAGAGGTCTTTCGCGTTGCGGCCATCGAGGTAATGGCGGAAGCCTACTTTATCATTTTCCCAGGAAGGGCCATCTGTCTGGTATTTCTGGAAGCCCTGCGCTTTGGGCATGTCCTGCCTTTCCACCGTTTCGCTGAGTGCGGGCTTTACCGGGCTGGTCGCCGATTCTCTTTTCCCAAACCTTACACTGGTGCGGGTAAGGTAGGCTGGCTGATCTTTTATCCATCCCAACGTATAATCAGCAGTCGCGTTCGCAGGAAGGTTCACTACGAAAAAAGTTCGTCCCACTGCCCGTCTCCGTCCATATCATTCAGCTGCGAAGCCACCGTATCGCCGGTAGGGGATATCACCAGCGGGAATTGTTCGCCCAAAGGCTGCGTTTTAATGCTGCTCCCGGCGATGCTGATGGGTTTATCGGTCAGTTCAACGGGCGAAGTGTTCTCGAGCTTAATATGCGCCTGTTTCGCAGTATTACAGGAAGCCGCCGCCAGGGTTGCCAGCAGCAGGGGCAGGGTATATTTCATGAGTGGAACGTTTAGGTAAGTAAGATAGTTATTTTTATACCGTTTCAGCCAGGCTTCTGGTACGGGAATAATGCAGATGTTCATCGAGCGGCCGTCTGCCGAAAGCATGGCCGACTGTATCTGTATCTTTGTCCCATCCGGGCTCATCGTAGGATGAGGATGATCTGCCGCCGTGGTTTTGTGACCTGTTGAGAGCAACAGCATTTCCCGGGTATGGCGGTCTATCAGGTAGATGTTCCTGCCAAAGTCATCGCCCACGGCCCAGTGACCGTCCGGCGAACCGCTCACGTGCCAAAGGCCGCTGCCGCTTTTGGTCTGCCCCGCTATCTCCACCTCGCGTGTGCGGATGTTAACGATCGCCAGTCCTGTCGGTTTTTCCCGCGTGCCCGAAGGGCCCCATGCGGCTTCCTGTCCCGGGTTGGCGCCTTCCACGGCAGTACCTTCCCCTACTTCTTTATTACCGGAAGGAATTTTACGATGTCCCATGATGGCAAAAGCCACTTCGTCTTTCGTGATCACCGCCTCATGCGTTACCCACTCGTACGGCGCTTCGGGATACAACGGGCGCAGGCCGCTGCCGTCGCGCTGAACGATCCAGGTACGCTGCGGCGACTTACCGCCGGTTTCCCAGCAGAACACGATCTCCCCGCCCGCCAGGGATTGGTCTGGATATGTCCTACCTGGAACGGCACGGCCACCACGTGTTTTACCTCTCCGGTGTGCACGTTCATGGCGGCAATACCCGATGGACCTGCGCCCATATTCCGCGGGCCGAAAGCCGCTTCTATTTTCGTACCCGGCGTAATGCGGCGGGCCGCTTCTTCTTTACCAATACGGAAATACACCCAGTCTTCATCACCATCCAGCGCAAGGTCGCCGCTGGCGCCTATTTCCGGGGGCGGCGAACCGCATACACGCTGATAGGCTCCGGTGGGTTGCAGTTTACCGGCTTTGCTGTCTTTGAACAAACGCGCCAAATCTACTTCTACAATTTCTACCAGCTTTTCCTTGTTGCGCATGAAATAGAGTTTCATGCTGTTGCGGGCTACGTTCAGCATGCCGGTGTAACCGCCTTCGGTTACCTGCACAAGGTCGCCTGTTTTTTCATGTACCGCCATGGCCTCGCCTTTTACGCGGTTCGAACGGAAAATGAGCCATTGGCCGTCGGACGTCCATTGGTTGTGGGTTTGATAGATTTTGGAATCGCCGGCGGGCGTGCTGGTTAAAAACGTGAGCGTGGTGCCGGTCACCGGGTCTTTCATCACTTTCCGTTCCGGCGGGAAACGCCGTCCGATCTGCGCCTGCGCAGTCATGGCCAGCAGCAGCAACGCGAGGGTGGAGGTAGCTTTCATACCGTTTATTTTTTCATTTGTACGGAACTGTCATTGATCTCGAAGGGATGTAAGCCCAGCATGCGGTAGATTTCCGCACCGGCTAACAACACCGGGCCATAACCATGCGCCGCGAAATTGCTGATCGGGCGGTAATAGTAAAACGCCGGATCGAAGCCCATGCCGGTGCCCACGCAGGTACCTTCTACCTGTCCGTTAGCGGCTACCTTGGAGCTTACGGCGTTCCAGGCCAGCAGGGCCATAGGACCATAGGCTTTCGGGTGCAGCCAGCCTTTATTGATGGCGCGGGCGATGCAGTAGGCGTAAATAGCAGTAGCGGAGGTTTCGAGGTAACTGTCGTTGCGGTCTAACAACTGGTGCCAGAAGCCTGTTTTGTCCGGCGCTCGGCCAGTCCGGCGGCATGGCGGGCCAGGGTATTTAAAATCTCGGTGCGGCCTTCATGGTTTTCCGGAAGGGCATCGAGTATTTCGATCATGGTCATAATGGCCCAGCCGTTCGCACGGGCCCAGTGGAATTGCGGATGCGGCTCCATGTCCTGCACCCAGCCGTGCATGAACAGGCCACGTTCTTTGTTGAACATGCGGGCGCTGAACTGGCGGAACTGCTTCACGGCTTCATCGTAATATTTCTTATCGCCCGTCAGCTGGCCCATTTGCATAATAGCTGGCAGGCTCATATACAGGTCGTCCAGCCAGAGGGTGTTGGGCTGGGGACGGTTGCGCGCCAGGGTGCCGTCTGTTAAACGGAACTCTTTTGTCATGATGTAATGCAGGAAATTATCGACCATCGGGCGCACCGTAGCATTATCGGCGCCTGCGCGGATCGCTTTGATCATGGAGGCGGCGAGGGAACCGGCGTCGTCCAGTGCATGGGGTTCCATTACAGAACGAACTGGCGTACTGTTAGCGGGCTGTCCCTTGTACTTTTTCACTACATCTCCCAGGAAATTGACGCGCTTAATCGTATAAGCAGTATACCGTTTATCACCAGTGGCGGCGCCTGCTTCGAGCATGCCGGTGTAGGTAACACCCCATTCATAGCTGGTAAGCCGGAAGTCACCGGGCTGAAATATAGTATTAGGCCCGGCTTTGGCGATGTCTACTTTCTCTTTGCTCGTTTTGTCCGTGAGCTGTGCGGGGGTAACCCCGTCGAGGTAAGTGTATACCCGGTCCAGTACGGCTTTCACTTTCTCCGGGGTTGTTTCGCCGTAGGGCGTTACATAATCGGGTTTAGTGAGGTGCAGGGGAGCCGTGACGTCGTTGCCTTTTCCGCTTACATACTGGGCTTGCGCCGGTAGTGCGAATGCCACTAAAATCAAAGGCAGGAAGCTATTTTTCATATCGATGGAAATTGGAAATTATGTTGATGTGTTTTATTTCATAACGCGATATAATGGCAATATATTCATTCTTTCTCTTCCGGCATCCTGTACTTACATGTACCAGTAAACTCAACGTAATTGTCATGGCTACACTTAATCGTTAAGCAGGATGGAGCAGGACACTCGGTAATTTTATCGTAGCTAATTTACCAGTACGAATTCCAAAGTTCTTTATTTAAACTCCACGCTATATGACTCCCAAACTGATACGGTGGCGGAACAAGTTATTGTTGCTTGTACTGGCCATCCTTACCACTCATTCCATATTTGCGCAGACCACAGTAACCGGCAAAGTAACCGACGAAAGAGGCGCTCCCCTTGAAGGCGCCACGATTCAACAGAAAGGAACTCCACTAAACACAGTGACAAAAAAGACGGTACATTTTCACTCGCAGGCGTTACTGCATCTTCCGTCATTGTAACGTTTGTTGGCTACGAAACAAAAGAAGTAACATTAACAGGACAAGCATTAAGTATTTCCATGGAACTCAGTGCCAGCGCGCTGCAGGACGTAGTAGTCGTTGGGTATGGCAGTCGCCGTAAAGGCGATGTAACCGGCGCGGTAGCTTCCGTTAGTGAAGTAAAAATCCGCGAGGTGCCTACGACCAACATTACACAGGCATTACAGGGCCGTATTCCGGGCCTGGTGGCCACACCATCGTCGTTCCGTCCCGGTTCCGGCGGCACCATCCGTATTCGCGGTAACCGCTCACTGGTGGCTACGAACGATCCGCTCGTGGTGGTGGATGGTATTCCTATTGCCTCCAGCATCAACGACCTGAACCCGCTCGATATTGAAAGCATCGATGTGCTGAAAGATGCTTCGGCCACCGCCATTTATGGCTCGCGTGGCGCCAACGGCGTTATCCGGTAACGACTAAAAAGGGGAAGGCCGGCAAGGTAACAGTCGAATACGATGGAAAGGTATCGTTTGATAACCTTATTCGTCCGCTGACGGTATTTAATCCCGGCGAGTTTGCAGACATGCGTCGCCAGGCTTACTTCGCGTCACGGTCTTACAACACTTCGCTAAGTGCGGCCACACCCGCCAATCCAAATTACTATTTCCCGGACCCGCGCATCGACTCGGTACTGTTTGGCGCGCGGCTGGACTATTATACCTGGCAGAACGTAGCTAATGGCTATACGTGGATCGACCGTTCGCGCAACATTGCGGCCAAGCGCGCTACCACGGAAGAGGAGAAAACGCAGCTCAAAAACCTGGGACTGGCGATCTTAGACAGTGTGGCGATTTATGATCCATCTAAAGTAACCGGTTACAACTGGCAGAACAATGGCCTGGAAACCGGCATCACCAATAACCACAACATTACCGTACGCGGTGGTACCGATAAGTTCAAAGGCTCGTTCAGCGGTGGTTATTTCAGCCAGAAGGGCATTGAAACGGGCCAGGACTATACCCGTTATTCCTTCAACCTGAGTACAGATGTAAAACCGCATGAGTACGTGAACTTTGGTGGTGGTGTCCTGTATTCGTTCGCCATCCAGAATACCGGCGCTACGGTGTACCGCGGCGCATCGGGGCAGCTGCCGATCGCACAGCCTTACGATTCTACGGGTACGTTTCTATTGACACCCGGCAACGATGCCAACATCGTTAACCCGCTGAACGATGTAAATACGATCATCAACGAAACCCGCATCAACCGCGTGATCCCGAACGTATTCGGGGAAGTGCAGCTGCTGAAAGGCCTGAAGCTGCGCGCTGCGGCGAATATTGATATGTCCAGTGTAATCATTGGTGGATTTAGTGGTTCGGTGTCATCGTCACGGGCGGGCGGCACGGCTACGGCCTCGTACACGACGCGTAATTATTTTACCTGGTCGGCACAAAACTTCCTGACCTATGATACGCGCATTGGTGCGAAACATTCGCTGAATGCCATGGTGGGACAGGAGTTCGTAAAGAACCGGTTCGAAGAACAGGCGGTGTCGGCAGATCAGTTGATTTACGAAAGCCAGAAATGGCATTCGTTGCAGAATAATTCGGCTACCACCCCTAACCAGGCGCAGGGCCAGTTTACGGAGTCACAGAACTGGTCGTATTTCGGGAGGATCAACTATGGTTATGACGACCGTTACCTGGTTACCTTCAACGTACGTGACGACTGGTCATCTGTATTACCGGCGGGCAACCAGCACCGGTATTCCCATCGGGAGCGGTTTCCTGGCGCATCAACCAGGAGAAGTTTATGGCTTCCGTTTCTGGATCGATAACCTGAAGCTGCGGCTGGGGTATGGGCAGGTAGGCAATGCCGGTATTAGTCCTTACCTGGCAGGCGGTACACTCACGCGTACGCCTTATAACTACGGTCCCGGCGCTGCGCAGGGATATGCGCCAAGTACTTTACCACTTGATATTACCTGGGAAAAAACGAACTCGGCTAACCTCGGTATCGACTTCGGGTTCCTGAAGAATAGAATTAATGGTACGATCGATCTGTATCAGACCAAAAGCAACCAGATATTGAGCAAACGGTTGCCCTCCACCAGTGGCTTTTCAAGCGTACAGGTAAATGTAGGGGAGGTGGAAAATAAAGGGATCGAACTGAGTTTATCCACTTTAAATATTGCGAAGCCAGATTTCAGCTGGAGCACCGATATCATTTTTGGTGTGAACGAAGAATCGATCAACCGCCTGGAAACAAAGGCAGATAACATTGCAAGCCAGTGGTTTATCGGGCAGCCGTTGAGCGTTTATTATGACTACAAATTTATGGGCGTGTTCCAGTATGCGGATACGGTGAAAGGTGGCATCCTGAAAGACTATTTCTGGACCAAGCCAGGTAACCGCACTAATGCCGCTTACCAACCGGGACGCGCGTATGTGGCGGACCTCAATGGGGATACGGCCATTACGGAGCTGGACAAAATAGTGTTGGGTTCACATAACCCGAAGTGGACGGCGAGCATCAGCAACACGTTTACCTACAAAGACTTTGAGCTGAATGTATTCATTTACGCCCGCCAGGGATCGCTGATCCGCGAGATGCGCCCGAACCTGAACGGTCGTTATCAATCTTATAAAGTGGATTACTGGTCGCCCACCAATCCATCTAACCAGTACGCACAACCCAATAACACGATCGACATCCAGCAATATTGGCAGGCGATGGGCTTCCGCGACGGTTCGTTCGTACGTGTGCGCAACATTTCGCTCACGTACCGGTTACCGCGTAAACTGCTGGATCACTGGAAGATACCCAGTTTATCGGCCTACGTAAATGTGTTGAACCCTTTCCTGTTCAGCGAATACAAAACCGCCGACCCGGAAACCGTGCCGTACCTGAGTTCTTACCCGACCAGTTCTACGAGTGGCCCCGGCCCCAGCTCGTTTAACTACCGCAGTTTCCTGGTTGGTGTGCGTTTAGGACTTTAATCCATCTTTTAAAAAATCAGTTATGAAAACATATTTCCTGTTGATGCTTTGCGTGGTAAGCGTGCTGTGTGGCTGCAAACAGTTCGTGGAAGAGAAGTTAACGAGTACCCTTACTTACGACTATTATAAAACGGACCAGGGGCTCGAAGACCTGGTGAAATCGGCTTATCAGAATACGCGTTACAAATATGAAAACGAACAGGCGTACGCGTTATGGAACTTTGGTACAGATGAATTCCGGCTCGGAGATCAGTTCAACTATAGCTTTTATAATACTTACGATCCCTCGTTCCTGAACCCGGCGCAAGGCTTGCTGGACGGGCTGTGGACGAATAACTACTACGGCATTAACCGCTGTAACCTGGGCATCCAGTACATTCCGCTGTATAACAATCCTGCTTCGCGCACGCTGGCAACGGAGCAGGCGAAAACCCAGCGTATTGCGGAGTTGCGGTTTCTGCGTGCATATTATTATTTCCAGATGGTGCAGCAGTTTGGTGGTATTCCGCTGGTAACGCAGGGCTCTACCACGGCAAACAGTGACTTCCCGAAGTCGAGTGTGGCGGATGTGTACAAGCTGATTATATCCGACCTGCGGTTCGCGGCTGAGAACCTTGCTCCGCTTACCTCTGATTTAGGACGGGCAACGAGAGGCGCGGCACAACACTTCCTTGCCAAAGCTTATTTAACACGCGGCAGCGCGGTAACCGAGCAACGTGGCCAGCTGCCGACGGATATGGACAGTGCGGCTTATTACGCCGACCTCGTGATTAACTCCGGCAACTACATCCTCGAACCCGACTATATGAACCTCTGGCGCGGCGTGTATCCCAAAGGATACCCGAACGTAGTAACGCCGCCTGTGGGTGTTAACGGCGATCCTCCCTACAATACGAACTACGCGAGCGGTGTGAACGCGGTAGACTACGCGGAGTTCACGATTCAGCAGGCGAGTAAAGAGATTATTTTTGCGGCGCAGTTCAGCAACATTTCCAGTTTGAACAGCAGCAGCGGTAACCGTGCGCACCTGTTTTATGTGATGCAGTATGACGGTGGTATTGCCGGACTGGTAAGGAACGTGGATAACTTTAACATGCGGCCCTACAGGCGTTTGCGTCCAACCGATTACACGATCGACCTGTATGATAGAAAAAATGATTCGCGTTTTTATAAGAGCTTTCGAACGGTGTATTACCGCAACAACGGTTCCTCTACCGCGGCAGACAATGCAATTCCGAAGTTTACAGCAACGGATGCGCCCACGCCGGCGCTTGTAGGTAAGCCAAGATATGGCAATGGCGACACGGCCGCCCTGTTCATCGTCAACGATAAAAATACCACGCTGACTGCGGCGGAACTGGCCAATACCAGGCGTTTCCGCTTTAACACCTATGCACGGTATTACCGCAACGCGGGTGGTACACTGGTAGAAGGTACCGGTAATAACAAGTATCTCTCGCTTGTAAAGCATCTTGATCCCGTGCGGCAAACGCCGAACTATAACGAGGAGCGTGGCGTGCGTAACGGCACCCTGGCGCGGCTCGGCGAAACGTACCTCATCGCGGCCGAAGCGTATGGCCGTAAAGGTGATTATGCTAAAGCACTTTTTATATTAATGAAGTGCGTAAGCGTGCGGCCTATCGCAACGGGGAGTTTAAGAACCCTGCGTTCTGGCAGGTGCATGGCGGCACACCCGGCGACGTGAATAATACGATTGCTGAGATGACGGCCACCGATATATTGTTCACGACGAATGCGCCGAGCGAGCAGTATCCTGCAGGCGTGGCCAGTACGGCCGACCGGTTCATTCACTTTATGCTGAATGAGCGTACCCGTGAACTGTGTGGTGAGTTTTACCGTTGGGAAGATTTAGTGCGGACAGAAACGCTGCTTTCGCGTACGGTCCTGTTTAATGCCGATGCTACCAATATTGAACCGTACCATAAACTGCGCCCTATTCCATCGTTGCAGATCGACGCGACAACGGTGAACGGGAAGCCGATGACGGCAGAGGAGAAGGCTGCATACCAGAATCCTGGCTATAATTAGTAGTTTGGTTGATAACGTAAGGATAAACGCCGCGGCTTCGTGCCGCGGCGTTTTTATTAGCGTTGAACGAACTTCGAGATTTTCTTTTCCAGGTCGCCTTCGCTGTAACCCACCCATGATTCGAGCAGTACACCTTCGGGCGAAATAATGATGTAGTGGGGGATACCGGTTACGCCGTAATTGGCGGCGAGGCCCGCCATGCCTTTACCGTCACTGAGGTTGGTCCAGTCCATTTTAACATGGGCGGTTGCTGCTTTCCAGGTTTCCTCACTCTGGTCCAGGCTCAGGCTGATCACGGCAAGATTGGCGGGGGCGCTTTCGTGGAGCTTTTTCAGTTCGGGCATAGCGGCGATGCAGGGGCCGCAGCCAATGCTCCAGAAATCGATGAGCAGGTATTTGCCTTTAAAGTCGGCCAGTTGATGTTTCTTGCCGGCAAGGTCTTTCAGCTCTGTGTCGGCCATCTTTTCACCTACCTTTACAACTACCGGCGGGTAAAGATATGACGCGATCTCTTGCCCTTAACGCTGCTCTTTTCGGCAGCGGGTAATGCATCGTACAGTTGCTTTGTGCGAACGAGCAATGTGGTGTCTTTACTATATTTTGAGAAGCGTGCGCGTTCATACAACACCCCCATCCAGTAATCGCTGTGTTGTTTGGCGGCTGCGAGTTGCGTGAGCTGGTCGCGTGCGATGATATCATTAATCGAATCCTGCAGGCCGCGCAGGGAATCGAGGCTTTTCTTAAGTGCGGGGCGTGTCTCTTTGTCTGCCTGGCGTATCTTTTCAAACAGTATACGGTCCTGCACTGAAAGCTCCCGGTACACGTCTATATGGCGGCGGCTGTAGTTCATGAATCGCTGCTGATCTTTCTGTTGCGGAATATCGCTCTTTACTGTCCATGATTTCAGCAAAGGGCCTTTGCCGGAAATGAGGATACGGCTGCCGGGTTTCGCCCATATTTCGAGCCACTGCGAAGGAAAACCTTCGCCCTCACCGGTGATGGCGAGTGCCGTACGCTTCTGCAGTACCGGTGAACCGGAACTTGCCGTTACGCACGGTGTCTGTGCCGATACCTTTAAGCAGGCTGCCTTCGTTTTGCAGGAGGCGGATGACGGCACTGTCGGGCAGGCCGCTTACGTGTCCTTCGATGATATATGATTGCTGGCAGAATGCAGCGGGACTAACGCTGCATAACAGGAGCAGCAGGAAAGTAATAGATTTCATGCACGGAAATTAATAGCATTAAAGCTAATCATTCGACCGATATAATAACTTTCCGAGTTAAAAATCGTTCTTCCGGATAAAGCAAAGCCGCGCTGTGCAACAGTGCGGCTTTGCTTTATCAACATAAAAATACTATTTACCAAGTACGCCGCCCAGCAGCACACCGTCGCCGGCGGGCATATCGAGTTTCAGCAACTGGCTGATCAGTGGGGCGATGTCTACCAGGCCCATTTGCGGAACTACTGCGCCTTTCTTAATGCCTTTACCGAAAGCAACGAAGCCGGTCTGGATTTCCTTAAAGTCGGGGAAGAAGCCGTGTGTTCCGCCTTTGCCTGCACGCAGGAATTCGCCGCTAGTTGCGCCGGTGAACGCATACCCCTGTTCGCTGGCCAGGCCAAGCGTTGCGGTGGGATCGGCGCCGATAGCGTCCATCTCTTCGCGGGTTTTGATTTTAAAAGTAGCCTGTTGTGCGGCTGGCAGGCTTTTCAGTAGCTGCAATACCTTTTCTTTCGTTTTGATATCGTTTTTATCCTTCAGTTGGAGGAAAGCGCCGCCGCCACAAGGGTGAAAGTAGGCCTTCCATTCATTGGGCTTTTCGGGATTGTACAGGCCGGCCTTTACCAGCAGTACGTTCGGCGCCAGGTTGCCGTGAATGTCTACGAAGCCATGATCGCCGGTAACAATAAAGGTGGTGTTTTCTGCAATACCCGCTTTCATGGCCGCCTCTCGGATTACTTTCACTGCATTGTCTACATTGGCTACCGCTGCGCGTACCTTGTCGCCATCGCGGCCCTGCTCGTGTTCGAAGTGGTCTACCATTACCAGGTGAACCGCCAGCAGGTTGGGCTTGTATTTGCGGATCATATAACTGCTGATGCGCGCGAGGTTCTGGTCGATCGTCAGGTAGTTGTCGTTCCAGTCGTCTTCGCTGAGTTTGCCCACCGCATTTTGTTCCAGCTCTTCGAAGAGGCTGGCGGGTGTGGTGTTTTCTTTTAACGCCTGGTTGGTGATGCGCTTCGCACCTTTAGCGGCGGGCAGGTACCAATATTCCGGGAAATTATAGGTAGCGGGACTGTTAAAAGAGACCGGCCAGTAAATAGAAGCGGAGGTTAACCCTTTTAACTTCGCCTGGCTGAAAATGGTGGGTACCTTGATGGTATTATAGTCCCATATCCATTTACCGGTTACGCCGGTTGGCTCTGAGGGCGTGTTATAGAAAATACCATGTTTCAGTGGTTTTACACCGGTAATGATGGAGGTGTGCGAGGGATAGGTAACGGTCGGGAATACGCCGTTTACACCATCTGCGTATGCACCTTCGGCCATGGCCTGGCGGAGGTTTACCATGTTCCGGGAGGCATCTTTGTAAAATTCTGGTCTTAAACCATCAATACTGATCAGGATGACGTGTTGTTCTGGGCGTTGGCTGCTTGCAGCAGTACGAGCGCGCCGAGGGCGAGGATAAGCTTTTTCATTCTTGAAAACATTTGTCGAGGCGCGAATGTCCGTATTTCGTGGGCGGGATGTATGGGGAGGGGCGTGAAGTTTAGGTTAAGTTTCGGGGGAAGTGTATGTATACATGGTTTTGGATGGATGTGTGGTAGGTGTATACATGGCGAAGGACGGCCTTGTTGTGGTTGGGACGTAGGTGCATACAAGGTCCAGGGTGACTATCTCTTTATCGGTTGGCTGGTGTGTACATGTCCCAGGGTGACTATGTCCATCTTATTAGTCAGGTGGGTAGCAGGTAGATAAGAGGTAGATAGTATTAATATAGCAGGTAGATCACCTCATACTCCGCTCATGACGTGGACTTACTCCCCATGTGCCACGGAGTCTCCGCGGACGCAACGCGGAAGCGTCGCGGCAGTGCAGTTCATGCAAGACGGAGGCACTGTTCACGCAAAACGGAGGCATTATACTTTTTAAACGGGGAAAACGCGGACGCAAACATCAACGAAAACGGGAGAGAAACGACATTTCGGAAGGTATATACACGACGATGCAGCCCAAAGCGTCGCTGCGATGGGCAAAAAAATCAGGAGCTCAGCTAACCGGGATTACTACTCACGAAGCCGTTAAAAGGCCTTGGCGCCGGTACATAGTTATACACCACTTCAGAGGTATAACCTGTAGCCCTTATCCTGCCTTCTTTTTTCGCAGGTACTACAGCAATGATATCCACCGCATTGAGTTGGCGGAAGCCTGTGGGGCGTAGTTTGTTTTCAAACAGTTTGCAGGCGCTGGCTTCGAGCAGTACAATAGCCGTAGCACCGTTGCGGGAGGGGATGGTAAGGCATAAGGGCTGTGCAGCCTCTTCGCGGGTAAGCGTCACTGTTTCACTGCACTCGGTTTTGCAGATACCCAGCCCGAAGTCAGGGAATAGGGCAATAGCGCGGAAGCGTACATGTTGTATGTCGTCGCCGAATTGTTTCAGGGGATCGATTACCGTCACAGACAGGCTGCCGTCAAAGCAGCGTTGTACGGCAGTCTGGGGCCGCACCTCCGCATACTTATTAAAACGCATGCGCGTAAGCTGTTGCAGGTTACCGGTCTTCACCACACGCCTGCCAGCCTTGTGGTCCCAGTCTGCCCGGATAACCGACAGCATAGCGCTGGTCAGCCTGTTGCCGAAGGTGCCGTCTTTACGAAGCGATACTTCGCCCTCAATAGCCTGCCTGATTATACGCGCCGAAGCGCTGGCCGTTCCAAAGTCTTTGGCGGCATGCCGGGTAGCCGGCGTCTGGTCTACGAATGCTGGGGCGGTCCTGGTATAATACTTTCCTTTCATGTAGTAGCCAATCACACCGCCCATCTTTCCCGTAAACTGGAAAAGTCCGTGTTGAATAGCCATAATTTGCTGGTTTTAGTGTGTAGTATATTAACAAACAGCCATTTATAAAGTTTAAAGGAGATAATATATTTTTACGTGAATATATTATAGGCTGATTCGTTCGCTTGGCAGGAACATTTTTATATATTTGTCTTAACCTGATGCCTATGAGTACCTACATCGATAACACCATCGAAACTTTAGAGAACAAAATATGGGAATACAAGAAGTTCCCGACTATCCTCATCGAAACCTGCCACAACGCCCGTAAAAAGAAGATTAAGGATTTGTCGCTCAACGAACTGCGCACCCTGTTGCAGCAGGACATCGGTGTGCCCTACATCCTGCCCTCTGTGATGGAAATACTGGAAAAAGACCTCCTGGCCGACTCCCGCTTTTACCCGGGCGACCTCCTCCTGGCCGCTATATCTATGTCTGACCGCACCTGGAAGCAGCACACTGAAACGGGCATGCGTTTAAAAGCCCTGCTCGACGATGCCGTGCAGCGGGAAGACTGGCGGGTGAACAGTAAAATCCAGGATGCGGTAGAACGCTTCCGGAACGCGCGGGTATTAGCTTAAACCCAGCCTGCGCCCGATATTGGAGCTGAATTTCGTGTAAGGATCATACTTGTGCTTTACCTCCAGCCACTCGGTGTACTGGGGGTACATCGCTTTAAACATACCTTCGGCCAGCAGTGCATCTTTACCCAGGTACAGCCTGCCGCCCGCTGCCAGTACTCTCGCATCGAGCTTGGGCGTAAATTCAAACAGTTTTTTGGTTACCGGGAAGTCGATCGCCGTGGTATAACCTTTAAAGGGGAACGATAACAGTCCCTGCCCATCGCCCATTTTCTTAAACACGTTCAGGAACGGAGTACAACCACTGTCGGCAATCATGTGCAGGATCTCTGTGAGCACCTGTTTGCCATTGGTTTCGGGAATCACGAACTGGTACTGCACAAATCCTCTTTTACCATAACCCCTGTTCCAATTATTGATCGCATCCAACGGGAAAAAGAATTTCTCGTAGTGGATAAACTCTTTGGGAGAGTTCTGTACAAATGCGATCACGCGGTTCAGTACGCGTACGGTGAGGTTGTTCAGTGTAAAGTTAGGCATGAAAAACGGCACCGACAGTTTACTGGCTGGGTGCAGCTTCAGGGGATCATTTTTTAATTTCTCAGGGAGATCGGCCAGTTTGGCGGCGTTACCCAATGTAAGCACGCCGCTGCCGGTTTTGCTGCCTTTCGCCGGGCATCTATCCAGGCCACGGAGTAGTTATACTCGTGGTCGTAAGTGTCCAGGGCCTCCAGCATGTGGTCCAGGTTTTTATTTTGATCGACTTCTGTTTAAAGTAAGTCGTTTCTATTTTTCTCAGTTTGATGCGGGCAGTGAGGATCACGCCGAGCAATCCCAGTCCGCCGAAGTTAGCCCAGAACAGGTCCGGGTGTTCATCGCGCGAAGCCGTAACAATACGGCCATCCGCGAGCAGGATGTTAAACGACAATACACAGTTTACAAACGAGCCATCGGTATGGTGCGCTTTACCGTGAATATCGTTGGCAATGGCGCCGCCAATGGTCACGAACTTTGTACCGGGACAAATCATCGGCAGCCAGCCTTTGGGGGCAAAGGCGGTAATGATTTCCTCGAGGCTGGCGCCCGCACCGCATTCAAGGATGCCTTCCTGCTCATTCCAGTCCATGAAATAGTTCATATGCGTGCAATCGCCCACGAAGTTGTGGTCGTTGATGGCCTGATCGCCATAACTGCGACCCAGGCCGCGGGGCACCAGGTTGTACTGCTCAAGCGCCTGCTGCACGTCGCCCGCGCTGCGGATGGAGCCTGTGAAAGATTCAACTACCGGGTAATTCCCCCAACCTGTAACTTTTTCCGTTTTATGAACTGGCATAGCGATATCGCAAAAATTTCTCAAATATACTGTGAGTTAGGCGTAAAACACAACATGCGCACATGATGTTTGTCATATCGCTTGGCACGGTCTTTCGGATACAGTAGACCTGTAACCTTTAAACAATCAGAATATGCCAAACAATACAACCACCACCGAAGTAGCACAGAAACTGTTGATAATAGAGGATGAAGGCGAGATGTGCCTGCTTATTAACCTGCTGCTCGATGGCCGCAAAATGGAGGTAGAACACGTAAAAACCATTGCCGATGCTGTAGAATATTTTCAACAGAAAACGCCTTCGGTAGTACTGCTCGATAACCGCCTGCCAGATGGTTACGGGCTCGATTTTATCGGGTATATCAATGATAATTCCCCCGAAACCCGCATTATCATGATTTCGGGTATGGACGCGGCGGCGAAAGACGTAGCGCTGGAAAACGGGGCCGACATCTTCCTGGAAAAACCGTTTACCCGTACGCAGCTTTGCCAGGCTATTAACGACCTGATGGAAGCAGAAATTTTTCCTTGCTAAATAGATTAGCGAAATATCGCTAAACCCCTTCCGAGGTTGGTGATATTTCGCTAATTATTCCCTCTTGATTCTTCTCTTTTAGTTTGATAATCAGATGCTTATAAACCCGGCATCTGAATTGCAAAAGGCTATGCGATCTATACAAGGAAAGCATATGCATTACGAGACCATTCATCAGCAATTTCAATTATTTTCCCTGGAGAGCAATGGCGCGCTGCCGTTGCTGGACGACCATGAACCCCGGCGGCTCGAACACTTTGAGTTGCTATGGTGCAAGTCTGCCGGCGGCCAGGTGCAGGCCGATGCCTGGACGGGCGACGTAACCGCACAGCAATTGTTTGTACTGGCGCCCGGTCAGCTCCGTCGTTTTCAGCTGGCGCCCGGCGCTACGGGTTACTACATCAGCTTTTCCCCCGACTTTTTATACGTCAGCAATCACCTCAAAGAAATAGCGGGACTGCTGGAACAACACCACATGAACATGCGCGCGCTGACGCTGCCGGTAACCGAAGCGCTCGGTGAAGACCTGGAAGATGTGGTCCGCAAGATGAAAAAGAGTACTACAGCAACAACCGCCTGCGCACAGAATTACTCACCGAGCTGCTGAGCATGATGATGATTTACCTGTCGCGCGGCACGGATGCCGTAACCCCATCGGCCGTAGTAACCCGCGATGGCGAACTGACGATTCGCTTCCGGCAATTGCTGAAAAAGCAATTCCTGACGAAAAAGAAAGTGGCCGATTATGCGTCGGCGTTACTTGTTACCCCTAACTACCTGAACACCTCCGTAAAAAAGTAACGGGTTTTACGGCCAGCCACCACATACAACAGCAGATCATTAACGAAGCAAAGCGGCAGCTGTTATCTTCCAACGGAAGTATGAAGGAGATTGCTTTCTACCTGGGGTTTGATAACATCGCGCACTTTTCGAAATACTTCAAAACGAAGACGGGGATTAATTTTACGAGTTTCAGGAATGGAGCGGTCGGGTAGTTGCCGGCATATTATCTTCGGGTCATGAACGCACCTGCCGCCCTGCGAGCCCTTTACATGCCCGTACAACCAACCGTCACCGCTTCCGATAACGCCGTGTCCTACATGGAGGTGGCGCCGGATAGGCACCTGTGCAATTACATCTATTGTTACTGGCAATTAAAAACCACGCAGCCGCTGGATACGCCGTTCGTGTACCGTGTCGTAGCAGACGGGTGCATCGATGTATTCTTTGAACCGGGACATACAAGCGAGCAGTTCGTCATGGGCTTCTGCCGGCAGTACACCGAGTTTATACTGGAACCGCAGTTCCATTATGCCGGTATCCGTTTTCTGCCTACCATCTTCCCGCAATTATTCCAGGTAGATGCGGCCCTGCTGAGTAACAAAGCGACGCCGCTTGAATCGCTCCTGCCGCACATGGCAGCGTTTATCCGGGAGCGTATCGCACCCTCCGCCACACTGCCCGATATCAAATCGGTGCTAGATCATTATTTCCTGCTGATGTTAAAAGATGTCCGCTTCAACGACGATCCCCGCCTGTATGAAGCCCTCTCGCGCATCCTCGAAACCTGCGGCGTGCTCGACGTGGAAAAGGACACGGATACCGGCATCAGTGCCCGGCAGTTGCGGCGGCTGTTCCGGTTCTATGTAGGCGATTCGCCGAAGATCTTCAGCAAAGTAGTACGTTTTCAACATATCCTCCGGGCAAAACCTTCCAGCCAGAGCCTGCGGCAGAATAAGCTGTTTTTTGATGCGGGCTATTATGACCAGGCGCACTTCATTAAAGAGTTCCGGAACTTTTACGGCGTCACTCCTTCAAAGGCATTCGGGCGTTAAAGTTGTCCGATTTTTACAATGTTCCGCGGCGGCATTGGCCGACCTTTGAAGGATGAAATCCATATGCTTCCACTGCCTGCTGCTGCTGATCGTTACCGCAGCGCAGGCGCAAAAAAAGGACCATGAAACTGAATGCAGGCATCATTACCCGCGAGATAGCGGCTACTAAAAAGTTCTATACAGAAGTACTTCAATTCGGCGTTACGTTCGAAAATGAATTCTATTTACTGCTCCATACACCGGACAAATCGGCGGAGCTGAGCTTCCTGCTGCCCGGGCATCCTTCACAGCAACCGCTGTTTCACAAAGCGTTTAAGGGCGAAGGTGTGTATCTTACCATCGAGGTAGAAGCGGTAGATAAGCTGTACGCGGAGATCAAAAAGAAAGGTATTCCCATCGCCATTGAACTGCGCGATGAACCCTGGGGCGACCGCCACTTCGCGATCGTTGATCCTAACGGGGTGGGTATTGATATAGTGCGGTATCAGCCGCAATCATAACAAAGCGGCTGCCCGGACGGGGCAGCCGCTTTGTTTTATTCTTTTCTTCCCAGCGGAAAGAAGGCTACGCACATTAAGAGGAGCAACACGCCGGGTGCGGCTACTGCGCCCAGTCCCACACGTTGGGCGAGCAGGCCGCCGCACAGGCAGCCCCCGAGAAAGCCGCCGAGGGTGAACGATTGTTTCTTCACGGCCGCTATCACGCCGGTATCGAACTTAGTACGCAGTCCTGTTTCCAGGTCCAGCGCCAGCTGCGTTACGTTGCCCGTCATAATGGTGGTGGGACCATAGGTTTCCTTTGTAAATAACCTGCTGAATGCGTTCTGCAGGCCCATGGCGAATACCAGTACCATGGCAATGCTGAACAGCGCGGCAGGATGCATGGCGGCTGCCTGTTCCAGCGCGAGTACTGCCAGGCCGCAGGCGAGCATCAACACTCCTTCCACGATAAGAACCGTGTAGCGGTTGGCCGCGTGCGCAATAATGCGCCCGCCCGTCACCACGGCTAAAATGAACACGGGAAACGATAACAGTTTGATCCACGCGCTGCTTTCGGCCCGGTGCACCACATCGTACGCAAATACAATGAAGTTGCCGGTTACATGCGCCGAAAACAATTCATCCGCCGCCACGAAGGTGGCGGTATCGCAAAAGCCCGCACAAAAAGTCAGCAGCACGGTGATATACCGGATGGTGTTTGACTGTTCCATACGCCGCTATTTTAAATGGGCCCTTAACATCCAGGCCATTTTCTCATGCGCTTCCATCAGTCCGGTGATGAAATCGCTGGTACCAGTATCTTTCAGATCATTCGCAAAACGATTGATGTTTTCGCGCAGCTTGATGATAAGTGCCTCATGGTCTTCCAGCAGGTGGCGGATAAAAGCCTCTGAAGTGTTACCATCGGGGAATCTTTCTGAAAAGTGCGTCAGGCGAAGGTATTCGTGCAGCGTAGCGGGCGCATAGTGACCAAGGAAACGGATGCGTTCTGCTACGGAATCCATGATCTCATCCAGCTCTTCGTACTGTTTTTCGAAGAAAAGGTGTTTGTTGTAAAAGTCCGCTCCTTCAATATTCCAGTGTGCTGCGCGGGTTTTCGCATACAGCATGAATTCGTCGGCCAGGATGGCGTTGAGGGTGTGCGACACCGCCGCCAGGTTTTCTTCCGAAATGCCAATGTGTGGTTGCATATGTTTATTGATTTAATAGATTGAAAAATATTCATCGAAGGAGCGCGCGCCCGGTCCCAGTACGGCTACCAGTAAAAAACAGAGGGTGTACACGTAAGGTACATCGCGCACCTCAACCGGATCGTTACGATGCACCACGAAATAGCCAACCGCTGTTACCCCAATAGTGGGCCACACCACGAGGCGTGTACCCAAACCCAGTATCACGAACAGTGGCACCACGGTATCCGCGAACGTGGCCATCAGCTGGTTAAGCGCGGGAGGAAGACCCAGGGGGTTCGGTACAACCTCTTTCTCTCCCTTAAATTTCTTTAATCCGTGCACGCGGAACAGCTCCACGGCCAGCAGTACGCGGAACACGAGCATGGCCCAGTTATTCGCGTTATTACCGAGATCGGAATGCAACAGCGTCTTTATCAGCTCCATCATCTTATTGATTTAGAAGGCGAAACAGGAGCAGCCTAAAGCGCCCCAGAACGCCGTGTAATTATTGACCGCGATATCGCTATTACGCGCCACGTCGTGGTTGTGGCCGTGTACGTCGCAGCTGCCCTGGCATACATGCATGCCGGCTACTTTTTCTTTCGCGTTGTAATACCCGTTCTGTACTTTAATGGGCGACCAGTCCGGCAATACCGGTGGGGTGGGCGGGGCAAAGGAGGAGAACGCTCCTTTGGCATACACGATCTTTCCACCTACCACGGTTAATTCCGCTTCTATGTGTTTAATGTCATCGTCCGGCACGGTAAAGTAGTTGCTGTCCAGTACCGCGATATCGGCCAGCATGCCACGTTTGATCATGCCTTTCTGATCCTGCTCGCTGGAAAACCACGCGCTGCCTTTGGTATAAAGCTCCAGGGCTGTTTCGCGGGAAAGACGGGTGTCATCGTCGTACAACTGCATACCGCCTAATGTTTTACCCGCACTAAGCCAGTAAAGGCCCACCCACGGGTTGTAGGAAGATACCCGGGTAGCGTCGGTGCCGGCGCCGACCGGTACGCCCATCGCCAGCATCTGCTTTACGGGCGGCGTTTTGCCTCCTGCATGTTTCCCATACCTGTCTACAAAAACTCACCCTGGAAAGCCATGCGCGATTGTATCGCTATACCGCCGCCGAGTTTACGCACCCGCTCAATGTTGCGCTGATCAATGGTTTCCGCATGATCGATAATAAAATGCAGGCCATCGAAAGGGATGTCCCTGTTCACTTTTTCAAACACATCGAGAAAGCGGGTGATGCTTTCGTTGTACGTGGCATGCAGGCGGAACGGCCAGCGATTAGTGACCAGCAGGCGTACTACCTTTTCCAGCTCCACTTCCATATCAGGGCCTAAGTCCGGCCGCGGCTGGAGGAAATCTTCGAAGTCGGCAGCCGAGAATATGAGCATTTCGCCTGCACCGTTGTGCCGGTACATATCGTCGCCCTGGTGCAGTTTCACGGACTTCACCCAATTGTCGAAGTCTTCATATTCCTGTTTGGGCCGCTGTGTAAAAAGATTGTAGGCGATGCGGACGGTGAGTTCCTTTTTCTCGTGCAGTTCGGCAATGATCTTATAATCGTCCGGGTAATTCTGAAAACCGCCGCCCGCATCGATCACGCTGGTAATGCCAAAGCGGTTCAGCTCACGCATATAGTGCCGGGTAGAATTCAACTGGTGTTCGTACGACAGCTTGGGGCCTTTAGCCAGGGTGGAGTAGAGGATGAGCGCATTGGGCGCGGCCAGCAGCAGTCCCGAAGGTTCGCCGTTTGCATCTTTCTCTATCACACTGCCGGGTGGGGCGGGCGTATCTTTTGTATAACCCACGGCCTTTAACGCCGCACGATTCAGCAGCGCTCGATCATACAGGTGCATGATAAACACCGGGGTATCTGGCGCCACTTCGTTCAGCTCCGCCAGCGTAGGCATGCGGCGTTCCGCAAACTGGTGCAGCGACCATCCACCTATCACCCGTACCCATTGCGGCGACGGTGTGCGGTATACCTGCTGTTTTAACATGCGCATCGCATCAGCCAGGGAAGGCACACCATCCCAGCGCAGTTCCAGGTTATAGTTCAGTCCCCCGCGAATCAAATGCGTATGCGAGTCATTAATACCGGGTATCACACATTTCCTTTTCAGGTCGATGATTTCCGTGTTTTCACCGGTCATTTGCATGACGCTGAAGTCGTCGCCCACGGCGATGAAGCGCCCGTCCTTAATGGCCACGGCAGTGGCGGGGGTTGTTGCTGTCAACGGTATGTATAGTACCGTTGTATAAAATCATGTCCGCTTTCATGCTGATTAATTATGGTAAGTAGCAATCACGTTTTTAATAGCTTCGCCGGAAGGTGCATAAAAGGCCGGCCCTGCAAGCAGCGTAAACCGCTTGATCGGTTTTACATCCGACATCTTTTTCCCTTTCAGGAAGATTTGCGTGCGATAGGCGTTCAGCGCGCCCTTAACTACGTTCTCCGCCACCTGCGCGGTGGGGGAATCAATACCCGCATCTTTCAGGTCACTGGCGTGCGAGTAAGAAGAAACGCCGAGTCGCAGCGCCTCGCGCATGCCAATAGCGCCAACTGTTTCCATAATACCTGCATCGAACTTGTTGCGGTCGCCCAGACCAACGAGCAGCAGTTGCTTTGCGGGAATCGTGCCTGGGGGCGGTGTGATCAGCAACGTTTCAAAAGCATGCCCTGTAAACCTGCCGCTCTTGCGTAGTTCAGTGATGATGCCGTGGAGGGCTTCATCGAGATGCAGCATGCCATTGAGTTGCGCCGGCAGGGCAGGCGGATTGGTGAGGTCATTCTCCGTGTACTCGAATACGCAGGCGATTTGCAAAGGTGTGGCCTGTGCGGAGGGGCTCTGCACCTTGGCTGCGATCTCGATGCCGTCTACTTTACCGAGGACGGTGCTGGTACCCACTGCGGGCAATGTTTGCGCCGTCAACCGGAGGGCCGGCAGCAGCAAGAGGGTGAGGATCCATTTTCTCATATACATCGATTAGAATTTAAAGGTGAGCTGAGTGTTGAAAAAATATGAGTCGGCGGGTGTGCTGATGATGTCGTGAACGAAGGCGCCCGTTTGAAAATACTGCGCACCGCAACTTAGTTTGACGAAAGGAGAGAACGTATAATCGGCGCTCAGCAGCCAGGCTGCGCCGATGTAGCTTTTGTGCGACCCGGAACCAGCTGTGTTAAAGTTGCCGCTGGGCCGGTAAATACCGTCGTTCAATGAATACCGCCAGTTGAAAACCGCATCTGCCTGGAAAGAGAACTTTTCACCCGGCGAAAGGACAGCGTAAGGATGCAGGTCGATAAGGTTGGCCGGCCCCACGCGCGGATTAAAACCGAAGTAACCGCCCTTTGGATACAATGGAGAAAACGTGCCCAACCGGTGATCACCGGTGCGACGGTCGCCGGAGATATAATCGTTGCGCAGGTTCAGTGACGGCTTCCAGGGCAGGTGATCGAAAACATATCCCAGGTCAATGGCGAGCGTCCACGCCCTGATGCTGCGGGTGCCGAAGCGGCCGAACTGCCAGGCGGCTTCGAGATTATAAATAAATCCGCGTCCATACTTCCAGTACCTTGTGGCGAGCGTATGGCGGTCTTCGCGGTCAATGCCTTCTTCGTATACCGCTTCGTCGCGGTGGGCCCCCAGGTAATAAAAGTCGACGTTCCCGCTGGCGGGAATGGCCCACCAGGCATAAGCGCCCCAAAGATTAACCTCGCGGGTAGGCTGGTTGTCGAAGATGCCGGGCCGCACATCATCATTCATCATCACAAACCCGTCGACCCCGAAATGTGGTGCGCTATACATGATTTTGGCGCCGGTAAAGTACTTGCGCACGTTGGTGCCTTCCCTTACGGAAATAAGTCTGCCGGTGCCATAATCTAATTCCTGGCGGCCTGCGCGGAATACGAGGCGTTTACTAAGCCGCACGTCCGCAAACAAATTCTGGACATTCAGCTGGTCTTCATTTAAGGGGCCCGGTTCAAAGTGGCCACCCAACTGCGTACCGCTGGAAAGCTGTGCAAATACCCGCACGCGCTGACCCAAATGCAGATCGGCATGCAGCAGGTAGCGCTGCAGGGCATACTGGTCGGTACCCACGCCTGTTTTGCTCCAGTCTTCGTTTTGCGTCAGCACATACTCATACCGCGCCTCGCCGCCGAAGGAAGCATACCACCCGGAATCGCGCAATGGCGCATATTTCAGCTGGTGATACCAGTTGCGGGCTGTGTCGGCAGACAGGTTCGTGTAGTCCTCGTTGTATCTCATCAACTTAAAAGACTGGGCGGATAAAGGTTGTTGCGCCAGCAGGCCCAGCGCAACAAGGAAGTATATAAAAACGATTTTCACTTAGTGCGCGAGCATATTATGTGCGTACTGGATACCGATGCCATAGGCGCCACCAAAGCGTTTCATAAGAGCAGTAACCGCTGCATACGTTTCCTGGCGTGCCCAGTCGCGTTGTAGTTCCAGCAGGTACTGGATAGACGACATGGGTTGTGCACCGGCCTGTATCATGCGTTGCATGGCGCGGTCGTGTGCTTCGGCGCTTACATCGCCGCATGCATCTGCAATGATATATACCTCGTATCCTTCCGCCAGTGCACAAAGCGCCGGGCCTACGATGCACACGCTGGTCCACAGACCGGCGAGTACGATCTTCTTTTTACCGGTATTGGTGATGGCCTCGTAAGCAGGTTTATCTTCCCAGGTATTCATCGTGGTGCGGTCGATGTACCCGGAAGTTGCCTGTGGATAAAACTCTTCCACCTCGGGAAATACGGGGCCGGAGAAGGTGTGTTCCGCCACGGTGGTAACGATGGTGGGGACATTAAAAATCCTGGAAGCACCCGCGATCACCGCTGTATTGTTGCGAAGCACGGTGATGTCGATATTGCTCACGGCAAAGCCCATCTGGCTTTCGAAGTCGATGAGCACCAGTGTGTGATTGGAGGGATGAAGGAGTCGTGCAGAAATTGTCATGATTTATACTTTAGATTTAAGATTTGTTGCGAGGCATGGCGATGATGTAAAAGTAGACCCATAGCGGAAGTGCGGCAATGGACAAACAATAGCTTTGCTTATACATTTATTCGAAAATGGGAGGGGCGGTGAAAATTGCCCATTTTCTTGTAATTTGAGCCCAGGAAACGCCCTCTCATTAAAAATTCCAATAATTGAATTAAATTGTTGCCGATGGAAAAATTTACCGGAGAAACATTACAGGACCCCGTGTTGGGTAAACTGGAGCTGTACAGCGGCCCCGAGGATATATATTTGTGGAAAGGCAGAACGGACGGCAAAGTGCCAGTAAACATTATGCTGGAGGGCAGTAGCGATCTGGCGGTGATTAATATGGACCATTGCCGCAGCGTGGTGGGTGATGAAGATAAATGGCTGGATCGCGGTATCATATTTTTGCAGGAGCAGATGAAAGCTGATCCTGGATTTTTCGGGCTGGACAAAGAAGCGAGTGATGAATTAATTTCTATGCCACCGGACCATTTCCCGGTATATACGCCGACGTTTATATTTTATCCCGGTGAAGAATGGCTGCTGCACTTTTCTGAAGGTGACCTGCCTATATGTGAGCCATATGGCGTATCGGTGCTGTTTAACGGTGAGACGCCGGTATCAGTAGATGACTTGTCGGAAGGCGAGTTTGACGATGAGGAATAAAAATTCCCTTCTGATTTTGAAATTCCAAAAGCATACGTATATTTGCACCCCGGTTTGCGGGACGGTAGCTGCTGAATGTTGCTGCTGAAACGTATACAGCGGAGGTAAAAGGAAAAAATGATTTGGGGTGAATAGCCTGCGTTTTGTAACTTTGTACTTCTGATGGATGAGGCGGAAACGCTGATCCGGAGTGAAATTGCCCGATAGTATAATGGTAGTACCGCAGATTCTGGTTCTGCTTGTCTTGGTTCGAATCCAGGTCGGGTAACAGGTATTACAACGAAACCCTTTTCCGCGGGTTTCAAAAGTCTCTAAAACCGCTACAGGTCTACTCTGTAGCGGTTTTTTAAATTTTACCTCCATTCAAGGCCACCTCCGCCGAAACTCGCCGAAAATCGCGGGTTGTTTTACCATTGGTGCTGCCCAAAGCTCAATCATTTTTACCCTTCCACAAGACTTCCCGCCTCCACAAAAAATACGCTCAAGATTAAACTAAGAGGCAATGTTTTACCCCTTCATTTGCGCCCATTTTAAACTGGCGAAGAAGACGCAATAAAAGCGATCGTTGCCCTGTCCACATCCGTATCAAATTAAAGAGAAGAAACAAGTATTGGCCGGTTGAAATACGCCTGACATCAAACCCTAATCCATACATTGTTTCAATACCAAGCACAGCAAACGTTAAGGTTTGTTATGCTTTTTATTATGCCTGTTAGTCGCCCTTCTGGTAATTGATTACGAAAGATTTCCCGTTAGCGTAAATCAAATTCCGCATTTGATCTACCCCCACTTTGCCCTTCTTCTAACTTTGCGCCTCGATTACTGAATCCTCTAATCAGCCTAACCTTAACATCTTTCCATGAGAGTAATTACCATCATAAGCTTCTTCATGCTCGTCATGATCAGGGCAACGACTGCACAGACAATTAACTACGGCACGATCAAAGGCCGCGTTACGGCGGAAGACGGTACGGAAGTACCAGGCGTAGGCGTTCGCCTGAAAGACGCTCGTAAGCAAACCGTTACCAACGAAAACGGCGCTTATGTTATCCGGAACGTGGCGCCCGGCACCTACCTGGCAGAAGCATTCGTGGCAGGGCATGATATGATCAGTTTTACGGTTAACATCACAGCCGGTCAAACCGTGGAGCAAAACTTCCAGCTGAAAGCTTCGCAGCAAACGCTCCAGGAAGTGATCATCGCCAGCGGCAAAAATAAATTCGCTAAAAAAGAGAGTGACTACGTGGCCCGTATGCCACTGAAAAACCTGGAAAACCCGCAGGTATACAACATCGTCACCTCCGAGATCATTAAAGAACAGGGCATCCTTGAATATAAAGACGCGATCAAAAACGTGGCCGGCGTCAACTCTACCGAAACGGTGAGTAACGGCCGTACGTCTACCATCATCCGTGGTTTCCGTACTGCTAATTACATCCGCAACGGCATGGTGGCCAACCAGCTGATTACGGTAGACATGGCCAACCTGGAGCGCATCGAAGTGATGAAAGGCCCTTCCGGTACTTTGTTTGGTAGCGGTGCGGTATCTTACGGCGGCCTGGTAAACAGGGTGACCAAAAAACCTTTCGAAACCTTCCGGACAGACCTAAACTTCACGGCCGGCAGCTGGGGATTGAACCGCATCACAGCAGATATCAACGCACCGCTGAACGAAGACAAAACCGCGCTGCTGCGTGTAAACCTTGGTCGCTGGGGACAGGAGAGCTTCCGGGAAGCAGGTTTCAGGCGTAACTACTTCCTGGCAACCTCTTTCGCTTATAAAGCGAGCGACCGCCTTTCGTTCCTCATAGATGTGGAAATGTTCCGCAACGCTGGTACACAGGCTATCGCCTACATCAACCCGTTGGGTACTCCGGCCGACTATAAAGCCGCGATGGCGAAATACTACAAACGTACGTTCTATTCCAACGACCGGAGTCCGTATTCCCCGGTTATAACCTGTTTGCTACCATGAACTATAAGATCAACAGCAATTGGAATACGACCACCGTATTTTCTACCGGCGGCGTAAATGCCCGCCAGCAGTACCAGTTCAACGGTACGCTGTTAGGCACCGGCGAAACCCTGTCCAGGCGCGTACAAAAGTACAGTCATAACTACAACACCATCCAGATCCAGCAGAACCTGAATGGTGAGTTCCACACCGGTGCTGTCAAACACCGCGTACTGGTGGGCGCCGACTACCTGGCGGATATTACCCAGCCCACTTACATCCTGAACTACATTCACGATACAATATCTACCACCGGAACAACGCCTATCTTAATGAGAGAAGATGTAGACAGGCGTCTGGCAGGTATGAAACCCACGAACTACTTCAAAAGCCATACAGACCGTTACGGCATTTACGTGTCCGACGTAGTGAACCTTACCGATCAGTTACTCGTTATGGCAAGTGTGCGCTGGGATAGAGTAGATGCTAAAGGAACTTATTCCCACGGCTACCGGCAAAACGACCGGCAACTACGACAAGTCTTCTTTCTCCCCTAAATTCGGTGCAGTGTACCAGGTGGTGAAAGATCAGTTGTCTGTATTCGCGAATTACCAGAACGGCTTTAGCTATTCCGCACAGGTAGACCGTAACGGCAATGTGTTTAAGCCGGAGCAGGCGAATCAGTGGGAAGGTGGTATTAAAGCCGACCTGCTGAAAAGTAAATTAAGCGTAACGCTGAGTGCTTACGACATTGCAGTAAAAGACAAAATCCGTCAGGATAATACCGACCTTACCATCTATTATCAGGATGGCACCTGGAAAAGTAAGGGTTTTGAAGCGGAGGTGATTGCCAATCCCATTTCCGGCCTCAACATCCTGGCTGGTTATGGTTTCAATGACATAGAGATCACCAAGGCGAAAGATTTTGTAGGCAAGCGTCCCCCGGCATCGGGTGCAAAACACACGGCCAACACGTGGATCAGCTACCGCATCAACAGCGGAAAAGTATCCGGGTTGGGTATTGGCGCCGGTGCGGTGTACAACGGAGACATCGTATTCGACAATAACAATCTCACCTACTTCCCCGCCTATACGGTGTTTAACGGCACGATCTTCTACGACCGTCCGGGTTACCGCGTAGGGGTGAAGCTGGACAATATTACCAACGAGATGTACTGGGGTCCCTGGGGCGAGCCACAGCCGCCACGTAACTGGGCAGTGAATCTCACCATCAAATTCTAAGCATTGGCCAACCGGCGTAAATGAAGATACCAGGCAGGTATCTTCATTTTACGTTACTGCATATCGCGTATGAACATGAAAAAGATCTTCGCCTGGCTGCACCTGTGGCTGGGCCTTATTTCAGGAATCGTTGTATTTATTATTTCCATTACCGGCGCTATTTATGCCTGGCAACCCGAAATATCCGAATTTACGCAGCCCTATCGTTTCGTAACGGTGGAAAACAAACCGTATAAATCGGTGACGGATATACGCGCCGCCGCAGAAAAGGCCATGAACGGCAAAAAGGCGTTCCGAATCCTGTATGAAGAGGCAGGCAAAGCGCCCGTAGTGCAGTTCTATCAAAAAAGCCTTACTATTATTTCAACGTATATGTGAATCCATACTCCGGTAACGTGGAAAAGGTGCTTGACCGGAAGGACGAGTTCTTCCGCTTTATCATCGATGGACATATGTACGTCTGGCTGCCCCAAGATATCGGCCATCTAGTAGTCGGCTACGGCACCCTTGTGTTCTGGTCATCCTGGTTAGCGGGATCGTACTTTGGTGGCCCCGCAACAAGGCGCGTAGAAAAACAAGCTTCCGCATTAAATGGGACGCGTCCCCTAAACGCCTCAACTATGACCTGCATAATGTGTTAGGCTTCTATGCCAGCTGGATCGTATTGTTCGCCGCCTTAACGGGCCTGGTGTGGAGCTTCCAGTGGGTGGTGCAGGCAGAATTTTGGGTGTTCAGCGGTGGGAAAACCAGGCCCGGTGCCGTCGCCGTCAATTCTGACGGGCATGCGCCTGCAAAAGACAGCACCACCATCAACCAGGTGTTTGATCAGTTCAGGCAGCGCTACCACGATGCTGCCGTTCTTACCCTATCCCTGCCCGTCAATGACTCAGCTCCCATAGTGGCCCGTGCCTATCCCAGCAGCCAACAGTCCCACAACGCGGACTATTGCTACTTCGATCAGTATACCGGTAAAGAGATACCAGTGCCGTACCTGGGCAAATATGCCGATGCAACCCTTGCGGAAAAAGTGGTGCGGATGAACTACGACATCCATGTAGGCGCCATTGCGGGGTTGCCGGGGCGTATTGCGATGTTCTTTGCGTCGCTTATCTCGGCATCGTTGCCGGTTACCGGTTTTATGGTATGGTGGGGCAGAAAGAAGAAGAAGAAAAAGCCGGCGAACAAATTGTCATCTGCAAACCCACTCAGGCTCTTTTCCACTCGTTGAATGTTCAACCAAACATTCAATCATGGCGCTTGAAATGCAATACTAGCCTGCTTGGTTCGAAAATGCTCCAGGTCGGGTAACAGAAGGTAGGGGCCGACCTTTGTGGTCAGCCCCCTTTTTTTTGCTATTGTAGCTCCCCTAGTTAATTGTTGATTTGCAATTGTTTGTTAGTTCGAATCCATATATGTTAGGTTCAAGAAGCTTTTATAAAGTGTACCGTTATTTGTAGCACTAACATCAGCATATTTCCGTAAATAGCACGTGATTAATCTGATAGCGCATGAAGTCGATCATTACAACCATTGTATTACTGGTGTTTCATTCGATTATTTACGGTCAGCAGCTCCAGGCGACGCGGGTGGAGCCAATAGTTCCGTTTGAGCGGAAGACCGTAGTGCTGTCGCCCTCCCGGATACAGCAACGTGAAATGCTAAATATACAATACTTAAAGTCGCTCGATCCCGACCGGCTACTGCATAATTTCAGAATTAATGTAAAGTTACCCTCCACCGCCAGGCCGCTTGATGGGTGGGAGTCCCCGAATATTGGCTTAAGGGGACATTTCACAGGTCATTACCTGTCGGCAATAGCGAGCGTTGTAGAGCGATACGGAGACTCCCTTTTATCAACAAGGCTGCAGTATATGGTCGACGAACTATATAGATGCCAGATGGTCAGTAACAACGGTTATCTCAGCGCTTTTCCGGAAACGGAGTTCGACATATTAGAGTCCAGATTTGGCGGGGTTTGGGCGCCCTACTACACCTACCACAAAATTATGCAGGGATTATTGGACGCGCATCTGCGTACTCGAAATCAAAGAGCTTACGAAATGGTCCTACATATGGCGGACTATGTTGAAAAGCGGATGGCCAGGTTAAGTGATGAAACAATTAATAAGGTGCTTTACAGCGTCGGCGCAAATCCGGCGAATGAAGCAGGGGCAATGAACGAAGTGCTTTATAGGTTGTATAATGTATCAAAGAATCCCAGGCATCTTGCCTTAGCCAGGATATTTGACAGGGACTGGTTCGCGGTGCCATTGTCTAAAAACCAGGATATTTTATCCGGCTTACATTCAAATACTCATTTAGTACTTGTAAACGGCTTTGCACAGCGCTATAACATCACTAAAGAGAAGAAATATCATGATGCGGTAACTAATTTTTGGAATATGCTCATGAAATCTCATGCCTACGCGAACGGATCAAGCAGTGGACCGAGGCCCAATGTCACGGCCCCCACATCGCTTTCGGCCGAACATTGGGGTATTCCGGGCCATCTTGCCGGCACTATGACCAGGGAAACCTCGGAATCGTGCGTTTCACACAATACGCAAAAACTTAGTTCCACACTTTTTACCTGGACCGGCAGTCCGGTCTTGGCGGAAGCATACATGAATACATTTTATAATTCTACGCTGGCATTACAAAGTGGAAAGTCGGGTAGATGTGTTTATCATTTGCCTTTAGGGTCGCCGCGAAAGAAGGAATTTTTGAAGGAAGACGATTTTCGTTGTTGTAATGGTACGACGATTGAAGCTTTCGCGTCACTAAACGAGGGTATTTATTATCATGACAACGCAAATGTTTGGGTCAATTTATATATACCCTCATCTTTCACCTGGGAAGAAAAAGGAATGACGTTAAAACAGGCCGGTAACTTTCCGGAGGATGGAAATGTAGCATTTACTGTGTTGACAGATAAAAGCACGTCGCTCACGCTTAATTTTTTAGCGCCGTCCTGGGCAAAGAAGGTGGATGTATATATCAATGGTACAAAGCAAGCCCTTAAGGTTCTGCCAGGCAGCTATATTTCTTTGAGGCGCGAATGGAAAAAGAATGATAAGGTAAGGTTGAACTTCCACTACGATTTCTGCATTAGTGCTATGCCGGACGACAGCAACGTGATAGCTGTATTTTATGGCCCGACTTTACTGGCATTCCAGGATGATTCGGAGTTGATACTTAAGGGTACTCCTGCAGAAATATTGAAGCACCTTTCAAAGGATCATGATGGTAAGCGTTTTCGTCTGGTTAACAATGGTAAGACTTACCTTTTGAGACCTTTATATGATGTAGAAGACGAAAGTTATGGTGTTTATGCAACGATAAGGAATTACTAGCGTTTGTTGCCGGTATGATTTGAAAAGGCAGGAGATTTTTTCCTGCCTTTTATTTTTTACAGCAGATATTTTTCACCGCGTAGATACATCGCGTAGCAACTATCTATCTTTGTATTGTTATCAAATCAGTATAGAGAATGCAATGAAAATGTTTGTTTTTTTACGCTGTTTTCCCCCTTTTTTAATATAACGTGCACGTCATAATTGTTAACCATTTTAAACACTTATTCTCATGATTATTTCAACCAATGGCGCAGGTTTCAGAAACCCGGGCGGTACATCCGGATTATTACTTGCCGACGGTATGGCCTTCCACGAAGATTACATGGTTTTTAAACCAGCTGCTGTCGTTAAAAAACGCGGTTTCCTGAAGGTGGCTATTACCGGATCTGTTTACGGTTACGCAGGTATAAACTTTACGTTAACCACCCGTATTTTTCAAGGCGCTACACCAATGTTCGATGCCAACCATTTTCTGAGTGTGCCGATGACCACCGGTGAGCATTATTTCTCGAGCGAAATGCACATTCCTGTAGGTACAGCCAGTATGGAGAGCGGCAATTACATTATTACAAGTCACATCGACAGCAATACGCATCAATACCAACGTGCAGGATCGCTGCCTGCCGGCCCGGACGATATGTACCGTGCAGCGTTGCTATGGACGATGGAAAATACCGAAAATGGCTATGGCCCCAATGGAATTGATGTGAAATCCATTGTTGTTACTTACCTGGAGAACTAGCGGCTGTCCTTACTTATCCCTTACCCAAAGCCGGCTGAACCTTCATGTTCAGCCGGCTATGCCGGTAGAAAAGCCGAATTATACTTGCATGAGACCGTCAAAAAGATATATTCGCACTTAGTAATACCATCCACGATGAAGATATTAACCCGATTGATTGCCTCATTTCTCCTCTTGGCCGCATTCATGCAAGCATTGCATGGGGCTCCCATCACGAATACCCGCGACACCGCCGACCTGGTGCTGCTGGCACGTGTGTGGGGATATCTGAAGTATTTTGCACCTGGTATCAGCCAGCGAAATGTGGATTGGGATAAGGTGCTGGTTACCCAGTTGCAATACCTCGATGAAAACCCCGGTGCTGGCATTGGTCACTCAATCCGAACGATGATGGACTCAGCGGCCGCTGTTGCACCCTCGGGTAAGAAGGCCGGCGCGCTGCAATTGGCCGGCGCCAAATCGTTCGAAAAGATAAATATTGATCATAGCTGGATCATGAAATCTCCCGGCTCAGTGCTGCTGACAAACAGCGGCTTACTGCGCTGGCGGATTATTTTGTACCCTTTCCCAACAAGTATATTGAAACACCCGATGTAACTGGGCGTCCGTCCCCGGTTTTCAAAGAGGATACTTATACGGCCGACTATCTGCCCGAGAAAAATTACCGGTTGCTTGCCCTGTTCCGCTATTGGAATATCATAGAGTACTACCTGCCGGCCAAATACCAGCAAAAAGGCACATGGCCGCAAACATTGGCAAGGTTTATTCCTGAGTTTACTGAAGCCAATACGAACCGTAAATATGCGCTTGCCCCTGGTGAAACTGAATGCTGCCATCACCGATGGTCATTCGGTGATGCCCAATGTTGGCAAGTACCCCGAGACAGTATTGTCAGGGAGATTGATACGCGTTCCTTTTACTACGGGCGTGGTGGATGATACAGTCGTTGTGATGCACACGGATTCCGGCTTTGCAGAACGGAGCGGCATTCATAAAGGCAGCCGCATCCTCGCTGTGAATGGTGTGCCGGTTCGTCGTTTGGTCGATTCGCTGACAGCCTGGATGAGCGATCCGCGGGAAGTGATGAAGCAATATTACATCACAAGGTCCGGCATGCTGAGCCTTGTGCTCGCGAAAGGAGATTCGCTGGCGGTGACATTCGAAAGTGCGGGTAAGCCGAAAACTTTTGCTATGCAGTACGGAAATAAGGAAATGATGGATTATCTGCAGGTAGCCGGGAGAGCCTGGAGAGCGCAGGCAGAACTGGCGAAACAACGGCCGGCTGATCCCGCTATGCGAATGCTGGAAGGTGATATATTGTTAATTGATCCGTCAAAATGGACGGGTACGATGGCGGATAGTACACGCAGGCTGTTATCAAAAGCGAAAGCGTTGATAATAGAATGCCGCACCTATCCTAATTTCGATTTCATCAATTTTAGCGATATCCTGTTTGAGAACAAAACAACATGTATTCTTTGGAACGGCTCGGTAAGTTATCCGGGTCTCACCCGGGCCGTTGCTTATTCCCGTGGCCCGGACCCTGAGATGCATTTTAAAGGTCCGGTAATAGCACTTATTTCTGAGCGTTCGCTTAGCCGGCCGGAAATGTTGACCATGATCGTGAAAGCACGCGGCGGCAATACAAAACTGATTGGCCGTACCACCGCCGGTGCTGATGGTGATGTTACGCAGATTCCTATGGTGGGTAACCAGTCTATGCGTTTCGTGATATCCGGACTGGGCGTGCTTTATCCCGATGGAGGTTACACACAGGGTGTGGGCATCGCGCCGGATATTGAAGTGCCTAACAGCATTGATGAGCTGATAAGCGAAAAGGACGTCATACTTGACAGGGCATTACAATATCTTGGTACGCTACGGTAATATTTTATCGTGGAACGTAAGTTAATTCTACCACGCCCGACTTAAAAACCCTGGTGTCGGTCAGTTGTAATGCAATACGATCCGTCAGCGCTTCGAACAATGGTTTGCCGCTACCCAATGCAACCGGGTGTACAGATATCTTATAAACATCTATCAACTCCAGTTTGATGAATGTTTTAATAAGATTGGCGCCGCCATACAGCCAGATGTCCTTACCGCCCTGTTGTTTAATAGCGGCTACTTTATCCGCAATATCAGTAGCAACAAATGTGGCATTTGCGTCGGTCCTCGGTTGATGGGAGAACACAAACTTGGTTTTGGAGTGAATACCTTTCCACATGCTTTTTTCTGCTTTCCCTGCATTTTCTTCCGGTTGATAATTTCCCCAGGCGTCGTAGCTTACCCGTCCGTACAGCATAGTGTCAATACCGTCGATAAACGCATCAAATTGCATGTCGTCGTCCATGATGCACCAGTCAATTTCTCCATTAGGTCCTTCTATAAATCCGTCTAAGCTGACCGCCAGGTTCAGGATCACTTTTTCATATCGTTATCTTTTTTACAAAATTAAAACGTGTTTCCGCTGATGCTTTGGAAAAATGCGACATTCTTAGAGTTGGGAAGGCGCGTACCCGGTATTTTTCCGGAGGTCGTTAGTAAGATGCGCGTGGTCGTAGTAACCGCATTCGAAAGCAATATCCAGTAAACTGCTCTTGTGTGCCTGCATTTTTATTTTAGACAGGGCATGTTGAAAACGAATAATATTCGAGTATTCTTTTGGAGTGATACCAATATGTGTGTTAAAATGCCGCTCCAGTTGCCGCACGGTGATGAAGTTTCTCTGGCAATCTCCTTGATGCTCAGTTGTCCGTTGGATTGATGAATGGCGTCAATAATAGGTTGAAGAGGGAGGTTTTGTTTTTGTGATCGATCCTGTAAAAATGAATTCAGGTAGTAAAAGGGATTTTGTATGCATTTGTCAACATTGAAAGCGTGTGCCTTTTCAAGTTGAACAGTTTGGTCGGTGAGCTCATTCAGCGGGGCGTACTGATAAAAATTGGAGAAAACGCCGGGCTTCAGGCATACGCCGACTAAATGG
The DNA here is from genome assembly GCF_023156195.1 of Chitinophaga sedimenti. Lineage (GTDB taxonomy): Bacteria > Bacteroidota > Bacteroidia > Chitinophagales > Chitinophagaceae > Chitinophaga > Chitinophaga sedimenti. The sequence continues at coordinate 6,218,999 of NZ_JAKUKA010000001.1, forward strand.
GTATGGGCGGTGATAAAGCTCTCTTTAAAGGAAGTCATGGCGCCCACCACGTAGCTTTTACCGGGTTCCATGCTCACTGCCCCATTATCCGTAACACATTTATCTCCCAGGTTAACAATCAAACCGGGACAACCATCAGGGAATATACGGTCCCATTGGTTATCGTCCACTCCGCCTTTCAGTTCCCAGAAGGAATGTATATATGGAGTAAGTGTGATGCAGGGTTCGATTGCCTTGTGTTCCATGGAGGGCAAAAATACGACGATTTCCGGTCGTTCGTCTTCATAATCGATACATCTGTCTACGGCGACAGACAACACATCATGATAAACGAAGCTGCTATTAGCTTTGCCGTATGAAATACTGTTACCTGCTGTTACTGCTCGGCATCCTGAGCTGCAGCAAAAGAATGACCCCGGTAAAACCGAAACACCCGCGATCCCTTTTCCCCAGGGCTTTCCCGTCGCCGCCGCCGTTACCAAAACCATTGGTCCCGCAGGGGGCGATATTGCGATTAGTGGAGAAATCAAAGTGACTATACCTCCCGGAGCGGTGTCGGCCGATACCGAATTTAAAATTACACCGGTAAGCAGTACGCTGCCAATGGGTTCGGGCAACTGTTTCCGCCTGGAGCCGGAAAATATTGAATTTAATAAGGCGGTAGAGGTTTCCATTCCTTACACGGATGAGGATACGGACGGGAGTGCTGCTGAAATGCTGTACCTCGCGTACCAGGATAAAGATGGCTACTGGACCGGGCTGCTGGGCAGTACATTGGACAAAACAAATAAGCAGGTAAAGGTGAATACCGGCACTTTAGCGACTGGGGCCTTTTTCGTCGTTTTATCGTGATTGTGGAACCTGCGCCGGTTGAACCCAGAGAAAAGGCAAAAGTAATGTTGCAGATCGAGGATCACCGTAAGGCCCGTTACCGGAACGAGAAGGAGGAGGCTGCCGCACCAGTTGTGCTTGTACAGCCGCATCAATATAAATCCACGGAGAACATCACGGGCTGGAAGGTGTTGGGAACAGGGAAGCTGGATGTTGCGCCTGAAAAATATTATGCAGATTATACTGCGCCGGACAAGGTTACCGAAGAGACAAGAGAGTATGTAGAAATATCACTTAAAAACGTGGTGAACAGCCAGCATCCTGATCGCGCGGGCACTTCAGGACAAGTGATTACGCGTACCCGTATACCGCTAAAGGTGGAAGATTTTAATCTTTATGTAAACGGTGCGAAAATGGACGTTCAATATGCCTATGCTACGGTAGGAGCTGGTTTTATCCGTATACAGGGCATGCAGGACCCGAACCATACGTTCGAGCTCTCGATTAGCGCGGGCAGTAAAGGTACTTACGGTTATGGTATGGCAGGGGAGTCAGGTAAGGCAATTATTTATAACAGCTTCGTGAGCGGCCGCCCGTCACGCATAACAACAAAACAGGATTGCAATACCAATCAGTATATTTTTTCTGGAGGTAGTGTAACGATTTCTGAACTCGATGTAGCGGGCGGTATCGCTGCCGGCAGTTTTACAGCAACGACCTGGTGGCCGGACGTTTCCAACCCGTCTGTTTGCCAGTACCACGAGCAAAAACTTTCGGGCGATTTCCGGATAACAATACTTTGATGAGGACCGATGGGCGTCGCTCTGTGGAGGGCGCCCTTTTTTTATCAGACAGCAAGCGCCCGGGGTAACGGGTGCTTGCGGTTTTGGTACAATTGCTGAAGTGTGCGACGCAACGGCTGTATGGTAGCGGTTTGCTGCTGGTTTCAAAAGAAATTATTTGCTTTTAGAAACAACCTTCCCGTCTTTAAATACTGCATGTACATCGAACAATACTTTCGAAAAGTCTTTTCGAGGTCGCCGTTAAAAATGACAATATCTGCTGCCACGCCGGGTTTGATGACGCCTGTTCTTCCTTCCTGTCCCAATGCTTTTGCGGCATTCCAGGTAGAAGTGCGTAACGCATCTTTCACTGAAAAGCCTTGCTCTACATAAGATGCGATCGTTTCTTTCGCATAATCACCACGGGTAACAGAAAGTTCTATATACGCGTCCGAGCCGCCGACAATCATGACGCCGGCCTTCTGAGCGCGGCGGAGCCGGTCGCCTAACGGTTGCAGTTCGGCCTTTACAGTAGCGGAATCGGCGGGCATATTGCGTGCTTTCATCATTTCAATGCCCTGCCTGATAGATACATCTGTAGGTACGAGATATACTTTTCGTTTAGCCATCAGTGCGAGTGTGCTGTCTGATATATCATACCCGTGCTCGACACCGTCAACACCCGCCAGCACGGCATCGCGAATGACGCCATCAAAATTGGCGTGGGCTGTAACAGTCAGATGGTATTCATGGGCAGTTTTTACAATGGCTTCCGTTTCGGCTTTGCTGAGCCCAAGCCGCTCACCCCATGATGCTATTTTAATAACACCCGCAGAATGATTCACGTGCTCTTTTACAGCCAGTATGGCGTCGTCCACACTTTTTACTACCCGATATTCGGCAGCAGTGATGCGATCGTAATCCTTAAAAGGCAACTGGTAAAATTGGCCGTCTATCGCGCTGATAATCGGGCCTGAGCATATCATGCGCGGACCTGGAATATACCCTCTGCCAATCGCGGAGGATACTTCCCTGTCGAGGTAGTATCCGGAATTGCCGAGGTCGCGAATGGTGGTGAAACCTGCGTCCAGGTATGACTGTGCGAACCCCGCGGCCCGCAAAACCCTGCGCTCCGGCGAATTAATAAGCCCATCCACCGCAAGGTTTTCTGAATGCAAACCCTGCAGCGTCAGCAGGTGTGTATGCATGTCGATCAGTCCCGGCGTAACAGTGGCGTTGGGTAAATCGAGTATCCTGGCGCCTTCGGGCGCTTTCAGCTGGGGGCCTACGGCTTTAATTTTGCCGCCTTCTATCAGGACATCCTGTTTGTCGAGAAAAGTATTTTTTCAGCGTCATAAAATCGTCCCGCCCGTATGAGGGTTGTCTGCGCGGAAGTTTGCAGGGTTAAACACAAGGTGCATAACGCGATCAGTAATGTCAGTTTGTTTGTCATAAAGAGGATAAATTGCTGCGCCTTAAAATAGAACGGAAATTCAATATATGCAAACTGACGCGATGGAAACTACAGCGCAGTTCCGTTCACACTAAAAGGCCTTTGAAGTTTCAACATAATAGCGTAACTTAATTGAGAACAGGAAACCGGTATCCACGGAAAAAATTACGCATCCTTTGATTATCTGAATTAATTTACGATATTCACGTTTGTAAGAATTCCACATTCAGACCAAAAGCACAGACAAACTTTTACCAAAATAAATATCGAATCAAGTACAAAAGAAAAGTCAACGCCCAGTACGCACATTTTTTTTGAAACAGTGAAAAACCGGTTTAGCCAGTCGTTTATGAGTAAAAAGGAGCCCCCGATGAGGTATAGCGGCTAAACTCCGGAAAGACTTTGTGAGAAAGTATTTCGACTAAACTTATTGCATTCACGTATGAAACAGACAGTGTATCAATGCGCAGGCGATTCACGCCATTCACGCCTGCAGCCCTGGTTTCGCCGATGCCGGGGTCCGGTTATAGTTAATGCGCGGCACTTAACGCCGCATTAAATGTATTGCCACGCGCGTATTTCGCCTGTACGCCGCCATGGTAGCTTATTGTCTTGTCCCAACACACGGTGCCGCCGCGTGAACATCGGGCTATTGCCTTTTAAATCCTTCATTCCATTCAACCAAAAATAGATCATCATGAAACAAACATTCTACTTTTACACGCAAGCTGGTGGTTGTTTGCTAAAACGTTTTACAAGAGGCGTTACAGGCAAATTTACCTGGCTGGCCCTGTTGCTTTCTGTCTGCTGGCAGTTTAGTTATGCACAATCGCGGCAGGTTTCCGGTACGGTGACCGGTTCAAAAAGTGAAGCGCTTTTTAATGTGAGCGTTCGCCTGAAAGGTACTACTACCGGTACTTTCACCGATGCGCAGGGCAAATTTAAATTAAATGTGCCGGACAATGCCGCGGTGCTTGTGATTACTTATCTTGGTTATGAAACAAAGGAAGTGCCTGTGGGCGAGGCTTCCAACGTGAACATCGATCTTAAAGAATCGATATCGCAACTCACCGAAACGGTGGTAATTGGTTATGGTTCCGTACAAAAGAAGAACCTGACGAATGCGGTAACATCGGTAAACAGTAAAGACTTTTTACAGGGTGGGTTTAACAGTCCGCTCGCGCAGATCGAAGGTAAGGTAGCGGGTGTGGCCGTGTCCAGCACGGCTGCTGCCGACCCCAACAACGGCGCAACCATCCAGGTGCGTGGTGTGGGGTCAATCGGCGCTGGTTTTGAACCGTTGATTGTTATCGACGGTATGCCCGGCGGCGATCTCCGCAATATAGCACAGCAGGACATTGAATCCATCAACGTATTGAAAGATGCATCTGCCGCCGCGATTTATGGATCGCGCGGCGCTAATGGCGTGGTGCTTATTCAAACTAAAAAGGGCAGAGCAGGTAAAGTATCACTGACCTACGACAGCTTCGTTGAGCATGATGCGGTTGCGGCAAAGCCGGATATTCTTTCTGCTACCGAGTTCCTCGCCAAACAACGCGATACAGATCGGGGGCACGTACCGACTGGTACGAGGAACTGATCAGAAAAGACAATTTTGGGGTGAACCATTACATCACTGTTGGTGGTGGTAGCGAAAACAGCATCTTCCGGTTATCGGGTAACTTCCGCAACAAAAGCGCGATCGACATTGCGACAGAGCGCAGGGAATACGGCTACCGTGCTAATTTCCAGCAGCGTGTGCTGGACGGGCTGCTCGAGTTTTCCGGTAATTTATCGCAAAGGGTTACCCGTGAGGAATACACCAACTACGACGCCTTTAAAATGGCGGTGAAGCTCAATCCCACGTTGCCTATCATGGATCCCAATGATCCGCTGTACTACAACACGCTCCAGGGTTATGATACCTACAACCCGGTACAGAACCTGAAAGCCCGCGAGAACGGCGCCGATCAGAAGTATTCCATCATGGACCTCAACATCAGATTAAATCTTACTAAGAATCTCAACACTGAGTTAAAGCTGGCCCGCCAGGGACACGAGCGGCTGGGTCGCGAGTATTACACCTCAAAATCCGCGGAATCTATTCAAAACAACCGCACCGGCCGTGGCCGCCTGCAAAGTGAAAACTGGACGGATTATACACTGGAGTGGGTCGGCAATTACAACGCCCGCTTCGATAAACACGATCTCGGCGTGATGGGCGGCTACAGCTACCAGGAATTCAATACACAGGGATTCTGGGCGGAGAATATGGACTTCCTGTCCGACGCATTCCGCTACAACAACACGGATGCCGGCGCATGGAACCTCGAAGACGGCCGCCTTGGCATGGATTCATGGAAGAGTAAAGAAAAGCTCGCCGCCTTTTTGGGTCGCGTGAACTACAATTATGATAACACTTACTTCCTTGCAGCGTCGTTCCGTTACGAAGGAAACAGTAAGTTCGGGGTAGACAATCGCTGGGGTTTTTTTCCCGCTGCATCTGCCGCCTGGCGTATATCTAACATGGGTTTCCTGAAAGGCAGCAGCGCGGTAAATGATCTGAAACTGCGCTTCTCGTACGGCTCCGCCGGTCGCTCCGGTTTTGCGCGTTACACTTCCCTGGCGCGTTACACCGCCTATGGCAAGTATCGCGACGACGCCGGCAGCTGGATACAGGTGTATGGTCCGGGTAACAACTACAACCCAAACCTGCATTGGGAAAGGGCTATCGCATATAACCTGGGTGTTGATTTCGCTTTCTTCCGTAACCGTCTTACAGGTAGCTTCGACCTGTTCGACCGCGAGAGCAAGGATATCCTCGACAACTACGACGTACCGGTGGGTGCTTTCCTGCACGAGCAGATGTACGTGAACGTGGGTACGATCAGTACGAAAGGTGTGGAACTCACCGTGAACTACAATGTGCTGGAGGGTAAAAAGTTTACCTGGACCACCAACGTTACCGGTTCCTATCTTAAATCGAAGTTGAAATCATGGTCGAATTCGGAATTTACCGGCAACATCCGTTATCTGCAAGACCTGCCATCGCCGGGTAACCCTGGTCCCGCCTACCGCCTGGAACCGGGCGTAGAGCTGGGTAGCTTTTACGGTTATAAATATGCCGGTGTAAACGACGAGGGTAAAATCATGGTTTGGAAAGGCGGGATTGTTGGTAAAGAAAAAATCCTCGGTTCTACTTCAAGCTCCGGCACGGACCGCACCTATCTCGGACACGGCGCGCCGCACTACGAGCTGTCATGGGGCAACACGTTTGCGTACGGTCCGTTCGACCTGAGCCTGTTTTTCCGTGGCCGTTTCGACTACAAAATCCTGAACCTGTACCAGATGTACTATGGTTTACAGGCAGAGCCAGGCATCAACCTGCTGAAAGATGCGTACGGCCGGAACGCGCAGATCACGTCTACGAAACTAATTACCGATTATTTCCTGGAGAAAGGCGATTACTTCAAGCTGGACAACCTTGTACTGGGATGGGCGCCTAAAATCCCGATTAAACAGGTGAACAGTTTCCGGTTGTATGGCGCGGTGCGCAATGTATTTACCATGACTAAGTTTACCGGGCTGGATCCAACGCAGGTGGGCATTACCGGCTTAACGCCCGGTTACGGTAACCTCGACGTATACCCGGTAACCCGTACGTTCACTTTTGGCGCACAGGTAAACTTTTAACATCCACTTAAAAATGAAGAACATGAACCTAAAGAAAATATGCGGCCTGTTCCTTTGCTCCATCGTGTTTTCGACGGGGTGTACGAATCTGGACGAGGAACCATTTGATGTAATGCCGGCCGGCACGTATTACCAGGATAAAAACTCAATCGTTGCCGCAGTGCTCCGGCCATATGAACATGGACATTGGTGTGGCTGGGACGGCGATCGCTGGTTGCTCAGCGAGCTCACTGCCGACAATTTCGTCTGGACGCAAAAAGGTAAACACGGTTACGATGGCGGCGACTGGATCCGCCTGCATGGTCATAACTGGAACGTGGACGATGGCCACATCAATGGTGGCTGGGTGGGCCCGTACCAGGGCATTGGCCAGTGTAATGTGATTATCGGCGATATCGAAAAACTGGATTATCCGCGTTTCGGTTTCACCGAGGCCGACAAAGCCGCGCACGTGGCCGAGTTGCGCACCTTACGCGCCTGGTTTTATTTATTTCTGATCGACTTTTTCCGCACCGTGCCTATCTATAAGGAGCCTCAGAAAGTAGAAGCGCAAAGCACCCCCGCGGAGGTATTCGCTTACATTGAAACGGAGCTCAAAGAGTCCCTGCCCGGTTTACCGAAAAACGGCGCTGCCGGACGTTGGGACCAGGGTGGTGCGGCGGCTTTGCTGGTGCGGCTTTACCTGAATGCAGAAAAATGGACAGGCACAGCGCGATATACTGATTGCGCCGCGATAGCCCAGGAAATAATCGATGGTAAATACGGCACTTATTCCATTGATACCGATTACCGGGGCCCTTCCGTTCAGGTATCAAAGGTTATCGTTCACCAGAGAACATTTTTGAATTCCCGCATGCGAAGAATATTTATGAAGCCGGTTGGATGTACAACGCCACCATGCACTACCAGGCGCGTTATTCGCTGGATAACGATTGGGGCGGTTGGAACGGTATTCACCTTACACCTTCACGCGATGTAGACGGCAACCTGTTGCCTTATAAACTGGGTATGCCTTATGAGCGTTACGAGGCCACCGATTTGCGTAAGGCGCCGTTTAAAACGATTAATGCAAACGGCGATTACGAGGGCTTTTTCCTGATCGGGCAGCAGTATGAGTACAATTATGCACGTGGTTACGGCTATGATAGTACGAAAACGGTAAAAGGCTCCGAAGAGTATAATGGTAAGCCTTTGGCGTATGTTGATATGGTGGGACGTTTTTCCGAAAAGCCAGGCGGGCGCTGGCCGGAAGGATCGCATGTAAACACGGGTGAAGAAAATTCCGGTGTGCGCCTGCTTAAATTCCCCTGGCTGCCGATGACGAAAGAACTGTTCCAGTTCAACTCCCTGCCGGAAATCCGCCTGGCCGAAGTGTATTATGCATTGGCAGAATGTAAGTACCGGGCGAATGATAAACCCGGCGCCGCCGCCGCGCTGGACGCGGTGCGCAAACGTAACTTCCCCGACGCAGCCTGGGCGGCAAGCGCTTATGTAACAAACATTGCGAAACTTACCGACGATGAATTCGTGATTGAATTAGGCCGCGAATTCATTGGCGAACGCCATCGCCGCACAGACCTCGTGCGCTGGAACCGCTTCGGCGCCGAGTGGTGGGACAAACCTGTGGATGCGAAAGACCGCAGCGTATTCCCGATTCCGCAACGTGCGCTTAACTCCAACCCACTGCTCAAACCCAACGGTTTTGAGTGATGATTAGGTTGGTTGATAAAGGAAGAGCGGCTGGTTTATACCGGCCGCTTCTCAGCTTGATCAACTTGACTTACTGGACAGCCGTTACGAAGGCTTTATTCATAAAGACCGGATCATTGCATGGGAGCCCTTACGAAATACTGTTACTCTTTCGGGTAAGCCGCCATCAACCTTTGCAATTCCTTTACTTTAGTCGCTTCCCGTTCGGCCAGGTTATGCCGCTCCGATATATCATTTTTCAGATCAAATAGTTCTGTAATCGTAGTTACGCGCAATTTCCAATCACCTTTGCGCACCGCTTCCAGTTTGCCCTGGGCGCTCAGGTAATACAACACCCGCTCCGGCATCACCTTCTGTTGGCCGCTCAGATGCGCCCACATATCGATTCCTTCGATGTTAGCGGGGAGTGATTGTTTATCACCCGCCACATGTGCAAGCGTAGGCAGCATATCGTTAATAATGAAAGGCGACAGCGAGTACTGTCCGGCCGGGATATGCCCCGGCCAGCGTGCGATGAAGGGTACGCGGTGGCCGCCCTCGTAGGTATTGGCTACCGCCGTTGAGTGGTCCTACCGAACCGTGCCCGTAAGGTTTCACGATATCGCGGCCGAACATGCGCGCGGGCATGTTGTTCAGGGGCCGTTGTCACTGGTGAATATGACGATCGTATTGTTGTCTATTTTGTTTTGTTTGAGTGCTGCCAATACTTTGCCTACGCAGTCGTCCAGCTGCTCGATCACATCGCCGTACAGGCCTGCTGCGGAATGTCCTGTCCATTTTGGCGTGGTGGCTACGGGGGCGTGTGGCATGGGGTAGGGGAGATAGAGAAAAACGGTTGTTTGCTCTGTGCGGCGCGGCGGATGTACGCGGTGGCGCTGTCGGTGTACAGGTCCATGAGCTTACTGTAGTCCGGTTTTTCAATCACCCGTTGTTGATCATAAAACACGGCCAGCGCGGTATCTGTTTTTACGAAAGGATCCTGGTAATCGTGGCTGTACAACATGCCAAAGAAGTGTTGAAACCCATGATCGAGTGGTTTAGTATTGGGTTGGTCGCCCAGGTGCCATTTGCCGATCATCATGGTCTGATATTGATTTCGGCGAAACATTTTTGCTACGGTGAGCAGGCTGTCATTCAATCCGAACGGAGTGCCGGGCGCAATGGCGTAGGGCATTTTTACATGATCGGGATAACGCCCGGTCATGAATGAGGCACGCGAGGGGGTGCAGGACGGGGCCGACACCATGAACGAGCCGCCACGGAAACCTTCGGCAGCCATTCTGTCAAGGAAAGGTGTGCGGATTTGCGGATGGCCGTAGCAACTGAGATCCGCGTAACCCATATCATCGGCCAGGATAAAGATTACATTTGGTTTTTGCGGGGATTGCGCCATTGCGCTGATGCCCGTGCACAGGAGGCCCAGCACGGAACATAGATACTTTTTCATACTAAATAATTATTTGCCCGTATTGGAATAATGCGGCACGGGCGGTTTGGCAGGCGTACGTGTAGCGCCTTGCCGTGGAAGAGAGGATTTGTTAATGTATTGCTTTATATATAACGCCGACGAGTAAACGATTAATGCTGCCATAGATGTGAGCACTACACCGAAGCGTAGTTTACGCCGGCGTGCACGGCGTTTATTTTCGTGTATACGTTGGGTGACGAGCAGCCAGTCGGCCCCTGCGTCCAGGTTTCGTTTAAAAACCTGTGCGTCGGCACTGTTCAGGCGGTCCTCGAGTTTCGTCCAGAGCGTCCTTACTTCCGGATGTTCGTCCGCAAACCGCTGTAGTGCAGCAGTTTCGGTGGAGGAGAGATTGCCTGAAACCTGGCGCAATAAAAGTGTATCAATCTTTTCGCGTTTGTCCGGTCTCATATGATGACGGTACTGCTGTTTCCTGTTTTTCTTTCGCTCAGGGCCTTCTTGTCCTATAGATCGTCTGTCCTATATGCCCTTTCAGTAACTTCTGGCTTACAAAATACAAAATCCGGCAAAATATAACAGCGGAATTTATGGCTTGAACAGCTTTGATTCCAGCCGGGAAACACTTTATCATATTAAATATGTTAAGATATTTTATGCGCCATTCACCCGCTGCCAGTTTTTAGCGGTCTTCTAAGTACATCGGTACAATTTAATGTGCATCGATGGCATTTATTAAGTGTCTATAGTAGTGGAGGCCATTCCTGGCCTCCAATCTTTCTTTCTGCCATGCGTTTAACCACACATTAACAACCCAACGCTTTTAAAGTACTCCCATCATTCTTAAATTTGCGGCGTGAATTGTTTGGAATCGTTTGTCAACTTGAGCGCCCCGGTTGGGCTTTACTTTCATCGTCGCATTGTGTAACCTGTTATTTTCCAGTCCGTTTATTATTAGCTTAAGACCCGGTTCTCGTGTTTTCTAATACGAGGAGAGGGCAATGTTTTGAAAAAATGGAAGCAGCTACATTTGAAACAGTTTACCGGCAGAAGTATGAAGTATTTTGCATTGCGGCATATGCCATCCTGGGCAACAAGGAGGATGCGAAAGACGTCGTTATCAACCTCTTTGCCGATATTTGGGAAAAGCGGGAGTACTACCAGATTGCAGACATGGAGAGTTATATGTGGAGGGCTGTAAAAAACCGGTGTTTCAACCACCTGAGCAAACGTGCGTTCCAGGAAACCCGCGAACTGGATTACCAGCAGGGACTTCGCGATTATGTACTGCCCGAAGTTTACGCCAGCGAAGTAAAGGAGATGCTTGCGCACGCCGTTAATGAAATGCCACCCCAGCGTATGCAGGTGTTTACGTCTATTTATCTTGATGAGCAGAAATATCATGAAACGGCCACCAGCTTAGGCATTTCCATCAACTCTGTAAAAACGCACATGAAACTTGCCCTAAAACACCTAAGGGTACGGCTTTCCGAAAATTTTTAGTGTAGAACGCCCATCCGGCGCAGGTTTCCCATCTTTCTAAAAAAATAGTTGCATTTTCGGTATTACTGATTACTTTTGTACCCGAATATGAAATTCAACGCAGTATATATCCATCATCATCATTTTTACCGCGCCGGTAGGCTGGGATGATTTTATGTACGCTTAAACGATATAAAAACATCATCAAAGGCTTACCGGATCCGGTAAGCCTTTTTATTTTCCGGCTGCCGGGCTGACGCCTGCCAAAAACAGATACAATGCAAAAGCTAAGAATTGCGATCCAGAAATCAGGCCGTTTACACGACGATTCAATGAAACTGCTGAAAGAGTGCGGTATTGACATGAACAACGGTGTTAACAAGCTAAAAACCGAAGCCAGCAACTTTCCGCTGGAGCTATTTTTCCTGCGCGATGACGATATTCCGCAGTACGTAGAAGACGGTGTGGCCGACATCGGCATCGTGGGCGAAAATGTAGTGCTGGAAAAGGCGCGCACAGTAGACGCTATCGAGAAACTGGGCTTCGGCAAATGCCGCCTGTCGCTTGCAGTTCCCAAGTCAATGGAATACAGCTCCGTCCAGGAAATGCAGAACATGCGCATCGCTACCAGCTACCCCGTAATCCGGCAGGCGTTCCTTGACAAAAACAACATCAAGGCCGAAATCCACGAGATCAGCGGTTCCGTTGAAATTGCTCCTGGCATTGGTTTGGCAGAGGCGATCTGTGACCTGGTGAGCAGCGGTTCCACTTTATTCATGAACGGTTTGAAGGAAGTGGAAACGATCCTCAAATCGGAAGCCGTACTCATCGCCAATAAGGGGTTAACCGCCGAACAGGTGGCCATCTGGACAAATTGCTGTTCCGCATCAAAGCCGTTAAGAAAGCGAAGAACAATAAGTACGTGCTGCTCAACGCGCCTAACAGCAACCTGGCACAGATCATCAGCCTGCTGCCCGGTATGAAAAGTCCCACCGTTCTGCCTTTGGCCGAAGAAGGATGGAGCTCCGTACACTCTGTACTCAACGAAAATGATTTCTGGGATATCATCGAGAGCCTGAAAGCCGCCGGTGCGCAAGGCATCCTGGTAGTACCGATCGAAAAAATGGTGATATAAACGTTAAACGAAAGGAGAGATGCAATACATCCGTTACCCGGAAAAAAGCACTGGAGCAATATCCTGCAACGCCCCGCCATCGATACTCGTGAGCTGGAAAGCCGCGTGGCAGCGATTCTCGACGAGGTTAAAACAGGAGGCGACGCAGCCATCCGCAAATTCGCATGGCAATTTGATAAAGCGGAACTCAATACACTGAGCGTGAGCAACGCGGAATTTGACGCCGCTGCCGCGAATGTAAGCGACGAACTGAAAGCTGCAATTCAACAGGCGAAAAGCAATATTGAGTTTTTTCATAAGAGACAGGCGGAACAAACGCAGGTGGTGGAAACAATGCCCGGTGTACAATGCTGGCGCCGCGCTACCGCTATTGAAAAAGTGGGATTGTACATCCCCGGCGGTTCTGCCCCGCTTTTCTCAACTATATTGATGTTGGGTATTCCTGCGAAACTGGCCGGTTGTAAAGAAATAGTGCTTTGTTCGCCGGCAGGGAAAGACGGGATTCATCCGGCTATCCTGTATACCGCGCAGCTGGTAGGAATCACGCAGGTGTTTAAGATCGGTGGTGTGCAGGCCATTGGCGCCATGGCGTATGGCACGGAAAGTGTGCCCCGCGTGTTCAAGATTTTTGGTCCGGGTAACCAGTATGTCACCTGCGCAAAGCAACTGGTAAGTAAAGCTGGTCTTGCGATCGATATGCCTGCCGGTCCTTCCGAAGTGGCGGTGCTGGCCGATGATACTTGTGTGCCCGATTTTGTGGCGGCGGATTTATTGTCACAGGCCGAGCACGGGCCAGATAGCCGGTGGTACTTGTCACCACCTCTGAAAAGGTAATTGAGGATGTGAAAGTCGCTGTGGAAAAGCAACTTGCCGAACTGCCCCGTCGCGATATTGCCGAAAAGGCCCTGCAAAACAGTAAACTGCTGCTGGTGAAAAATACAGATGAAGCCATGGAGTTGCTGAACGCATATGCCCCCGAGCACCTCATCGTGGCCTGCGAAAATGACCAGGATATTGCCGATCGCGTCGTGAACGCCGGCTCTGTATTCCTGGGCAATTACTCGCCAGAAAGCGCCGGGGATTACGCTTCCGGCACCAATCACACGCTGCCGACCAATGGCTATGCTACAGCATATAGCGGTGTGTCGCTCGACAGCTTCGTGAAAAAATTACTTTCCAGCGACTGACCGCAGCGGGCTTACAGCAATTGGGGCCCGTGATCGAAACCATGGCCGCAGCAGAAGGACTGGATGCCCACAAACTGGCTGTTACCGTACGTTTAAAAGCACTCAACAGTTAAACTTTACATCATGTTCGACTTAAATAACTTACTCCGCGATAATATAAAAAGGCTGGTGCCTTATTCTTCCGCAAGGGATGAATTTAAAGGAGAGGCAAGCGTTTTTCTCGATGCTAATGAGAACAGCTTCGGCTCCCCGCTGGAAAAGGATTACAACCGTTATCCGGATCCCATGCAGTGGAAAATAAAATACAAACTGGCCGATATCAAAGGCGTGCCGCCGCAGAATATTTTTCTCGGTAACGGCAGCGATGAATGTATAGACGTGCTGTACCGCGCATTCTGCCGCCCCGGCGTAGATAACGTGGTGCTTTGTCCACCGACATACGGCATGTACGAAGTAAGCGCCAACATCAACGATACTGTTATCCGCAAAGTGAGTCTCACCGAAGATTTCCAGCTGGACCTGCCCGCAATGGAAGAGGCGATCGACGGAAACACCAAACTGATTTTTATCTGTTCCCCCAATAACCCCACAGGTAACTCTATTAACCGGGAGGATATTGAAATGATCCTGAACAATTTTGACGGGATTGTGGTGATCGATGAAGCATACATCAACTTCGCAAAGCAGAAAACATTTATCCAGGAACTGACCGAATACCCGAATCTTGTTGTGCTGCAGACATTATCGAAAGCATGGGGACTGGCTGGTTTGCGCCTGGGAATGGCCTATGCAGGTGAACCGATCATCGATGTGATGAACAAGATCAAACCGCCTTATAACATCAACCAGGCAACGCAGGAGCTGGTGGAAGAGGCGCTGAACAACACGCAGAAAATAAACGACTGGATTAAAGAAACGGTAATTGAGCGAGATAAACTGGTAGCGGGATTGGTGAAACTGCCCGCAGTATTGAAAGTATATCCCAGCGATGCCAACTTTGTGCTGGCTAAAACCACGGATGCTAAAGCCTTGTACAATAAACTGGTAGAGCAGGGCATCATCGTCCGCGATCGCTCCAAAGTGGAGCTCTGCGCCGGTTGCCTTCGTATTACAGTAGGCACGCCCGAAGAAAACGTTCAACTGTTAAACGCATTACAAGCATGAAAAGAGTACTGTTCGTCGACCGCGACGGCACCATGATCAAAGAAAAGCCGCCGACCTACCAGATCGATAGCCTGGATAAAGTGGAGTTTTACCCGAAAGTATTTACCTATCTCGCTAAAATAGCCGCTGAACTGGATTTTGAGCTGGTGATGGTGAGCAACCAGGACGGCATGGGTACAGATGCTTTCCCCGAAGATACCTTCTGGCCTGCGCAAAACCATATCCTGCGCTCGTTTGAGAACGAAGGAGTGGTGTTTTCCAATATTTGTATCGACTGTAGTTTTCCGCACGAGAACAAGCCGACCCGTAAACCCGGTACCGGCATGCTGACCCAGTATATGACCGATGCGTACGATATGGCCAACAGCTTCGTGATCGGTGATCGTATTACGGATGTGCAGCTGGCGATGAACCTCGGCGCCAAAGCTATCTGGATGAAGGAAGACGCGGCTTTAGGCGCGTCGGAAGTGAATGATGACGCGGCTAAGTTACAGGCGGTGGTGGCGCTGGAAAGCACCGACTGGCAAAAAATATACGAATTCCTGAAAATTGGCATCCGGGAAGTGGAGCACGTGCGCACCACCAAGGAAACCGACATCCGCATCAAACTGAACCTGGATGGCACCGGTAAAGCGAACATCAGCACAGGTCTGCACTTTTTCGACCATATGCTGGACCAGATTGCCCGCCACGGCAGTATTGACCTGGAAATTATCGCGAAGGGCGATTTGCATATAGATGAGCATCATACCATAGAGGATACCGGTATCGCCCTGGGAGAAGCCATCGCAGCAGCTTTAGGTGATAAAAAAGGGATGGAACGATACGGATATTGTTTGCCGATGGACGACTGCCTGGCCCAGGTAGCGCTCGATTTCGGCGGCCGCAACTGGATCGTGTGGGATGCTGAATTCAAACGGGAGAAAGTGGGCGATATGCCCACCGAGATGTTCTTTCACTTCTTCAAATCCTTTTCAGACGCGGCGAAAGCCAATCTGAACGTGAAAGCGGAGGGAGAAAACGAACATCATAAAATAGAGGCGATCTTCAAGGCATTTGCAAAAGCCATTAAAATGGCGGTAAAACGCAATCCCGACAAGATGCAGCTGCCCAGTACAAAGGGCGTGCTCTAAAAATTAATTTGTAATTCTGGAAATTCTTTGCATATTTGTTCCCGATATGACAAAGACTTTCACATACAAATATTGGTGGCACAACAACAGAGCTCTCGCTGTGTAACAGTGCCATGTTTGTATTACAAATATTTGAAGGCTCGCTGTACACAGCGGGCCTTCTGCTTTTTAGGCCGGTTCCGGAACGGAGTCAGAAGCAAAATATCCGAAAGTATTATTCAGCCATCCCCGGGCAGGTAGCCCGGTACAAAGTTTATACTGCGTTCTGTCATGAAACAAATTGAAGTACGGACGAAATACAAACAAATGCTCGCCGATGTGTACACGCCGGTTAGTATTTACCTGCGCATCAGGGATAAATTCCCCGGCTCGATCCTGCTGGAAAGTACGGACAGCCATGCCAGCGAAAACAGTTATTCTTTTATTGCCATCAAACCGATTGCCGGTATTGAGGTAACTTCCACGGATATTTTCGAATTCAAGTACCCGAACCGCGAACCGGAACGCAGGCAGTTGAACAGTCCTGCCGAAGTGTTGAAGGAAATGGATACCTTCCTGCAGCGTTTTAAATTTGTAGAGAAGTCGCCTGTTCCCTTTACAGAAGGACTTTACGGCTACAGCACTTTCGACGCCGTACAATTTTTCGAAACGATCAGGTTCCAGCAACGCGCCACCAATGGTAATACGATCCCATTAATGCGTTATCGCTTTTACCAGTATGTGATCGTCATCAACCACTTTAAAGATGAAATGTACCTGGTGGAAAATGCGATCGACGGTGTGGAAAGCGAATTTGACCAGATTGAATCGCTGATACGCATTAAAGATTTCCCGGCATATCCTTTCGCGGCCAAAGGGGAGGAGTTCAGCAATATGACGGGCGAACAGTACATGCAAATGGTAGAAAAGGGCCGCGAACACTGTTTCCGCGGCGACGTATTCCAGATCGTACTTTCCCGTTCCTTCCACCAACAGTTTTCCGGCGACGAATTCAATGTATACCGCGCCCTCCGCTCCATTAACCCTTCTCCTTATCTCTTTTATTTTGATTACGGTGATTATAAACTGATGGGTTCGTCGCCTGAAGCGCAACTCATTGTACGCAATGGTAAAGCCGTAATTCACCCGATTGCCGGTACTTTCAGGAGAACCGGCAACGATGAGCAGGATAAAAAGCTGGCCGCACAATTGCTCGAAGATCCGAAGGAAAACGCTGAACACGTGATGCTGGTCGACTTAGCGCGTAATGACCTGAGCCGCCACGCTACTGAAGTAGAAGTAACTTCCTACAGGCAGATACATTTTTACTCTCACGTAATTCACCTGGTGAGTGAAGTGACCGGAAAGATCAACGGTGAAACACCTCCTTTCAGCATCCTCGCCGATACGTTCCCTGCAGGCACTTTGTCCGGCGCGCCGAAATTTAAAGCGATGGAGTTGATCGATAAATACGAACCGACTTCCCGCGGCTTCTACGGCGGATGTGTGGGTTTCGTGGGCTTTAACGGCGATTTTAATCACGCGATCATGATCCGCTCGATGCTGAGCAAGAACAACACATTATACTACCAGGCGGGAGCCGGCGTGGTGGCCAAATCCGTGGCCGCTTCCGAACTGGAAGAAGTGAACAATAAATTGAATGCACTGAAACAGGCCATCATAAAGGCGCAAAACATCTGACAATGAATATCCTCGTTTTCGATAACTACGATTCTTTCACATACAACCTGGTGCATCTTGTAGAAAAGATCATCAACGGAAAAGTAACCGTGCACCGCAACGACAAGATCAAACTGGAAGATGTGAAAGCATTTGATAAGATTATTTTGTCGCCCGGCCCGGGTATTCCGGAAGAAGCAGGTTTACTGCTGCCTTTGATCAGGGAATACGCCGCCACCAAATCGATCTTCGGTGTGTGTTTAGGTCAGCAAGCCATTGGCGAAGCTTTTGGCGGTAAACTGATCAATCTTTCAGAAGTATATCATGGTGTGGCTACGCCCGTGCAGATCATTTCCCGCAACGGCAGGCTGTTCAACCATCTGCCCGATGAGCTGGAAGTAGGCCGTTACCACTCCTGGGTAGTAGACGAAAAATCACTGCCAGCCGAACTGGAGGTGACCGCCAGAGATGCACATGGTTATGTAATGGCGCTGCAGCATAAAACATATGATGTAAGCGGCGTACAGTTCCATCCCGAAAGCGTATTGACGCCCAAAGGAGAGCAGATACTCAGGAACTGGCTGGAGAAATAGGCAATACTTTTTTCTCACCATTAACATCAAACCGACATGAAAAAAATACTGAATTATCTTTTTGAACATAAAACTTTTACCCGCGAAGGAGCCAAAGAAATCCTGACCGGTATTGGCAAAGGCCAGTACAATGAAAGTGAGCTTGCGGCATTTATGACCGTATTCCTGATGCGTACCATTACGATCGACGAGCTGCTCGGCTTCCGTGATGCCCTGCTCGAAATGTGCGTGCCTGTTGATTTGAACGGCCACGACGTACTCGACATCGTGGGTACCGGCGGCGATCAGAAAAACACGTTTAACATTTCCACCCTGTCTTGTTTCATTGTAGCCGGCGCAGGTGGAAAAGTGGCGAAGCATGGTAACTATGGTGTGTCTTCCGTAAGCGGCGCCTCCAACGTCATGGAGTTGGTTGGGTACAAATTCAAAAACGACCAGGGCGCGCTGAACAGGGAACTGGAAGAAGCGGGCATCTGCTTCTTACACGCACCGCTGTTCCACCCCGCATTAAAAACGTAGCGCCGATCCGCAGGCAACTGGGTGTTCGCACGTTCTTTAACATGCTGGGCCCCCTGGTAAATCCCGCTTTTGCGAAATCGCAGCTGATTGGCGTATACAGCCTTGAAATGGCCAGAATTTATAACTATCTTTTCCAGCAGACCGATAAACGCTTCGTGATCGTGCACAGCCCGGATGGTTACGATGAAATATCGCTTACAGGCGACACCAAAGTGATTTCCAACATAGGAGAACATAACTGGACGCCGGAAGCGCTGGGCAAACGTAAAGTAACCCCGCAGGATATTTACGGCGGTGCTACGACCGAAGAAGCGGCGAAGATATTTGTGAAAGTCCTGAAAGGCGAAGGCACCTGGGCGCAACATTCCGTAGTACTGGCTAACGCCGCTATGGGATTGAATTGCCTTGGTACTTACAAAGATTACGACAGCTGCTTCCAGGCGGCCGTGGAGTCATTAGAATCGGGCAAAGCATACCAGTCGTTCAAAAATTGATCAGTCTCCAATAAACACCGGGCATGAAAAACATTTTAACAGCAATCGTTGAAACGAAGAAGGTTGAAGTAGCGGAGCGTAAAAAACTGCGCAGCATTGATGATTTAAATAAATCTCCGCTGTACAGGTGTAACCCGTTTTCCCTTCGTGAGTTTTTGCGGATGCCCGAAAAAACGGGCATTATCGCCGAGTTCAAACGGAAGTCGCCGTCCAAAGGTATTATCAACGACCGGTATTCGGTGAAAGATATTACCTGCGCGTATTCCAGGTTTGGAGCGTCCGGTTTGTCGGTTTTAACAGACGGTCCCTACTTCGGCGGCTCGGTGGAAGACCTGAAAGAAGCCCGCGCGATTAACCGCATTCCCATTTTGCGCAAGGATTTCGTGATCGATCAATACCAAATTGCGGAAGCAAAGGCAATCGGCGCAGATGTGATCCTCCTGATCGCGGAATGTTTGACGAAAGAAGAAGTAGCCCATCTATCAAAATATGCGGAGGACACGGGACTGGAAGTACTGCTGGAAGTAAACAGTCTGCCGCAGGTTGATAAAGTAGCACCTTCAGTACACCTGGTGGGCGTGAATAACCGCGACCTCACTACTTTTACGGTAGATATCAACCGCTCATTCGAACTGGCGGAACATATTCCATCTGATAAACTGAAAGTGGCGGAAAGCGGCATTAATGATGTGAACAGTATTGTATCACTGAAAAAGGCCGGCTTCGACGGATTTTTGATCGGCGAGCATTTCATGAAGCAGGAGAACCCGCCTGCGGCATTCGAAACATTCGCCAATTACCTGAAGGAGCAATTGAAGGCTATATGAAAGTAAAAGTATGCGGCATCACGAGGGCGGAGCAGCTCGTCGCCCTGGAACAGGGCGGCGCGGATTATGCTGGCTTCATATTTTACGAACGCTCGCCGCGCTTTATGGGTAACAAACTGGATGCGCGTACGGTACGCGAAACAGCGGCAAACATAAAAAAGTAGGAGTATTCGTAAACGCCCCGTTGCAGCAGGTGTTGCAAATCATTAAAGACTACGGCCTGGACGCGGCACAGTTGCATGGCGATGAAACGCCGGAGTACTGCAGTGCAGTGCGGCAGGCAGCGATCGTTATCAAAGCATTCCGCATTGGTGACGGTAAAACGGTAGAAGACGTTGCCATTGCTTACGAAGGTGTGTGCGATTATTTTTTGTTTGATACCGCAGGCAAAGAATATGGCGGCAACGGGCAACTGTTCGACTGGGCGCTGCTTGCGCAGTACCCATTTAAAACACCTTTCTTTTTAAGCGGCGGTATTGGTCCCGCACAGGCGCAGGCCTTGCTGGAACTGCAATTGCCCGGACTCTACGCGGTAGACGTTAACAGTAAATTTGAAACCTTACCCGGCATTAAAGACATGCGACAGGTACAGGATTTCATCAACAACATTAAACAATCACCTGTAAAATAAACAGTACGATGAATATTGCGGTTAGCACGAGGGGCTCTAAGTATCATGTAAATGAGAAAGGCTATTACGGCAAATTCGGCGGTGCTTACATCCCGGAAATGTTGTACCCGAACGTAGAAGAGCTGCGCACTCAATATATGGAGATCATGAAAGATCCCGCATTTCAGCAGGAGTTCGAAGAACTGTTGCGCGATTATGTGGGCCGTCCGTCTCCACTCTATTTTGCAAAAAGGTTGTCCGAAAAATACGGCGCTAACATTTACCTCAAACGTGAAGACCTGAACCACACCGGCGCACATAAAATCAATAATACGATTGGGCAGATCCTACTGGCGAAACGCCTCGGCAAGAAACGCATCATCGCGGAAACAGGCGCCGGGCAGCACGGCGTGGCTACGGCTACGGTTTGCGCCCTGATGGGATTGCAGTGCATTGTGTATATGGGCAGCGTAGACATCCAGCGCCAGGCGCCGAACGTGGCCCGCATGAAAATGCTCGGTGCGGAAGTGATCGCGGCAACCAGCGGCAGCCAAACCCTGAAAGACGCTACTAATGAGGCGATCCGCGACTGGATCAATAATCCGGTGGATACGCATTACATCATTGGTTCTGTAGTGGGACCGCATCCTTATCCGGATATGGTGGCGCGTTTTCAGTCGGTAATCAGCGAAGAGATCCGTGCACAGCTGAAAGAAAAGACCGGTAAAGAAACACCGGATTATGTGATCGCCTGTGTAGGCGGCGGCAGCAATGCGGCGGGTGCTTTCTTTCATTTTACAGAAGACGAGAAAGTACAGCTCATCGCCGTGGAAGCGGCAGGACAGGGTGTGCATAGTGGCTATTCGGCCGCTACTTCTCAATTGGGAAAGATAGGGGTGATCCACGCGAGCAAAACCCTCCTCATGCAAACCGAAGACGGACAGATTGTTGAGCCACACTCGATTTCAGCGGGACTTGACTATCCCGGTGTAGGACCGATGCACGCGAATTTGTACGATACCGGTCGCGGTGTGTTCCTGAATGCCACGGATGAAGAATCGCTGCAGGCGGCTTATGAGCTGTGTCGCCTCGAAGGTATCATCCCTGCCCTCGAAAGCGCGCACGCACTGGCCAAGCTGAAGGACCGGAGCTGAAACCTACCGATACCGTAGTGGTGTGCCTCTCCGGCCGCGGCGATAAAGACACGGAAACTTATATCAAAAATCTTCAAAAATAAATGGCAATGAACCGCATTGACCAACTGTTCAGCAAGAAACAGCAAAATGTGCTCAACATCTATTGTACCGCGGGTTATCCCAACCTGGCGGATACTTTGCCGGTGATCAAGGCCACGGAGGCTGCCGGCGCCGATATGGTGGAACTGGGCATGCCTTTTTCCGATCCATTGGCAGATGGGCCTGTGATCCAGGCAAGCA
Organism: Chitinophaga sedimenti; assembly: GCF_023156195.1. Taxonomy (GTDB): domain Bacteria; phylum Bacteroidota; class Bacteroidia; order Chitinophagales; family Chitinophagaceae; genus Chitinophaga; species Chitinophaga sedimenti. The sequence continues at coordinate 6,241,130 of NZ_JAKUKA010000001.1, forward strand.
GCACAAAAGCGATCGCCAACGGCATGAGCATCAAAACGTTGTTCGAACAACTGAAGGAAATGAGAAGTTCTTTTAATCTTCCCTTGATCCTGATGGGCTATATTAACCCCGTATTGCAGTTTGGCATGGAGAATTTCCTGCAACACTGCGCAGCTGTGGGGGTGGATGGCATCATTCTGCCCGACCTGCCGATGCAGGAGTACGAGGAGGACTACAAACCACTGTTCGAAAAATATGGCCAGCACTGGTATTCCTGATCACACCGGAAACCAGCGATGAGCGCATCCGCAAGATCGATAGTGTGAGCAGAGGTTTCGTGTACGCGGTATCCTCTTCCTCCACAACCGGTAAGGACAAGAGTTTTGAGGGACAGCAGGCATATTTCGAGCGCATCAAAAAATTACAACTGAAAAACCCCGTGTTGATTGGGTTTGGTATAAAAGATAAAGCTACTTTTGAGGCGGCAAGTGCGTACAGCAACGGTGCCATCATCGGCACCGCGTTCGTAAAGGCGCTGGAAGCGGGTGGAGAGGTGTCGCAAACCGTGGACAGGTTCGTGAAAGCCATTATCAACTAAGCTATTTATGAAAACAGTCATTATAAAATACAACGCCGGCAATATCCGCTCCGTGCTGTTCGCCCTGGAGCGGCAGAACGTGGAAGGCGTGGTAACCGACGATCCCGCTGAAATCCGCGCGGCGGACAAAGTGATTTTTCCCGGTGTGGGCGAGGCCAGCACGGCCATGCGTTACCTGCGGGAAAAGGGGCTGGACAAAGTAATCAAAAACCTGGAGCAGCCTACGTTGGGTATTTGCCTGGGCATGCAGTTGATGTGCAAACATTCTGAAGAGAATAATACCGACTGCCTTGGCATCTTTGATCTGAACGTCAGGAAATTTACCTCGCCGGTGGAAAACCTGCTGAAGATCCCGCAAATTGGCTGGAACAATATCACAGGGTTGCACAGCAAGATTTTTGAACACGTGCCGCAAAACGCTTACATGTACTTTGTGCATAGCTATTACGCGGAGCTTGGCCCGGAAACTACGGCCATCGCGAATTACGTGATCAACTACAGCGCTGCGCTGCAGAAGAATAACTTTTACGCCGCCCAGTTCCACCCCGAAAAATCGGCGGAGCATGGCGAGAAACTGATTGAGAGCTTTTTGAACTTATAGCATGTCTTTTGAAATTATACCCGCCATCGACATCATCGGCGGAAAATGTGTTCGGCTCACGCAGGGCGATTATGCACAAAAAACGGTGTACAACGAACATCCGCTGGAAGTAGCGAAGGAATTTGAAGATGCGGGCATTACCCGGCTGCATCTTGTAGACCTGGATGGCGCAAAGAAAGGTGCGGTCGTAAACTGGAAAGTGCTGGAAGATATTGCCGGCAAAACCAGTATGGTCATCGATTTCGGCGGTGGTATCAAAACGGATAAAGACATCAGCATCGTATTCGAAAGCGGCGCGGCCATGGCTACCATCGGCAGCGTGGCAGTAAAGCAGCCGGAGGTATTTTTTAGCTGGGTGGATCAATATGGCCCGGAAAAAATATTTCTCGGTGCGGACGTAAAGGGTGAGAACATTGCCGTAGGCGGCTGGCTCGAAACTACGGAGCTGAGTGTGTACGACTTCCTGCAATCCAATGTGGATAAGGGTGTACGCAATATATTTTGTACAGATATTTCTAAAGATGGCCTTTTACAGGGACCATCTACGGAGCTTTATAAGAAGATACTGGAACGTTTTAAGAACATCCATTTCATTGCCAGTGGCGGTGTGAGCAATATTAAAGATGTGGAAGCCCTGCGGGAAGCGGGTTGCGCGGGTGCGATCATCGGCAAGGCCATTTATGAAAACAGGATTTCGATAAACGAACTCAAACAATTCAACGCTTAACAAGTTATGCTTACAAAACGCATCATTCCCTGCCTGGACATTAAAGACGGCAGGACCGTAAAGGGCGTAAACTTCGAAAATATCCGCGATGCGGGCGATCCCATTGAACTGGGCGCTTTGTACGCACAGCAGGGCGCCGATGAACTGGTGTTCTGGACATTACCGCGACCGTGGAACGCCGCAAAACGTTGGCAGAACTGGTAACGCGGATCGCACATCATATCAACATTCCATTTACAGTAGGCGGTGGCATCAGTTCGGTAGAAGATGTTAGCGTGTTGCTGAACGCAGGTGCAGACAAGGTTTCCGTGAACTCGGCAGCTTTTCGCCGGCCTGAATTACTGAATGAGCTTTCGTTGGAATTCGGCAGCCAGTGCATCGTGCTCGCCATCGACACAAAATTTGAAGATGGTGACTGGTATGTATACCTGAATGGCGGCCGCGTGAAAACGGAAGCCAAAACGGCGGATTGGGCGAAAGAAGCGGTGGATCGTGGCGCCGGTGAAATTTTGCTCACCTCCATGAATAACGACGGTACTAAACAGGGCTTTGCACTGGACATTACCGGTAAACTCGCGCAGGAGCTGCCTGTTCCTGTAATTGCCTCCGGCGGTGCGGGTACCATGCAGCATTTTGCAGATGTGTTTGAAGTTGCACAGGCAGATGCGGCACTGGCGGCCAGCATCTTCCATTATAAAGAAATGGAAATTCAGGAACTCAAGAAATACCTTTACCAACGAAACCTCTCGATTCGCTTTTAAGCAAATCAATATAGAATATTTTTATATTTATGCAGATAGATTTTAAAAAATCACCGGACGGCCTGGTGCCCGCCATTATCCAGGATGCAAATACGGATAAAGTATTGATGCTCGGTTACATGGACCAGGCGGCCTTCGATAAAACCATGCAGGAAGGAAAAGTAACGTTTTACAGTCGCTCGAAACAACGGCTGTGGACAAAAGGAGAGGAGAGCGGCAATTTCCTGCACCTGAAAGACGTTAAAGTAGACTGTGATCACGATACTTTGCTGATCAAAGCCGAACCCGTAGGCCCTGTATGTCACACCGGTGCAGACACCTGCTGGAACGAAAAAATGAAAGCAACGATTTCCTGTTCAAGCTGGAGCAGGTAATTGCAGATAGAATCGCCAACCCGAGCGAGGCCTCCTATACCGCCAAACTGTTTGCCAGGGGCATTAATAAAATGGCGCAAAAGGTGGGAGAAGAAGCTGTGGAGCTGGTGATAGAAGCCAAAGATAATAACGATCACCTGTTCCTGAGCGAAGGCGCCGATCTGCTGTTCCATTACCTGATATTGTTACAGGCCAAAGGTTTTAAGCTGTCGGACATCATTAACGTGTTGAAGGAAAGGCATAAATAAACCAGTAATGAAGAACCTGTTTTTATCCGTAGCAATACTGACTTCCGCCCTGGCGGCCCATGCCCAGCAAACCATCAGCGGCACATTTAAGGGCGCCAACAGCAAAACGCTTTACCTGTTCGATGACACGTCCGACGGGCCGCGCGATTCCGTAATTGTAAAAGACGAAAAATTCAGGTTTACGCTGAAACCAGGTGGAGACGCGGAAATTTACGCGCTGTTGCTGCAGGATGCCGATAATTTTATGTTCGTGGTGCCGCGCAAAGACGCGTCGCTCGAATTTACACTGGATACCGGCCATTTCCCGCTGGCCAACGATATGAAGGTGAACGACGATACGAAATACATGCAGTTGTACCAACGTACGTTCACCAGCTTCTCCAAACAAGCGGCGAAACTGAACGAAGAGGCACAGCACATTGGTCCCAACGACCAGGCCGCCTACGAGGCGTTCAAGAAAAAGGCAGATACTTATAATAAAGGGGTAGTCGCCGCCGGCCGCGACTTTATCACCCAATACCCCGATAAACTGGCAAGCCTCTGGATGCTGGGCAATGAACTGGCCAAACGCTGGAAATTTCGGAGCTGGAGGCCTTGTACTACATTGACCCCGGCAGTCCGTAAATCCAAACACGCCGCCCGCATATCCGGTTATCTCGCTTCGCAGAAAGCACAGGCGCTGAATGTAGCGGCCGACGATTTTACGCAGAACGATACTAAGGGCAAACCGGTGAAACTGTCATCTTTCCGCGGAAAATATGTGTTGGTCGATTTCTGGGCCAGCTGGTGCGGACCCTGCAGGCAGGAGAATCCCAACGTGGTAGCCGCTTATAACAAGTATAAGGATAAAAACTTCACGGTACTGGGCGTTTCGCTGGATGAGGACCGGAACGACTGGCTGAAGGCGATTGCGGCCGATAAACTCCAGTGGACACAGGTTTCCGACCTCCGCGGCTGGCAAAACAAAGTGGCGCAGCAGTATGGCGTTCGCTCCATTCCAGCTAACTTCCTGGTTGATCCCCAGGGAAAAATAGTAGCCCGCAATCTCCGCGGTATGGACCTGGACGCTAAACTGGACGAATTGCTGCAATAGCCGTTTATCAAAATAGCGTTGGATTTACCTCCTCAAAGCGAGATTTTTGCAGAGAACAAAACAGTGAGTATGAAACGAATAGTTCTAGTAGCAGCACTATTCCTTCCCTGGGCACTCGCAGCCCAGCCCAAAACGAAACCGCTTCATTATGATATAAAGGGCACTACCACCATTGAACAGCCCGGCAAGGTGTATATCAGCTTCAGAAAGGCCGATAGAAACCAGCTGGACAGCGCCGAAGTGGTGAACGGACAGTTTGTTTTCAAAGGGAAGCTGGACGAACCCGTGTATGCCTCCATTTTCATGTACCTTGACTTGCCCGAAAGACCCGGCAGCAAAAGCCGCAAAGAAATAGCAAAGTTTTTCGTGGACAAAGGCACTACCACCGTTGACATTAAAGATGTAAGCGGCAATGCAGCGGTGCAGGGTGGGCGGGCCCAACAGGACCTGGAACGCCTGAACGAGCTGGAATCGTCTATCGGCAAACAATGGGAAGAGTTGCAGCAACAATATCGCAAATATTACGCGGCGAAGGATGAGGAAGGGATGAAGAAAACGGAATCCATGTTCGCAGAGCTGGATGCCAAACGCAGCGCCACCCAACGCGCTTACCTCAAACAACACCCCGCCACACCCATCGGCATTTACGTAATCAATACACTGGCGGGTTACGATATTAATATTCCTGAAATAGAACCCGTTTTTAATAATCTGTCGGAAGAGGTGCGGCAATCACCATCGGGACAGGCGTTTTACCGCCGCACGGATATTGCCCGCAAAACGCAGGTGGGACAACCTTCCATCGACTTCGTACAGCGTGCGCCGGACAGTACAGCGGTCAGCTTATCATCGCTGCGCGGTAAGTACGTGCTGGTCGATTTCTGGGCCAGCTGGTGCGGTCCCTGCAGGGCAGAGAACCCCAACGTCGTAAAAGCTTACAATCGTTTTAAAGATAAAAACTTTACGATACTGGGTATTTCGCTGGACGACTCCGCGATAAATGGCTAAAGGCCATCGAGAAAGATCAGCTGAACTGGCAACAGGTAAGTGACTTGAAAGGCTGGCAGAACGAAGTGGCCCGGTTGTATGGCATCCGCGCCATCCCGCAAAATTACCTGCTGGACCCGAAAGGCAAAATCATCGGTAAAAATCTGCGTGGCGACGCGTTGGAAAAGAGACTGGAAGAATTGATGGGCGAGTAAGCTTATCTTTCTATATAAAAGAGACGAAAAATGGGGCTGTGCGGGATGTGCAGTCCCTTTTTTATGCAGTAAAAAAGGGACCATGTAGTACACAGTCCCTTGATATAAAGAGGTTAATTGGCCTAAGGATGAATGGCGGAAGGAGATAAAGTTGTTGCTATGAATCACAACGAACTTTTCGTAAATTTACGAATGTTTCGTAATTAATGACTGTCCGGATGAAATTTAACATTTTCACAAGTTTTGTTTTTTTCACGTTGATGTGCCTGCAGGTATCCGCCCAAAGCGTAATCAGGGGAAGCATTCGCAGCGAGAAAGATAATGCACTATTACCCTTTGCCAGCGTGTTTCTCAGCCAGACGACCCTCGGCGATCGTACAACTGAGCAGGGCACTTTTGAAGTGCGTAACGTCCCGAATGGCCGGTACGAACTGATCGTTTCCTACCTTGGATATGAACCACTCGTGGTGCCGTTGTCGTTACAGGACACCACGCTTACACTGCATCTGAAACTGAAACCGAAAGCGGGGCAATTAAGTGAAGTAGTGATCCGGAAAAATCCAAACCGCGACCGCTGGCTGACAACATTTAAGGAGACATTCCTGGGCATGAGTAGTGCCGCAAAGGCCTGCCGCATTTTGAACGAGGACGCGATCGATATTTATTATGATGAACAAAAAGGACAACTGATCGCCAGTTCCGACGGACTGCTGGTAATAGAAAACCCGCAACTGGGATATCGTATTAAATATGTGTTACAGGGCTACATTAATGATTATGCGATGCACTATGTGTTGTACTATGGCTTTCCCCAGTTTGAAGAAATGAAATCGAAAAACAGGCGGCAGCAGTCGCGCTGGGAAGCGAGGCGGCTGGAAGCTTACCGCGGTTCGTCATTGCATTTTATGCGCAGCCTGATCGAGCGCCGGTTGAAGGAAGACGGTTTCAGGTGAACAAGATCGTGCGCGTGGAACGGAAGAATGGAGAGCAGCGTGCAGCGGGCGATACGGCGCAACGTAAACTGATCGGGCAACGGGGATTTTCGATGTCGCGGTATGCGGATTACTTATATACCGGCGCCGTTCCTTACGACAGCATTTACCGGGCGCCTGACAAAGGAGAAGGCATCGTTCTGCATTTCGGTAACTACCTGCAGGTAGTTTATCAACACGAAAGAGAAACCCGGGAATACCTGCGCTACCGCGGCCGCCCGGACGATAAGCGATATCCGCAGACGTCCACCCTCCATTTATTTGTGCCGGAAGTGGGCGTTGATGGCAATGGAAATGTGGATTCGCCGGCAGACCTGGTATACGAAGGCTACTGGGGCTGGGAAAAAGTAGCGGAAATGGTGCCTTTAGGTTTCAAGGATGTGAGGAAATGATTGAAAATCAATAAAGAAAAAAATATCTACGAAAAGTTCGTAGAATTACGGAATGTCCGTATATTCGTACTGTTAATTACATTTTTTTATGGAAAAACTAACCAAACAGGAAGAGGCGGCCATGCAGGCCATCTGGAAAGTGGGAAAAGGTTTTGTGAAAGATTTCCGGAAGCGCACGCCGAACCAATGCCGCCGTACACCACCTTGGCGTCTACCATTAAGAACCTCGAAAAAAAGGCTATCTGACAAGTACCAAAATGGGTAACGTGTATGAGTATACGCCATCCATAGAGGAGGGTGATTATACCCGCAAATTCATGAATGGCTTTGTGAAAGATTATTTCGAGAATTCTTATAAAGAACTGGTGACCTTTTTCGCCAAAGAGAAAAATATTAGTCCGGATGAACTGAAAGAGATCATTCGCATGATAGAAAAGAAATAGCGCTGTTTCTTCACCGTCCAAGTAGACCTGTATGCCCGAACTGTTCATATATCTGTTGAAGGCGAACGTATCGCTCAGCCTGTTTTACCTGGCTTACCGCCTGGGGCTCAGAAGGCTGACCTTTTACACGCTGAACCGGTTTTTCCTGTTAACAGGAATTGTTTTTCGTCGGTATTCCCGTTGGTTGACGTCAACGATTTTTTTAACCGTAACGAAAAGACGTTAGGTACGGTTGTTTACTATGTGCCCGACCTGGGTGCGTTGAAACCTGCGGCGGAAGCGGTAGAAGTATTTACCGTATGGACCGCCCTCACCTGGGTGTTCTGGATCGGTGTAGGCATTATGTCTGTCCGCCTGCTGTTGCAGATGATATCGCTGATGCGCTTTCATATGATGTCAGATGCGGCGAAGCTGCGCAACCGCCAGGTACGGGTGGTGCAAAGGGAAGTGGCCCCTTTTTCTTTCTTCAAAAATATATACCTGAACCCTCAATTACATTCGAATGATGAACTGGACGCGGTGATCCGCCACGAGCAGGTGCACGTGGAAGAGTGGCATTCGGCGGATGTAATGATGGGTGAAATAAATAACGTGTTTTACTGGTTCAACCCGGGGGCGTGGCTGATGAAAACGGCCATCCGCGAGAACCTTGAATTTATAACAGACCGCAAAATGCTGCGGGCTGGGGTAGATGCGAAAGCCTACCAGTACAGTCTTCTGAAAGTTAGTGGAGCTCCATACGCGACGGCCATCGCAAACAATTTCAATTTTTCACATCTCAAAAACCGCATTATGATGATGAATAAAGAGCGATCATCGCGATACCAGATCGTCCGGTACGTTGTACTGGGCTGTATGGTCAGCATGCTCGTGCTCACACTAAACTTTAGCCGTGCGGGCGTAAAACTGGCGCCGGTAGGGCAGGGAACCATCCCTCAATTATTATTACAAGATCAAACTGAAAAAACTGAACCACAGCCCGAAAAAAAGGGATACCGTGGCGCCGGAAGTAATAGTAACCGGCTATAAGCTCAAAAAAGACACGGGTGTTAAGATATTCGTGACGCGCAGCCAGGGTTCGGCAGATACCGCCCATCGTCCGGTAACCTTTGTAGCAAAAAGCGGCTTTACCATGTCGTCAGACACTTTGTTGCTTTCTTACCTGCAGAAAACGGCCGGTTCCCGTGTAAATGAAAACGGAGAAGTGGTGGTAAGAGGTTATGCGCTCCGTCCCGATTCGGCGAAGAGCGGCAAAGTGGAAAATATTTTCATCACCAGTTCCAACGATAAGTTCATCCTGGTAGGTGCTGCAAAAGGTAGCAAACCCGTAAGAATTACCCGTTCACCCGACGAAAACTATACGTTTTTCCTGAACGGGTCGCCAGTAAGTGAATCTGCACTGTATCGCCTGGAACGCGCGGATATCAGCGAGGTGACCACCAACGTAAAAGAGGAAGGTCCGACTAAGATAGAGGTGTTTACGAAATCCGGTAGTAAACCTATAACGCTCCAGGTGCGTAACAGCCCGCGTGTAGTAACCGGAAACGGCATCGTTTTCCGCGGCGATACCAGCCGCCGGGCTTACGTCCCGGCTTTGCCACTGCCAGTGCAAATAATGTGTTGATGTTGATAGATGGCAAGCCCGATTCCACGATCTCCCACCTTAATTCCGACCAGATTGAATCTGTAACCGTGTTGAAAGATCAGGCTGCGCTGGCCATTTATGGTTCCAGGGCGGCGAATGGTGTAATACTCGTGCAAACCAAAAAAGGCAAAACGGTAAAAGACACTGTTGTTACCAATCTGATAAGAAGAGTGCAGGACCCATCGCTGGAAGAAATTGTGGTTACCGGCATGGCTTCACCAGCGCCGAGAACTGAGACCATAGCAATCCGCGAGAAAGCCAAAGCAGAAACGGCGGCGCATCAGAAACTTTTCCGTGTATTCCCGAACCCTTCCAGCACCGGCAGCTTTAACGCGCAGTTCCAGCTGGCTGGCGATGGTAAATATGAAGCGCGGTTGTACAACAGCAAAGGAGTAGAGGTATCCCGCATGGCGGGTGACGGTACGCCCGGCAGTTTTAAAACACTGGACTTCGTGGTAACGGGTGCTCCCGGCGTGTATTACCTGCACGTGTTCACCGGCGGGCATCGCGCAGCAAAAAGCTCATTAAACAATAAGTTTTTATACTCACGCAGATACAAAAAGGGAAGGAAGCATCCGCTACCCTCCCTTATTTTTTTATATCCATCACACAACGGAAACCAAGGTTTTCCAGGCCCGATTCCGGCGAGGTTTTCATTCTTGCCGATACACGGTAACCTTTGCAATATTCATCGCTGCACATAAAGGAGCCGCCGCGGATCACGTGTTTAATACTGCCCGGATCTTCGGCATCGTAACTTTGATCGGGACCTTTAGGATTAATGCTGGTGGTGTTAGCCACCGATTTGTAGTAGTCGCTATGAAACCAGTCGGCACATAACTCCCACACGTTGCCGCTCATGTCGTAGAGTCCATAACCGTTAGGTGTAAACGATTTAACCGGGGCCAGGCCGGAAAAGCCGTCTGTTTGGGTATTCTCGTACGGAAAGTGTCCATTCCAGGTATTGGCTTTGGGCTTGCCTTCGGTAAGCAGTTCCCGGCCCCATGGATATGGCTCGTTGCTGCGGCCACCACGGGCGGCGTATTCCCATTCAGCTTCGGTGGGCAGGCGTTTGCCGGCCCATTTAGCGTAGGCCAGCGCATCTTCGTAAGCGATATGCGTTACCGGGTAATTTTCTTTTCCGGAGATATTGCTCTCCGGCCCCTGGGGTGCTGCCAATCGGCGCCCCGGATAAAGCTCCACCATTGCGATACATCATCAAGCGGAACGGCCTGGCTGGGCGGCGTGAATACGAGCGAGCCGGGTTCGAGCATGCTGCTGTCGGGCTGTGGCGTGCCCGGCGGCAGTTCCCGCATAATTTCTTCCATGGTAACGGGTTTTTCCGCCACGGTTTTATAGCCGGTAGCTTTTACGAACTGTGCAAACTCGCCATTCGTCACTTCGTGCTCGTCCATCCAAAAGGAGTCGAGTTGCACGGTGTGTTTCGGATATTCATCGGGTTGACCATCGTTGTCGTCGGCGCCCATGCTGAAAGTACCGGCAGGGATGAGTACCATTTTGTTGAGGTTGCCGACCGGACTTAAAGCCAGTCCCTGCTGCGGTGCCGGCGATGTTCCGCAGGCGGTCAGGCAGGCCATAGCGGCGGCTGCCAGGGTAATGTGGATGCGATTCGTCATTACGTCAAATGTAGTAAAACAATGGGAGGATGAAAAGTGCGATGGGGTAGAAGACATGGGGCAATGGCGGCCTGAAAGTTGGTTACATATTCACAAAATTTAATACAGGGTTAACCTGTTAAGCATTAATTTCGAGGATAATATGACATTGCCTGCTTCATTTTCGCGTAAAGATTTCGGGGACGACTTTTCCTGGGGAGTAGTGATTTCTGCTTTTCAGAACGAAGGCGCCTGCGATGCGGACGGCAAAGGTGCGTCTATCTGGGATGCTTTCAGTGCACGGCGCGGCAAGATCAAAGACGGTACCCACGCACAACAGGCCTGCGATTTTTATGTGCGTTACCGTGAGGATATACTTTTGGCAAAGCAATTGGGCTTTACCGTGTTCCGCTTTTCTATTTCGTGGCCACGCATACTGCCACATGGTACCGGCGCGGTAAATCAGCAGGGTATCGACTTTTATCACAAAGTAATCGACACCTGCCTGGAACTGGGACTCACGCCCTACGTAACGCTGTATCATTGGGATTTACCGCAGGCGCTGGAGCAGAAAGGGGGCTGGTGCCACCGGGGATTGTGTTTGCGTTCGAAAACTATGTGAATATTTGTGCGCGGGCGTTCGGCGATAAAGTGAAACATTGGATCGTGCTGAATGAACCATTCGGATTTACCTCACTGGGGTACATGTTAGGCGTACATGCGCCGGGCAAATTCGGCCTGTCGTACTTTTTGCCTGCCGTACACCACACGGCGCTGGCACAGGCCGAGGGCGGCCGCGTTGTACGTAACGAAGTGCGCGATGCACAGGTGGGGACTACTTTTTCCTGTTCGCATATTATTCCCTACACACAAAGCGAAGCCGATATCAAAGCGGCGCGCCGTGCAGATGCTTTGTTCAATCGCTTATTTATAGAACCTTCGCTGGGTATGCGTTACCCGGCAGATGATTTTCCTTTGCTGAACCGTATCGAACGCCGTTACGCGATGTGGCGCGATTGGGAGAAATTGCCGTTTGAATTCGATTTTATCGGTGTGCAGAATTACTTTCCGCTGGTGGTGAAGCACAATGCTTTTATGCCTTACGTGAATGTGAGCGAGGTGAAACCGCGCACGCGTAATGTGCCTACCACTGCGCTGGGATGGGAAATCAGCGGAGAAGGCATGTATAATATCCTGAAACAGTTTGCGGCGTATAAGGGCATCAAAAATATTATTGTATCTGAAAGCGGCGCAGCGTTTAACGATACGCTGGAAAACGGCGTGGTGAACGATGCACAGCGCATTAAATACTTCCGCGAATACATGGCCGGCGCTTTGCAGGCCAAGCGCGAAGGCGTGCCGCTAACAGGCTATTTCGCGTGGACGCTCACCGATAATTTTGAATGGGCGGAAGGTTACCGGGCGCGCTTCGGGCTGGTACATGTGGACCATGCCACGCAGCAGCGAACGATGAAAGCATCGGGGAAATGGTTTTCGGATTTCCTGCATTTTGAGCATGCGGTGAAGGAGGTGAGTGTTTTTAGCAGAAACGCAGGCCGGCCTTTCAGCCTGCACCTGCGCCTCTTAACGTACACCGTCTTACATATCTTTCTTTAGTATTCCACTCGTTTAAAGAACCAAAGGTCCCGCATCGACAGGCTGAATACCACGTTCACAAAGTTTTCCCGGATCAGGCTGCGTTGCTGCGTTCCGCGCTGGCCCACTTCAGGCCAATGTAATAACGCAGCGTACTGCCCGCAGGCATCGATACGCCGGCGGTGACACCAAAGTCACGGATGTCCTGTCCCTTTATTTTCATATACGAATTCTGATAGTTGGCGCCCAGTTGTAACGACATGCCCTCTACGCGGCTGGCCATGTAATACTTGTAAAAACTGTATTCCAGGCCGCCCGCCACGCGCTGCGATTTTGTATATACATAGTCCCCCTGGTTGGCGTTGGAGCCGCTCCAGTCGCTCATGCGGTAGTCGGCCAGTGCGGTAAAACGCCCGTTGGTGAGCGACAAGCCAGCACCGTATTGCGCCGGAAGGGTATACCTGCCGGTTTTTACATCTTCCTCGTAATAGGTATTGCTGTTATTATCTTTTATGCTGAAGGTTTCGTCCGATCTGAGTTTGGTCTGCAGCCGGTACGTAACACCTGCGCCTAGTACCATATCGCCTACCTTACCGCTGTATTGCAGGCCGGAGGTGAGCTGGAAGTTGTTTAGACTACGCACATTCTCTGTGAACACATCGGTGCTCTGTCCCGTGCCGCCGGTACTGTCGGTCGTTGTTGCGTTGCCAAATAGAAAAGCTCCGGATAACCCCACTGAAAAGTGTTTGCCCAGTTGTACCGCATTGGAAAGATACGCACGGGTCAGGCCACCGGAACCTTCTATGGCACTTCTAACACCGGTGGGTGTGCCGGTGATATATTTTGTATTTAATACTTTGTAATCGATGTTGGAGTAGGGTGTAGCTCCAAAGCTTACGCCCCAGGTCTTTGCTGCTTTAAAGCCGATCGCTATTTTCTTGAAGTTGATATCGCCCGCGCTTTGCGTGATGGTAGAAGAGTTGTACTGTGCCATTTTACCAGCGCCCGATACTTCGAAAAAGAAACGCTGAGTAGGTAAAGCGCTGTAGCTGGCCGGGTTTTGTTCATTCAGGAAGTTGCCTGTTCTACGTCCGATACCCGCACTGCCTACGCCAAATTGCGGCTGTAGTCCCTTTCTTCCAGGTCGCCGATGCCGTAGGCGGAATACAGCGAATTAAGGCCTTTTTGTGCACTGGCCTGCAAATTGACCAGCAACATCAGGCTGCAACCGCAAATAGTAAGGTATAGTTTGTTTTGCATTCGTATCGCGCTTATTTATACAACAGGTAATAAATTTTGAAAGTCAGTTTGTTCTTGGTATTCACCTTGTTACCCGTGACCAGCCTGTCCATTTTCGTAAGGTAGTCGCCATGCGTAGGGGTGAGCAGCAATCCGCGGGTAGTTACGTTATTCGATACCAGTTCGGCGTTGCAGTACGAAGTAAGATCATAGGTGTATGCGGTGTTTTCGTTGTACAGATTGTCGATCGTCAGGTCGCCGTACTGGTAACCGCCGGTGGTGGTACTCACGAGTGTATCGTAAGTGTTTTGCTTTGCATCTGCCTCTACGAGCGCCAGCCTCGCGGGCAGGTTGTATTTAGTGTAGGTGTTGCGGATGGGTTGTACCACCATGGTGGCGCTTACTATTTTTCCGAAGCGCCCCAGCTCCTGCAGATTTTTAATGCTGGGCAGGTCGATGCGGGTAACAACGCCCGTGAGCCCTTGCAGGTACGCAGCGTTATCCAGGTTCTCGGCCGGGATGCTGTTGTTCGCGTGCGTTAAGCCTGCGATGGCTGTGCCTGTCCGGTCTGCATCGATATGATTGAACTGGTAAGTACTGTTCGATAAAGGAAATTCAAAGTAAGCGGTTTCCCGCTCCGGGCTGTTGATGTGGTAGTGAATACGCATCACGGCGGTGGCAGCATCGTAACCGTAAATCACATTGGTGGTACCGGTGTTAATGTAGAAGCCCTTAAAGTAGTCGAGCCACTGTGCCGCGCCGGATACCTCGTTGCTATAATTGGCAAAATGGTTCCATATTTCCTGTCCCTTGCCGTCTGCCAGGCGTACGCTCACCGTATCTTTCAGCAGCGGGTGGAGGTACATGGTTTTGGAACCCAGGGCAACCGGCTGGTGGGCAAACGAATGATGGGTATATATATAGGAGCTGCCATCGTTCATTTTGATGTTTTCGGCCAGCTGGTACACCTGGAGGTTCAGGGGCGCCATGGTGTCTCCATAATAATAACCATTGCTGCGTAATACGATCTCGGTAGAGTCATATACCATATTGGTCTCGATTTTGTGCACATCCGGCATGCTCACTTCAAAATAAGAACCGGCGGTAATTTTTCCGAAGATCGGGTCAGCGTAAGTGCCGTTCAGTATCACGTTCTGCCCCGAACTGGGTACGGAATCCAGTTGAACGGTTTTGACATCCACCGAAAAAGTATCCAGTAATATATAACCGGCACCGTTTTCCGTAGTCACGTTCTCGTAACTGAAACCACTCTTTTCGCAGGACGCCAGGTATAAGGCCGAAACTGCCAGTAATAAGCATGATATTTTGCGCATAAATAAAAAGACAACGCGCAAGTTTATAACGCGATGCCGCGAAAGAAATGTTTAAATATGCCAATGCCGGTTATTTATCGATGAATCTATCAACTTTACCGCCGTTCGCCGCAATGCGCGAGATGGGCCTCCAGGGCGCTTAACGGGGCATTTGACGCGATTGGCAGATAAAATAAGGGTATTCGTCTGCCAGAAGAAGGTTATTAGTCTATTTTATATCCACCCTAACACTTCCCCGGATAATTTTGGCGCTGTTAAAAAAGTAATTGCTTATGTTCAATGTTAGACATTCCTGGGTGCTGCTGGCTGCTGCGGGCTGTTTTATGGCCGCCTGTAACAAATCCAACAGCGATGATGAAGAGGTGGGTAACTGGATCCGCCGTTCTACGCTGGAAGGCCCTGCCCGGGGAGAAGCCGTTTCGTTCGTGATTGGAGATAGGGCCTATATAGGCACTGGTTACGACGGCACCTATCGCCTGAAAGATTTCTGGTACTACAATCAAACCAGCAACTCCCGGACGCAGGTAGCCGATTTACCCGGCTCCGCCCGCAACAACGCAGTAGGCTTTGCCGTAGGCGCCAAAGGTATTGTGGCAACAGGCTACGATGGTGTAAATAGATTAAATGATACGTGGGTGTACGACGCAGATAAGGATGTGTGGACCGCAGGCGCAGCATTTACCGGTACCGCCCGTTACGGTGCTACGGCCTTCGCCATCGGCCCTAAAGGTTACGTAACCTGCGGCTACGACGGCAACTACCTGAAAGATTTTTACGCCTACGATACCTCGTCTACCGGCGGCGCCTGGACCAAACTGGAAGCCTTTGGCGGTGAAAAACGTGCTTATGCGGCAGCCTTCGTGATCGATAGCAAAGCATACGTGGTAACGGGCGCTAATCCTAATACCGGCCAAACGCTGAGTGTAAATGACATATGGATGTTCGACCCGGCCAGCACTTTGGCGAATAAATGGACGGAGAAGCGTAAAATCTCCAACGTAAGCACCGAGGATTATGATAACGATTATGATATCGTATCCAGCAAGTGCGCCGCCTTTGTAATGAATAACAAAGGTTACCTGGCCACAGGCTCTAAAAGTGGTTTAACCACCAATGTATGGGAATACGATCCGATCAGCGACCTGTGGGACCAGAAGCGCAGCTTTGAAGGACTGGCGCGTAGCGGGGCTGTTGGTTTCAGCATCAACAACCGTGGTTATGTAGCGCTGGGAACCAGCTCCAGCCTGCCTTTTGAAGATTTGTGGGAATTTGATCCAAGTGCAGAATACAATGAAAATGACTAAGCCGGCTATTACCAGATGGATAAGCGCGGCGATACTTGTTACGCTCTTACTTTTTGCCGCAGCGAAGGTGTTTGAAACGCCTTCGCCCGCCGCTGCTTCCGATATGGTAAAACTGGAAGTGGCGCCCTTTGAAACGGAAGGTGGCTGGGGATATAAAATCCTGGCAGGCGGTGAAACTTATATCATCCAGGACAGGATTCCTGTACTGGCCGGAAAGCAATCTTTCCACACCAAAGAAGACGCCGTAAGTGTTGGCGACCTCATGGTCAAAAAACTGATGGCGCGCCAGTCTCCCGCAATTACAGCAGCGGAGCTCCCGGCATTGCACATACAGCACTAGCTACTAAATATTATTTGACCTGACTAAATACTGTTACATGCATGTAATAACATGCGTGTAACAGTATTTAACGTTTGGTTAACTCCCTGCCAGGCGCTGCGGTTAATTTTAACTTTTACTTAACCGGCAAACACAATGCAGGGAGGCTTTTTAACAAGAACTTAACCCTCTTTCGGCTAAGTTTACCGCGATTATTTCATGAAGCCTATCAAGCATATTTTCCGGAACAAACTTGTCGTCGTATTGCACATTGTTGCATGGCTGTGCTTTATGTTGTTCCCGTTTTTTGCTTACCGCATACAGGTGAGCGACAATGCCTTTTTATCAAGGAGTGTGTAAATACACTGATACTGATAGGACTTTTTACCTGAACATGTATGTGCTGATACCACGGTTTTTACGTTAAAGAAGATCAGTTTATATATCGCTTCGGTACTCGTGCTGATCATTGTGATTACACTACAGCAGGCAATTGTGGAGTATCAGTTCATGGGGCATATGATGAAGCGGCCGAGAGTGGGGGTATCGCTCACTGCGGGTCCCGGCGGTGCCGTATTAGTGCATGCGGCAGATAGTGTCCAGGGCGGCGAAACCTTCTTTCACCGGCGCGACAGTGGCCGGCGCTTTCATCGCACACAGCGGTTCGGCTGGCGTAATGGTCCGCCACCGCCCGATTCCATGATGAACCTGCGGCTATTTCCGGCAGAAGGCGACAATGTGTTTGTAGAGTTTATCGTTCCGCAGGTATTACGGCGAACAGTCATGTTTACTTTTCTTATGCTCTTCATGAGCGGGTTTATCAAAATAGGAATAGAATGGTTTAAAAGCGAAAAGCAGCGTGAGGAATTAAAGGTCGCCAACCTGAACGCGGAACTTAAATTCCTGAAGAACCAGATCAACCCACATTTTTTATTTAATTGCCTGAATACCATTTATTCGCTGGCGCATAAACAATCGCCGGAAACCGAACATGCCCCTGGTGAAACTGTCTACCATCATGCGTTACATGATTTACCAGGCGAATGAAGACAAGGTGCTGCTGGCCAATGAACTGCGGTATTTGCAGGACTATATCGACATACAGAAACTGCGCCTGCCGCAATCTATTTCGGTAGACTACCAGGTAGCAGGCGAGGCGGGCATCCTTAAAATTCCGCCGATGTTGCTGATCCCTTTCGTGGAGAACGCATTTAAACACGGCATTAGTTATTCCGAAGCATCTTATATCATCGTTAAACTGGTAATACACAATGGTACATTAAGTATGATCGTGCGCAATAAGCTCATCCGCCAGAAAACAGCGGAACCGGGCGGCGTAGGACTTACCAATGCACGTAAACGGCTCGACATGTTATATGCCGGAGCGCATGAGCTAACTGTTAAAGAAAACGGAAACGAATTTATTGCTGACTTAAAAATTGTGTTGAACAATGATGAAGTGTATCGCAGTTGACGATGAACCACTGGCGTTGGAAATAATAGAGGACTTCGCCCGCAAGGCGCCCTTTCCAATGCATCTGAAAAAGTTTGAGGATGCGGCCCTTGCCCTGCGTTATTTGCAGGAGGAGCCGGTAGACCTGCTTTTCCTGGACATTAAAATGCCGGACATTAACGGCATCCAGTTTTTGAAGGCGCTTAAAAATCCGCCTGCCGTGATATTTACCACCGCTTACCAGGAATATGCGCTGGATGGGTTTAATATGGATGTGGTGGATTACCTCCTGAAACCCATTCCCTTCGAGCGTTTCATTAAGGCGGTAACCAAAGTACACGAGTACCTGCAGGTACAGCAGAAGAACGGAGAGGTGGCCACTTCGGCCGATTACATCTTCGTAAAAACAGAATACAAGATCATCAAGGTTAACTTTGAAGATATTCTTTACATAGAAGCATTGAAAGACTATATCAAGATTTATACACGCAATCAACCTGTGCTCACCTTAAAAAGCCTGAAATCGTTCGAAAGCAGGCTGCCGAAGGATAAATTTATCCGGGTGCATCGTTCGTACCTGGTATCGCTGGATAAGATCAATTCAGTGGAGAAAAATTCTGTGGTGATCGCGAACCAGTATATCCCGATCAGTGAGGGGTACAGGGATAAGTTTTATGAGTTGATTACGAAGAACTCTTAAATATAGAAAACCGCCGTAACAGGCGGCTTTTTCATTACGCGCCAAAGGCGCCTTCCATATCTTTAAACGCCCATGTCGCCATCGCGCTGATAACGGGCATTAACCCCGTTCCCGCGGCACTGAGGCGGTAGGTCACAAAGGGTGGTACCACCGGTTTGGCCTCGCGAATAATGAGCCCGTCCAGCTCCAGTTGCTTCAGGTGCTGGATCAATACCTTCTCCGTAACGGCAGGTATCGCCCGTTTTATTTCGCTGTAACGTTTGTCACCACCCGAAAGGTGGTACAGGATGATGGGCTTCCAATAGCCGCCTATTTTCTGCATCGCGTAGGTCACCGGGCAGGTGTCCAGCGCATACTGCTTATTTTCCTGTATAGTAGAGTTTTCTTTGATCGCTGTCATGGCACATACTTTAGGGTAAGTACTTGTCAAAAAGTTAGTACGAAGATACCTTTGTTCCAACAAAAAACAAGCAACAATGAAAATCATCGTAACAGGTTCTTTAGGAAATATAGGTTTGCCCCTCACGCAAAAATTGGTTGCAGCGGGCCATGATGTAACGGTGGTGAGCAGCCAGTCATCCAAAAGCGATGCGATTACCGCATTAGGTGCCACACCGGCCATTGGCTCCGTAAGCGATGCTGCCTTCCTGCAAACACTCTTTACCGGCGCAGACGCCGTTTGGGCTATGACCCCGCCGAATATGGGCGGCAGCAATGTGGTAGATAATACCGTGAACGCCGGTAAGGCTTATGCCACGGCTATCGCTGCCTCGGGGGTAAAGCGGGTGGTGATGCTCAGCAGCATTGGTGCCGACCTGCCAGCCGGCACCGGCCCCATTAAAGCGATTCACCAGATAGAAAACATTTATCGCGAACTGGAGGGCGTGAACGTAACGTTTCTCCGCGCCGGTTACTTCTACATCAACTTTTATAATGATGTGCCGCTGATCCAGCATGCAAATATCATTGGCGGCAACTTCCCGGCCGATGTGCTGATGCCGCTGGTACACCCGGAGGACATTGCCACCGCCGCTGCTGCTGCACTTCAACAGCCGGGTAATGGTAAAGACGTACAATACATTGTCAGTGACGTGCGCACGCCCGCAGATGTGGCCAGGGTGTTTGGAGCAGCGATCGGCAAGCCGGGTTTGCCATGGGTCGAGTTTACTGATGCGCAGGCGTTCGAAGGTATGACCGGCGCTGGTGTTCCGAAAGAAATTGCGGAGTTGTATACTGAAATGGGGGCAGCGTTTCATGGCGACCGGCTGGCCGGCGATTTTGTGCAGACAGGTTCGCCCGTGAATGGTAAAGTAAAACTGGAGGCATTTGCCGTTGAGTTTGCAGGCAGGTTCTGATATAAAAGGAGGAGCACCGCGCTCCTCCTTTTTCTATTTTATCTTTTTGATGGCCTTTTCATATGCCTCCGCATACCGCATCATCCCGAGGTCGTTCGGGTGTGTGCCATCTACAGTATCTTCCATATCCTGACCGATGGCTTCTTTCGTCAGCAGGTAAATACCCTTCACTCCCTTTGCCTTCATCGAGGCAAATGTTTCCCGCAATACTTTATTCACGCGTTCATAGTAACCTTTCCTGTCGGTATTCAGGGCGCCATCTGTATATCCATCGTGCTCGGTCAGCAGTATCGGTATGCCAGGCTTTTTCTCCACGGAGATGATTCACCGTTTCGATGATCCGTTGCCGGATGATCTCATTCGTGAAGGCCTGCCGCGTGAGGTTAGGCATACAGTCCAGCACGTATAACGAGGCGTCTATTTCAGGAAGCAGTTCTACTATTGCTGGTTCCAGCTGGCCGTTACCCGAAAAAGCCAGGTTAATTACCGGGCGGTCAAGTTTGCGGCTGAGGATGTTGGTCCAGGCAAGCCCGGGCCGGCTGGCGCAGGCGCCTTGTGCGATGGAGGTGCCGTAAACAACGATCGGTTTCGGGGCCGGGGCGAGTGGCTTCAACTGGCTGCCCTCGGGATAACTCACTTCCAACCATTTGACAGAATTATATAGCGGCAGGTACAGCGTGTAGGTGCGGTCTGCCTCACCGGTGCTTTGCAGCTTTGCGAAGCGGTATTCGATCGTGTCTTTAAATGAGTATTTACCGGCGATCCAGTGCCTGGGCTGCTCGGAATAGAGGTCTACCCCGCTTACACCGGTAGCCGCCATGTGCGGCATTTGTACGGCGCCGGTTACCTGGTACCGTACAACGATTTCGTCTGCATTGGAAACGAAGCGGAGGTGCAGGCCGGCGCTGTTGTGAGAGAGGTTCCATACCGGTGGACGGGCTGTTTTTTCGGCTTTAGCGGGCAGCCGGTCGTAAAAGGCGCCGATGCCGGTGTGCCAGCCTTGTCCGCCTACCATGCTTTGCGCATCGTTTGCGGGGTTCCAGGTCCGGTAGGTGTTGTTTTGAGCGAAGAGGCCTGTGGACAGGGCCATCAGGCTAAGAGAGAAAATTACTTTCATGACGTTGTGGATGTGGGTGTAAGATATAAAATCCTATCAAAGAAGGTGTATACGTGACCCAACAACGCCATGTTTGCAAATTACGTAGCCCAACAATGCCATGTAGACTTGTCCCGCCGATCGGCATGTGCCGGTGTATACATACACCCAAAGAAAAGACCGCCCAGACAGGCGGCCTCTCTCAAAAATATAGCGAACGATTTTACATCAGTTCTTTCAACTTCGCCACTACGCTATCTACTTCCTCTTTCGTGTTCTGTTTCGAAAAAGAAAAACGCACCGCGATCTTGTTCGGGTCGTTGTTAATTGAACGAATTACGTGCGAACCCGCGTCTGCGCCGGAAGTACAGGCACTTCCGCCGGAGGCACAGATACCGTTGATGTCCATGTTGAAGAGGATCATCTCGGTTTTCTCATTTTTCGGGAACGACACGTTCAGCACGGTATAAAGGCTGCGGCCCTTCAGGTCGCCGTTAAATCCAACGCCCGGAATATGCTGCTCCAGCTGTTCTGCCATGTACATACGCAGGCCGTTTATGTAAGCGCTATGTTCTTCGTAGTGCTCGGTCGCCAGTTCCAGCGCTTTCGCAAAACCTACGATGCCATACAGGTTTTCTGTACCTGCACGCATGTTGCGCTCCTGTGAGCCGCCATGTATAAACGGATCGATTTTCACGTTCTCGTTAATGTACAGGATGCCCACGCCTTTCGGACCGTGAAACTTGTGGCCCGCGCCGTTAATGAAGTGAACGGGTGTGTTACGCAGGTCAAAAGGATAGTGACCCACGGTTTGCACGGTATCAGAGTGGAAAATCGCGTCAAACTCTTTACAAAGGTTACCTACGGCGTGGATGTCCAGCAGGTTGCCGATCTCGTTGTTGGCATGCATCAGGGTAACCAGGCAGCGCTCTGTCGACTCCGACAGCAGGCGGCGGAGGTCGTCCATGTCTACATGGCCGTTCGGCAGTAGTTTAACGTGGGAGAGCTTGATGCCTTCCTTGCAGTGGAGGTGGTCCGTAGCGTGCAGGGTAGCGTGGTGCTCGATCGGGGATGTAATGATGTGACGGCAGCCCAGGTTATGCACCGCGGCATTGATCGCCGTGTTGCTGCTTTCGGTACCTCCTGAAGTAAAGAAAATCTCGCCCGGATGCGCACCCAGGATCTTTGCTACGCTTTTGCGCGCAGTCTCGATACCCAATTTGGATTCGCGGCCGTAAGAGTAAATGGAGGAGGGGTTCCCGAACTTTTCTGTCATGTACGGCAGCATCACGTCCAATACCGGCTGTCCAGCGGCGTGGTGGCTGCGTTGTCAAAATAAATTCTTTCCAAGGTGGTGGTGGTTTTTGATATTCAATTAATGGTGCTTCAATGAGCGTAGCAAATTTCCTAAAAAAGGGGCAGATTTGGAAACATAAAAAGGAACAACGGTGGAAATCAGGCTTTTTTCCCTCCCCGGTCGCCGTTGGTCACTCCCGTCGCCGGCATGGCATCCTTCGACCATCGTTACTGCATCTTTCGCTGATCCTCGCTCATCCTAGGTTAAAACCGCCACCACAGCCAATTGAACGTAGGATGAGCGAGGATCAGCGAAGGATGGTCTTAAGATCCTCCTGGAATGACCGAATTGAAGCGCTCCGAAACCATAGTGTTTACTGGGGTTTAGCTCAAATGAAGCGTCCTGAATGCTTGCTGAGAGAGACCTGGGCCCTTTGCCTGCCCTTTAACCGCCCTTTGCCTGCCCTTTCGCTAAAGAAAAACATGCTACAGCCCCCGCGCCGGGCATAAAAAAAAACGGCCCGGCTTATGCCGGACCGTCTTCTCATCAAATATTTTCTCTTAAAAAGCCGCCTTAGAGCATGAACTCCCTGATATCCTGCATAATACGCTTTGCAATATTATCAGCAGTAGTTTCATTCTGGCTCTCGGAATAAATCCTGATAATCGGCTCGGTGTTAGATGTGCGCAGGTGCACCCAGTCCTTATCGAACTCGATCTTCAGGCCATCTTCCGTATTGATGGGCTGGTTTTTATACTTGCCTTTGATCTTTTCAAAGATGGTTTTTACGTCCACACCTTTGTCCAGCTCAATTTTGTTCTTGGAAATGAAATAGTCCGGGTAGGAATTGCGGACTGCCTTCATGTTTTTGCCCAAAGTAGCCATGTGGCTCAGGAACAGACCAATACCGATGAGCGCGTCGCGGCCATAGTGGAAGTCGGGGACAATGATGCCGCCGTTGCCTTCACCACCGATCACGGCGTTCACCTCTTTCATCTTGCGCACCACATTTACTTCGCCTACGGCAGAAGGATGGTATTCGCCGCCATGTTTCAGGGTAACGTCTTTCAGCGCCTGGGTAGAAGACAGGTTGCTTACTGTATTGCCTTTACGGTGCTTCAGGATGTAATCGGCCACGGCCACCAGGGTGTACTCCTCGCCAAACATGCCGCCATCTTCGCAAACGAAGCAAAGACGGTCCACGTCCGGGTCTACGGCAATACCAAAGTCAGCCTTGGACTTGTCCACCTCGTTGGAAAGGGCGGTCAGGTTTTCCGGCAGCGGCTCGGGGTTGTGGGAGAATTTACCATTTACTTCACCGAACAATACCACCACATCGTCAACGCCCAGTGCTTTCAGCAGGGCAGGAACGAAGATGGCGCCGGTTGAGTTAACGGCATCCACCACAATTTTGAAATTGCGTGCTTTAATAGCGGCTACGTCTACCAGCGGGTAGTTCACCACCATGTCAATGTGCTTCTGAAGGTAAGTGTCGTCGGTTGTGTATGTGCCGAGTTTGTTTACGTCCGCGAAAGAGAAGTCTTCGTTGGCCGCAATGTCCAGCAGGGTGGCGCCGTCTTCACCTGAAATGAACTCGCCTGTACTGTTGAGCAGCTTCAGTGCGTTCCATTCCCTGGGATTGTGGCTTGCAGTCAGAATAATACCGCCAGCCGCCTGTTCCAGCGGAACGGCAATTTCCACGGTAGGAGTGGTGGATAAACCAAGGTCTACCACGTCAATACCCACTCCCACCAGCGTGGAGGCTACCAGGTTCTTCACCATCTCTCCGGAAATACGTCCATCCCGGCCGATCACCACTTTTTGTTCTCACTGTTCTGACGGAGCAACCAGGTACCGTACGCCGCGGTGAATTTCACCACGTCAAGAGGGGATAAGCCCTCTCCCGGTTTACCACCAATTGTTCCGCGAATGCCAGAGATAGATTTAATCAGTGCCAAAATTGTTGGATTTTTTTAGGAAGGCAAAGATAACTAAAACGCCATCAGAAAACCTAGAATTGATTAGCAGGTATTTAGCAACTCCGCCATGGTGTGAGTTTTTAGTCTATATTTGCAGCTTAGCTAAAAATAAACAGCTGTATATATTAAGATGAAGGACATTTGGCTCCGCATTCCCAGGTACATCCGATATGTGATTGTCCAATCCCTGATTTTGTTCCTGTTCCTGGCACTATTCAGGGTAGTTTTTTACTTCTTTTTCTTTAAATCCACGCTTCACAGCTCCTCCGCCGTCGCCAAAGCCTGGTATCTCGGGCTGAAGTTCGATTTGCGCCTGGCCCTGATCATCATGGTCCCGCTGGCGCTTATCGCCGTTATTGCGCGTCACCGCCTGTTCGGCAACACCCTCCTGAAAAAGATCAACTATTACTACCTGTTCCTGGTATACCTCAGTCTCATTTTCTTTTACGCCATCGACCTGGGCCACTATGCCTACCTGGGCCTGCGTATCGACCCCTCGATCAAACGTTTCGGCATCGGGCGAAAAACTGGACAACGCCCGCATGGTATGGCAGAGTTACCCCGTCATAAAAGGACTCATTGGTGTGGGTTTGCTCATGGCATTGCTTGTATTCTGCTACCGCCGCGTGTTCATCAACTACGCCGGGCAGGAAGACCGCCGCAATGGCCGTGCCGCCCTGGCTGGCTGGATCGCCACCCTGGTATTGCTCTTTGCCGCCGGCATCTACGGAAACTTCGCCTACTTCCCCCTGCGCTGGAGCCAGGCCATGTTTACCCGCGATAACGGGATTACGAGCCTGGCCCTCAACCCCGTACTGTATTTCTATTCTAATCTCGATACCAGCCGCGATACCCGGGAACTGGATAAAACGCAGCAAACATATGGTGTGGTGGCGAACTACCTGGGGGTAGACCAGCCCGATAGTGTAAAACTCAGTTATGTACGCCGGCAACCGGGCGACAGTACCAAACCGCGGCTGAACGTGGTGGTGGTGATGATGGAGTCCACAGGCGCGTCCATTACCAGCATGTTCAACAACCCGATGATGGCTACGCCTAACCTGAAGCAGCTGGCGGACAGTGGCATCCTGTTCCGGAACTTTTACATTCCCAACATGAGCACCGCCCGTTCGGTGTTCGGTGTTACCACCGGCCTGGCCGATATCTGCATCGATCAAACGGCTTCCCGTCACCCCGCCATCGTGGACCAGCGGGTGATCCTGGACCAGTTCGAGGGGTATGAAAAGTATTATTTATTGGGCGGCAATACCAACTGGGCCAACATCCGGGCGGTATTCACCAATAACGTGGACGGCATCAAAATATATGAAGAAGGATATTTTAAATCGCCAAAGGCCGATGTGTGGGGAGTTTCCGACTACGACCTGATCACCGAGTCCAGCGAGATATTTAAGGCGGCAAACGACCGCAAGCAGCCCTTTATCGCCTTCCTGCAAACCGCCGATAATCACGAACCTTTTACTACCACGCCCGGCGCGGGAGATTTTAAAAGGGTGACGGAGAAAGATATCGATATGGTGAAGTTCAGGGAGTCGGGTTTTCTTTCTGTTGATCAATTTAACGGCATCCGGTACCTCGACTACAATATTGGTCACCTGATGAAAAAGGCAAAGGAAGACGGGTACCTCGACAATACGATTTTCCTGTTCTTCGGCGATCATAACATCAAACTGAATCCTTACCACTTTATGGAAAAGCCCGAAGTGGAAATGGCTACCTGGGGTCACCATGTACCGTTCATTATTTATGCACCGGGCCATATAAAGCCGCAGGTAATAAACGAAACAGGCAGCCTGGTAGATGTATATCCCACCGTGGCGGGACTTGTAGGCATGCCGGTGAAGAATTACACGATGGGGGTGAACCTGCTCGACAGTAGCCGGCAGCAAGGCCGGTATGCATTTTTAGTGTATCATAAAAACCTGCAGCCTTACCATGCACTGATCGGAGATCGTTATCTTTATGAAATTAACCCGAAAACGGGGGAAACGGCTTTGTTCGACTTGGAGGGTGATCCGTTGAAAGATGTAAAAAAGGATCATGTGGATACGGCGCAGGCACTGGATAAATTAACGCGTGGATATTACGAAAGCACACGATATTTGATGTTCAACAATAAAAAAGGGTGATAGCATTTGACGAAGAGGTGCTGACACCAGAAATGGATATGGAAGCAGCAAAGCATTGGTACAAAGACTGGTTCAATTCACCTTATTATCACCTGTTGTATAGCAACCGGGATGAGAAGGAAGCCGCGTCGTTCATCGACAAGTTGCTGGAATACCTGCGCCCAGCGCCCGGCGCACTGATGCTGGACGTGGCCTGTGGCCGCGGCAGGCATGCAAAGTACCTGGCGGATAAAGGGTTTAAGGTAACGGGCATCGACTTATCGGAAGAAAGTATTGTGGCGGCACGCAAAATGGAAAACGACCATCTCAGCTTTTTCAGCATGATATGCGTTTACCTTTTATGGTGAACTACTTCGACGTGGTATTTAACTTTTTACCAGCTTCGGCTATTTTGATACCCGCCGCGAAAACGACAATGCGCTCCGTACTATCAAAAACGCCTTAAAACCCGGCGGCCGCGTAGTGCTCGACTACCTGAACAGCATATACGTAATGGAACACACGGTTCCCAGCGAAGTAAAAACCGTAGACGACGTGGTGTTCGATATTCACCGCGAAGTAAACGAACACAAATTCCTGAAAGAGATCAATATCCTGGATAAAAAACGGTTGAAGCGCCTGACCTTTACAGAAAGCGTGAACGCCTTCCGCAAGGCGGACTTTGAGGCGATGTTCGCGAGGCAGGGGCTGCAAATCAACGACATCTTCGGCGATTATCATTTTAACCCGTACGACGAGCGGCATTCAACCCGGTTGATCATCGTGGCCACAAAACAATAATATGGAAAGCGTGTTAAGATTCGACCTCCGGTTATTTTTTCAGATTAACGGCCAGTGGACCAACCCGTTCCTGGACTTCCTGTTGCCATGGCTGCGGGAGCCGCATTTGTGGGCGCCGTTATACCTGTTTCTCATGGTATTTGCCATTTACAACTTTGGCTGGAAAGGATTTTTCTGGATCGTATTATATATAGTTACGTTCGCCATTGCCGACCAGGCGAGCGGATTCTTTAAAAGCGCCGTAGGCCGCGCGCGCCCGTTCAATGATCCGGTACTGGCCCCGTATGTGCGGGTGCTGGTAGGCTATTACCCGCGCAGCGGCAGCTTTACTTCTTCACATGCCGCCAACCACTTTGCCCTGGCCACTTTCAGTTACATCACCCTGCGCAGTGTATGGGGCCGCTGGGCGCTGCTGTTTTTCGTATGGGCCCTCGCCATCGGGTACTCCCAGGTATATGTGGGGGTACACTTCCCGCTGGACATCCTCGGCGGAGCATTCCTGGGGGTGCTGATCGGTACTTTAAGCGGCAGCTTTTTCCAACGCAGAATAAGGCTGGAAGACGAGCCGGAACCTGAAAAAACAACATGAACTGGATCTACCTGATATTGATTTTACTGGCCACAGTTGCGGGCGGCATGATTCCCATGCTGGTGCGCAACCTGCGTCCTAATTTGCCAATTTACATGCTGGCGTTTACCGGCGCCTTCCTGTTCGGCATCACAATTATGCACCTGCTGCCCGAAGTGTACCATGAACTGGGCCACGAAGCAGGCATTTACATTGTAATCGGCTTTTTTGTCCGGTGGCGCTGCAGCAGTTGTCGCACGGCATGGAACACGGCCATACGCACCTGCCTGCAGCAGGCGAACACCAGCATAACGTAGCGGTGTTCCCGTTACTGGTGGGCTTGTCGCTGCACGCTTTTATGGAAGGTATTCCGCTGGGCTTCCAATATACGGACGCTTCCGCATTGCCTTCGCTGATGGCGGGGGTGATGGCGCATAAGGTACCCGAAGCGCTGACGCTTATTACGGTGATGATGCATGCGCATCAACCGAAAGCCAAACTGTGGCGCATACTGATTATTTTCGCCTGTGTAACACCGTTGTCAGCAATATTGGCGGCGCAACTGGGCAACCATTTTGAAATAGTAACGAAATCGCTGATATACATGGTGGCCATGGTGGTGGGAGCATTCCTGCACATCTCTACCACTATCTTTTATGAAAGCGGCACAAAACACCATGAACTGAGCAGGAAAAAGGTGGTGGCTATTACATTTGGGTTATTACTTGCATTTCTCACACTAATATTTGAATAATTTTTTATTTTTAGGCTTATTTTATGGAAGTCGTCATAATCCTCGTCCTCATTCTGTTGAACGGCATATTCTCCATGTCAGAGATTGCCCTTGTTTCGGCCCGTAAGGCCAGACTCGAAAATGCAGCCAACAAGGGGGACGAAAAAGCAAAAGCTGCATTAAAGCTTGCAAACAATCCGGATACATTCTTATCCACCGTACAGATAGGCATCACGCTCATCGGCATCTTAACCGGTTTATACTCCGGAGAGAACCTGAAAGCGGATATCCGGGGCTTTATCTGGAAAATATTCCCTCGCTTCATAAGTATAGCAGCGCTGTAGCCACCTCCGTTATCGTTATTATCATCACTTACCTGTCGTTGGTACTGGGCGAACTGGTACCCAAACGTATTGGTCTGGCCCGCCCCGAATCGATCGCCAAGACCATGGCAACGCCGATGAACTTTTTGTCGAAAGTAACCTTCCCCTTTATCTGGTTGCTGAGTAAATCGTCGAACGTGCTGGTTAAGTTCTTTAACCTCAAAGCTACTTCCAGCGACAGCCTGGTAACGGAAGAAGAGATAAAGGCAATTATTAATGAGGGCACAACGTCGGGCGCCATCGAAGAAACCGAGCAGGAGATCATCGAGCGCGTGTTTCACCTGGGCGACCGAAACATCACCTCGCTGATGAGCCACCGTACCGATATCATCTGGCTCGATATCGAGGAACCGATCGAGAGCTATCAGCAGAAGATAAAAAGCAGCCCGCATTCGATATATCCTGTTTGCCTGGGACAAATCGATAATGTAAAAGGGCTCATCAATATTAAAGATTTATACTGCGCCGGTAAAAACGCACAGTTGAAAGACGTGATGAAGAAACCGCTCTTTATCCCGGACAACAACTCGGCTTACCAGGTACTCGAAAAGTTCAAGGAAACCCAGATTCATGCCGCGTTTATCGTGGACGAATACGGTACTTTCCTGGGTATGATCACGCTGAACGATATCTTAGAAGCAATAGTGGGCGATATGCCCGAAACCGGCCAGGACGATTACACGATGTTGCGCCGGGAAGACGGCTCTTATCTTGTGGATGCCCAGATTCCTTTTTACGACTTCCTGTCGGAGTTTGATAAAGAGGACTGGATGGCGGAATTTGAGCAGGAATTCGATACCCTGGCGGGTTTTATCCTCCATCACCTGGAGCATATACCCCATACCGGCGAGAAGTTCGAGTGGCGCAAATTCACGTTCGAGATCGTGGATATGGACGCGCACCGCATCGATAAAATACTGGTTACAGCCCCCGAGGAAACCGAAACTGAAGAAGCATAATACCAACGAGTAATGCAAATGTGCCTGTATGCGAGAAAATCTGCTGACCTTCAGCAGGTTGTTGTATGTTTGCGCCCCGGGAAATATTTTAGTGGGATAAAGCCAGCTTTATACTAATTTTGAGCACTTTTTTACATAATCAAATAATTTAATTTAAGATAATGGTTGTAATAGGAAGTAAGTTGCTTTCTCTGCAAGAGGTGCAGCAGGTGTTGTTAGAAGGCGCGAAGGTGGAACTGGATGCTGCCGCAGTGGCGAACGTGAAGGCCAGCTTTGAGTTTCTGAAAACATTTTCTGCCAAAAAACTGATTTACGGTATTAATACCGGTTTTGGTCCAATGGCTCAATACCGCATCAGTGATGAGGATACACACCAGCTTCAGTACAACCTGATCCGCAGTCACAGTTCCGGCGCCGGCAAAATACTGCCCCCGCTGGCTACCAAAGGTTTGATGATCGCCCGCCTCAGCAGCTTTATGCAGGGTTTTTCCGGCATTCATCCCGAAGTAGTGGAACTGCTGCGCGACATGATCAATCACAACATCTACCCTTGTGTATATGAGCACGGAGGCGTGGGCGCTTCCGGCGACCTCGTACAGCTGGCGCACCTTGCGCATACGCTCATCGGCGAAGGAGAAGTGGTTTATGAGGATAAAATTCAGATTTCGGGAGATGTGTTCGCCAAACTGGGCCTCAAACCCATCGGCGTACACGTGCGCGAAGGACTGGCCATCATCAACGGTACATCGGCTATGACCGGTGTGAGCCTGGTAAACATCATTTACGCCAAACAGCTGCTCGCCTGGAGCGCCGTATTGTCGGCTATCGTAAACGAAGTCGTGGAAGCATTCGACGATCACCTGAGCGCCGAACTGAACGCCGTGAAAAAGCACGTTGGCCAGAACCGCATCGCGGAAATCATGCGCGGAGTGCTGAAAGACAGCAAAATGGTGCGCCACCGCCCGGACCACCTCTATAAAGAACTGGAAGAAGAGATTTTTAAAGATAAAGTACAGGAATATTACTCCCTCCGCTGCGTGCCCCAGGTACTGGGTCCCGTGTACGACACGCTGCTGCATGCAGAACGCGTGGTAGTGGAGGAACTTAACTCTGTGAGCGATAATCCCGTTGTAGACCACCACCAGAAGAACGTCTTCCACGGCGGTAACTTCCACGGCGACTACATTTCCCTGGAAATGGACAAAGTAAAAATCGCGATCACGAAACTGAGCATGCTTTCTGAGCGCCAGCTTAACTACCTGATGAACGATAAGCTGAACCACAAGTTCCCGCCGTTCATGAACCTGGGTAAACTGGGCTTTAACTTCGGCATGCAGGGCGTACAGTTTACCGCTACCTCCACGGTGGCCGAAAACCAGACGCTGAGCTTCCCGATGAGTGTACACAGCATTCCCAACAATAACGACAACCAGGATATTGTTAGCATGGGTTGCAACTCCGCCGTAATGACCAACAGGGTGATAGAGAACACTTTTGAGGTGCTGGCGGTACAAACCATGACACTTTTGCAGGCGGTGGATTACCTGAATTGCCAGGAAAGATTGTCGCCCGCATCACACAAGATATATCAGGATGTAAGGGCAATTTTCCCTAAATTTATTGATGATGCGCCGCGGTTCAATGATGTGAAAAACATCAAAACATACCTGATGGCTACGGAGCCTGTCCACATTTTTTAAGCTAAAACATCTAATAACATTACACTATGAAGTGTGCATTAGTAACAGGCGGATCCAGGGGTATTGGCAGGGCAGTGTGTTTGAAAATGGCGGAGTTAGGCTACCATGTGGTGATCAATTATAAAGGTAACCAGGCTGCGGCGGAAGAAACACTGGCGGCGGTGCGCGCGAAAGGCGCCGACGGTGAGCTGCTGCAGTTCAACGTGGGCGATGCCGACGAAGTGCAGCGCGTACTGGGCGGCTGGGTAGAAGGTAATAAAGAGAAACATATAGAGGTGCTGGTAAACAATGCCGGTATCCGCGAAGATGTACTGATGTTCTGGATGAACACAGATCAATGGCGTAATGTGTTAGGCCCCAGCCTCGACGGTTTTTATTATGTAACCAAACAGGTATTGAATGGGATGCTGCTGAAGCGTTACGGCCGTATTATCAACATGGTAAGTTTAAGTGGACTGAAAGGTACGCCCGGACAGGTAAACTATTCTGCCGCCAAGGCCGGTATTATCGGCGCTACAAAAGCACTGGCGCAGGAAGTGGCCAAACGTGGCATTACGGTTAACGCGGTGGCCCCGGGTTTTATCCGTACAGATATGACCGCAGAGCTGAACGAAAAGGAGTTGTCGGCCCAGGTACCGATGAACAGGTTCGGGACCCCGGAAGAAGTAGCCGAAGCAGTGGCTTTCTTCGCCTCCAAAGGCGCGTCCTATATTACCGGTGAGGTGCTTTCCATTAATGGCGGCATCTATTCTTAAGCCTATAACTTTTGTCATAATATTGAACAGCTTGTAATACGGCCCGGGTTTTGCATATGCCGGGGAAGATTACAACGCAACGTTGCGCCTTACTAACTATTGAGTGATTATGAATAGAGTCGTGATTACAGGCCTCGGCGTTTATTCCTGCATCGGGAAGAACCTGGGGAAGTGAAAGATTCATTATATCATGGCCGTTCCGGGATCATATACGACCAGGAACGGAAAAACTTCGGCTACAGGTCGGCACTCACCGGCTTTGTAGAACGTCCCGATCTGAAGGGGCTGCTGGACCGCCGTGCCCGGCTCATGATGCCCGAGCAGGCGGAATTTGCGTATATGTCTACCCGCGAAGCCCGGCGAAGGCCGGTTTAGATCAGGATTACATCGAGAAAAAGAGGTAGGCATCCTGTTCGGCAATGATAGTTCTGCCAGACCTACGGTAGAAGCGAACGACATTATACGCGAAAAGCACGATACGATGCTCGTAGGTTCAGGTTCTGTGTTCCAGACGATGAACTCTACCGTTAACATGAACCTCGCCACTATCTTCCGTTTAAAAGGGATCAATTTCAGCGTAAGCGCAGCCTGTGCGAGCGGTTCCCACGCCATTGGGCTGGGATACATGTTCATCAAAAACGGCATGCAGGATACTGTGGTATGCGGCGGCGCGCAGGAGATCAATATTTACGCCATGGGTAACTTTGACGCGATCGCTGCTTTTTCTGTGCGCGAAAGCGATCCGGCAAAAGCTTCCCGCCCGTTTGACCGCGACCGCGACGGCCTGGTGCCCAGCGGGGGAGCGGCCACCGTGGTGCTCGAAAGCCTGGAAAGCGCACAACGACGTGGCGCAAAGATCCTGGGAGAAGTGTTGGGATACGGATTTTCCAGCAATGGCGCCCATATCTCCAACCCCAGTGTCGACGGCCCGGTACGTTCGCTGGAAATATCACTGAAAGATGCGGGACTAAAACCGTCTGATATTCAATATATTAATGCACATGCCACCTCTACACCCGCCGGCGATGCCAGCGAAGCGAGGGCTTTGCACGAAGTATTCGGCAGCAGCAGGCCGTACGTGAGCAGCACAAAGGGCATGACCGGCCATGAGTGCTGGATGGCGGGCGCCAGCGAGATCGTATACTCCATGCTGATGATGGAAAACGGTTTTATCGCGCCTAATATCAATTTCGAAAATCCGGATGAGGATTCGGCTAAACTTAACATCGTTACCAGTACTATTAATAAGAATTTTAATATATTTTTGTCCAATTCTTTTGGCTTTGGAGGAACTAATTCTTCCCTGGTGATAAAGAAGTGGGATTGAGTTATTCTTATTAATTTTGCAGTGTGATGATTCATTTCCCGGTTGTAAGCGGCCGGGAGCATTGTTTAACTCTTTTCAACCTATATCTGGAACTAAATAATTATGGAAGTTAACGAGATCATAGCGAGGACGAATGAATTCCTGGTAGAGGAATTTGAAGTTGCGCCTGAAAGTATTACACCTGCAGCGAACCTGAAAGCGACACTGGAGCTTGACAGCCTGGATTATATTGACCTGGTGGTAGTGATCGAAAGCAATTTCGGTTTTAAGGTAAAACCCGAGGATTTCCAGGGTATTGTTACCTTCCAGGACTTCTACGACTACGTAATTGCCCGTCTTAAACAAAAAGCGCTGGTATAATGCCTTCCTGGCAGGGTAAATCCAAAGGGAACAAGCTGGGGTACAGTATATTCATTGGTGTGTTGCGGTATGGAGGTGTGCGCCCGGCATATTTACTCCTTTATTTCGTTGCAGGCTACTATTTCCTGTTTTCCCTCAGCTCTTCACGACCCATATTCCAATATTTTCGTACGAAACTCGGATATAGCAGGTGGCGTAGTTTACGCTGCCTGTACCTTAACTACTACGTGTTTGGCCAAACGCTGATCGATAAGATCGTGGTGATGGCCAATATCCCCAATCCCTTCACCTTCGAATTCGATGGCGAAAGGCACCTGCACGACATGGTCGCCGGTGGTAAAGGCGGCATCCTGCTCAGCGCGCACCTGGGTAACTGGGAAGTGGCAGGCCACCTGTTCACCCGCCTTCAAACAAAAATCAACATCGTGATGTTCGACGGAGAGCACGAACGGATCAAGAAATACCTGTCGTCCGTGACCGGCGAGCGGGTGATCAACGTTATCGTGATCAAAGACGATCTTTCCCATATTTACGCCATCAGCGACGCACTGCAGCACCGGGAACTGATATGCATGCACGCCGACCGCTTTATGCCCGGTAACAAAACCCTGGCAGCCCCATTCCTGGGCGAAGAAGCCCTGTTCCCGCTGGGCCCTTTCCAGCTGGCCGCCACCTTTAAGGTGCCCGTATCGCTTGTTTTTGCATTTAAAGAAACCAGTACCCACTACCATTTGTACGCTACCCCACCCCGCGGGTACCATGGCCGCCGCCGTGAGGGCATACAGGAGGCCATCAACGATTTCGCTGCCGCTATGGAACAAAAGGTGAGGCAGTACCCCGTACAATGGTTCAACTATTACGACTTCTGGGACAAGTCGCAGGCGGCCCCGGCCGGGGATAAAGCCTGAAACTTCCGTAAATTGCAGTCCAGCCAACGATAATCACCGCCCAACTTTAGGAAAAGGTGTATTACATTTGCGCGTGCGGTTTTAAAACTGAACTATTAGCCATGTTAGTTACGAAAGAAGAAATTACGCAATACATTCCCCAGCGACCTCCGATAGTGATGGTGCACCGGCTGTTAAGCGCTGACGATACGGGTTTACGTACCGGTTTTGATGTGGAGCCGGACAATGTATTTATCGAAAAAGGCGTTCTGATGCCACCGGGACTGGTAGAGAACATCGCCCAGTCGGCGGCGGTACGCGTTGGCTACCTGGCCAAACAACGTAACGAACCCGTGCCCATCGGTTATATTGGCGGGATCAGCAACCTCGAAGTACTGGAACTGCCTGCAGCCGGCACCAGCATCGAAACCACCATCGCCATCGAAAGAGAAGTAATGGGCGCCACTATTGCCAAAGGGAGTGTGTTCCAGGACGGAAGGCTACTGGCGGAGTGCGAAATGAAGATTTTTGTCCCTCAAAAATAAAGATAGATAAACATGAACCTGAAACACGTATTTTTTGCAGCAGCGGCAAGCCTGGTACTGAGCGTAAACGCGAAAGCCAGTGGTATTAAAGACTTGTTCAACGCAGACAAGCAATTGACTTATTTTGGCATCGATTTTACCCAGGCGCGCCTTATCGGTGACGAAGCAGCGAACCAGGACGATATCATTGAAAAACAATTTCCTTCCCTGAACGACCCGGTGGTGAACGAGCCGAAGAAATTCAAACTGGCAGATGCATTTCACAGAAGCCGCATCGATACCGACCTGGAAGAAAGCCACAAGAAAAACAGCAAGATCAACGCCGATAAACTGAAGTCTTCCAAATCGGCTGATTTCCACCGCCTCACACCGGCCGATATCGACGCAGTAGTAAAAACTTATAGCTTTGCTGATTACAAAGGACTGGGTGTACTGTTCGTATGCGAAGCCTTCTCTAAAACCGAGAAAGCGGCATCTTACTATGTAACCGTAATCGACCTGGCAACTAAAAAAGTGCTGCTTACAGAACGTATGACCGGTGAAGTAGGTCGTTTTGGCGGCTTTGGTTTCCGTAACTACTGGGCTAACCCGGTAAAAGAAATCATCGACGCGATCGATAAATCTAAATACAAAGCACGGAGGTCCAAATACGGCGGCGAATAATTCAGTTTAAACAAGAGAGATAACATTTCATGCAAGTATTGAGTGACCGCGCAGAGATCCTGGTTAAATTTAATGAAGCCGACCCGCTCGGCATCGTGTGGCACGGCCACTATGTACGTTATTTTGAGGACGGGAGGGAAGCTTTCGGCAACAAATACGGTCTTCGCTACCGGACATCTATGCCCACGGGTATACGGTGCCGGTGGTGAGCGTGGAATGTAATTACAAAATCGCTCCGGTACGGCGACAGCGTGATCGTGGAAACACGGTATGTAAACACGGCTGCTGCCAAGCTCCGGTTCGAATATACTTTATACAACGCAGCTACCAGGGATGTTGTGGCTACAGGCAGCACCGTACAGGTGTTTCTTGATAAAGACAAAGCCGAGTTGCAGTTGGTGGCCCCGGACTTTTTCCTGAATTGGAAAAAGGAACATGGTTTGATATAATCTGGTGAATGATGAAACAGGTGTTTGTAGCAGCAGATAATATTATTTCCCCTCTTGGGAACACCACGGCGACCAATTTTGACGCGGTCCGCCGCGGCGATAGCGGCATTCGTCGGCACAGCGATACCTCCCTGGCGGCTGCGCTTTTTATGGGGCGTTGATAGACGGGGGCAACTGGCGTCCTTTAACGGATCGGGGTATACGAAGTTCGAGCAGCTGTGTGTATTGTCCATACAAAATGCCTTATCGCAAACTTCGATTCCGGTCGGGGATCAGCGTACCGCTTTTATCCTATCCACCACCAAAGGCAACATTGAAAGAATTGCCGATAAAACGGCGCCTCCTTCTGCGCTGCAGTTATTTCCTGCTGCGCAGAAGATCGCCGCACACGTTGGCATCACCACGCAGCCTTTGGTGATCAGCAACGCCTGTATTTCGGGCTTGCTCGCCCTTATTGTGGGACAACGGCTCATCCGCTCCGGCCAATACGACCAGGTGATCGTTACCGGCGCAGATGTGTTTACGCAGTTTGTATTATCGGGCTTCCAGTCGTTCCTTGCGGTAAGCAATGAACCCTGCAGGCCCTTCGACGCGGCCCGCAATGGCATTAGTCTGGGCGAAGCCGCGGCCACGGTCATTTTAACGGCTGATGAACGTTTGTCGCGCGGTATTGTACTGGGCGAGGGCGCTTCCAGCAACGACGCCAACCATATTTCCGGTCCCTCGCGTACCGGTGAAGAACTGGCCGGCGCTGTGTTGAAAGCCATTCAACTATCGAAACTTACAACTAACGATATCGGCTTCGTTTCTGCGCATGGTACGGCCACGCTGTATAACGATGAAATGGAGGCCAAAGCATTTAACTTCGCAGGGTTGCAGGAAACGCCCGTTAACAGCCTGAAAGGCTATTACGGACATACCCTGGGCGCGGCCGGACTGGTAGAAGCGATCATCGGGATGCAGGCTTTACAGCAGGACGTAGTACTACCTACGAAAGGCTATAGCGAACATGGCGTACCTGTGCCATTGAACGTGAGCCACGGTGAGCCACAAACGCGCAACATGCGTCATTTTTTGAAAACCACCTCCGGTTTTGGTGGCTGCAATGCCGCGATGGTATTCAGCAAAACCGGCAATATGTCAACTTTAAACCGAACTTAATAACAGCATGCAATTCTTTAACAAGGAAACGAAAACCGCTTTGCAGGCCAAGGAGCAGGCGCTCTGGATAGCATTTGCCCCCATTGTGTTTCAGGCGTCCAAAGCGTTACGCGACCTGGGTATCTTAAAAGCTATTGCCGACAATGGCATGAAAGGCGTAACCATTGAAGAAATTATCGATAAAACCGGCCTTAGCCGCTATGGCGTTCGCGTACTGCTCGAAGCCGGCCTGGGCATGGAAATGCTGATTGTCAACGAAGAGAAAAAATATGTGCTCACCAAAACCGGCCACTTTATTGAGCACGACCAGCTGACCCGCATCAATATGGACTTTAGCCACGACATCTGTTACAAAGGCATGTTCCATTTGCAGGAAGCAATCACCGAGGGCAAACCCGCCGGTCTGAAAGAACTGGGCCCCTGGGAAACCATCTACGAAGGACTTACCATCCTGCCGCCGAAAGAGGGCAAAAGCTGGTACGACTTTGACCACTATTACTCCGACCTCGCATTTCCGCAGGTACTGCCGATCGTATTCAGGACAAACCGAAAAAGCTGCTGGACATCGGCGGCAACACCGGTAAGTTTACCATGGCTTGCGTCGCGTACGATCCGGAAGTGCAGATCACTATATTCGACTTGCCGGGACAGGTGGCGCGCGCTACCAAAAATATTACCGAAGCAGGTTATATCGATCGTGTATCCTTTCACGTGAATAACATCCTGGACGAAAGCATTCCTTTCCCGAAAGATTTTGATGCCATCTGGATGAGCCAGTTCTGGACTGTTTCTCCGAAGCGGAGATCATTTCTATCCTCAGCCGCTGCCGCGAGGCACTGAGCGATAATGGCAGTGTATACATCCCGGAACCGTTCTGGGACAAGCAGGTGTTTAAAGCCGCGGCGTTCAGCCTGCAGCAAACATCGCTGTATTTTACCGCCATGGCGAATGGTAACAGCCAGATGTACTATTCAGAAGTGTTTTACGAGTGCGTGAAAAAGCGGGACTTCAGATTGTAATGGAGAATCACAGCATGGGGCTGAGCTATACGCTGCTCCAATGTAAAAAGGCTTAAGCCCAACTAACAATAACATCCAATTTGCACGCCTTTATGAAAACAGAAAAAGTCGACGTACTGGTAATAGGTGCAGGCCCCGCGGGAACGGTTGCCGCATCCATTATTCACCAGGCCGGGTATTCGGTTAAAATTGTGGAGAAACTTAAGTTCCCGCGTTTTGTAATCGGAGAAAGCCTGCTGCCCCGTTGTATGGAGGCGTTGTCCGAAGCCAAATTCGTGGACGCCCCGGAACAACGCGGCTATCAGAAGAAGTACGGCGCCAAGTTCGTGAAAGGAGAAGCCATCTGTGATTTTACCTTTCAGAACCAGTTTACGGACGGCTGGAAGTGGACCTGGCAGGTTCCCCGCGCTGATTTTGATACCACGCTGGCGAACACGGTGCAGGAGATGGGTGTGCCCGTTGAATTTGAAACTACGGTCACAGCGATCCGGTTTAATGGGTCGGATTCTGTAACAACCGTAGAAGATATCAACGGTAATCAGAAAGAAATTGAAGCGCGTTTTATTGTAGACGGCAGCGGATATGGCAGGGTAATTCCGAAGCTTTTCAACCTGGAAAAGGAATCGGTATTGCAGCCGCGCAAAGCGTTGTTCGCGCATACGGTAGACGTGAACCGCCATATGGATGCAGAGCCGAACCGTATTACCGCGGTGGTGCACAAAAAGGCACCTGGATCTGGATCATCCCATTCTCTACGGGTATTACATCACTTGGTTTCGTCAGCGATCCTTCTTTCTTTGAAGGATTTGAAGGTACCAATGAAGAAAAGTACCGTGCGATGCTCGAGGCCGAACCTTTTACCGCGGAACGTTTCCGTGGTGTAGACCTGGCCTTCGAACCCAGGATACTGGAATCCCGGAGCGCTACGACCGATAAGTTTTACGGAGAGGGTTATGTACTCACCGGCAACGTAACCGAGTTCCTGGACCCGATCTTCTCGTCCGGGGTAACATTGGCTACGGTATCCAGCCAGACAGCCGCCAAACTGGTGATTAAAAACTGAAGGGCGAGGCAGTAGACTGGGAAAAGGAATACATGGAACCGACCATGCAGGGCGTAAACGTATTCCGTTCCTATGTGATGGCCTGGTACGAAGGCACGCTGGACACCATCTTCTTCCGTCCGAACCCGGATGAGGAGATTAAAAAACAGATATGTTCCGTACTGGCGGGATATGTGTGGGATACGAGCAATCCATTCGTGGCGAATCACGATACAGCGCCGAAACGTTTGGCGCGTACCATTATCGCTACTGATAAAATAAGCAGTTTTGGAAATAAACATTAACGCATATACGCTTATCCGCCCGTTTGAGGTAGTGAAGAACGGCGAACAGCTGGTTTCCGGGGAGCCGGCCCATTGCCCGATTTTCTCCGCAGCCTGTACGACCGCTTTGCCGGCCAGTATCAGAAGTTTCATAAAATGGACTTACTGAGCAAACTGGGCTGGCTGAGTACGGAGGTGTTGTTGCAGGATATATCTTTATCGCAATATGCGCCCGAAGATATCGCCCTGGTGTTCGCCAACCGCAGCGCCAGCCTGGATACCGACGAGCGTTATTACGAAACGGTAAGCGATATTGCCAGTCCGGCATTGTTCGTGTATACGTTGCCGAATATCGTTATCGGTGAAATCAGCATCCGGCACAAGTTGAAAGGGGAGAACGCCTTTTTGTGCAGGATACATTCGATACCGGGATGATGACTGCCTACGTTGAACAATTACTGGCCACTGGCGCGGCGAAGGCCTGTGTCTGCGGCTGGATAGAACAATACCACGAGGATTTTGAAGCAGCGATATTTTTAGTTGAAGGAGATGCCCGTGGTGTGGCTTTGCCCTTTACCGCGGAACAAGTTGAAAAATTGTATCAATCATAATATGGAAAAGTTGATGTCAGATCTGAAAGCCCAGATCATCGAACAATTGAATTTGCAGGAAGTGAAGCCCGAAGACATCGGCGATGATCAGCCGTTGTTTAAAGACGGACTGGGGCTCGATTCGATCGATGCGCTGGAGCTGATCGTGTTGCTGCAACAGCACTACAACATTCGCATGGCCAACCCGGAAGATGGTCCTAAAATCTTCCAGTCGGTGCGTACCATGGCCGAGTTCATTACCGCAAATCAAAAAGCGTAATGAGCGGCAAGGTGCTGGTAGCCGGCGGCGGCGTGATTTGCGGCATCGGGCATTCGCTGGAGGCCTGCCTGCAAGCGTTTGCTCATATGCAACCGGGCATGGGGCCCATGCAATACCTGCGCTCCATCCATAAAAACACATTTCCTGTTGCGGAAGTAAAGGCTGATAACGCAGCGCTGGCGAAAATGACTGGTCTGCCCGAAAGTACCACCCGCACGGCTTTGCTCAGTATGGTTGCCGCAAAGGCAGCGTGGGAGAGCACCGGTTTGGGGGATATCGCCCAATACCGCACCGCGTTTGTTTCTGCCAACACGGTTGGTGGTATGGACAAAACGGAAGACTTCATGGAAGACTTCCTGCCGGACAATACCAAAGGTCGCCTGAGAGGCGTAGTGAACCACGAATGTGGCGCCATTACCGAAGTGGTGGGCGACGCACTGGGTATTACGCATCATATGTCCACTATTTCCACGGCCTGTTCTTCCGGCGCCAATGCCATGATGTATGGCGCGCGCCTGATCAAAAACGGCATTGTAGACGTGGTGATCGCCGGTGGCACTGATGCGCTCACCCGCTTTACCCTCAACGGTTTTAATACCCTCATGATCCTTGATCAGCAAAAGTGCCGTCCGTTCGACGATACGCGCACCGGCCTGAACCTGGGTGAAGGCGCCGGATACGTGGTATTGGTATCGGAGGAGATCGCGGCAAAGCTGCCGGACGGGCCCTGGTGTAGTTTAAGCGGTTACGCCAATGCGAACGATGCTTATCACCAAACGGCCTCTTCGCCAGACGGTACCGGTAACTACCGGCGATGAAGGGTGCCCCGGAGATGGCTGGAATTAAGCCTTCCGAGGTGGCTTACATCAACCTGCACGGTACTGGTACGCAGAACAATGACGTGTCGGAAGGCACGGCTATAGTAAGGCTCTTTGGGGAAGATGCGCCTCCCGCGAGTTCCACCAAATCGTTCACCGGGCACACCCCTGGGCGCGAGCGGTGGTATAGAAGCGGTGTTCAGCGCACTGGCGGTGAAAGAGGGCATCATTTATCCGAATGCGCAGTTTACCACGCAGATGAAGGAACTGCCGTTTTCGCCCGTCACCACTATTTCCAAAGGCAATAACCTGCCGCATGTGATGTCCAATTCGTTTGGCTTTGGCGGCAACTGTTCGAGTGTAATTTTTTCAAGATAAAAGGAATGAAAGCATACATACAAGGCGCTGGTTGTATTTCTCCGCAGAACACTGCGGCGGACGAACCGTTCCTGGAAAGTGTGAGGTCGTACGAAGGCAATCGCCTGTCTGTAGCCGATCCTGACTACAAGCAGTGGATCGATATTAAACTGATCCGCCGGATGAGCCGGGTGATCAAAATGGGGGTAGGCGCTTCACAGCGCTGTTTACAGGATGCCGGTATTACCATGCCCGATGCGATCATTACCGGCACTGCGTACGGTTGTTTGGCCGATACGAGCGTGTTCCTTTCCAAAATGGTGAGTCAGCAGGAAGAAATGCTGACGCCGACCGCATTCATTCAAAGCACACACAATACCGTAGCGGGACAAATCGCGCTGATGCTCGGTTGCCACGCTTACAACAATACATTCGTGCACCGCGCCTTTTCATTCGAAAACGCGCTGCTCGACAGTCTGATGATTCTCCGGGAAGGTCAGGCGAAAAATATACTCGCCGGCGGTCTCGATGAAATTACCGATCACAGTCACGCTATTCTCCAACGTTTCGGTTTGTTCCGTACTAACAGCAATGACAGTACGCAATTGCTGGCTCATACCGGCGAAGGCACGATCAATGGGGAAGGAGCAGGGTTTTTATGCTGAGCAGTGAGAAGGGCAATGCTGTTGCGGAATTGCAGGTGCCTGCCACGCTGTACAAACCAGCTGATCAAGCCGCCATTGGAACATTTGTTCAAACTTACCTGGGAGATGCAACGCCGGATGTCATTATTACCGGCCGCAGCGGCGACGCTGCAAACGATGCCGCATTGAACGCTTTGGAGGATGAACTTTTCGCCGGTAAGCCGGTGGTCGGGTTCAAACACCTGAGCGGCGAATTTCCAACGGCTTCTGCCTTTGCAATGTGGATGGCGGTGCAGCTGCTGCGTACGCAACAAATACCGGAGGTGGTATTGCTGAAAGGCGCGGCTGCCACATCTTTCAAAAATATATTAATCGTAAACCAGTACCGGGGCACGCACTACTCGGCAATGCTCGTAAAAGCATGTTAAAATACAGCACCATACGCATCCTCTTCGCGGCGGCCTTTTGCGGGTCGCTGGTATTCCATTTTATGAATGGGCCGGTGGCATGGTGGGTATGGATGATGATGGGCGTTTGCTTTGCAGCAGTACTGGCCTGGGGCGCGACCGACATCTCCCTCAGCTTTTTTACACCGGTGCACAACCGGGCGGTCACCACGGAGAAACAGGTGGCCATCTCGTTCGATGACGGGCCGGCCCGATCGCACACCCCGGAAATACTCGATATTTTAAAGGAGCATCAGGTGCCTGGTGCTTTTTTCTGTATAGGGGAGCGTGCCGCGCAGGAGCCGGGTTTACTGCAACGGATACACGCGGAAGGACATGTAATTGGCAACCACAGCTATTCACACGCCTTCTGGTTCGATATGTACGGGGCGGCCAAAATGCTGGAAGAGCTGCGCATGGCCGATGCGGCTATTGCAGCAGCGATTTCCCATCAACCTAAACTATTCCGGCCACCTTATGGCGTAACGAACCCTAACCTGGCGAAAGCCATCCGCAGCGGCGGTTACAGCACCATCGGCTGGAGCATCCGTTCATTGGATACCGTGGCTAAAGACACGCAGTTGTTGTTGCAGCGGGTGTTAAAGAATGTTCGCCCCGGCGATATATTCCTGTTCCACGACACCTGCCGGATTACGGTACAAATATTGCCTGAATTGATCGAAACGCTGCGTCAACGCGGCTTTTCCATTGTGCGGGTAGATAAACTATTAAATGTGAAGGCATATGCGTAAATGGATATGGATCATTGCCTGCCTGGCCACCACGGCGGTGCGGGCACAGAGTCCCGGTTTTAAACCGGCGGCCAATCTCGAACAGTTTAAACAACAGTTCGCGAAAACGGCGCAGCAGACGAAATCGATTAAAAGCGATTTCGTGCAGGAAAAGAACTTGAGCATGCTGAGCGAGAAAATCACCAGTAAGGGAAAATTCTGGTTCAAGAAAGAAGATAAGGTGAAAATGGAATACCAGACGCCTTCTTACTACCTGGTGATCATCAACGGAAAAGATATCAAAACAAAAGACAGCCAGAAGGAAAACCGCATTTCCGCGAAATCGAGCAAGGTGTTTCAGCAGGTAAGCCGTATTACGGCCGATTGTGTGCAGGGTAATGTGTTGAACAACGCCGACTTCTCCACCAAAGTATTTGAGAACGCACAGTTCTACCAATTGGAGATGACACCGGTAGCCAAAGGCATTAAAGACTATTTTAAGAAGATCGTGTTGTGGGTAGATAAAAAGGATTACGCGGTAACGAAGCTACAGATGCAGGAACAGAGCGGGGATGATACCGTGATGAGTTTCGTGAATAAGGAAACGAACGTAAACATTCCCGATGAGGTATTTGCTGTTAAGTAGTCTGTTTTTACTAGGCGCCTGTACCTCCGCGTACAAAGGCCTGCAGCCGAAAGCCGGCGATGCGGCCTGCGTAGAGCGCTTCCTGCCGCAGTACAGCAACACGGTGATGTACAACACAACCGTGGATGTGGTGGGCAATCACTTTTCGGGCCTGCTGCTTTTCAAAAAATGGAAGACAGCAGCATGCGCATCGTGTTCACCAACGAAATGGGGTTTAAGTTCTTTGATTTTGAATTTGATAAAGACGGCGGCTTTACCAAACATTACATGATGGCCAAAATGGATAAAAAGGCCGTGGTAAAGACATTGCGCAAGGA
Source organism: Chitinophaga sedimenti (assembly GCF_023156195.1). Lineage (GTDB taxonomy): Bacteria > Bacteroidota > Bacteroidia > Chitinophagales > Chitinophagaceae > Chitinophaga > Chitinophaga sedimenti. Next base: position 6,286,067 of record NZ_JAKUKA010000001.1, read on the forward strand.
CTTTGAAATGCTGCTGCTGCGCTACGACTTTTCGAAGGCCACTGTGCTGGAAAAAGATGCGCTGCAGTACGTTAAAGTAAAACTGGATAAAGGGGACGTATACTATATTACATCCCCCGATTGCCGGGAGCTCGTGAAAATACAAAACGGTTCTAAACGCAAGCCGGTCGTAGATATCTGGATGAAGGACTATAAAGCAGGTATTCCCGATTCTCTTTACATTGAACACAAGAAATTCACATTTAATATTTCATCACAACGCGTGAAAAAATAATGTTAGCAGGAAAATTTTACACCGTCACACAGCAGGAAAACACCGGCGAAGTAGTAAATGCGACGATCGCATTTAACGCCGGCCACCCGATTTTTGAAGGCCACTTTCCCGGTCAGCCCGTTGTCCCTGGTGTTTGCATGATGCAAACGATCCAGGAAATTCTGGGCGATAACCTGCAAAAGGAAGTCATGGTGCGCAAAGCGTCCAACATGAAATTCCTGAACATGATCGATCCGAACGTGCAGCCGCAGGTAGATGTGGAAATCAAGTATGCCGCACTGGAAACAGCTGAATTAAAAGTAACCGCGCAGATTAAAAGCGCCGAACTGGTGTTCCTGAAGTTCCGGGGACTTTTTACCGTTAAACAGTAATGCAGACGCCCGCTCCATACGATGCCCGCTTCGAGGCGCACAAGGCTTGTGTGCTGATTCCCACGTACAATAACGCCGGCACCCTTGGCGATGTGATCCGTTCTGTGCTTGCCCTCACGCGCCACCTCATCGTGGTAAGCGATGGCGCTACCGATGCTACGGCCAGAGTGCTGGAAGATTTCCCGGAACTGCAGGTAGTGGCCTACACGCCGAACGGCGGTAAGGGACATGCGCTGCGCCAGGGCTTTCGTTATGCATTGTCGCAGGGCTACGAGCATGCCATTACGATGGATAGCGACGGGCAGCACTTTGCCAGCGACCTGCCTGTCTTCCGGATAAACTGGACGAAGGTCAGGACGCATTAGTCATTGGTGCCCGCAACCTGCAACAGGAGAACATGCCGGGTAAAAACACCTTTGCCAACAAGTTTTCGAACTTCTGGTTTTACGTGGAAACCGGCATCAGGGCGCCGGATACGCAGAGCGGTTTTCGCCTGTACCCGATTCACCGCATGGGCCGCATCCGTTCCATCTGCAACAAATATGAATTTGAAGTAGAGGTGATCGTGCGTTCGGCGTGGAAGGGCATTAAAATAGACTGGGCGCCAATCAAAGTATATTATCCGCCGAAGGAGGAAAGAATTTCGCATTTCCGTCCGGGGCCGGACTTCACGCGTATCAGTGTGCTCAACACCGTGTTGGTGACGATCGCTTTCCTGTACATCAAGCCGCGCGATTTTATCCGCGCCATGATGAAGGCAGAGGGCAGAAGGGCTTTTATTGAGCAGCATATCGTTAACCGTGAGGAGTCGAATATGAAAAAGGCATTGTCGGTGGGATTCGGCGTATTTATGGGCATTGTTCCCATCTGGGGCTTCCAGATGATCGTAGCCCTCGCACTGGCCGCCTGGCTGCGGTTAAATAAAGGATTGGTGATCATCGCCGCCAATATCAGCATTCCGCCAATGGTGCCGCCGATCATTTTCCTGAGTTTTTTGATGGGAAAGGTGTGGGTTGGAAGGGATGCCACCGATCTATTTTTCAGCAAAGGGTTGTCGCTGGACAATATCCAGCAAAACCTGGTGCAGTATATTTTAGGCGCTGTTACACTCGCTGTGGTGGCGGGTGTAGTGTGCTGGCTGGTAACCTGGCTGCTCCTGAGCATTTTCCGCCGGAACGTGGTAAAGCAGGCTAATTCGTAATTATGGGTAACTTTTTTATAGCGATTTACAACTTCTTCGAAAAGCGTAAAACCCTCCTGTGGCTTTTCACTGCGCTGAGTTTTGCGCTGGTGGCCTTTTTGCCTCACGCATCCGGCTGGAAGAAGATATTACCCGTATACTTCCCCGTGATCCTAAAATAGATCGTTTACAGCAATTCCTGCAAAGCTCACGCTTCGCGGACAAGCTGGTGCTTACTTTTTCCCAGGTTGATACCAGCGGGGAAGCGCAACCCGACAGCCTGACCGCCTTCGCCGCCGCATTTACCGAACAGGCCGGGGTAAGGCTGCAACCCTACATTAAAACGATGCAGGCGCAAACGGACGATGCAACCATGCTGGAACTGATGGGAACTATCCGCGATCACCTGCCCATCTTCCCGGAAGAAAAAGATTATGCCCGTATCGATACGCTGATACAACCCGCCACCCTGCAACAAACGCTGTCTTCCAACTATAATACGCTGCTGTCGCCCGCCGGCATGGTCATGAAACAGATGATCCAAAAGGATCCTGTAGGTATTTCCTGGCTGGGGTGAAAAAACTGCAACAGTTGCAGGTAGACGGGAATTTTGAATTGTACGATAACTATGTGGTGACGAAAGACCTTCGTCACTTAATGATATTTATTACACCTTTGAATCCGCCGGGCGCCACCGGTAGAAATGCCGTTTTCTTAAAAGAACTGGATGCGCAGCTGGACAGTCTCCGGCAACATTTCCCCGGCGTGGAAGCGTCGTACTTCGGCGCTACTGCTGTATCGGTGGGCAATGCGCAGCAATTACGGCAGGATACCATATTTACACAAGGTATTACGGTGCTGCTGCTCGTAGTGCTCATCGCCCTGTTCTTCCGGCGCAAACGTGCACCGTTAGTGGTGATGTTGCCCGTAGCATTCGGCGGACTGTTCTCCCTTGCAATGATATACCTCGTGCAGGGCAGCATTTCCGTGATCGCGCTGGGCGGGGGCTGCGTGGTGTTGGGCATTGCGGTGAACTATTCGCTGCATGTATTTAACCACTACAGGCATTTGCCGGATATCCGCCTCGTGATCAAAGACCTCGCGATGCCGATGACCATTGGCGGCTTCACGACAATTGGCGGTTTCCTCTGCCTGCAGTTCGTGAAATCGCCGATGTTGCAGGATACGGGCCTGTTCGCGGCATTCAGCCTGGTAGGCGCTGCGCTGTTCTCGCTCATCTTTTTACCTCATTTTATTGTGCTGGGCAGACGGTCTGAAACGCCGCCGGCCTCGCACAACATCATTGATAAACTGGCTGAATACCGCCCGGAACGTAACAAGTACCTGGTGTACGGCATCCTTGCCCTTACGATCGTGTTCTTTTTCACGATGCGTAATGTTGGTTTCGAAAGCGACATGATGCGGATGAACTTCATGTCCGGTAAGCTGAAAGTGGCGGAGGACAAGCTGAACCGTATTAACCAGTACGCCGCACAAAACATATACCTGTTATCGGAAGGCAATACACTGGACGAAGCCTTACAACACCGCGAAGCCCCGGAGCCGCAGCTGGCGAAGCTCACCGGCGATGAGGCAATCAGGAAATCTGCCGGTGTAGCGGGGTTATTGCTCTCCGAAAAGGAACAACGCGCCCGCATTGCCCGCTGGAACGCTTACTGGACGGCGGAAAAGAAACAACAGTTATTGGCGGCGCTGAAGAGCGAAGCAGCGCAATATAAGTTCAAAGCCGATGCCTTTGCGCCATTCGAAGAGTTGCTCAATAAGCAACACGAAGTATTGCCGCCCGAAGCATCCGGACTACTGGGCGCTGGTCTCCTGGCCGATTTTGTGACAGCGGAGCAGAACAAAACATCGGTCGTCACGATCTTAAAAGTGGATCCCGCTAAAAAGAAAGAAGTGTATGCTTTGCTCGACGGCCGCGACCATACCGTTATTTTCGATAAACAATACACCGCTAACCGTCTTGCAGAAGTCATACAGGAGGAGTTTAATTCCATTGCACGGATGACGGGGCTACTCGTATTCGTAGCCCTGCTGATTTCCTACGGCCGCATCGAACTGGCGCTGATCACCTTTATTCCAATGTTGCTCAGCTGGGTGTGGATCTTAGGCATCATGGGCATGTTCGACATCAAGTTTAACATCGTAAACATCATCCTTTCTACTTTCATTTTTGGTTTGGGGGATGATTACAGCATCTTCACGATGGACGGCCTGCTACAGGAGTACCGTGTTGGTGGCAAGCACCTGCCGTCTTTCAAGTCTTCCATCTTTTTCTCCGCGATTACGACCATACTGGGTTTAGGCGTGTTAATATTCGCAAAACATCCTTCGTTGCGCTCCATCGCCTTGATTTCGATCATTGGTATCGGCTGTGTGGTGTTGATTTCGCAGGTAATGATCCCTTTCCTGTTTAACTGGATGATCACGAACCGTGTGAAGAAAGGCAAGTTTCCCTGGACGCTGCACGGCTGGTTGAAATCGGTGTTTTCACTGACGTATTTCGCGGTAGGCAGCTGGATACTCACCCTGCTGGGCTGGATTTTTATCAAACTGAACCCGATTAAAAGCGAGCGGATAAAGTATATCTATCACGTGCTGCTGTCCAAATATACCTGGTCGGTATTGCACATCATGGGTAACGTGAAGAAGAAGATTATAAATGATGTGGGCGAAACGTACGACAGGCCTGCGGTCATCATCAGTAATCACCAGTCGTTCCTCGATATCCTGGTATCCACCATGATGTATCCGAAAGTGATTTTGCTCACTAATGACTGGGTGTGGAAATCACCTGTTTTTGGCGCCGTGGTGCGGATGGCCGATTATTACCCCGTAGCGGACGGCGCGGAGGGAAGCGTGGACAAGGTACGGGCAAAGGTAGCACAGGGTTATTCGGTGGTGGTGTACCCCGAAGGTACACGTTCGCCGGATGGCAACATGAAACGCTTTCATAAGGGCGCGTTTTATCTTGCCGAGCAACTGGGGCTGGATGTATTGCCTATGATCATTCATGGTACCGCTTATACGATGTCAAAAAGCGATTTCTTGCTGAAAGACGGGTATGTGACCATAAAGTACCTGCCGAGAATTAAGCAGGATGATCCAAGCTGGGGTGAAGGTTATGCGGCGCGAACAAAGTCGATCAGCCGCTATTTCAAAAAGGAATATGAGCAACTGCGCGCCGAATGTGAGGTGCCGAAGTTTTACCGCGAGCAGCTGATCTACAATTATATTTACAAAGGGCCGGTGCTGGAATGGTACATGCGCATCAAAACAAAACTGGAAAATAATTACGAGCTTTTTAACCAGCTGGTACCCAAACGGGGAAAGGTGCTGGATATCGGCTGCGGATACGGTTTCCTGAGTTACATGCTGAACTGGGTAGAACCGGGTCGCGACGTTACCGGGGTGGATTATGACGAAGACAAGATCGCTACGGCCAGCCATGGTTTCCTGCGGAATGACCATATCAATTTTGTTCATGCTGACGTTACACAATATGCGTTCGGCCACTATGATACGTTCATCATCAGCGATGTGCTGCACTACCTGCGGCCCGAGGCCCAGGAGCAGCTGATCACCCGCTGCATCGAACACCTGAACCCGGGTGGCAGTATCATCATCCGCGATGGTGATGCCGAACTGGAAGAACGCCACCAGGGTACAAAATTGACAGAGGTGTTTTCAACGAAAATCCTCGGCTTTAATAAAACGGGTAATGAACTGTCGTTCCTGAAAGCCAGCACCATTAAAGCGCTGGCCGCCAAACACGGCATTGCCCTGCAACAGATCGATCATACGAAATTTACTTCCAATATCATTTTTGTACTGAAACACGAACATGCGCACATTTGACGTAGTCATCATCGGTAGCGGCCTTGGCGGCCTGGTTTGCGGAGCCATCCTCAGCAAACACGGCTACCGTGTGTGTATATTAGAAAAGAACCAGCAAACAGGTGGCTGCCTGCAAACTTTCAGCCGTGATAAGGTACTGTTCGACAGTGGCGTGCACTATATCGGCAGCCTGGATAAAGGGCAATCGCTGTATAAGATATTCAGCTACCTCGGTATTATGGACAAGCTGAAAGTCCAGCGCCTGGACGATGCTTTTGACCGCATCATCTTCGACGGCGATCCGGTGGAGTATACGCTGGAACAGGGTTACGATAAATTTATCGCCGGCCTGGTGTCACAATTTCCGCAGGAAGAAAAGGCGATACTGCAATATTGTGCGGCCATAAAAGATACCTGTGCGTGTTTTCCGCTGTACAACCTGCGCTGCGGCACCGCGGAGGAGAAGCAATCTGTATTGGGTATCAACGCAAAGGATTTTATTGATAAGCTTACCGATAACCCGCGACTGCGGCAGGTGTTGGCAGGCAATAACCTGTTATACGCCGGTGTACCGGATAAAACGCCTTTTTACGTCCATGCGCTGATTACGAATAGTTATATCGAAAGCTCCCGGCGTTGCGTGAACGGCGGTTCGCAGCTCGCGAAACAGCTGGGGCGTGTAATAACGGACAATGGCGGGGTGATAGAACGGCATAAGGAAGTCATCAAAATAACCGAAGAAAACCGTGTGGTGAGCCATGTTACGATTGCAGGCGGGGAGCAGATCGGTGGCAAACATTTCATTTCGAATGTGCACCCGGTGAAAACACTGGAGCTGCTCGATAGCGATATGATCCGCGGGGCTTACCGCACAAGGCTCACGGGTTTAGAAAACTCTATTTCCTCGTTGATGCTCAATATTGCATTGAAGCCGGGCAGCTTCCCTTATTACAATTACAACCTGTACCTGCACGAGTCATCGGACGTGTGGGCTGCGGTAAATTATACGGAAGATACATGGCCGGGTTCACTGGGCGTGTATTTCCAGCATAACACCCATAATGAAGGGTTTTCTGATGGCATTTCCGTGGTGGCTTACATGCGGTACGAAGAGGTCGCGAAATGGGCGGACACTTATAACGTTGTGTCGCACGAAACGGCGCGCGGTGCGGATTATGAGGCGTTTAAACAGGCGAAGGCGGAAAAGATTATCAGCATCCTGGAACGGCGGTTCCCGGAACTGCGGTCGGCCATGCGCTCGTACACCGTGGCGACGCCGCTTACGTTCCGCGACTATATGGGCACGGGCGACGGCTCCATATACGGCATTTTAAAAGATAGTGAAGATCCTATGCGGACGCTGGTTTCGCCGCGTACAAGGATCCCGAATTTGTATCTTACCGGGCAAAACCTGAACTTGCACGGTATCCGGGCGTTACCATCAGTTCGGTGCTCACAAGCGGGGAACTGGTTGGCCTGGAGCAATTACTGGAAGCGATTAACAAGGCATAAAATTGGAAAAGATGAAAAAGCGCAGCGGATGGAGAATATTTGGAAAGATCGTTCTGTGGACGATCGGCGTGTTGTTGGTACTCATCATCGCGTTGGGTATTTACGTGGTGCAGGCAGGTAAAATGAACCCGCCGGTGGTGGCCGATACAACGTCGCTGCAATGGGAACGTAAGCAGATTAGTCCGACCGCCTACACCCCGGGCAACAGCTGGTTCCGCAAAAGCCAGAGCGGTTTGTACGAAATGTACGTCGAAGGCAAGCCTTTCGAAAGAGGCGTGGTGTACGGGAAACTTGCATCGGAGCTCGTAAAGCGCCAGGAAGATGCGTTTACCGACCAGATCAAAAAAATGATTCCATCAGAGAGTTACCTGAAATTCCTTAAATACTTTATTGGCTTCTTCAACCGCCATTTGCTGGCGCATGTGATCGAAGAGTATCAGCAGGAAATTTATGGCGTATCCTTTTCGGCTTCGGATAAATATGATTTTATCGGTACCAACTTCGGCCGCATCATGAACTATCATGCCGCGCACGATATTGGTCACGCCCTGCAAAGCATGGCCCTGGTGGGTTGTACGTCGTTCGGTACTGGAATGGCCGCTCTGCCGACAGCAGTCTGATCATCGGCCGCAATTTCGATTTTTATGTGGGAGATAAATTTGCGGAAGATAAGATCGTTGCGTTTTATCGTCCCGAGGCCGGGCATAAATTTATGATGGTGACCTGGGGAGGCTTTACTGGCGTAGTTTCCGGGATGAATGACCGGGGACTTACCGTAACGATCAATGCCGCGAAAACAGATTACCCGACTGGGTCTGCCACCCCGGTGTCGCTGGTGGCGCGGGAAATACTGCAATATGCGGGCAACATTAAAGAGGCATATGCCATCGCGCAGAAACGTAAAATGTTTGTTGCCGAATCGTTCCTGGTAGGTTCTGCTGCAGATAACCGCGCTGCACTGATCGAGAAAACGCCCGACACTATTGCGCTTTACGATCCGAAAGGAGATGAGATCACCTGTGCAAACCATTTCCAGAGTCCCGAGTTATCGAAACTGGAATCGAACGGGGTGCAGATGAAAGAAAGTGCATCACCTTACCGGTACGAGCGTTTGCATGAGTTGTTACAGCGTAACGGTCCCAATACGGTGCAGAAAACGATCGATATCCTCCGCGACCAGCGTGGGTTACACGATAAGAACATTGGTATGGGGAACGAGAAAGCCGTGAACCAGCTGATCGCGCATCACGCTATTGTGTTTGAGCCGAAGCAGCTTAAAGTGTGGGTGTCTGCCGCGCCCCGGCAGCTGGGCGAGTTTGTGGCGTACGATCTGAATAAAATATTTGCCATGAATGGCCTGTCGTCTGATCACGAGGTGTGCGACAGTGCGAATATTATTCCGGCCGATACTTTTTGCTGACGCCGGATTACAAACGGTTTGTAGACTTCAGGCACCTGAAAGCCGCCATCAGCGATGGCAAAGAAGTAGACGTGAAAAGGCTGGTGGCAGATAATCCGGAATACTACCACGCATACGTGCTGGCGGGTGATTACCTGTTTAAACGCGCACGTTACCGGGAGGCGCTGCCTTACTACAAGGCCGCCCTTACCAAAGTGATCGCTACCAAACCGGAGGAAAATCACATCCGCAAACGCATTGAAGAAATCAATAAAAAATGATTATTGGAATAGGAACAGATATCGTGGAAGTAGACCGCGTAGCCGCCAAAATAGAGAAGGGCAAAGGCTTCCGCGAGCTGGTGTTTACACCGCACGAAATCGCCTATTGTGAAGAGCAGACGAATAAGTACGAAAGCTATGCCGCCCGTTTTGCCGCCAAAGAGTCGTTTCTGAAAGCGCTGGGAACGGGGTACGGATATGGTGGCGTACATTTTTACGAGATAGAAATACGGAACGACGCGGCCGGCAAACCCGAAGTTCACTTGCTGGGCGCGGCGGAGCAACTGTATAAAGAACGAAACATCCGCCAGGTATCCGTTTCGCTTTCGCATGTAAAAGCAATGGCCACGGCTGTTGTGATCATCGAAGGACTTTAAACTGACACTATGTATATACCCGATATAGAATTACAACCTAAAAACAGGATCAAACAGTTCCAGGAAATGGAGCTGCAGCATTTACTGGGCTATCTGCGCCAGTTTTCGCCGTTTTACAAAGAATGGTTCGATAAGCATGGCGTGGAAGTGAGCAGCATTCGTACGCTGGAAGACCTGGTAAAAATTCCCGCCGTGGGCAAGGAGGACTTGCAGCAGCGGAACTGGGATTTTTATGCGTTGATAAAAGTAAGATCGCGGAATATACAACCACTTCCGGCACGCTGGGCAAGCCCGTAGTGCTGCCATTGACAGAGAAAGATTTGCAGCGCCTGAGTTACAACGAATACATTTCTTTTTCCTGTGCTAACGGCACAGATAGTGATGTTTTTCAGCTGATGCTGACGCTGGACAGGCAGTTTATGGCCGGAATGGCTTACTACCAGGGCATCCGCAGGTTGGGTGCCGGTGTATTGCGCGTGGGGCCCGGCGTTCCGTCGCTGCAATGGGAAAACATCCAGCGCATACAGCCCACCACGATTGTGGCGGTGCCTTCATTTATTTTAAAGTTGATCGCTTACGCCGAAGAACATAACATAGATATCAATGCCAGTTCTGTGAAAAAGGCCGTATGCATCGGCGAAAATATCCGCAATGTGGACTTTTCGCTGAACGTGCTGGGCCGCATGATCACGGACAAATGGAATATCCAGCTGTTCTCTACTTACGCTTCCACGGAAATGCAGACGGCCTTTACCGAATGTAATGCCGGCAGGGGAGGGCATCATCATCCCGAACTGCTGATCGTGGAGTTGTTGGATGAGCATGATCAGCCGGTAGGTCCCGGCCAACCCGGCGAGGTGACCATTACCACACTCGGCGTGGAAGCTATGCCACTGCTGCGTTACAAGACCGGCGACATTTGCCAGTACGACGAAATACCCTGCAGTTGCGGCCGGCAGACAGTTCGGTTATCGCCTGTAATTGGCCGCCGGAAGCAGATGATCAAGTATAAAGGTACTACGCTGTATCCGCCTGCGCTGTTCGATTTGCTGAGTGGCATGGAAGGGGTGAAGGAGTTTGTGGTGGAAGTGTTTTCCAACGAAATTGGTACCGATGAAATTTTGCTGCACCTGAACGCCGCCGACGAGTCGGAAGATATGGAGCGCAAGGTGCGGTCGTACCTGCAGGGCAAGCTGCGTGTGATCCCGCAGTTGCGGTATTGCAGCATGCAGGAAATTTTAAAAATGCAGTTTCCGGAAGGCAGCCGGAAGCCGGTGAAGTTTATTGATAATAGAAAATAGCTGATAGTAGTGCCGCCGTTGAAGTGAGCGACGCAACGGCGGCTGAAATAAGTTCTCCCGCTGGTGCACTAAAAATTAAACTCCGCATCCATCTTTGGGTTATCGAGCTTCGTACTTTTCCTTTCTTCATTCACGATCACGTGCACCATATTGATCTGGGAATCATGCGATTCGTACAGCAAGTCATCTTTTAAGCTCAGTTTCTTAACAGCGGGGCCTACATGGGCCTCAAGATAACACCAGGCCGCTTCTTCCGGATCTCGTAACCCAGGTACTTGAACGTGACCGGTTTACCGTCTACCTGCACCCGTAAATGCTTTTTGATATAATCGCCGGCAAGAGAATCTACCAGCTTGCGGTTGTTCGGCTTTATAATATCGAAAGAAGTGTTATATGTCTTTTTTAACGTGTTTTCGAAATCGTCCGCAAATATTTTACAGCTTACTTCCAGCGACTGGCTGGACTTGTTATGCCTTATCTCCGTCATGCTTACATAAAACGGATGCAGGTAAAGTGGCCAAAGCCATTTACAAAATAATAGCCCCATTTCTCCCAAATATTTTAAAAATTGCCCTATTAGAGGTATAATTACCAAAATTAGATAAAATTACGCGATGAGTGAGTTTGGGATGTATTTTCAATTAGGTTGGCAACATATCGCAGACCTGGAGGGTTACGACCATATACTTTTTATAGCCGCTCTTTGTGCTGTATACCTGCTGCGGGACTGGAAAAGTGTACTGATCCTGGTGACTGCCTTTACGGTGGGCCACTCTATCACCCTGGCCCTCAGCGTGCTCAACTTCATCAGGGTGCCCTCGGCGCTGATCGAGTTCCTGATACCTGTTACCATCGTGATAACCGCTATGGCCAACATTTTCCGGAAAAATAAAGCTGCGCCCGGCCGGATGCAGCTGAACTATTTCCTGGCCTTGTTTTTCGGCCTGGTGCACGGCATGGGCTTTTCCAATTATTTGAAAAGCCTGCTGGGTACCGACGGGCTTACCGTTCCGCTGCTCGCCTTTAACATCGGGCTGGAATTTGGACAGTTATTGATCGTAGCGGCTATTTTGCTGATAGCAGGCATCGTTGTAAATATTTCCGGGGTGAAACGCCGCGACTGGAGCCTGTTTCTGTCGTCGGCTATTTTCGGAATTGCTTTAATTATGACAGTGGAACGTTTTAACAGCCTGATTAAACCTTAACTCAACCAAACAAAATCTATAGCCATCTTTTATGTTGATGAAGAAACACTTTGCTTTACTGGGAATGCTGATGGCGGGTGGCCTCGCTGCGATGGCGCAGAATCCGGGCTCTAACCACGGCAACAAATTTGAGCAGCTGGGCACCATGCTGCAGGATCCCAATATGTATCGCTCCGCATCCGGCGCCCCTGGCCCGAAATACTGGCAGCAGCGCGCGGATTACGACATCAGTGCTACATTGGACGATGAGAAACAAAAGCTCACGGGCTCCGAAACTATCACGTACTACAACAATTCTCCCGATCCGCTGACCTACATCTGGCTGCAGCTCGATGAAAACGAGCACAAGGCCACCAGCGACAACCAGAAGTTCGACGGCAGCAAAATGGGCGAACGGATGACTATGAAACAGGTGAATGGTATTCTCGGTTCTACGGACGACGTGGGCCTGCATATCGTTAAACTGACCGATGCGAATGGTAATGCGCTCCCCTATACGATCAATCAGACGATGATGCGTGTGGACCTGCCTAAAACCCTGATGCCCGGCGAAAAGCTGAAACTCAAGATAGACTGGTGGTACAACATCACCGACCGTATGACGGTTGGCGGTCGCGGCGGTTATGAATATTTTAAGGAAGATGGTAACTACCTGTATACGATGGCGCAATGGTATCCGAGGTTAGCAGTGTATTCCGATTTCCAGGGTTGGCAGAACAAGCAGTTTACCGGTCGTGGTGAATTTGCACTGACTTTCGGTAATTTCCATGTAAGCCTGAATGTACCTGCCGATCACGTAATCGGTGCTACCGGGGAATGCCGTAACTACAAAGAAGTGCTTTCGCCCGCACAGTTCCAGCGCTGGCAGCAGGCGCAATCCGCCAGGGAGCCTTTGGAGATCGTAACGCTCGACGAAGCCAATAAGGCTGCTCAAAGCAAAGCCAGTGGCCGTAAAACCTGGGTGTACGACGCTGAAAACGTACGCGACTTCGCCTGGGTAGCGAGCCGTCGTATAGTGTGGGATGCATTGGCAACCAATATAGAAGGCAAGAAAACAATGGCGATGTCGTACTACGGTCCGGAGGCTTACCCGCTGTACCGCAAGTACTCTACCAAAGCCGTGGCGCATACGCTGAAAGTATATTCGAAACATACGATCCCATATCCGTACCCCGTGGCTATTTCCGTGGAAGCGGCCAACGGTATGGAATACCCGATGATTTGCTTCAACTACGGCCGCGCGGAAAAAGATGGTACTTACTCCGAAGGTACCAAATACGGTATGATCGGTGTGATCATCCACGAAGTGGGCCACAACTTTTTCCCGATGATCGTGAACTCCGACGAGCGCCAGTGGACGTGGATGGATGAAGGTTTGAACACCTTCTGCCAGTTCCTCGCAGAGCAGGAGTGGGATAACAACTATCCTTCTTCCCGCGGTCCCGCGCATAAAATCGTGGATTACATGAAAATGCCGAAAGACCAGCTGGAGCCGATCATGACCAACTCGGAAAATATTATTCAATTTGGTCCGAATGCTTACGCAAAACCCGCTACTGCGCTGAATATCCTGCGCGAAACAGTAATGGGCCGTGAGCTGTTCGACTTTGCCTTTAAAGAATATGCACGCCGCTGGGCGTTTAAACACCCTACACCGGCAGACCTGTTCCGTACGATGGAAGACGCTTCTGCCGTGGACCTGGACTGGTTCTGGCGCGGTTGGTTCTTTGGGACCGATGCCGTCGATATTTCGCTGGATAGCGTGAAATGGTACCGCATGGATTCGAAAAATCCCGCGATAGAAAACAAGCTTACTGCCGAAAATGCTAACCGCGACGCGGATCATATTGCAAAAAAGCGCAATCGTGAAGCCGGTATTAAGTTCGCGATCGACCGGGACACAAGCCTGCAGGATTTTTACAATAAGTGGGACCGTTACGCCGTAACACCGGAGCAGGAGGCGGCATTCGGTAAATTTACCGGCAGCCTTTCTCCCGAAGAGAAGAAACTGTACGACAGCAAAAAGAATTTTTACGAATTGAGCTTCAGCAACGTGGGTGGACTGGTAATGCCCGTGATCATCGAATGGACGTTTGTCGATGGCACGAAAGAAGTGGAAACGCTGCCTGCTTACATCTGGCGCAAAAACGAATACAAGTTCACGAAAGTGTTCGGGAAAGATAAAATGGTAAAATCCATCCTGGTGGACCCTTACCGCGAAACGGCGGATATCAATGAGGGGAATAATATGTGGCCCCGTACGGCTGTGCCTTCCAAGTTCGAATTATTCAAAATGGAAGCGCCTGTGCGCGGTGCATCTACTGGTGGCAACCCGATGCAGCGGGCACGGTAATAGCATGAAATTTTTATAGATTGAAGGGGCTGCCGGTAGGTGGCTCCTTTTTTATGGGCACTACGCTTCCAATGCCTGCGACAAAAGCGCCAAAAACGACAAAAACGTTATTTGAATTGTCGGCTTCCTCTTTTACCGTATTGATACAATTAAAAAAGCCGCCCGGACAGGCGGCTTTCACTTATTTTTTATCTTTCTTGGGGATTGATTTCGGTAGTCGTCCGGCTTCCTTCAGTGCTTTGGCAATGAGCCATTCCATCTGTCCGTTTACACTGCGGAATTCGTCGGCGGCCCACTTCTCCAACGAATTGTAGGTCGCTTCATCAATTCTTATCACAAAAGATTTCTTATCCTTCATACCTTTTTATTGATAGATGGTGCCGGCATTTACGATAGGCGTTGCTGCTTTTTCACCGCAAAGCACCACCATTAAATTGCTCACCATGGCGGCTTTCTTCTCCTCATCCAGTTCCACGATCTGTTTTTAGACAGCATTTCCAGTGCCATTTCTACCATGCCTACGGCGCCTTCCACGATTTTTGCGCGGGCGGCTACGATGGCGGTGGCCTGCTGGCGTTGCAACATGGCGCCGGCAATTTCCGGGGCATAGGCCAGGTGGCTGATCCGGCTTCCAGTACCACAAGGCCGGCAGGGGCGAGGCGTTCGTTCAACTCCGCTTCCAACAAGCTATTTACTTTTTCACCACCGTCGCGTAAAGTGATGTCGGCGTTTTCGTCTTCCATGCGGTCGTACGGACAAGTAGATGCCGGGTGCCGTACGGCTGCCTCGCTCTGGATCTGCACATACTGCACATATTGGGCCACGTCAAAAGCTGCTTTATAAGTGTCATTCACCTGCCATACGATTACCGCGGCAATTTCGATAGGGTTGCCCATCCGGTCGTTCACCTTCAGTTGCTGGCCGTTCAGGTTTTCAGCGCGCAGTGAAATGCCCTGCCTTTTAAAGAACGGATTTACCCACAGCAGGCCGTTTTCTTTTACTGATCCTACATAATCGCCAAACAGCGTAAGTACGCGCGAGTGATTGGGTGGGATGATCAGGATACCTTTTGCGGTGAATATAAACAGGAGCATCAGTATAACGCCCACTATCTGCAGAACGGCCCCACTGGCGCCCATCTTGGCGCCTCCTGCCAGGCAGCCTATGGCGCCCAGAAAGAACACAATAGCCAGTACAGCGGCAGCATAACCGGAGGCGGGTTTAATAACTTTTTCCATAGCGGTCAACAATTTTAAAGTGATATCAAAATGATATCAAATTTATATAAAAGAATTTGGCGGGAAAAATTTTATTTTGGGGCGATAAATCAAGGATAAAGGATGAAAAAACGCTTTTACGCCAGCCTGTTGCTGCTGTTGCCAGTACTTACTTTTGCCGCGAAGGTCGATACCATTGCCGTGCAAAGCACCGCGATGCGGAAAGATATCAGGTGTGTGGTGATTACACCGGCCAGTTATAAAAAGCGAAGAAACAGCGCTTCCCGGTGGTGTACCTGTTGCACGGTTATAGTGGAAATCAGTCTGACTGGATCAAGAAGGTACCCGTTATCAAAAACATCGCCGACCGCGATTCGATTATCATTGTATGCCCCGACGGCGGCTTTGGCAGCTGGTATTTCGACAGTCCTATTGATAAGGGTTTTCAGTATGAAACGTTTGTGGGCAGCGAGGTGCCCGCCTATGTAGATAAGAATTACCGCACCCTCGCCGATCCGGCTCACCGGGCTATTGCGGGACTGAGTATGGGGGCACGGCGCGTTATACCTTGCGATTCGCCACACCGATGTATTCGGTGCTGCGGGCAGCATGAGCGGGGGTAGATATCCGTCCGTTCCCTAAAAACTGGGACATCGCCAAACGCATCGGCGACAGTACAAACCACGCCCGAAACTGGGATTATTACACGGTCATCAACCAGATAAAAAGCATTAAGAATGGTGATCTGCAGCTGGTTATCGATTGCGGTGTGAAGGATTTTTTCATCGGCGTCAATCGTTCGCTGCATCAGCAACTCGTGGCGGATGGAATTTCGCACGATTACACGGAACGGCCGGGGAGCACAACTGGACTTATTGGGAGAATGCGGTGGTGTACCAGTTGACGTTCTTTAAACGGTATTTCAATGGCTACAGGCAGTAGGTCATCAGCCTGGAAAGAGCAACGCTGCATCACGGTCGCAGTTACCGGAGATGCAGCGTTGCCAATACATTTATAGTGCCCGGATCAGTCTTCTTTGATTCTTAGTTCGTTCTTATATTCTTTGGGCGTTTTGCCTACGATTTCCTTGAAGAAGCGGTTGAAGTTTGAGAGGTTCTTAAACCCGCAGGAGTAGGCAATTTCAGCGATCGACCAGTCTTCTTCCGTAAGCCGTTTACAGGCGTGGCCGATGCGGACTTCGTTGAGGAACTGTACAAAAGATTTCTTTGTACGGTTTTTAAAGAACCGGCAAAACGACTGCGGCGATAAATTGGTGATGCCTGCTACATCCTGCAGCGATATCTCTTTAGAGAAGTTGTTCATCACGTATTTAAACACGTCGTCGATCTTGTGGTTGTCTTTGGCGTTGTAGGCGTGCGAGTACCCGGTACTGGCCAGGTAGTAACAGTCTTTCGTTTCCGAAAGCGTTTTTAAGATCTGCAGCAGGGAGATGATCCTTTCCAGGCCGTCTTTTTAGGCAGGGATAAAATTTCGTCTCTGAGCAATTCATGGGTGTCGCCGATCACTTTCATGCCGCGTTGCGCGCGATGGAATAAATCGGTGAGGGCCTTGGTTTCGGGGAGACCGTAAAATTTGTCCCCGAAAATGTCCTTTGGGAAATAAATCACTACCGACCGGGCTTTCAGTTCCTCCTGTCCTTTATAATACTCCTCGTCGTTATACCAAACGTGCGGAATATTCGGACCGAGGAACACCATGTCTCCTACGTCGAAACTTTCGATACTGTCGCCCACGATCCTTTTGCCATGGCTTTCTGTAACATACACCAACTCGCATTCGGGATGAAAGTGGAACGGTGTATTAAAGTGCGGGTCGGCCCGCTCGATAATTGTGATTTGGTTGTCGGCAAAGGCCCCCACTTTAATAAGAATGGGTTTCATGTTTGCTTCCTTATTGTTTAAGTCCTATGAATATAAAATGCACTATTCCTCGTATCAGTGATCCGCTATTCAGCGGATTGTTTGCCAAAGTATGTAAATTAAGTTAAAAAACTACAAGTCTGAAATAAAACTTATAGTGGATTGTCAGTTTTTTGAAATTTTGTCGGGCTGATATAAATAAAAAGTTTTATTCCACTCTTTTTCGGGTGATGGAATCATGGTTTCTAAACCATCTTGTGGAATGGTTAGCGTAAAAGCGCTAAACTCCGGAAAATATTTAGCAAAAAATGCCATAAAAATGTGTAATAGTTAGATTTTTGTGTATCTTACTTATCGCTAAATCGATTGAGCAACAACTGTCAACATCAGCATGAAAGGAGTTTCCATTAAAGATATTGCAAAGCAAGCGGGCGTGTCGCCCACCACGGTTTCCTTTGTACTTAACGGCAAAGCTAAAGAAAAACGGATCAGTGAGCAGGTGAGCAAAAAAATATTAAAGCTCGCTGCTAAGTTAAAATACAAACCTAACCAGCTGGCCCGCGGTTTACGCACCGGCAAAACAAAAACCATCGGCCTTATCGTGGAAGATATCGCCAACCACTTTTTCGCGAACGTAGCTAAAATCGTGGAGGAAGAAGCGGATAAATATGGATACAAGGTGCTGTACGGCAGTACAGAGGATAATCTGCAAAAAGCCAAGGGATTGCTCGAAGTGCTGGAATACCGCCAGGTGGATGGTTATATTATTACCCCAACCGTAAACCTGGACAAAGACATTGAAGCCCTGAAACATGCACGCAAACCCATGGTGCTGCTCGACCGTTACCTGCCCAATATCCCTACCAACTACGTAATGGTAAACAACTTCCAGGGCGCATACGACGCGGCGGAATACCTGATGCAACAGGGTTTTGAAAAAATTGCGGTGGTGACCATCACCTCCGAACAAATACAAATGAAGGAGCGCCTCGACGGTTTCCTGGCGGCCATGAAGGCGCACCGGTCGGGTTTTCCACGTAAAATGCTCAAGAAATTATCATTCGCGGCAACCAAAGAGGAAGCGATCGAGGAAATCAAGTCCTTTATTAAATCGATCCCCAACCTGGATGCGATCTTCTTCACCACCAACTACCTCGGCATTTATGGCATTGAAGCGGTGAAAGAGCTGCAAATGCAAATAGGGGAGGACATAGCCTTCATCAGCTTTGATGATCACGACCTGTTCCGCCTGTACAGCCCGGGAATTACCTGTGTGTCGCAACCTATCCACGATATTGCGCGGAATGTTATACAGGTATTAATGAATGAACTGAACAATAACACCAACCAGATCAACCAGGTAGTGCTGCCCGCGACGCTCTTGAAACGCGGTTCCTGCTCAAAAGGGACGAACGCCAGAATCTGAGATTAGATGGCGGAGCTTGTGGGAAAATGGCATTTTCTGATGCTTTATTATTACTTATTTGTATTAAATTAATCTAGTTCGAATTCGAACAAAAAAATAATTGTTAACTTTGGTGAATGAGAAAAGTTTGTCTATGTTTATGACGGCTTAACGTTAAAGTTTTGCCAATTTATAAATGTAATGCCGACTTTGCTTTTACAGTGAACGATAAGTGGTACCGGCCATGCAACAGTGAATAAATAAGGGCGCATCTCCAACGGTGTGTTCCGGGTCAAATAAATCAGGTCAGAATTCCGGTAGATTCTGGAAGTTTATAGTGAAAAAATGCAATTAGAAAAGGTCAACAACATGTAGTCAACCAGATCTTTTTCGTCAACTAAGTTAAAATCCCGGTGAAGAAGTTATGAAGATGGGCTGGTGAAGCCGGATCGTCGTTGCAACAGAAAGATGAGCATTTAAACTAAACAGAAAACAGTAAAACAGTGAACGGCTGGGAAATGTACAAGTTTCCACATGCTTAAATTATTCCCGTGTATTAATTAATGAAATAAGGAAAACAACAGGTATGTAGTTTACCCGACGTATGGAACTATACTTATAAATCTGTATTCATCAAACAAAAAACAGTAAACAATGAAAAGATCGCTGCTTCTAATTGCGGTCCTTATTGGCATGTGTATGCAATTTGCTATTGCGCAGGACAAGAAGGCCGTATCTGGTACGGTGCAGGACGAAAAGGGTAATGCCCTGCCTGGTGTGACCGTAGCTGAAAAGGGCACTACCAATGGCGGTATTACCGACGCAAACGGTAACTTCAGTATCCGGGTAAATCCCAATGCCACTCTAACTTTTTCCTTCCTGGGATTTTTACCCAAAGAAATTTCTGTTGCCAATGCTAAAACGTTTACCGTTGTGCTGGCAGAGGATTCCAAAAACCTGAACGAGTTTGTTGTAACAGGCTTTGGTACTAAAAAGAAACACGCAAGCTGGGTTACTCTATCACCGAGGTGAAAGGTGACGAACTGACCAGGGCTTCCACAGCTAACGTAACGAACGCGCTTACCGGTAAAGTGGCAGGCGTGTTTATCAATGCTGGTAACGGTGGTCCGATGTCTTCTACCCGTATCCGTATTCGCGGTAACTCTTCGCTGGCGAGTAACACTCAGCCCCTGGTCGTTATTGATGGTGTGATTCTGGAGCCAAGTACTACTGGTTCGGACAGCTGGGGTAGTGGTCAGGACTTCGGTAACCAGTTCAAAAACCTGAACTCAGACGACTATGAAAGCGTAACCGTATTGAAAGGTTCTGCAGCGAGTGCGCTGTATGGCTCGCAGGCAGCTGGTGGGGTCCTCTTGATCACCACTAAAAAGGTCGCGCGAGAAAAGGACTGGGTGTAACCCTGAGTCACTCCGAAACTTTTGATAAGGCTTATAAAAGCATCGATCTGCAAAATGAATTTGGTGCCGGTATTAACCCGACCTTCGGTAAAGATTCGGACGGTAATGATATCGTGGACCCGAACAACTTCTTCTGGAGCTTTGGTCCCCAGTTCAAAGGCCAGACCGTTAAAGATATTGACGGCAGGATGATTCAGTGGAATGCAAAACCGAACAACGTGCTTGACGCGTTCCAGGTTGGTCGTTTCGTAAACACAAACGTTTCAGTGGAAGGTGGTAATGAAAATGGTACTTTCAGGGCTTCTTACTCTAACCTGTATAATACCAATATCACCAATAATAAATCTTACCTGAAACGCGACAACTTCGCGATCCGCGCTACCCAGAAAGTTACTTCTTTCATCAACCTTGATGCGAGCATTAACTATTCGATGTCCAGCTCAAGGAACCCGATTGCTCAGGGCGGCAACAGTAGCCCCGTATTTGCGCTGGCTTATTTTAATCCGCGTAACTACGATACCAAGTACTGGAAGCAACGTGAAAACTGGCTGGATCCACGCGGTGGCATCATCGAGAACGATCCGTACGGGCTGGCTTCTATATGGTTCGCACAGGAATACAACAACACTGTTCAGAACGAGAAAACTTTGATCGCTAACTGGACATTACTACTAACATCACTCCATGGTTGACATTGTTATTAAGAGGTAATATCAATGATGCGAACGTCGATAAGACTACAGAAAACTGGGGTACCGATGTTAACTTTGGTGGTGGCGCTTACAGCCTGCGTACTTCTACCCGTCGTAACACTCGTTTACAGGCTTTGTTAACTGCAGACCGTAAACTGAGCAGAGACCTGAATCTCTCTGTGAGTGCAGGTGGTGAGTCTCAACGCTACCAGCCTGAAAGATTCAGTGAGTCAGCCACTGCAGGTGGTCTGAAAGTTCTGGCAAATTTTTCCTTGGTAACTCTGTAAACGTTGCTAGTGCAAATGCTGGTTATCTTTATGGATCAAACAAAGCTCTGGACGCAATTTACCTTTACGGCGATCTGACCTGGAGGGACCAATTAACATTGAACTTCAGTGCAAGGAACGATTGGAACTCTACCCTGATGTATCCTCGTGATGGTCATGGTACTCCATATTACTTCTATCCCGGCGCCAGCTTGTCCTGGTTGTTCTCCGAAGCATTGAAAGACAAAGAAGGGTTTGACTTCCTCTCATTTGGTAAACTGCGTATGAGTTACGCCGTAACCGGTAAAGGAGCAGAGTCCTGGTTAACCGGTCGTGGTAATTACAAGTACATTGGTAACTACACTTTCATAGACGAGACAATTGCCCGTTATGGTTTTGATGGTAGTCAGATGGTTGACTTTAACCTGAAAAACGAAAATACCTACGAGTTTGAATTGGGTGCTGATGTACGTTTCCTCGACAACCGCCTGGGTATCGACGTAGCGTATTACAAAAAGAACTCTAAAAATCAGATCCTGCCCTTCAGCATACCAGTTGAAGCAGGTATGTCTTCCCTAGTTGTAAACTCTGGTAACCTTCAGAATCAGGGCGTTGAATTATTGCTGACCGCTAACCCGATCAGGAGCAAAGACTTCAACTGGGACTTCACTATCAACTTTACCCGTAACAAAAACAAAGTTATCTCCCTCGCTCCGGGTGTAACAGGTTATAACCTGGACCAGGCTTTCGGTGCGGACATGTACTCTGTTGCTATGCCAGGTAAAGAATTTGGTACAATCGTAACCGGCTATGCTTACGCTACTTACCAGGCGAAAGATGCTTCCGGCGCACCAGTAGCTCACGCTAACAATGGTCAGAAAGTACTGAAACAAAATGGTAGTTACTTCCGTAGCGTTGACTACGGCCAGGGTCAGAAAGAACTGGGCACGATGATGGAGAAATTTATGGCGAGCACTTCACAGACGCTCCGTTATAAAAACTTCAACCTTGGTGTGCAGGTAGACGCAAAAATCGGTGGTAAAATGGCTTCTGCCACTCACCAGTATGGTTCTAACGGTGGTACACTCGCAAGCACGCTGTTTGGCCGGTCCAAAGAATTTGGTGGTCTTACCCGCAGAACGTTCGACGCTACCGGTAACGTAACAGGCACCTTCGATGACGGTATCATCCCTGAAGGCGTGTTCGATAACGGCATCAATATTAAAGCACCAAATGGTACTACTTATGATGTAAGCGGTATGTCTTACGCAGATGCGGTGAAACAAGGTATTGTTGAACCAGTGAGCGCAAGGATCTACTACGCAAGGTTGACGCAGTGGTCTACCGGTATCCGCGAGTACTCTACATTCGAAAACAGCTGGGTGGCCGTAAGGGAAGTATCCCTGGGTTACACGATGCCTGCTAAAACAGCTTCGATGATGAAATTGAATAGTCTCCGCGTGAGCCTGATAGGTCGTAACCTTGGTTACCTGTACAACACAACGAAAGATGGCATCAACCCTGAAGCTGGCTTCCTGAGCAACCGCGCAGGTACTTTCGCTGAGTATGGCGGTATGCCTTACATCCGTAATCTCGGTTTCAAAATAGATGCATCCTTCTAGTCTGTTTCAATTTAAAAGAAGAATCATGAAAATATTATCAAATAAGAAGAGCCTGATAGTGCTGGCGATGAGCGGGGTTCTTGCCTTGTCTTCCTGCGGAAAGGAGCTCTACACAGAATATAACACCGATCCGGCTATTTTATACGGCATCAAGCCGGAAGAGCAGTTTACCAACGCTTGTATCGCGATGTTCGATGCAGACTTTGAATACTACTATGACTATTATCGTATCATGATGCCCCGGATGCAATATCAAACAGGCGTTGCAGGCAACGGTAAAACCTTTATGTCTGAGGTAGGTAACTTCAATCAGCGCAGGAACTACTTCTATAGCCGTACAGGTAACGTACTGTCGGATATTAGCTACCTGGCTTCCCTGCAGTCCGATCCCACCAAGTATAAAAACGAGATCGCGATAGCGGATATCCTCAAAGTGTATTACGCTTTCTATACGACTGAAATTAATGGTAGCCTGCCCTATAAAGAGGCTTTCCAGGCTCGTTACAACGGTACGCTGACACCGAAGTATGATAAGCAGGAGGAGTTGTTCAACACATTTGACGAATCACTGAAAGCAGATATCGCGCAGCTGAAATCCGGCGATGCTACTCAGGTGAACTTTGGTACAGCCGACCTGTATTACAAAGGTGTTGAGGCCAGCTGGGTAAAAGCTGCTAATGCACTGCGTATCAGGATCGCTATGCGTCTGCTGAAGCGCAATCCAGAAAAATTGAAAACCATCGCTACTGAGGTTTTTGCAAACGAAACAGATTTGTTCGCCAGCAATGCAGACAACCCGGAGTTCGTTACTTCATTCCAGCATACAGGCGTGGGCAGCAACTGGGATCCTACCGGCAACGGCGGTATCTGGCATGCTTCCAAAGCAGTGGCAGACCTTATGTATGAAACTAACGACCCGAGGATGCGTATGATCTTCCAGAAAAACGGTTATTCACAAGCTAACATCAATCTGGGTATTGCGCAGGGTAAACTGCCAGCTGGTACGGTAGAAAATCCCCGTCGTTATTTCGGTAGCTTTGCTAGCCCTGATGCAGCCGTTGCCACTGGTAACGTACGCTGGTATACCAGGCCGCAAATCACTAAAAACGGTGGTAACTACCTGATGGACACCTTGTCTCAAATTCAATATCGTCTTTTCTGTCCGGGTTTAACAAATCCAGAGGTGGCGAACGGTACCCCCGGCACCGGTGCGGTTACTTTCCCGATGCTTACTTATTCTGAACTTAACTTCCATCGCGCTGAGCTCATAGCTCGTGGCATACTGACCACAGGTAGCGCAGAAACCTATTACAAATTAGGTGTGGTAAATTCTGTTCTGTATTATAGCACTGTTGCAGGTAGAGCAGCTGTTTATGATTATGTTGCCGCTGACGAAACAGAAGCGAACAACTACTACGAGAATAATCCTAAGGTGAAATATAATGCTGCTAAAGCTTTGGATCAGATCGCTTCCCAGGAATATCTGCACTACTTTAAGCAAGCAAATGAGGGATGGTCTCTGTACAAACGTACTGGCATGCCCAACGCTACCACTACGCTTGCTTTTGAGCGTGTGTATGCTGATGGTGTAGAACAGCAGATGCCCAGGAGAGCGTTGATCGCAACACCTGCTATCACCGATCGTAACTTCACTAATGCGCAGGGAGCTATCGACGCCATGGCACAGGATCCCGACTTCGGTCAGGGCCCTTCCGATATCTTCGGTCGTGTATGGTGGGATAAAAAATAGTCTCCATCTTTTATCGCAATAAAAAAGCTCCAGGCCCTCCACAGCCTGGAGTTTTTTTTGTAAATTGGTACAGTGAGAAAACGCGCTTTGCTACTGGTTTTAATAGCTTTTATCAGCACCCCGGGATGGGCGCAGATAAAGTCTTTTCCAAAGCTCACAGACACACTCGGACAACCGGCTGCAATAGTGCCGGGCAAAGCCGGTACCGCTATTATTTTTCTTTCCCCTGAATGCCCGTTGTGTAAAAATTATGGTCCCGCATTGCAGGAGATCCGCGCTAAATTTCCTGACATAAAATATTACGGCGTGGTGCCCGGAAAGGCTTATACCACTCAGCAGATTTCGAATTACGCACGTCAGTATGTAACTGGATACACGATATTGACGGATAAAAAATGCAGCTGGTAAGACAACTCAAAGCCACCACCACACCGGAAGTAGTGCTGCTCGACAAACACGGCAATATTTATTACCGCGGATTAATCGACAACTGGGTAAGCGCCCTGGGCAAAAAACGCGCCCGCGCCACCGAACTATATTTCTCCGATGCACTGTCGGGCCTCGTAGCCGGAAGCCTTATCAAACCAACTTTTACGGCGCCTATCGGTTGCCTGATCAACGAATACTGACCAATATGTTTTATCGCCTTTTGTGCCTGTTTTCACTCCTGTTTTTTGCTGATGCGCTGCTTGCGCAGGAGGTAACTTTTAATAGTGATATTGCGCCTATTATCCATAAGAACTGCACGCCATGCCACCGTTCCGGAGAGGCGGCCCCCTTTGAACTGATTACTTACAACGATGTAGCTAAACGCGCCTCGTTTATTAAGGAAGTGGTAACCACCGGCTACATGCCGCCATGGAAGCCGGACCCGCACTACACGGAATTTGCGAACGAGCGTAAGTTGTCGGCCGCCGACATCAACCTGATAAGGAAATGGGTAGATGCAAAAGCACCCGAAGGAAAAGGCAAAGCGCCGAAGCCACCGGTGTTCATCGCCGGTACGCAGTACAACCGCAAACCCGACCTGGTGCTGAGTATCGATAAGCCTTATCTGGTAAAAGGGGATAACCAGGAGCGCTTCCTTGTATTTAAAATCCCGTTCGAACTGGCAGATTCCATGAACGTGGAAGCCATCGAATTTGTATCGAGCAATAAGCAAACGATTCACCACGCCAACTTTGCCTTCCACCCCGTGGAAGAGGATATTGATATAAAAACGCCCGCGCCGTTCGTGAACCTGACCGAGGACTCGCGCACGAACTATGATCAGTATCTTCCTTTTAAAAAGAAGATGACCTATTATGGTGGCTGGATTCCCGGCACTACGTATGAGTCATACCCGAAAGATATGGGCTGGGTAATGCCCAAACGCGGTGTGGTGCTGCTTACGATTCACTACGCACCCATCGCGAAGGACGATGATAACCTGTCGTCTATCAACGTGTTCTTCAAAAAAACACCGATCAAACGGCCGGTAAAAGTGATCAGTATTGGCTCCGGGGGTATAGGTGAGAAGGAGATAGATCCGTTTTTCTTTATTCCGGCCGGACAGGTGAAAACGTTTAAAGTAAAGGTCACTACGCCCGTGATGGACCAGTCGCTCATGTACGTTTGGCCACACATGCACCTGCTGGGCAAATCGTTCCGTGCATACGCGGTAACGCCAACAGGTGATACGATCAAGCTGGTCAGTATTCCCGACTGGGACTTCCGCTGGCAGGAGATTTACCGGTTTAAAAACCTGGTCAAAATACCGGAGAAAAGTGTGCTGATCGTGGAGGGTACGTACGACAATACGGCGAACAACCCGGATAATCCAAACAATCCGCCTAAGATGGTTTTTTCTTCGGGCGATATGAAATCGACAGACGAAATGATGACGCTACTGATGGTGTTCCTGCCGTATCAGCCGGGGGATGAAACGCTGGAGTTATAAACAAAAAGGATGGCCAATCGCCATCCTTTTTTATCAACTTAATAAGCTCTTTATTTCATTTAATTTGATGAGTGCCTCCACTGGTGTGAGGCGGTTCACATCCACCGCTTCCAGCATTTCGCGCATTACTTTGAACGTATCGCTGTGTGCATCAAAAATACTGAGCTGCATTTTAGGCGGCGCGGAAGCAATCTCCTTCACAGTTTGCTCGAGGGGCGCATCAATGTGCTGTGATTCGAGCTGCGAAAGTATTTCGTTGGCGCGCTGGATCAGTTGCGGCGGCATACCCGCAATTTTAGCCACGTGAATACCAAAGCTATGGCGACTTCCACCCGAAGCGAGTTTGCGCAGGAAGATGATTTTATTCCCAACTTCTTTATTCGTGATGTGGAAGTTTTTCACACGATTGTGCTTATTCTCCAATTCGTTCAGCTCATGATAGTGCGTGGCGAAAAGGGTTTTGGGCCGGTGTGTGGTCATATCATGCAAATACTCCACGATGCTCCACGCAATGGATATACCGTCGTACGTGCTCGTACCACGACCAATTTCATCTAATATAATGAGGCTGCGCGGCGTAATATTATTGATGATGCTCGCCGTTTCATTCATCTCTACCATGAACGTAGATTCGCCGCCACTGAGGTTGTCGGAGGCGCCAACACGCGTAAATATCTTATCCGTTAAGCCGATTTCGGCCTGGCTGGCCGGTACAAAACTGCCCATGTGCGCCATAAGCGTAATGATCGCCGTTTGGCGCAGCAGCGCCGATTTACCGGACATGTTCGGGCCGGTCAGGATGATTACCTGCTGCGTATCTTTATTAAGCAGCAGATCGTTGGAAACGTACGATTCTCCCGGGGCAAACCACGCTCGATCACCGGGTGGCGACCCTCCTGGATATCCAGCACTTCGCTGTCGGTAACATGGGGGCGACGATATTTAAACTGCAGCGCGTTATTTGCAAAGCACAGCAGGCAGTCCAGCTTACCCATCACCTGTGCATTGATCTGTATAGGCTGGATATATTCCTGCAATTGCGACAGCAGCTGTTCGAATAATTGTACCTCGAGTGTCAGTATCTTCTCTTCCGCACCGGTAATTTTTTCTTCATACTCCTTCAGCTCCGGCGTAATATAACGCTCTGCATTGGCCAAAGTCTGTTTACGGATCCACTCGGCGGGCACTTTGTTTTTGTGCGCATTGGTTACTTCCAGGTAATAGCCAAATACATTGTTGAACGCTATCTTCAGGGAAGGAATGCCGGTGGCTTCACTTTCTTTCTGCTGAATCTGTAACAGGTATTCTTTACCCGAATTCGCGATCTTGCGGAGTTTATCCAGTTCTTCGTGTACCCCATCCCGTATGGCGCCGCCTTTATTGGCCAGCACCGGCGGGTTATCCGAGATCGTATGCAGGATCGATTCCAGGATAATATTACAGGGGTTCAACTGTTCGCTCAGGCGTTCAAGATAACTGTTGCCGTTTTTATCGAGCAGTTCGCGGATGGCGCCCACTTGCTGCAATGCCCGTGCGAGCTGCATGACTTCGCGCGGGTTAATTTTTTTCAGGGGGATTTTGGATACCAGTCTTTCGAGGTCACCTACCTGTTTCAGGTGATGGTGCAGCGATTTGTTCAGGTCCGATTGTTTAATAAAGAACTCCACCGCGTCGAGGCGCTCATGGATTAAGCCGATATCGCGGAGCGGAAATACGATCCAGCGCTTCAGCAGGCGGGCGCCCATGGGCGACACCGTATTGTCCAGCACGGAGAGCAGCGATTTGCCATTCTCCACAGTGCTGTGCAGCAGTTCCAGGTTGCGGATGGTGAAACGGTCCATCCACAGGAAGTCATCCTGGTCGATGCGCTGAATATTCGCGATATGCTGCAGGTTCGGATGCTCCGTATCCTTCAGGTAGTGAAGCGTTGCGCCGGCGGCAATCACCGCTTCGTCGAGTCCCTCGATACCAAAGCCTTTCAGCGAATGCGTTTCAAAATGGCGGAGCAGGATCTCATTGGCGTAAGTGGTCGTGAAAATCCACTCCTCCAGCGTATACGTGTAAAACCGGGTACCATACAGGTTCCGGAAGTCTTTCTGTTTTTGTTTGGCAAACACGACTTCGGCGGGACGAAAACTTTGCAGCAGTTTGTCGATATACTCGGTGTTTCCCTGCGCCACGAAGAACTCGCCGGTGGAAATGTCCGGGGAACGATACGCCGGTAGCGTGCTCGCCGATATGTACCGCGGCCAGGAAGTTATTGGTGGAGTTATCGAGCAGTTTATCATTGACGGCCACACCGGGCGTCACCATTTCTGTTACGCCGCGTTTAACGATGCCTTTGGCGGTTTTGGGGTCTTCGAGCTGGTCGCACACCGCTACGCGGTAACCGGCTTTGACGAGTTTATGGAGGTAAGTGTCGAGCGAGTGATGGGGAAATCCGGCCAGGTCGATGAAAGCTGCGGAGCCATTGGCCCTTTTGGTAAGCACAATGCCCAGCACTTTGGCTGCAATCACCGCATCCTGATTAAATGTTTCATAAAGTCGCCGACCCTGAACAGCAGCACGGCATCAGGATATTTAGCCTTGATAGCGTTATGCTGCTGCATAAGGGGTGTTTCTTCCGATTTACTTTTTGCCATGGCGCAAATATAGGGATGGCGAGGCGGTCAATCAACTATTAACTATCTTTGCATTTATGCGAAAATTAAGTATGGAGGAGTTGGGCCGGAAAACGGTGGCCGAATTTAAGGCGGCCGACAAAACGCCCGTGGTGCTGGTGCTCGATAATGTACGCAGCATGCACAATGTTGGTTCCGTGTTCCGCACGGCCGACGCGTTCCTGGTACAGGGGATCGTGCTTTGCGGTTATACACCGGTCCCCCGCACCGCGATATCCAGAAAACCGCGTTGGGCGCTACCGACACTGTGGAATGGCAGTATTTTCCCACCACCATGGAGGCCGTTAACGAATTGAAGGCGAATGGTTATGATATTTTTACCATCGAGCAGGCCCAGGGCAGCCATATGCTGGACGCTTTCCGTCCCTCGGCGGAAAAACCGCTGGCACTGGTGTTCGGCAACGAGGTGAGCGGGGTAGATGCCGAAGTGATGAAAATTGCCGACGGATGTATAGAAATACCGCAGTCTGGCATGAAACATTCTTTAAACATATCCGTGAGCACCGGTATAGTGGTGTGGGACATATTTTGCAAATTGAAGGCGCAGCAAGCCTGAGAAACCTAAAAACATTAGATGATGCCTGCTAAAGCAACCGTAAATAATTATTTATCACTGGTGAAGTTCAGCCACACCATTTTCGCCATGCCGTTCGCCATGATCGGCTTTTTCCTGGCGACCACCACCGGTGCCGCTTCGCTGGACTGGCTCCTGTTCCTGAAGGTGGTGATGTGTATGGTATTTGCGCGCAGCGCCGCCATGGCCTTTAACCGCTGGTTGGACGTGGAGATCGACAAACGTAACCCGCGCACGGCGAAGCGGGAGATTCCCGCCGGCATTATATCTGCCAACAGTGCGCTCATTTTCGTGATCGTGAACGTATTGCTGTTTATGGCGACCACCTTTTTCATTAACCGGCTTTGCTTTTTCCTGTCGCCGGTAGCGTTGCTGGTGGTGCTGGGGTACAGCTATACCAAGAAATTTACCGCCCTTTGTCACCTGGTACTCGGTTTGGGCCTGTCGCTGGCGCCGATCGGGGCATATTTGTCAGTAACAGGACAGTTTGCCGTACTGCCGGTGTTGCTGTCGGTGCTGGTATTGTGCTGGGTATCGGGGTTTGATATCATTTATTCTTTGCAGGACGAGGATTTTGACCGTTCGCAGCACCTGCACTCTATCCCGGCCTGGCTGGGCAAAGCAGGCGCACTGCGCTTTTCGGAAGGTTTGCATATGGTGGCGGGCGCTTTGGTGCTCACGATCGGGCTGCTGGGCGGTTTCCACTGGCTGTACTGGATCGGGGCCGCGGTATTTGTGGGTATGCTGGTGATGCAGCACCGCCTGGTAAAACCGGATGACCTGAGCCGCGTAAACATTGCATTTATGACCACGAACGGCATTGCCAGTGTCGTGTTTGGCGTATTTGCGATTGCTGATATGCTGATCATCGGCTGGTAATCCATCAACCTAAAAAGAAAAAGAAAATATGCCGCGTATACTGGCGATTGATTATGGTAAAAAGCGCACCGGGCTGGCGGTGACCGACCCTTTGCAGATTATAGCCAGTGGTTTGGACACCGTGCCCTCGCACGAACTGATTCCTTACTTAAAAAAATATTTTGCAGCAGAGGAAGTTGCCTTAATAGTAATAGGAGAGCCGAAGAACCTGGATGGCTCCGCGACACACGGCACGCCCCTTGTAGAAGAATGTATCCGGATATTGAAAAAACACTTCCCCGATAAACCCATCAAAAAAATGGACGAGCGCTTTACCTCTAAAATGGCCTTCCAGAGTATGATAGACAGCGGTTTAAAGAAAAAAGACCGCCAGCAGAAAGGCCTGGTGGACGAAATTGCAGCCACGATATTGCTGCAGGAGTACCTGCGGGCGCAGGGGGCGGATTTTAATTCCCTGCAAATATTTACATTTGCGGTTTAATACCTTAAATACAACAACTTTTTATAATGATATTACCTATCGTGGCTTACGGTCACCCCGTTTTAAGAGAAGTAGCAAAAGACATTACCCCGGATTACCCGGAACTGGAAAAGCTGATCTCCAACATGTGGGAAACCATGTACGCATCCAGCGGCGTGGGCCTGGCAGCGCCCCAGATCAACAAGTCCATTCGTTTATTCGTGATCGACAGTGAGCAGATATTCGATAACATGGATGAAGAGGAGAAGAAAGAATATCCGGCGGAAAAAGGTGTTAAAAAAGCGTTTATCAATGCACATATCGTGGAAACCGGGGGATGACTGGGCGTACAACGAAGGTTGCCTGAGCATTCCAAAGGTTCGGGAAGATGTATATCGCCCGGAAACGGTGACGATCCGTTACGTGGACGAGCAGTTTCAACCGCATGAAGACACCTATTCAGGCATTACTGCCAGGGTGATTTTCCATGAGTATGACCATATCGATGGAAAACTGTTCATCGATCACCTGAAACCTTTGAAGAAAAGAATGTTGAAAAGCAAGCTGGATGACATTTCTAAAGGAAAAGTGCGGGTAGATTACAAGATGAGTTTTCCGAAGTAAGGAAAAAAAAATATTTCATATTGTAATTTATTTCTTTATTTTAGTGACACTAAATTATTGACTTTTTAATTGGGATCCGCTCTAACATATACTGAATCCGAACTGGTAGCTGGCTTAAGGGCCCGGGACCAGCAGATTTTCGGCTATTTGTACGATCACTACTCTCCGGCATTGTATGGGGTGGTCCTGAAAGTCATTAATGAAGAGAATATTGCCGGCGACATCCTCCGGAGGTCTTTGTTAAAATCTGGCGCAGCATCGAGAAATATGACGCTGAAAAGGGCCGCCTTTTCACCGGATGCTGAACATCGCACGCAACACTGCCATTGATGCATTACGCTCTAAAGCATACAAGCTGGAACAGAAAATCCAGGACATTGATAGCGACGTATATCATAATGCGAGTCAATTAACCGTCAACCCGTCAGTGGATCATCTTGGACTTGTTAAGGTGTTAGAGAAGCTTAACAAGGAGCAACGTGTAATTATAGATCTGGCCTACTTTAAAGGGTGTACCCAGGAAGAAATTTCCAAGGTGCTGGATATCCCGTTGGGTACCGTGAAAACTAGAATGCGAAACGCTATTATACAGTTAAGAAATATATTAAAACAATAGTAAGCAAAGTGGACGTTCAACGTTACATATCATCCGGTATTATTGAGAGCTACGTAGTAGGCTCCGCTTCCGTTCAGGAAGCGCAGGAGCTGAGGGCTGCGATGGCGCAATACCCGGAAGTCAAAGCCGCGGTGGAAGCCTGCGAGCGGGATATGGACGGGTACCTGGAAATGGTGGCGACCGCACAGGCGAAGCCTGTTCCTACAGAATTAAGGAGCAGGATTTTCCGGCTTATTGAAGATGACACTACCGACAGTACGTTGCAGACAGTTGTAACGGATGAACCCCGCTACATTTACGACGAATCCCCTGAAAATACAGGTGGTGGTGCATCGGTGCGGAAACTGCGTTTCTGGCAGATAGGTACTGCGGCAGCCGTCGTATTGTTCCTTGCCAGCGCCGCTGCGAATGTGTTTTACCTGAATCAATACAACGAGTATAAAGATAAATATGTAGCCCTGCTCGAAGATAACCACTCGCTGCAGGCCCAGAACGAATTGTTCCAGGCAAGGTTCCAGGAATCCGACCGCATGCTGGCGATGGTAAAAAATCCCGGTACGCGCATGGTGAAAATGGGCGACGTATCTAAGTCGCACCCCGAGCGCCAGGCAACCGTGTTCTGGAATGCTGCTTCGCAGGAAGTAATGATCTCCATCAACAACCTGCCCGAACCACAGGCAGATCAGCAATACCAACTGTGGGCCATCATCGACGGTAAACCCGTGGATGCCGGTGTATTTGAAATGGGCGACCTGTCCAAAAATCTGCAGAAAATGAAAGCCGTATCCGGCGACGCGCAAATGTTTGCCGTTACGTTGGAAAAGAAAGGCGGCAGTCCCACACCCACCCTCACACAAATGTATGTGGCCGGCAAGGTAACCGGTTCCTGAATTTAACATTTCTTTTTTCCCGTTCGCTCTTCTTCGTCATCGCCCTGTCTACGGGCGTTTCGCCGCGCTGGCCTGGAATTTGAATGATAGTGCCGGACCAGGCAGGTCTTTATTATTTCTTAAATTTGCGCGATGCGAAAAATTCTTTTCTTCCTGTTATTGTTACACTGTTGCCTTCCGATGTTTGCGCAGGATACCGCCCGCTATAAAGGCATGACGGTCAACCTGGACGAAGTGGTGGTGAAAGCCAAGCGCTTCGGATTCGATGTGGCGGGCTTCATCAAAAGGGTAGAAGAAGACACGACTTTCTACATGGCTTTCAAACACCTGCGCCAGGTGAGCTTTACCGCGGATAACGACATCAAAATATTCTCTAAAAAGAAAGAGGTAAAAGCTTCGCTGAAAAGCCATACCCGCCAGGTGGTAGAAGGGATCTGCCGCCATATGGAGGTAGTGGACGAAAAAACGACCGGCGACTTCTACACCGCGAAGAAGAATTATAATTATTATACGGCGGAACTCTACGCCAATCTCTTTTTTACAACGGGGAAAATATGCGATAACGGCCAGGATACAGAGAAGGGGCGTGGCAGCATGGAGAAACATAAAGGCCAGCTGAAGCAATTGATCTTTAATCCCGGCAAACCGATATCCGGTGTGCCTATCGTAGGACAAAAAGTAGCGATCTTTACACCGGACGTAATGAAGTTGTATAACTTTTCGATTACATCGCAGTCGTACATCGGCAAAGATTGTTACGTGTTTTCCGCCATTCCGCGCGATAACCTGAACCGGCTGGACCGCTCGGAAATTGTCATTAATGAGCTGGTCACCTATTTCGATAAAGAAACCTGGGAGATCGTGGGCCGTAAATATTCCCTCTCTTACAAAACTGCGCTGTTCGACTTTAACGTTCGCATGGTGGTGCAGATGACCAAGGTGAACGACCTGCTGGTACCCGCGCTGATCACGTATTCCGGCACGTGGGACGTGGCATTTAAAAAACGGGAGACTGCAGACTTCACCGCTAAATTCTTCGACTTTAAGCAATAGATATATATATGAAATCCCTGTTCCCTTGTTTTCTTTTCCTGGGCCTGATCGCGTGCGGCGGACCGGCTTCCGACAACAAAACAGATACGCCGTTATCTGCCGGCATACAGATGGTAGATACCACGCACCTGGCAGCGCCACCGCCTGAAGAGTTAACCTGTCCGCAGTTGTTGGATACGCTTATTAAAACCAGCTCTTTCGATTTCAAGAAATTACCGCTGGCGCAGTGCAAAGTAGTGGTAGATGAGGTGCGCGACAGCACCGTTATTATTAAAGTGACGCACGCGACCGACGGTACGATTAATCCTTTCCCGGTGGGGTGGATACACTGGCATTTGAAAACGAATGTGTTTGATGATGTGACGCTGGGGTTTGAGGAAGATGAGCGGAAAACGGTGACGGTGGATATGGCGTTTGTGAAGCGGACGTTGCGGAGTTGTAAGTTTGAAAATACACAGGAATAAAAAACGCCCGGCTAACCCCGGGCGTTCCAATTATCTGATTAAAGTAACCGTTCCCCGCTGGTTATACACTTTCCCGGTCGTCGCATCTTTATAATCCGAGATCCACACATACGTCGATGCCGCCGCAGCCTTCCCGTTCACTGTGCCCGTCCACGCCACCGTGGGATCAGTGGTGAAGAAAATCAGGTTACCCCAGCGATCATAAATCCACAGTTTGTAATCCGCGAACGTACACCGGTACACCGGCCGGAAGTAATCATTCAATCCATCATTATTCGGACTAAATCCTGTTGGGAAATAGAACGTACAATCGCATTGCTGGAAATTCACTTCCACCGAATCCACCGCGCGGTTGCAGGTATTGCTGGCCACCACGGCGTAAATGCCGGGTGCTGTTACGGCGTAGGTGGGCGACGAGGTGCTGTCCTGCCACTTAAACTGCAGGCCCGCGCCGTTAGGATATAATACGAACCTGTCGAGCCGGCAAATAGTCGTATCCGGACCGAGGTTCACTTTCAGCGTGTCGTCGTAATTCACGCGGATCGTATCTGTGGAAACACAGCGGCCGATCTGCGCACGCACATAATAATAACCGGGCGAATCAACATAAAAGGTAGCCTGTTTAGAGCCATCTTGCCAGAGGTAACTGCCCGTGCCGTAGTTGGCGGTGAGCACCAGTGCTTCGCCCACACAAACCGTGGTGTCGTTACCGAGATTTACGTCGCGGAGCGGATTATAATTAACGTTGATGGTATCTACCACATCGCATACACCCATGGGCGTGCTGGTCGTAACCAATGCCCAGTAAGCATTGCGTGTCCGTACATCAATGGTCTGCGTTCTGGCGCCGGTGTTCCAGCGATAGCCTGTGGCATTGTTTACCTGTGCCCTTAAGGTAATCGTTTCCCCCACAGCAGTGTATCGGGGCCGAGGTCAAATGTTTGCGGCATGCCGCTGAAGTTGACGATGATCGTATCGCGATATATGCCGCAACCGGTAATGGTAGCCTCCACGGTATACATGCCGCTCCGGTTGCCGTCTACCAGGATCGTAGGCGTGGTTTCGCCGGTGCTCCAGAGATAGTCTGCGTTCTGCGCGGTGGCGTCCAGTGTGATGCGTTCGTCCGTACAGAGGTTCAGGTTCTGGCCGAGATCAAAGTCGGGGATGGGAGAGTAGAAAACGTTCACGGAGTCGTCGGGCTGGCAGCCGTCGAACTGTATGCGGTAGGTGGCCATTTCAGTCACATCGTAAGTGAGGCCGCCGGGAATAGTATCCTGCCAGGTAATGACTTCGAGGCCGGTAAGCGGTGTGGACGGGTCCACATTTACGGTGATGACATAAGGCGCCGCATTTTCACAGAGCGTCACGTCCGGCCCCATATCCACTATTTTCTTCGGTACGATCGTGATTACCTGCGTGCTTGTATCTGCCACGCCCCCACGAAAAGCGATCAGGGTAACGGTGTACGATCCTGCAGCCCTGTACCGGTGGCCTGCGCCCTCTTCCCGCTTCGAGGAATCCAGCGCCAGCGATGCCGGGTCGCCAAAGTTCCATTTCACAGAGTCAATCTGGTCTATATCGTCGGTAATCCTGAAGCTGATCGAATCGTTCAGACAAGTAGAATTCCATTTGAAATTCGTGAGGAGTGGGGCTGCTTTGCTGGCAGTAACACCGCACAGCAATGGCAGTAGGCATAGCAGGTATTTCAAAAGGCTTTTCATTGACAGAATGGTTCCACTAAATTAGCAGAATATTTGATATATGGAATGTTTTCTATAAAATAATTACTCGATACAGTTGCTGTGCGCTTGGGGAAAACCCGCTATTAAACGGCGTTTCATGCAAAATAGTGTACAAAAAGAAGGCCCCGCGATAATTTTATCCACGGGGCCTTTTTATCAGGTGCGGGCGTTTGAGTACCGCCTCCATTTTTCTAATACAGCGGTGAAATCTTCCGGCAATTCACTCTCAAAGTGTACCGGCTTGCGGGTGCGGGGGTGAATAAATCCAAGGGTCCGGGCGTGCAGGGCATGCCGCGGCATCACCTCGAAACAGTTGTCTACAAATTGTTTATACTTTGTGAACACGGTACCTTTTGCAATGCGGTTGCCGCCATAGCTATCGTCGTTAAACAGCGAATGGCCGATATGCTGCATATGCACCCTTATCTGGTGGGTACGACCGGTTTCCAGCCTGCATTCCACCAGGGTCACATAATTGAAACGCTCCAGCACCTTGTAATGCGTGATCGCCTCTTTGCCGTATTCCCCATCCGGGTAGGCCGTCATGATCTTCCGGAAGCGTTGGTGCCTGCCTACGTGGGCTTCTACGGTACCTTCGTCTTCATCGAAATTGCCCCATACCAGTGCCAT
The DNA here is from genome assembly GCF_023156195.1 of Chitinophaga sedimenti. Taxonomy (GTDB): domain Bacteria; phylum Bacteroidota; class Bacteroidia; order Chitinophagales; family Chitinophagaceae; genus Chitinophaga; species Chitinophaga sedimenti. The sequence continues at coordinate 6,322,980 of NZ_JAKUKA010000001.1, forward strand.
GTACCGGCGTTGTACGGTATGCGCCGCAAACTGTTTGGCCAGGTCCGTCATCGCCTTTTCGGTTTTGGCGATCGCCAGCAGTCCCGTGGTATTTTTATCGATGCGGTGTACCAGGCCAAACCGGGGAATATCCGGGATGGGCTGGGTTTTATCTTCGTTCAGGTAATAGGCCAGGCCGTTTACCAGGGTGCCGGTATAGTTGCCGCTGCCCGGATGCACCACCAATCCCGCCGGTTTGTTGATGATCATGATGTCCTCATCCTCATAAACGATGTTCAGGGGCATGTCTTCGGGCAAAATCTCCGTATGCTCGGGGCTTTTGTTGGAGAGTACGATGATTCTGTCCAGCGGGCGGATTTTATAGTTGGACTTCACCGTTTTGTCGTTTACGGTGACCATCTCATTTTCTATAGCCTGCTGAATTTTATTGCGGGTAGCGTGCTGAATGCGGGTCAGCAGGAACTTGTCGATGCGCAAAGGTTCTGGCCTTTGTCCACCACCATATTGATGCGCTCATATATTTCCTCGCTGCCTTCCCCGTTATCCAGTTCGTCTTCCAGCTCCAGCATTTCGTCGGTCATGTAGTCTAAATTTTTGCAAAGGTACGTAATGCGGATTATTAGTTAATTTTGATGCCTCAAATTGAGCATGGTTATGACGCAGATAAGGGTAAAGGACCTCGGGACAATAGCTTACGATACAGCCCGGGGTTACCAGGAGTCGCTGTTACAGGATAATGTACGCATTAAAACCGCCCGCCGGAACGAGCGTGATAACGGGGAAAAACCCTAAATCACCTGCTTTTTGCGAGCATCCGCCCGTGTATACCCTTGGCAAAAGCGGTCATATCGAAAACCTGCTCATCTCCGACGCCCAGCTCGAAGCCCGGGGGATCCGCTTCATTAATACCAACCGCGGCGGCGATATCACCTTTCATGGCCCGGGCCAGGTGGTGGGCTACCCGGTTATCGACCTCGAATACTTTTTCACCGATATCGGCAAATACCTCCGTTTCCTCGAGGAGGTGATTATCCGCACCCTGGCGGATTATGGTATCGTGGCCGGCCGTTCACCCGGGGAGACCGGTGTATGGCTGGATCCAGATGTGCCCGGTAAAGCCCGGAAAATATGCGCGATGGGTATCCGCTGCAGCCGCTGGGTAACGATGCACGGCTTCGCTTTAAACGTTAACACCGATCTGGGCTATTTCGGCAACATCGTGGCATGCGGTATTGCGGACAAACAGGTGGCCTCCCTCGATAAAGAATTGGGCCGCCCTGTGGATGAAAATGAAGTAAAATCGCTGATCGTCAAGTACTTCGGCGAAATTTTCGGCGCCGATATGGTTATGTAGCCGGCTTTTACCCTTTCTTCAGCCGCCGTTGCGTCGCACACTTCAGCGACAGCGCATCCATATACCATCCTTACTACCTCTTTCGCTGATCCTTCGCTCATCCTACGTTAAAACCGCCACCACAGCCTTTTGAGCATAGGATGAGCGAAGGATCAGCGAAGGATCCTCTTAGAATGGTCTAAGGGCTTACTATTTTGAACATGCCCGAAACCATAGTATTTACACGGGTTTTGCCCCAATGAAGCCTCCTGAAAGCTTGCTGAGAGCCACCTGGGCCCTTTGCCTGCCCTTTAACTGCCCTTTACCTGCCCTTTGCCTGGGCTTGTAATGCTGTGGAAGTGTGCGATGCAACGGCGGTTGAATGGAAAAGAAAAAGCCGGGACCATGATCCCGGCTCTGCCGTATTAAGATTTGTAGTTAAGCGGGATGTAGAAATTCCATTTTTCGAGGAGTTTGCCTTCTTCGGTAATTTCGAAGTTGAACCAGCCGGCGTGCAGGAAAATGGCCTTTTCGATGATAAGGAACGGTTCGGTTACGTCTTCTATTTCAAACAGCGGGGCGCCGTTGGCCTCGAAGAATTTAACCTTGTATTTCTTTTTGGGTGCTTCCGGCAGTTTGATGTTGATGTTGCCGTCGGCAGTGGTATATATATAGTTGGAAGGCTTCCAGGGAATAACCGGCTCCTTTTTTCACCCGCGGCAGGGTTGCCGGTTTTTGTCATCGCCTGTATATCGGTGGCCGACAGTTTCGTGTTGGCATTGATGGTGCTGTCTTCTACGGCCAGGATCGTTTTGGTGTACAGGAAACGGCCGGTGGTGAAGGTCACGAGCAGGCGGTAATAGTTTTTACCGGGCAGGGGTTTGTTATCCGTATAACTGCCGCGGAACCCGTTGGGGTCGGCAATGTAGCCTATTGTATTGAAGTTCAGGACACTATCGAGCGAGCGTTGTACGCCGATTTGTTGTACGCCCCGGAAACCCGAGATAAAGTCCAGCTGGATTTTGCCGGTTTTGATCAGGGCCTGAAATTGGGCAATACCGGCGGGTTGGCGATCTGGGCCTTTACCGTCGTGTTACTTAAAATTAGGATTCCCGCAGCGAATAGTAATCTGACAATCTGCTTCATACAATTAAAACCATTCAATCTATAAGTTGGCAAAAATACATACAGTTGTTCAAATATAGTGAACACCGTGCTAAAAGCATAGAACGCCGGGGGCCAGCGAAAGATTGCCCTGCAAGCCCCCGTATGCACCAGCCTCACTACCGACCCTGCCGGGAAATACATGTCCAGCGCCAGTTTTCTGAAGGCCAGCATCATTTTGGCGGTATATACAACGTCGAGCGGAATACTTGTTTCTGTATAAAATGCATTCATAAAATCGATCACGGCAGGCGTAATTTTTCCGTACCCGCCTTCGTGAAAGTTATGAAAGATGCGCCAGTTAGGGTTATGGCCGGGTTTTAACAGCGCCTGCACGTCGTCATCCAGCGAGGTAGCGCCTTTGAGTGCGCTGATGCCGATTACTTCCGCGCCCTGCGTGGCGTTAATGATGCCGGCCAGGGTGGTACCGGTGCCCACCGGGCAAAGCAGGTGGGTATAATCAGCAGCGGGCGTTTGCGGACCAGGATTCAGGCTGGCGGCAATTTCTTCACAGCCTAATGCGCCTAATACGTTGTGGCCGCCTTCCGGAATGATGTAATGATCGGGGTACAGCGTTTCCCAGCCCACCTGTGTTTTGTGGCGGTACGCTTCTCTTGAAATAAATTGCAACTCCATGCCATCTGCCTCCGCTTGGATCAGCGTATGACTCAGCACCGGCGGCCGCTCGCCGCGGATCACCCCGATACAGGGCCAGCCTATCATCCTGCAGGCCGCGGCAGTAGCGGCGATGTGATTGGAATATGCGCCGCCGAACGTGAGCAGTTGCTTTTTACCTGTCCGCTCCGCTGCCTGTAAGTTGTACTTCAGCTTAAACCATTTGTTGCCCTGTATTTCAGGATGCACCCGGTCTAAACGTAACATGGCTGCCGAAATCATATCCGGCAGCCATGTTGTATGAAATGTTTGAATCAGCTTGCTCATCTTAACTTACTGCGCCATAAACAGCACATTGCGCAAGTTAATACTTTGTTTGCCTTTCACACCGGCGGTAACGATCAGTTGTTGTGCGCCGCCCGCATTAAAGAACTGCACTTTTATTTTATGATAGCCCTTCTTCAAGGGTACCAGTCCTGCTTTTTCGATCGTGCCATGTTCGCCGTCGTTGTCTACGATCAGCTCGTCATCAATATAGAGCAGGGAACCGTCGTCGCTGGACGTTTTAAATTCGTACAGCGCATCGGTTTCCGCGTTAAAGAGGCCGGAGAACGTAACGCCGTAAACATCTTTTGCACTAAACGGACGGATGTCGAAGGTGGGCACAGCAGCTACGGAATCAGCGGTTTTGTTGTTCAAATCTGCCGCCTTGCGCACGCGGGTGTTGAACAGTTCGCGTTTCACACCTTTGGCCCCGGGCGTTACCGTCAACGCCGGTTGATAAGCCCTGCGCAGGAACGTAGCCGTATAGGCCGCGCTCTTTCTGCCGGTGGCCGTGACGGTCGTTACTTTCAGCGTTTTGCTTTCTTTATCCGCTAAAGGGATTTTCACCGCGCCGGTGTAAGGGATCGAAGGCTCGCTGCCATCTATGCTGTACAACAGTTTCGCGCCGGCTACCATGGGGTGTAAAGTAACGGTGGCTTCCGGTTTGTCGGTGACGCCGTTTTCCAGTCCCAGTGGTTCAGGAATACGGAAGTTAACGCCTTGTTTGTCGAGCCGCGCCAGCTGGGCGGGCAGGGCGGCGAGGAACGCATCGTAGTTCTTTTTACCGGCGGGCGACCAGGCAATTTCCGCCACGGCCAGTGCACGCGGATAGGTCATGTAGTCGGCGAACTGGCCGTCTTTGATGTATTCCGTCCAGATGTTTCCCTGTATGCCGATGATGTGTTTTTGTTCTTCCGGTGTAAGGTCTTTCGGCAGCGGCTCGTAACCATATACGGTTTTGAGCGGCAGGTAACCGCCGATGTTCAGCGGTTCCGCAGCTGGATTGCCCTGGTAGTAATCGAGGTACAGGTAAGTGTTCGGCGTCATGATCACATCATGTTTTTGTTTCGCGGCCTCGATACCACCCGCTTCGCCTCTCCAGCTCATGACAGTGGCATTCGGGGCCAGGCCGCCTTCCAGTATTTCGTCCCAGCCAATGATGCTGCGGCCTTTGCTGTTCAGGTACTTTTCCATGCGGTTGATAAAGTAGCTTTGCAGTTCATGCTCGTCTTTTAAGCCCAGCGCTTTCATGCGCCCCTGGCATTTGGGACAGGTTTTCCAGCGGTCTTTCGGACATTCGTCGCCACCAATGTGAATGTACTTGCTGGGGAACAGTGGCAGTACCTCGTCCAGCACGTTTTCCAGGAAGGCGTATACACTATCGTTACCCGCGCAATACACTTCGCGCATCACGCCAAAGGTAGTACCTACTTCATATGGACCGCCCGTGCAACCCAGGTAAGGATAAGCCGCCAGTGCAGCCGTAGCGTGACCGGGCATTTCAATTTCCGGTACCACGGTGATAAAGCGGTCGGCCGCGTATTTCACGATATCTTTCACCTCTTCCTGGGTGTAGTAGCCGCCATGCGGCACGCCATCGTACTCACGGCTGCGGCCGGCGTGGCCTACCACTGTTTGTTTGCGCACTGATGCCACAGATTGGAGGCGCGGATACCTTTTTATTTCGATACGCCAGCCCCTGGTCTTCCGTGAGGTGCCAGTGAAAGCGGTTGAATTTATACTGCGCCATCACATCGATGTACTGTTTAATGTACGATGCGGGGAAAAAGTGACGGCCCACATCCAGCATCAGTCCGCGGTGTGTAAAGCGGGGCGCGTCTTTGATCGTAATGGCAGGAACCGTTGCTTTGCCGGCGGGGAACAATTGCTGTAAAGTTTGTAATCCGTAGAAAAGCCCGGCACCGTTGCCTTTCAGGCTGATGCCCTTACTGGTCACTTTCAGTTCATAGCCTTCCTCCGGCAAACTTTTATCCTCTTCAAAAGAAACACTGCCAACAGCTTTTGCCCTGGGCAATTTAAAGTTATAGTTCGCCTTCAGGAATTCGTTGAACATATCGCCGAACGGTACGGTGGCGGCGGTTAGCCCGATGTGGGATGCCGCATTCAGGGTAAAACTGCCGGTCTGCATCTCCACCGATTGTGGTTGTGGCATCAGCGACGGCTGTTGCTGGGAGTAGGCGTTAAAGCCTAATAACAACGCCACTAACGGCGCAAAAATCTTCTTCATATAGATTAATTTAATCCGCCTTTTCCGCGGTATAACTTAACGGGTTTGTCCAGTTTTACTTCCAGTACGGTCATGTACTTATCCTGCACGTTAGCCGGGATGTCGATGTACACCAGTCCTGGTACGGGGCTCCAGGAAATTTTACCCACGATCTTAGGTGTTAAAGCCGCACCATTGCCTACTACCGTTACACGTTGGATCTTGTTGTCGAGCCCTTTGATCATTACCGGGCCGGTGGTATTACCTGCGATGAATAAATATAAAGTGGCAGAATCTTTAGCCATCGTTGACGGCCCGTAGAAATGTCCCTGTGGCAGGCCGGCAATGGTGCCGAAGATCGCTTTATCGTGCTTCTTGTTCCAGGCGCCGAGTTCTTTGAGCACATTTACCTGTTGCGGGGGATGGTGCCGTCTTCTTTGGGACCAATGTCCAGCAACATATTACCGCCATTGCTGATCGCATCCGCAAAAATAGTAATCACTTCGTAAGGTGTTTTCCAGTTGGTGTCCTGCGGCTGGTATCCCCAGTTGTTGTTGATGGTCATGCACAGTTCCCACCAGTGAAATTGCGGGCGCACTACGGGGAAGTTCTGTTCCGGCGTATCGTAATCACCGTAACCGGTAAGGCGCCCGTTGATGATCGTGTTCGGGTTATGGCCCAGCAGCATTTTGCGGATGCCGGGGGCGTTCCATTCATCTGCGCTGCGTTCCCAGTCGCCATCGAACCACCACAGGTCGGGATTAAATTTCGTGGCGATCTCGTTCATCTGCCCGTTATTAAAGGCCATGAACTTCTGCCAGCGGACCGGGTCCTTTTTAATATCATAACGGCTGCTGTCCTTTAGGAAGCGGGATAGTCGTTGTTTGTCCAGTCCAGCAGCGAATAATACGCCCCTGCCTTGATACCGTTTTTGCGGATGGCGGCAAAAAAGGGGGTAAGCAGATCGCGTTTGGCGGGTGTGGCCTTTACCACGTCGAGCTTCCCAAACTTCGTATTCCACAGGGCTACGCCATCGTGATGCTTGGTAGTAATAACTGCATACCGGGCACCCGATTCTTTGATCAGATCGGCCCATGCCTGCGGGTCGTAATTCTTTGCAGTAAAGCCTTTGAGTTGTTTCATGTATTCCGGGTGACTGATTTTCCGGTTGTGGAATGACCATGACTCGTCTATCCCGTTCACTGCATAAATGCCCCAATGGATAAAGATGCCGAGTTTAGCGTCGGCGAACCATTGCATTTTATCGTGGATTTCTTTCGGGTCCGTTTTTTGTTGTGCATACGCGGGCGCTACCAGCTGAAGTAGCAGGGCTCCGGTCACGATTAATTTGTTCATCTGTTATATTATGGTTATAATAAATAATGTCGTCCTGGAAAAAGAAATAGATCAAAAAGTTTTAATGATTAAATTTAGCCCCCGATATTCAAAGAAAGCGTGAAAATTATAAACTAATATCAACAAATGCAACCTACGTTATTAATCCTTGCTGCCGGTATGGCAAGCCGTTACGGCAGTTTGAAGCAAATCCAGAAGTTTGGCCCCAGTGGAGAAACGATCGTTGATTATTCTATCTACGACGCTATCCGCGCGGGTTTTGGCAAAATCGTATTCATCATACGTAAGGAGTTTGCAGCAGAATTTAAAGAGATTTTTGAGCCTAAGCTGAAAGGTAAAGTGGCTACTGACTACGTTTTCCAGGAAATGGGCGCGTACATGCAGGGCTTCGAAGTACCTGCCGACAGGACTAAACCCTGGGGTACCGCTCACGCTGTTCTTTGCGCTAAAGACGCGATCAACGAGCCTTTTGCGGTGATCAACGCCGATGACTTCTACGGTCGCGATGCGTTCGAGAAGGCAGCAGCTTTCCTGAAAAACGATGTAAACACTAATACATATGCCCTGATCGGTTACGAACTGGGTAAAACTGTAAGCGAGCACGGTTCTGTATCCCGTGGCGTTTGCGAGGTAGATGCGAACAGCAACCTGGCTTCCATCAACGAGCGGACGAAGATCGCGGTAGAAGATGGTAAAATCCAGTTCGAAGACGCCGAAGGCGCCAAGCATGAGCTGTCGCCCAACACCATCGTATCCATGAACTTCTTCGCGTTCCATCCTTCTGTATTCCCGCTGAGCGAGAAATTGTTCCAGAACTTTCTGGAGAAGCACCGCAACGAAGCGAAATCTGAGTTCTTCATCCCGCTGGTGGTTGACCAGTTCATCGGCGCCGGTGGTGGTGTAGTAAACGTGATCCCGACTACTGCACAGTGGTTTGGCGTTACTTACAAAGAAGATGCGCCGGGTGTGCAGGCTTCCCTGAACACACTGGTACAGGCAGGCGAATACCCTGACAATCTCTGGAAGTAAGAACCCGCAAATAAGATGGTGAATATTGTGATCATTAAAGCCTTTGGGCTGGATGCCGCCGATTTTGAGATGCAACGTTTCGGATCGGGCCATATTAACAACACATTCCTGTTAAGTGGCAAAAACGGCGAAAAATATGTTCTGCAGAAGATCAACACAAATGTGTTCAAAGAACCCTGGGTAATTGCGCGTAACCAGCGACTGGCGGCTGATTACCTGGCGCAAAAGGCGCCGGACTATCTTTTTATCACGCCGATAAAAACGACGGCAGGCGAAGAACTGTTTGTGTTCGAAGACGAATACTGGCGACTGATCCCATTCATAGCGGGTTCTATGAGTGTGGACCAGGCCGACAATCCGAAGCAGGCTTACGAAGCGGCGAAGGAATTTGGTAAGATGGCGCGCCTGCTGGCGGGCATCGATATGAGCGGCTTTAAAGCCACCATTCCCAATTTTCACAACCTTACCCTTCGTTACAGCGCCTTCCAGGATGCGATCCGCACAGCGTCTGAAGAAAGAAAACGTTTTTCGGAAGCATTGGTTGAAGCATTCCTGGGTTACTCCGACATCGCGGTAACCTTCGAGAAACTGAAGACCAGCAGCGATTTCGGCGACCGCGTGATGCACCACGATACGAAGATCAACAACGTATTGCTGCAACAAGGTACTTTCGAAGGACTGTGTGTATGCGACCGGATACGCTCATGCCCGGTAAGCTGATATCTGACCTGGGCGATATGGTGCGTACTTATGTATGTCCCGTATCCGAAGAAGAGCAGGACTTCAGCAAGATCGCGGTACGGAGCGAGTACTATGAGGCGCTGATGAAAGGTTACCTCTCCGAAGTAGGCCCCACGCTTACTCAAACGGAAAAGGAACACCTGTTTTATGCGGGTAAATTCATGATTTACATGCAGGGCATCCGGTTCTTAACCGATTACCTGAATGGCGACGTGTACTACCCGATTAAATACCCGGAGCACAACTTCAACCGCGCCAAAAACCAACTTACCCTGTTACAGGCACTGGTGGCGAAGGAAGAGGAGCTTCAGGGCGTCATTGACGCCTGTTTGCAGTAACATTTTGCAACTTTTCATATGGCCGGTCACGTAAGTGGCCGGCTTTTTTGTGTTTATGACAACCGATGTCATTAAATAATCCCTATCGGATTGCTATACTTATTTAAAAAATGATAAAGAAGTCACGTTTTATTTCGTTTTTGTCAAAAAACGGAAGTCTGGTTGATATATTTCAAAATATTTGGGTCTGTATTGTTTTTTCTGGTGAAGAAAAATACATTTGTAGTGTTCGTAAAAAAGAACATATAACCTCCCATGTGGTTAAACAAAGACAATAACAAAATGAATCACATCGTGCCGAAGCTCAACTGGGCTATTACGCTCGTCGTGATCGTCATTGTCATTATTAGCCACCAGCACATTGGAGGATAAGCGCGCGTATATAATGACCAACGATATTAAACGCCTTCCTCCACAAGAGGAAGGCGTTTTTATGACAAATTCCAATTTCTATGTATAGCTATTACAACGAGAACACGATTCTGTACTTCAACGGCGAGTATTTGAAGGCGTCGGAGACCAAAACTGACCTGTATGGCCAGTCGCTCCACTATGGTTACGCAGTATTTGAAGGTATCCGCTGTTACAAAACGGCAAGTGGTGAAATCAAGATTTTTAAGGCCGAAGAACATTTCGACCGTTTCCGTCGCAGCTGTGAGCTGATCCACATCCCTTACAAGTGGACCAACCAGGAGCTGATCGATGCCTGTTACAAGGTGATGGAGCTGAACGGTTTTGAAGAAGCCTACATCCGCCCGCTGGTGTTCTGTCCCCCGAACATGACGCTGAAAGCTGCCCGGGATTCCAACGTGCTGATCTGTGCATGGGAGTGGCCCGCTTACCTCGGCGACAAGCTGATCCGCGTGATGACTTCTTCTTACCAGCGTCCGAACCCCAAAGCGTTCAAGATCGAGTCTAAGTCTGCCGGTCTGTACATCAACTCCATTCTTTCTTCTGAAGAAGCCCGTGCAAAAGGTTTTGACGAAGCGCTGCTGTTAGACGCCGCCGGTTTTGTTGCCGAAGGTTCCAGTGCGAACGTTTTCTTCGAGAAAGAAGGTAAGATCTACACCCCGCCTCCCGGTGCTATCCTGCCGGGCATTACCCGCGCTACTGTGATCGAAATCTGCGCCGAACTGGGTATTCCGCTGGAAGAAAAACTGTTCACAGTGGAAGAACTGAAAACTGCTGAAGCTGCGTTCTACTGCGGTACAGCTGCTGAGATCATCGGATGGGAATCCCTCGATGGTCACAAACTCTCCAAACCATTCGCCGAATCTCTCTGCAAAGTCATTCAACAGGCTTACAAGGCGAAAGTCATCGAAAAAGCATTCAAACGCGAAGAAGCACAGGTAGCTTAACTTATTAAGCTAATTGGGTTTTCCACGATAATAGTTACCAGACCGCTCCCTCTACGGGAAGCGGTATTGATACTATTTTCCCTTTGGAACTGATATTATTTTAATAAATCCACGGGTGAAAATAGCCCCCTTAAACCCTTGAATGGTGTAAAATCGAAATCATCATTTCTACTGCTGTAAAGGGTTTCAGCCGAAAAGGAACCCTTTGACGACCGGGAGCGGGGGAATTACAGTTTTGGAATTTGGTCGCTTCTGCGGCTATTTTGTAGTCATTATATAGATTTAGAATAGGTCAATAAGGAACTTACTTAAGATAATAAGATGGAATTAAATAAATACAGCAAAGTACTCACACAGGATCCCACGCAGCCCGCTGCGCAGGCGATGCTGTACGGCATTGGTCTTACAGAAGCAGATCTTGCAAAAGCCCAGGTAGGCGTGGCCAGCATGGGTTACGATGGCAACACCTGTAACATGCACCTGAACGAACTGGCACAGATCGTTAAAAAGGGTGTATGGGCCAACGATCTCGTAGGTCTTACTTTTCATACGATCGGTGTGAGCGATGGCATGAGCAACGGTACCGAGGGTATGCGTTATTCGCTCGTAAGCCGCGACCTGATTGCTGATTCTATCGAAACCGTGTGCGGCGCCCAGTATTATGACGGGCTGATCACCGTACCGGGTTGTGATAAAAATATGCCTGGTTCCATTATCGCCATGGCCCGCCTGGACCGCCCCTCTATTATGGTGTACGGTGGTTCTATTGCACCGGGTAAATGGAAGGGCCAGGACCTCAATATCATCTCCTCTTTCGAAGCGCTGGGTCAGCGTATCGCCGGCCAGCTCGATGAAGGCGATTTCAAAGGCATCGTGATGAACTCCTGTCCCGGTATGGGCGCCTGCGGCGGCATGTACACGGCGAACACGATGAGCTCTGCGATTGAAGCGCTGGGAATGAGCTTACCTTACAGCTCCAGCAACCCCGCACGGAGCGAGGAAAAACGCGCCGAGTGCCTGGAAGCGGGTAAATACATCCGCATCCTGCTGGAAAAGATATCAAACCAAGCGATATCATGACCTACAAGGCGTTTGAGAACGCTATCACGGTGGTGATCGCACTGGGTGGCAGTACCAACGCGGTATTGCACTTCCTGGCTATCGCCAAGGCGGTAAATGTGAAATTCACTTTGGAAGATTTCCAGCGCATCAGCGACAAAACGCCGCTGATCGGTGACCTGAAGCCTTCCGGTAAATATATGATGGAAGACCTCCACAACATCGGTGGTGTTCCTTTAGTGATGAAGTACCTGCTGAAGAAGGGGTACCTGCATGGCGATTGTTTGACTGTTACCGGCAAAACCATCGCAGAAAACCTGGAAAGCATTCCGGATATCGATTTCGAAAAACAGGACGTGATCCTGCCGCTGGAAACCCCGCTCAAACCGAACGGCCACATCCAGATGCTGTTTGGCAACATCGCGGAAAAAGGTTCTGTAGCCAAGATCACCGGTAAGGAAGGGGAACGTTTCACGGGTCCCGCCCGTGTATTCGACGGCGAGTTTGAACTGATCGCCGGCATCTCTTCCGGGAAAGTAAAAAAGGCGACGTGGTGGTGATCCGCAACGTAGGTCCGAAAGGCGCTCCCGGTATGCCCGAAATGCTGAAACCTACTTCCGCCATCATCGGCGCAGGCTTGGGTAAAAGCGTAGCCCTCATCACCGACGGCCGTTTCTCCGGCGGTACACATGGTTTCGTGGTAGGCCACATTGTACCGGAAGCGGTAGAAGGCGGCGCAATCGGCCTGGTACAGGATGATGACATTATTGAAATAGACGCAGTTAACAATACGATCAATGTGAAGTTGACACCCGAAGAACTGGCTGCCCGCAAATCGAAATGGGTGAAGCCGGCCCTGAAGGTAACGAAGGGGATATTATTCAAGTACGCAAAACATGTTAAAGATGCAACAGAAGGATGTGTTACCGATGAAGACTGAGAAGTCTGACAAGCGGCCCGCACCGGCCCCGGTGTTAGAACCGATTACCGGCGCAGAAGCGGTGATCCGTTCGCTGATCGCAGAAGGCGTGGAAACCATTTTCGGTTATCCTGGAGGAGCCATCATGCCTATTTATGACGCTTTATACGACTTCCGGTCACTGGCCAGGTCAATCATATTTTGGTCCGTCACGAGCAGGGTGCTACGCATGCCGCACAAGGTTATGCGCGCAGCTCCGGCAAAACAGGCGTGGTATTCGCAACTTCAGGTCCCGGCGCTACCAACCTGGTAACAGGTCTGGCAGATGCTTACATGGATTCTACCCCAATGGTAGCTATTACCGGCCAGGTAGCAGCTGCATTGCTCGGTACCGATGCGTTCCAGGAAACGGATGTGATAGGCATCACCATGCCCATTACCAAGTGGAACATCCGGGTAACCCGCCCGGAAGACATCCCGGGCGCCATTGCCAAAGCATTTTATATCGCGAAGAGCGGCCGTCCCGGACCGGTGTTGGTAGACATTACCAAGAACGCCCAGTTCGGCAAGCTCGACTTCCAATACGAACCCTGCGAATACATCCGCAGCTACCGTCCAAAACCAACGCTGGACATGGAACAGGTAGCAGCTGCTGCGGCATTGATCAATGCTTCCAAAAGACCTTACATCCTGTGTGGTCATGGTGTACTGATCTCCGATGCACAGAAGGAACTGATCGCGTTCGCAGAAAAAGCAGGTATTCCCATCGCTTCCACTTTACTTGGTTTGAGCGCCGTTCCGGTAGATCATCCGTTGTATGTTGGTTACGTGGGCATGCACGGCAACTACAGCCCGAACATCAACACCAACGAGTGTGATGTATTGATCGCTGTGGGTATGCGTTTCGACGACCGCATTACCGGCGATGTAAGCACTTACGCCAGCCAGGCCAAAGTGGTGCACATCGAGATCGATGAGGCGGAAATCCACAAGATCATCAAAGCCGATGCACCGGTACATGCCGATGCGAAAGAAGCATTGCAGGCACTGATCGGCAAAATAGAGGCGAAGGATACGAAAGCGTGGATACAGTCCTTCAAAGAACTGGACAAACAGGAAGACGAAAAAGTACGCCATAAAGAGCTGTATCCTTCTGAAGGAGAGCTGAAAATGGCGGAAGTAATCCGGTTGATCTCTGAAAAAACAAGCGGCGAAGCTATTCTCGTTACCGACGTAGGGCAGCACCAGATGATCGCTTCGCGTTACTACGGCTTTAAATCACCCAATACAAATATTACTTCCGGCGGGATGGGCACGATGGGCTTTGCGCTGCCGGCAGCAATGGGGGCCAAAGTAGGTAAAGAAGAAAGAGAAGTGGTGGCCATCATCGGCGACGGCTGTTTCCAGATGACGTTGCAGGAACTGGGTACGATCTATCAGTCTAAAATAGGGGTGAAGATCGTGATCCTGAACAACAACTTCCCGGGCATGGTACGCCAGTGGCAGCAACTGTTCTTCGACCGCCGTTACTCCTCTACCGAAATGACCAATCCCGATTTCGTACAGATCGCGAAAGGATTTTTCATCCCAGGAAAAAAGTATCAGAACGCTCCGAGATCGGTGCAGCTATCGACGAGATGCTGAACACTCCGGGTGCATATCTGCTGGAAGTGGTGGTGGAAAAAGAAGACAACGTATTCCCGATGGTGCCTGCAGGCGCGCCTATTTCAACGATCAGGCTCGACTAGTATCATCAACCTAAACCACTTAACAGAACACAGTAAAATGCAAAAGGAATATACAATAACGGTGTACACGGAAGATCGCATAGGGATCACCAACCGTATCACTATTATCTTTACAAGGAGACGCATCAACATCACCAGCCTCACCACCTCCGAAACGGAGATCCCCGGTGTGTATAAGTTCGTGATTACCGTACTGGCTACCCGCGAGCTGTTGGACAAAGTAGTGCTGCAGATCGAACGCCTCATCGAAATTCACCGCGCCTTTGTGCATGAGGAAGACGAGGTGGTGTACCAGGAACTGGCCCTGTACAAAGTATCTACCAAGGCATTGGCCAACGGCAATATCGAAAGGCTGATACGCGATAACCATGCACGCATTCTCACGATCGCGGAAGACTATTTCGTGATCGAGAAAACGGGGCACCAGCAGGAGTTGCTCGATTTGCTGAAAAAGCTGGAGCCATATGGGCTGATCGAGTATACCAAAAGCGGCAGGGTGGCAATCGTGAAATGGAGCCGCAGGTTCCATGAACACCTGAAAAACCTGGGCCAGAAACAAATGGATAACTTACCTCCCGGTGTTACGCACCCAGAAGCTAACCGGTCAGGTATATCTTTATAACTACTACATTTAATCACAAGTAAATTTTCAAACAGCCACTGCCTTCTCTCACGTTGGAGGCAGCGGGTAAACAAACAAAACACATGGCAACTATCAATTTTGGCGGTGTACAGGAAGAAGTGGTAACCAGGGAAGAATTCCCAATGGAAAAAGCTAGAGAAGTCCTGAAAGACGAAGTAATTGCAGTTATCGGTTACGGCGTTCAGGGTCCTGGACAGGCGCTCAACCTGAAAGACAATGGTTTTAATGTAATCGTTGGTCAAGGAAAAACTCCAAAACATGGGATAAAGCAGTTGCTGACGGCTGGGTTCCAGGCGAAACACTGTTCGAAATTGAAGAAGCTGCCCAGAAAGGCACTATCATTCAGTTCCTGCTGTCTGACGCCGGTCAGATTACCCTGTGGCCTACACTGAAACAATACCTGACACCTGGTAAAGCATTGTACTTCTCCCATGGTTTTGGTATCACTTATAAAGAGCAGACGGGTATCATCCCTGCTGCTGATATCGATGTAATCCTGGTAGCTCCTAAAGGCTCCGGTACTTCCCTGCGCCGCCTGTTCCTGGCTGGTCAGGGTCTGAACTCCAGCTTCGCTATCTTCCAGGATGCAACCGGCAAAGCCCGCCAGCGCGCTATCGCACTGGGTATCGGCGTTGGTTCCGGTTACCTGTTCGAAACAGACTTCAAAAAGAAGTATTCTCTGACCTCACCGGCGAGCGTGGCTCCCTGATGGGCGCTATCCAGGGTATCTTCGCCGCTCAGTACCAGACACTGCGCAGCAACGGTCACTCACCTTCTGAAGCATTCAACGAAACTGTTGAAGAGCTGACACAGTCGCTGATGCCGCTGGTAGCAGAAAACGGTATGGACTGGATGTATGCTAACTGTTCTACTACCGCTCAGCGTGGTGCGCTCGACTGGTGGAAGAAATTTAAAGATGCTACCCAGCCTGTGTTCGACGAGCTGTACGCCAGCGTTGCTGCAGGTAAAGAAGCTGCCCGTTCCATCGCCTCGAACAGCACTGCTGACTACCGCGAGAAACTGGACGCAGAACTGAAAGAACTGCGCGAAAGCGAAATGTGGCAGGCCGGCGCCGCAGTTAGAAAACTGAGGCCTGGTAAATAAACCATAAATTTGTGTCAACCGGCTGCTTTTGCAGCCGGTTGATTTTTTAAAGCCAACCATCAATACAATGCCCGGACTGACCCTTGTAGATGCACGAAATATACTGGAGGCAGCGCGTTCGCTGAAGCCGGTGGTCCGTCGCACGGAACTCACATACAGCGCAAGCCTTTCGAGAAAATACCAGTGCGATGTGTACCTGAAAAGAGAAGACACACAGATTGTACGTTCCTATAAATTACGTGGCGCTTTCCACCTGATCAGCAGCCTGCCCATGGAGCAGCTGAAAAAAGGCGTAACCTGCGCCAGCGCCGGTAACCATGCACAGGGGTTTGCCTACAGCTGCAAACAGCTTGGCATTCGCGGCGTGGTATTTATGCCGATTATTACACCAAAGCAAAAAGTAAATCAAACCCGGATGTTTGGTGGCGAGTTCATCGAGATCCGTTTAATCGGCGATACGTTCGACGATTGCGCGGCGGAGGCCCAGGCGTATACGCAAGAGCAGGGAATGACCTTTATCCCTCCTTTTGATAACCTGAAGATTATTGAAGGGCAGGGAACGGTAGCCGTAGAAATTCTTGAAGACCAGCAGGGAATCGATTATCTATTCGTACCGGTTGGCGGTGGCGGACTGGCATCCGGCGTGGGCGCGTACTTTAAAACGTACAGTCCGCAAACGAAAATTGTGGGGGTAGAGCCTGAAGGTGCGCCCAGCATGCGTAAAGCACTGGATAACGGCGGGCCTGTTACCCTGCCGGCGATTGAGCGGTTTGTGGACGGAGCGGCTGTTAAGCGCGTGGGGCAGATCACCTATGAAATTTGTAAAGAAGTACTGGACGAAATGCGCCTCGTACCCGAAGGCCGTATTTGCAGCACCATTCTTCGTTTATATAATGAAGACGCTATCGTGGTAGAACCAGCTGGCGCCTTATCCATCGCGGCACTCGACGATTTTGCCGGCGAAATCAAAGGGAAAAAAGTAGTGTGCGTAGTGAGCGGCAGCAATAATGATATCGACCGCATGCAGGAGATAAAGGAACGTTCGTTATTGTACGAGGGTTTAAAGCATTACTTCCTGGTGCGCTTCGCCCAGCGTCCCGGTGCTTTGAAGGAGTTTGTGAGTCACGTACTGAGCCCGGACGATGATATTACGCGATTCGAATACATCCAGAAGCATAACAAAGAAACGGGGCCGGCGTTAATCGGTGTGGAGTTGAGAGTGAAGGAGGATTACGATAAGCTGATCTCTAACATGAATAAATACAATATTGATTACACAGAGTTGAAGAATGATGATAAGTTGTTTGGATACTTAGTCTAACAGAAAAGGCCGCTCACTGCGGCCTTTTCTGTTTATAATGCTTTTGCGGCCTGCGGCCATTTGTTGAACATCTTTACTTCCGGGGTTTCCTTCCATCTTCTCCAGAAGGAGAATTGATGGGCAAACGCCGTTTCTGCATGATATTGCTCCGTTCGCAGCTCCGCTGTTATCGACGGATTTATTGGTAAAAAGCGTCCCAGCCGGCGGCATTGTTTCACGCGTTTCCTGCGCGTGTGTACCAGTGCAACCAGGTCATCGTGTGTAAGCGCACTGCGCAGTTCACGGCGCATAACGGGAGAGATCATGTCTTCGCCCGACTGCATGCGCTCGAGTTTGGCGCCGTTACAGCCTACCTGCTGGCTGGCATGGATGCGGTAGCAGATGAGCTGTTCGTCCACATAGTTCAATGCCCCATGACTGGCTGCTGCAAACGCAATCCAGGCGTCGTGCCACATGCGGTTCATCATCCTGAATGGAAGCAGCTGTGCTACGAAATCTTTGCTGATAGCCAGCGTGGCGCCGGTTACCATTCTTTCGTGCCGAAGCAGGTAACGGAACAGGTCTTCCCTGCAACCCGCAAAACTGCGCGACTCTGCCGTAAAGCGGTTCACGGTCCACAGGCAGCCTTTCAGCTCTTCACCTGCATCATTAATGAGTTTTGCATTGCTGAACAGTACCTTGTCCTCCGGATGCGTATTAAAATGAGCCAGCATACGCGACACTTTTGCGGCGCCCATATGTCGTCATGATCGCTGAGGAAAATAGCATCCCCCTGGCATTCCGCCAGCAGGCGCTCGAAGTTCTTTTTCGCACCCTGGTTAACGCTGTTGAATTCCAGCCGGAAAATGCCCGGATAACGCGTTGCGTAATCGTTCAGAAGGTCCTGCGTCCCGTCGGTCGATACATCGTCAATCACAACAATTTCTGCTACGGGGTGGGTTTGTTGCAGGATGCTGTCCAGTTGTTTGGC
The DNA here is from genome assembly GCF_023156195.1 of Chitinophaga sedimenti. Taxonomy (GTDB): domain Bacteria; phylum Bacteroidota; class Bacteroidia; order Chitinophagales; family Chitinophagaceae; genus Chitinophaga; species Chitinophaga sedimenti. The sequence continues at coordinate 6,341,229 of NZ_JAKUKA010000001.1, forward strand.
CAGGTGACGTTGTGCGTTGTAGGTGCACAAGCCTACCGAAGCCGACATGAGCTTAAGCATCAAATAAGGTTTTTCACGCCATAAAAATGAATATTGGTTTTCTCGGAACACGGCAGGCATGGCACTGCCGATTCACAGTTGGGGGCGGGTTAAGCCCTTAGTGTTTCATCTTCTGGTCTTTTTTGGTTTTAGTTCTTATGCAATCAGTTATAGTTCCGTCTGCCGGTGTGTAACTACCGTCAGGTCATTCTCTATTGTGTGCGATCAGTTGTAGTATGTCCGTGGTGCGTAAATACCACCGGAGTTTCCACAAGATAGTAAATCTTTCCGTTATACGGCAGTAGGTCAAAAATAGCTGCCTTTGCTAAAACTTTATTATCTTTCTCAGGCATGATAAGCTACTGGGAACAGCAAAGTCTGCTGCAATACGACGATATCATCCTGGGGGCGGCATTACGGGCCTGTCCACCGCCATCACGCTCAAAGAGCGGCATCCCCGCCGCCGCATTGCAGTGATGGAGCGGGGTGTACTGCCTACGGGGGCGAGTACACGAAACGCCGGTTTCGCCTGTATTGGCAGTCTTACCGAAATACTGGCCGACCTCCAATTCATGCCCGCAGCCGATATCGTAAACCTCGTAGCCCTGCGCAAAGCAGGTCTTCACCTGCTTCGCGAACGCCTTGGTGACGAACGGATTGGTTACCGGGAAAATGGCAGTTATGAACTGCTCTCCGATAAAGAATTGCCGGCCCTCGACCGTATAGATGAAGTGAATCAAATGCTGTGGCCTATCCCGGGTGTGCCGGCCTACCTGCGTGCCGATGAAAAGATCAAACCTTTCGGATTCAATACCAAAGCCTTAATCGAAAATAACTGCGAAGGAGAACTGCATACCGGTAAAATGATGCGTGCGCTCATCGACCTGGCCATTGAAAAAGGCGTAGAGATCAAAACCGGCTGTGAGGTCCTGGGGTACGAAGAAACAGGCGATGGGGCAGAAGTGGTGGTACAACGTTCATGGTTGCACGAAACAATAAGTTTTAATGCCGGGAGACTGGCCATTTGTACGAATGCTTTCGCCAAACAGTTGCTGCCGGCGGAAGATGTTACACCGGGCCGCGGGCAGGTGTTGATTACCAAGCCTATACCCGGCCTGCCTTTCAGAGGTGTATATCATTTTGATGAGGGGTACTACTATTTCCGCGAACTGGATGGCCGCATCCTTTTTGGTGGCGGCCGCAACCTCGATTTTGCCGGCGAAACCACCACGGAACTGGCGCTTAATGCGCGCATTCAGTCCCAGTTGGAGGAAAAACTTCGTACCGTGATTATTCCCTGGTATTCCCTTTACTGTAGATATGCGCTGGTCGGGTATTATGGCCTTCGGCGCAACGAAAAGACCAATCGTAAAGCGGCTGTCAGACCACTTGTTCGTGGCTGCCCGCATGGGTGGCATGGGCGTAGCAATCGGCTCCGCTGTAGCAAAGCAGCTGGCCGACCTGATGGACTAAATTCACAAATACTGATTGGTTATTAACAGCGACTTGTAAGCGTGGAGGGGATCGATTAAATTTAGCTAATTCCTTTCCCATATGAAAAAGATCTATGCCGTGCTGGTGGCCATCGCCAGCACTTTCCCAGTAAGTGCGCAAACGAATAAGCTGTGGTACAAACAGCCGGCGGCCGACTGGCTGCAGGCACTTCCCGTTGGCAATGGCCGCATGGGGGCCATGGTATATGGGCGGCCGGATAGAGAAATCATCCAGTTGAACGAAGAAAGCGTATGGGGCGGATTGAAGTTTAACGATGCCAATCCCAATGCATACAAGGTGTTGGATAGTCTTCGTCAGCTCCTGTTTGCGGAAAAAATAAAGAAGCACAGGACCTGGCGCAGGCGAATTTTGTGGCCGTTACCAGCGAAAATGGGAGTGAGGTGGCGCGCAACTTCCGCTCCATGCAAACCCTGATGAACCTCAATATTGATTATGGGTTCACTGACTTTACGAACTACCGCCGCGAACTCGATATTATCAATGGCGTGGCGACGGCGACTTTCACACATAATGGTGTACAATACACGGAGGAAGTAATTGCGTCTGCTCCTGATAATGTGATCGCTGTACGCATTTCCGCCAGCAAACCCGGCGCACTGAACGCTACGCTGTACCTCGACCGGCCCGATACGAAAGACACATCACGGCATTATGTGGATTGCACCACGCGCAGCCTGAGTAATAACCTGCTGCTGTTGTCCGGGCAGATCAATGATAAAAATACCACGACCAAACGCGGCCCGGAAGGTTTGCACATGAAATTTGCGGGGGCGGTGCAGGTGGTGAATACCGGTGGTAAAATGAGCCGGACGAAGGATGCGCTGAAGGCCGAGGGCGCCGAAGCGCTCGTGTTGTACATCAGGGCGCCACGAACTATGACTTTGCGAAGTTGGATATTAACCGTGGCGTGGATCCCGTGGCGAAAGTGCTGCAACTGATCAATCTATCTAAAATAAAACCCTATGCGGCGTTAAGAGCGAAGCACATCGCCGATCATGCACCGATCATGCAAAGGGTGCAACTTTCTTTGGGCGATAATAAAACAGAAGTGCCGACCGACGAGCGCCTCGCCAATGTAAAAAATGGGGTGGAAGACCGGGAGCTCATCACCCTTTATTATCAATATGGAAGATACCTGCTGCTGGGTAGTTCGCGCCGTCCCGGCCTGTTGCCGGCCAACCTGCAGGGCGTCTGGAACAATCATATAGATGCGCCGTGGAATGCGGACTTTCATACCAACATCAACCTGCAGATGAATTACTGGCCCGCGGAAATGTGTAACCTTACCGAAACCACCGCTCCGCTGTTTGCGTTCATGAACAACCTGCGCGAACAGGGCCGCATCACGGCAAAGAAAATGTACAATGCCCGCGGCTGGGTGGTACATCATTGCACCGACGCTTTCGGCAAAACCGGGGTACAGGCCAATGCGGCCTTCGGCACGTTCCCGCTGGCCAGCGCCACGGATGTGCCTGCATTTTTATGATCACTTCGCGTTTACCCAGGACTATATGTTCCTGAAACAAAACGCCTATCCCATCATGAAAGAGCATGCACTGTTCATCGAAGATTACCTGGTGAAAAGTCCGGAAGGTTACCTGGTAACCGCTCCCGGATCATCCCCCGAAAACAAATACAAACACCCGGTAACCGGCGAGCCTACCGGTATTTCATACGGCCCTACCATGGATAACCAGATCGTGCGTGAGTTCCGGGCAAGTGCATCGAAGCGGCCACGATCCTGCGCACCGATTCCGCATCGGTAGCCAAATGGAAAGATATCATATCGCAGTTGCCCCCGACGAAACTCACCACCGACGGGCGTATCATGGAATGGATAAAGGATTATGCGGAAGTGGACCCCGGCCACCGGCACATCTCGCATTTGTTTGGGCTGCATCCGGGTACACAGATTTCAGAACAAACACCATCGTTGTTTGAAGGCGCACGGCGCACGCTGGCGACCCGTTTAAGCAGCGGCGGCGGACATACAGGCTGGAGCCGCGCTTGGATCATCAACTTTTATGCACGGTTGAAAGATGGCGCCAAAGTGAGCGAGCACCTGCAACTGTTGTTCACGAAATCAACCTTAACTAACTTGTTTGATACGCACCCACCGTTCCAGATCGATGGGAACTTTGGCAGCACGGCAGGCATTACGGAGGCGCTGTTACAAAGCCATACCAATTTCCCGGAGTTATTACCCGCACTGCCACCATCATGGAAAGAGGGAAAGGTGAGTGGTTTGCGCGCCCGCGGTGGCTTTGAAGTAACCATGGAATGGAAGGACGGGGAACTGCAGAAGGCGAAGATCACCGCGATGACAGGCAACAATACCATTATCAAGTATAAAGACAAACTCTTCCCCGTGTCGCTGCCTAAAGGACAGTCGATAGAACTGGGAGATCAACTGAAATAAACACCACGCATGAAGACAACGATCCGGAACATTTTGCTTGGCCTGGCCCTGTTACCCGCCACTGCCGAAGCCCAGAAGCGCTATGAGCCTACCTGGGAATCTATTGACAGCCGCCCCGTGCCGGCCTGGTTTGAGAATGCCAAGTTCGGCATCTTCATTCACTGGGGTGTATACTCCGTGCCCGCCTGGGCGCCGAAAGGCGTGTATTCCGAATGGTACCAGTACTGGTTGCAGAACAGGCAGGTATTCGGGAATAACAATCCCAACAAGGATGTGGTATACAATTATCACAAGAAACGTTTTGGCGAAAACTACTCCTATTACAATTTTGCCGATGAATTTAAGGTAGAAGACTATGATCCCAACGCCGGGCAAAACTGCTGGAGAAATCCGGCGCCAAATACGTGGTGCTCACTTCCAAACACCACGACGGGTTCGCGTTATGGCCCAGCAAAGAGGCCAGCAAGGCATTTGGCCGTCCGTGGAATGCCATGGAGTCTGCCGCCAAACGCGATGTGCTGGGCGAATTGACCAGCGCCGTGAAGAAAACCGGTGTGAAGATGGGCTATTACTATTCCCTGTACGAATGGTACAATCCCGTTTATAAATCAGGCAATTATAATAAATATGTGGATGAACATATGTTCCCGCAGATCAGGGAATTGGTGAACAACTACCACCCCGATATCATCTGGACCGACGGGGAATGGGACCAGAGCGATACCACCTGGAAAGCCCGCGACATTATCGCCTGGATGTATAACGACAGTCCCGTGAAAGACAACATTGTGATCAATGACCGCTGGGGTAAAGGTATCCGCCAGAAGCACGGCGGCTTTTACACCACCGAGTATGAAGCCGGAGCCAGCTTTTCGCGCCCCTGGGAAGAGTGCCGCGGTATGGGCTTTTCATTCGGATATAACAGGAATGAAGACATAGAGGACTATAACTCTGCGCAGGCCCCTGGTATTGCTGCTCACCGACATCGTAAGCAGTGGCGGCAACCTGCTCCCGGACATCGGTCCTGACGCACACGGTAAAATTCCGCCCATCATGCAGGAGCGCCTGTTACAGATTGGCAAATGGCTGGACGTGAACGGAGAAGCCATTTACGGCACGCGCAAATGGAAAAACACCGTACAGTGGTCGGCCGGTGACCGTAACTGGAAGCAGAAACCCGGATATGCAAGCGGGGAGTATATCTTAAAACAGACAACCAACCCGGATCCCGGGTTCGCTGTGAAACAGGCCTTCTTTACCACGAAAGACAATAACCTGTACGCCATTACACCACTGCTGCCCGAAGGCAAATTTCCTGAAAGCGGTACAACCGGCAGCCAATACCACGGTAACTTTGCTCGGTTCCACCAAAAAAATAGGCTGGAAGAGGGTAAAGGACGGTATCGAGCTGGACGTGCCGAAGATGACGGCCAAGGAGCTCCCCGGGGAATACGCTTACACATTCAAAATAACGAACGCGAAATAACGAAAAAGGGAGCCTGGCTCCCTTTTTCATTCCATCCATGGAAAAAGAATAAAAAAACAATAAGGGTATATTGTACGTTTAAAATTTATACTATCTTGAAAGCCTAAAAATCTATTCCAATTACCACGTTCAATGAAAAAATAAACATGAACAGCTCTTTGCACTTCTACGACTACCTGGTTTTTCTATTTTATTTTATTGTGGTGGCGGGTTACGGTTTCTTCATCTATAGAAGGAAGAAAAAAGCCACTGCCGATACCAAAGACTTTTTCCTTGCCGAGGGCTCCCTTACCTGGTGGGCCATTGGCGCGTCACTGATCGCCTCCAACATTTCCGCGGAGCAGTTCATCGGCATGTCCGGCAACGGCTTTTCCATTGGTCTGGCGATTTCCACTTATGAGTGGATGGCAGCGGCTACACTGATCGTGGTAGCTGTTTTCTTTCTGCCCATCTACCTGAAAAACAAGATTTACACGATGCCGCAATTCCTATCGAAGCGGTATAACGAAACGGTAAGTTTGATCATGGCTGCGTTCTGGCTGGTATTGTACGTGGTGGTGAACCTCACGTCTATCCTGTACCTGGGCGCGCTGGCGATTACGACCATTTCGGGTATCAACTTTTATGTGTGTATGACGCTGCTGGCGGTGTTCGCCATTTTCATCACGCTGGGCGGTATGAAGGTAATTGGATATACAGATGTAATCCGGTGTTTTTCCTGATCCTGGGCGGTTTGGCCACAACTTACCTCGCGTTGAACCTGGTAGGCGATTCGTTTGGTACGCCTGGTACGGTGAACGGTTTTAACCAGATCATGTCGCAGGCGCCCGATCATTTCCATATGATTTTGGGTAAGGAGGATAAGAATTTCCTGTCGCTGCCGGGACTATCGGTGCTTATTGGCGGTATGTGGATTATTAACCTGAACTATTGGGGCTGTAACCAGTACATCACACAGCGTGCGCTGGGCGCGGACCTGAAGACCGCCCGCAACGGCCTGCTGTTCGCCGGTTTCCTGAAACTGCTGATGCCAATCATCGTGGTACTCCCCGGTATCGCCGCTTATGTGCTGCACCAGAAAGGTTTATTGCAGGCTGAAATGCTGAAAGATGGCAAACTGAACCAGGATAATGCCTATCCCGTGTTATTGAACATGTTGCCCATCGGTCTGAAAGGTTTGTCCTTCGCTGCCCTCACGGCCGCGGTAGTGGCTTCGCTGGCCGGTAAAGCCAATTCAATCGCGACCATCTACTCGTTAGATATCTACCAGAAATTAATCAAGAAAGATGCTTCAGAACAGGATGTAGTGAAGATGGGCCGTATCGTGGTGATCGTAACCATGATATTCGCCATCGTGATCTCTAACTTCACGGGCATCGATAAAGAAGGTGGTTTCCAGTTTATCCAGGAGTACACCGGCTTTGTGTCGCCGGGTGTGTTCGCGATGTTTATCCGGGCTTCTTCTGGAAGAGAACTACTTCAAGAGCCGCGCTGTTCGCTATGATTGGCGGCCTGGCCCTTTCCTTTATCCTGAAATTCTTACCAGGATGGATCGATCTTGCTCCTTTATACGACATTGCCCTCGCTGCTCCGAATAAAGCAGGCGTGTACGAAATTCCGTTTATCGACCGTATGGGTATCGTGTTTGTGTTCTGTGTGCTGGGTATGGTGATTATTTCACTGGCCGATCCGAAGAGCAAAAACAACCCGAAAGGCTGGAAGTGGATGCTTCGATGTTCAAAACATCACCGGCATTTACGTTTGGGGCCATTGTCACGGCTTGTATCCTGATCGCGCTCTACACCATATTTTGGTAATTTTAACGGTATGATTCGTTAAATAGTTTCTTAGTCTGCGTGTCCCTTTGTATTTTTTCAACCGGAAATACAAAGGGACACGTTTTTTATTTCGGTTTGATAAATTCTGCGATATGTATTTTTAGGACTCGACATCGGTTCTTCCTCTATTAAAGCCGCGCTGCTGGATGCTGTTTCCGGCAAAGCCCGGCCTCGGCCGCCAGCACCGATAAGGAACTGCCTATTCATGCGCCGCATGCCGACTGGGCCGAACAGGACCCGGAATCGTGGTGGCAGGAAGTACAGAAGGCCGTGGCGCTACTCAGAAAACAACATTCCTTTGCACCGGCCGATGTAAAAGCCATCGGCATCGCTTACCAGATGCATGGCCTGGTGTGCGTGGATAAAAACCAGCAACCGCTGCGACCGTCGATTATATGGTGCGACAGCCGCGCCGTTGGCGTGGGCGACAAGGCCTTGCAACACCTGGGCGAGGAGTATGCCCTGCAACATTTACTGAACGCGCCGGGAAACTTTACGGCCTCTAAACTCCGTTGGGTACGGGAAAACGAGCCGGAAACCTATGCGCTGATCGATAAAATTATGCTCCCGGGCGATTTCATCGCCATGCGCCTCACCGGAGAAGCCTGTACCACACTTTCGGGCCTTTCCGAAGGCATCTTCTGGGATTTTAAAGAACAAACGCTTTCCCAGCAGCTGCTCGACTTCTACGGCATCGATCAGAGCATCCTGTCCAAAGTAGTGCCCACATTCGGTGAGCAGGGACGGGTAACGAAGCAGGCCGCTGCATTACTGGGCATCGCCGAAGGCACGCCGGTAACCTACCGCGCCGGTGATCAGCCCAATAACGCCTTTTCCTTAAACGTGCTGCAACCTGGCGAAGCTGCCACTACTGCGGGTACGTCCGGCGTGGTATACGCGGTGGGCGACCAGCCTGCTTATGATGCGCAAAGCCGCGTGAATTCCTTTATACACGTGAACCATACGAAAGAGCAACCCCGAAATGGCGTGCTGATGTGCCTCAACGGAACCGGTATACTTAACAGCTGGTTGAAACACCAGGTGAGCGGGGCATCGTACGAAGAAATGAATAATCGTGCCGCCAAAGCGCCACTGGGCGCGGCCGGATTGCAGGTATATCCGTTTGGTAACGGAGTGGAGCGTATCCTGGCAAACAAGCCTTTCGGTGGCATGATCCGTCATCTGAATTTTAACGTTCACCAGCAGGAACACCTGCTGCGCGCGGGACAGGAAGGTATCGTGTATGCACTGACGTATGGGATGGACATTATGCGCGAAATGGGACTGAAGATCGAGCGGGTGCGGGCCGGTAAGGCGAACATGTTTTTGAGTCCCCTGTTCCGCGAGGCTTTTGCGAATACAGGCAACGTCACCATTGAACTGTACAACACCGACGGGGCATTGGGTGCTGCACGGGCCGCGGGCGTAGGTTTGGGCTATTATAAAGAGATGCGTGAAGCCTTTAACGGCATGGAGTGCCTGTCGACCATTACCCCCGATCCGGCATTACGCGATGCTTACGCACACGTTTACGCAGATTGGAAAGCCGGTCTGCAGGAAATGCTGTAATTTGAAGTTTGATTGTCAATAGAACACTTTAAAATTATAACATATCATGAGTATCACGTTAGGAAACACAGAATACTTTAAAGGTATTGGGCAGGTAAAGTACGAAGGCCCGCAATCCGACAACCCGTTTGCTTATAAATGGTACAACCCGGAACATAAGATCAACGGTAAAACCATGAAGGAGCTGTTTAAATTCGCGGTTTCTTACTGGCATACCTTCTGCGGCACCGGCGGCGATCCTTTTGGTCCAGGTACCAAGGCCTTTCCCTGGTTAATTTCCCCCGATCCTGCGCAGAGTGCAAAAGACAAGATGGATGCAGCTTTTGAGTTTATCACCAAACTGGACGTGCCGTACTACTGCTTTCACGACATTGACCTGGTGGACGAAGGCGATAGCCTGGCGGAGTACGAAGCCCGCCTGCAGATGATCGTAGAGTACGCCAAACAGAAGCAGGCGGCCAGTGGCGTAAAGCTGCTCTGGGGAACCGCGAATGTGTTCAGCAACCCACGTTACATGAACGGCGCCTCCACCAATCCCGACTTTTCGGTGGTAGCCTACGCCGGCACGCAGATTAAAAATGCCATGGACGCTACGATAGCGCTGGGCGGTGAAAACTATGTGTTCTGGGGCGGCCGCGAGGGGTACATGACCCTCCTGAACACCGACATGAAACGCGAACAGGAGCACCTGGCGCGCTTCCGGCTATGGGCCGCGATTACGCCCGCAAACAGGGCTTTAAAGGCACGTTTTCATTGAGCCGAAGCCCTGCGAGCCAACCAAACATCAGTACGATTACGATTGCGCTACGGTAATCGGCTTCCTGCGTCATTATGGCCTAGATAAAGACTTCAAAATAAATATAGAAGTGAATCACGCGACCCTGGCCGGCCATACCTTCCAGCATGAGCTGCAGACCGCTGCGGATGCCGGTATGCTGGGAAGCATCGACGCCAACCGCGGCGATTACCAGAATGGATGGGATACCGACCAGTTCCCCAATAACCTGAACGAAATGGTGGAAACCATGCTCGTGATCCTGGAGGCTGGCGGCTTCGCCGGCGGCGGTGTAAACTTTGATGCGAAGGCGCGCCGAAACTCTACCGACCTGGAAGACCTGTTCCATGCGCACATCGGGGGATCGACAACTTCGCCCGCTCGGCCATTATTGCTGATAAAATACTGCGTGAGTCACCATACAGGCAGTTCCGTAAGGATCGTTACGCTTCGTTCGATAGTGGCCAGGGTAAAGCGTTTGAGGATGGTAAGCTGACCCTTGAAGACCTCCGCGAGTTTGCGGTAGCTACCGGGGAGCCCAGGCAGATCAGTGGTCGACAGGAATGGCTGGAAAACCTCGTGAACAAGTATATTTAAATTAGTAGCATATGGCTAAAAGCGGGGGAGGGGCAACCTTTCCCCGCTTTTTTGTTGTGTTTTTCAAAACATGGACCAAAGAGAAATATTTATCCGTAAACTTTGTTAACGCGTGGAAACTCAATGCTGTATTGCCTTTGGTCGAAGTTTTGGGGTAATTGAATGCATTATCTTTTACAGAATTATTGGAGCAATTACCAAAACTTTCTAAAACACTTCGTAATTTAACCGCACAATTCAGGAAAGACAATGGGCTTTAGCATTAATCGAAATGAAGAAAACGGTTTCTATGTTATCACGTTAAAGGATAATGTTAACAACACACAAGTAGATATCGTTCCGAATTATGGCGCCATGTTGCATGGTTTTAAAATACAGCACGACGGCAAACCGCTTAACCTGATAGATAACTACGAAAGTCTCGATCAATACACAGAAGAAGTTACCACCAGTTTTAAAAGCGTAAAACTCAGTCCCTTCGCCTGCCGCCTGAAAGACAGCAGTTACACCTGGGACGGAATAGAATATAACATCGAAAAATCGCCTATCCACGGCCTCTTGTTCGATGCCAATTTCGAAGTAATTGAAGAGGAGATTACCGCCCGTTACGTATCGATTACCCTCGAGTACGAATACAATGCTGAAGATCCCGGTTATCCGTTCCCTTTTACTGTGCATGTGCATTACAAACTGATGCCCCGGAACGAGCTGAAAGTGATAACCCGCGTTACAAACCGCCACACAGGCCCCATTCCTGTAATGGACGGCTGGCATCCTTACTTCACAACAGGTACGCCTGTAGATCAGCTGGAACTGCAGTTCGCATCCAATGAAATCGTTGAGTTCGACAACAGCCTGATCCCAACCGGCCGCCTGGTACGCTACAATACATTTAAAAAGCTGACCTCCCTGACCGGGGTAAATATGGATAACTCCTATACCCTCAACTTTATTCAGCCTCAGCCGCTGTGCCGCCTGTACGATCCGGTCAAGGGCATTACCATCGCGTTGTCGCCGGAGGAAAGCTACCCGATATTACAAGTTTATATACCGCCTCACCGCAACAGCATTGCCATTGAGAACCTAAGTGCGCCTCCGGACGCCTTTAACAATGGGATGATGTTAAAACGCCTGGGCGCCGGTAAAAGCACCGATTTCGTGACCACTGTTAAGGTGAACTGATCCGTTTTGGCACGGATTTGGCCTTTGAGAGGGAAGATTACCCCTGATTGTTCACGCTAAAACCTGTGCAGTTATGGACACTTTAATCATCAAAGGCAGTTGGAACGAAATTAAAGGCAAGCTGAAACAGCTGTACGCCGAATTAACAGACGACGATCTTCTTTTCGAAGAAGGAAAAGAGGATCGGCTTATCGGGCGCATCCAGATTAAACTTGGTTATTCGCGCGATGAAGTTATTTCACTACTGCGCTCCTTTTAAAAAATTCCATGAATCCGGCCAACTTGAATAAAGTTGGCCGGATTTTTTTGTGATACATTTAACAGCAGGCATTATAACCCCGGCTGCCCTTTAACTATTTTGTAACGAATTTGTTTTGTTTCATATGAAATCCTGCTTGTCTTTATTTATCGCAGCGGCCGGCCTCTTTTGCTGCATTTCCGGCGCATCCGCTCAGCAGCTGAATCCGGTAGCCGTTCGCGGGCAAATGGTGGACAAAAACACCCGCCTTGTACTCTATCCGGCATCTGCCCGTAACCTGGCCAACCGCCAGAGCGTGTTTACTGATAAAGGTGGTTATTACAGACTGAATGCGAAGCAAAACGATACCATCGTGCTTTCGTACATCGGTTACAGGGCCGATACCTTTGTGGTACGACAATTAAGCGGCACCGAAGTGCACAACGCCGAATTGGGCGTGGAAGAACACTTCTTGCAGGGCGTGGAAATCACCTCCAAATACAATGCATACCAGCTCGACTCAATCGATCGTGCCAACGAGTTTCGCCACATCCTGAGTGTGGAAAACAAAGACCTGGTCGATAAATCCAAGCGTGCAGAGGGGTTCGGTATTATTTTCAGTCCCTTTACCCGGTATTCGCAGCGGGAGAAAGATAAGCGCAAGTTTAAACAACAGTTTGCCCAGAACGAGCTGGATGAATACGTGGAGTTCCGCTATTCCAAGCAGTTTGTGCACAAGGTGACCGGTCTTACCGGCGATTCGCTGCTTAACTTTATGAACAAGAACACCCCGAGCTATAACCAGCTGCGCGAAATGCCCAATGAGGACCTGATTTACTGGACAACCGAACGGTATCGGACCTGGATCAATAAGAAATAAACAATAGTAGATATGAGACCGCCTGTTTTTATGCCTTACTGGCTGCGGTTTTATGGCGCTGCACCCAACGCGTCCGCGCGCAGGTGTTGCGTCCTGTATCCGTCCGCGGCCAGGTAAGCGACGGGGAACCGTGGCTAGTCCTGTGTCTTTTGAAGAGCTGCGCGACATGAGCAATGCCGAGCTTACGACCTGGACAACGCAGCGTTATCATAGCTGAATCCAACAATAAAAAAGCATCCCGGAAGGATGTTTTTCTCTTATGTAGTAGTAGTGTATTTATCTCGCTTTGTATACTTTAACCATGTATACATAGTCTTCCAACTTCTTCAGCTGGTCTTCGCGGCTCAGCCCTTCCAGGCTGTTTACGTTAGACTTGATCTCTTTTTTAGCTTTCCGGTTGATGCTTTCTTTAGGCATCTCGTCCAGCAGGCGTTTCAGGTTCGTCGATTTTACAGCAAAAGCAATGTCGCCGCTGCTGCTTTGTTTGCCGGTAATAATACCGATGATCTGGCCTTTGTTGTCGAGCAGCGGTGCGCCGCTGTTACCCGGACTAACGGGGATAGACACCTGGTATGCGATGGTATCGCCGGCGAAGCCGGTTTGTGCGCTGATATAACCTTTCCCATACACCACTTCATCGCGGGGGTAACCCATGGTGAACACTTCTTCGCCAAGGCGGGAAGCACCCGGTTTAAGGGAGTAGGGAAGGGGGCGGTGCGGTAGGTGGAATCGGCCAGACGCAGTACAGCAAGGTCGCTGGACGCATCTTCGAATACGCTGTAGGCTTTAAATACTTCGCCTTTATTATTTTGAATATAGATAGAATCGGCTCCATCGATTACGTGCCTGTTGGTAAGCATGTAACCGTAACGGTTAATAGCGAAACAGGTACCGCCGAAATTACCGGGCGCCATGGGCGCGGGTTTGGCTTCGCCAACATTGAGTTTGCGTACCTGTGTTTTGATCTGTACCATTTCCCGGCGTACACTTTCGTACTGGGCGGCATTGTTTTTCCTGGCAGCCTTCTGCATCACCGCTATGGTGCTCAGGGAGGTAACCAGCGCCACACAGGCCGCGGCAGCAACGGCCGTTAACGTACGGCGGTTCAGGAAACGGAGCTTGGACGGTTTGGGCGCCATTTCTGCTCTCAGTGCGGTGAGATCAGTTTTTTCGTGGATGGCATTGAGCTTGCTCATCAGCTGTTTACGCCGACCAAACGCTTCCAGCTGCTGAACGAGCTGCTGTTGCTGCACCACCTGCTGGTCCAGCAAGGCGTCGGCGCGGCGTTTGGCCTCGAAGGCGGCAGCTTCCAGCGTGCTCATCTCGCCTGCGAGGTATCGCTCAATTTCCTGTATGTTATGGATATCATTCATCACTAATGACCCTCTGTATCTTATTTATATTGTGCAAAAAATAGTTTCTTAAGTCGCATCAGGCACTTGTACTTCTGATTTTTGGCATTTTCGGCGTTCGTGTACCCGAATTTCTCCGAAATCTCCTGCATCGACTTCTTCCGCAGGTAATAATCTTCCAGGATCGTGCGGCAGGGTTCGCCCATGCTGCCCATTGCCTTTTCCATTATATTGAACTGTTCGTCCCGCCGTGCATGCTCTTCTATCGTATCCTCCATGGGCGTAACGTCTTCCAGCTCCTCGGTAATGGTGCCCTGCCAGGCCTGCCCCTGTAACTTTTTCAACCACAGCCGCCTGCACACGGCATAGATGTATGTTTTCAGCCTGCTGGTCAATACAAAACCGCCTTCCTGCACCTTTTCATATAAGATGATCACCGATTCCCGGAACAGGTCTTTGGCGTCATCTTCCGAGCCGTTGTTTTGTAAAACCATTCTGTAAATCATCGGAAAATTATCTGAGTAAATGATTTCCAATGACTTATCATCGCTGTTAGCTAAGCCTTGCAATAATTCCTGGTCCCTTTCTATGTGCTGAATGTTATTCACTTATTAATACCGTTTACTGCATTTAGTAACCCAAAGTAACCGAAAAAATTTTTTTTTCAAATTGTGGGTTACCTTTCTTTTGATCCAGTATAAAGAGTAAATATTATAATTCTAAAACACTAAAATTATTATCATGAAAAACGTACTGAAAGTTTCTTTCTTTGCTCTGGCTCTGGGTCTGTTCGCTGCTTCTTGCAACAACGCTTCTACAACTTCTGGTGATACTACTAACGTAGCTATCGACTCTCCAGTTGCTGCACCGGTTGACACTAACACCGTAGCTCCTATCGATACTAACGCTATCGCTCCGGTTGATACTACCACTGCTGCTCCTGCTCCTGCTGCTCACTAATTATCGGCAAAGCAATATAAAGGTTTTACAAGGCCGCTTCCTTCCGGGAAGCGGCCTTCCTGTTTTTTAACCTTTTTTACTTAAGATTGCTGCAAATAGTTGAAAAGATGTAATTAGTTGCTGCAACAACTAATGTATGGTTATCAATTTTAATTTAATGAAGCACCTTTAATTTGATTCTTTTTTAAAAGAAATCTATCAAAAGAATAGAACGTTTGAATAAAAGTTAATTTTTGATGGAGGTAGTGGAAGATTTCAAATGGTAACTTACATTTGTGTCACAATAATAACGAGCAACACATCATGCAAACGCAAACAACCTTTGGTTACTTTTACGGTTTCTACTTTTTCTGGTATCAGAAATAGCCGGGTTCCTTTGCGATAAGCAGATAAAAATATAAAAAAGGGCCTCGGGTAAACCGGAGGCCTTTTTTAATGTCTTTAGCCAATTAGTTTTATGTTACACAAGAGCCATTACTTCTTTTACTTTTTTATTACTTCTTTTATCCAAGGAAGCAGGGGACTCTTTTGTAAATATGAAGCTGACATAAAGCCGAAATAGTTAAAAGGGTCCCACCTAAGGGGCCCTTTTTCTTTTATCCAATACCTATCATTAAAAACAACAACAACGAACAATGCGTATCGCAATTCAGGGATTTGAAGGATGTTTCCATCAGCAGGCCGCCCAGCGGTATTATGGTAAGCAAACCGAAATTGAAGCCTGCTCCTCTTTTTCCGAGCTTGTAAAAAAGGTAAAAGTGGGAAAAGAGGCGGATGCCGGTATGATGGCCATCGAAAATTCTATTGCCGGCAGCATTTTACCGAACTACAGCCTGTTGAAAAACTCCGGCCTGCATGTTACCGGCGAAGTGTACCTGCAAATCAACCAGCACCTGATGGCTTTGCCCGGCCAGCGCATTGAAGATATAAAAGAGGTGCACTCCCATCCCATGGCGCTGTTGCAATGCATGGCCTTCCTGGAAAAATACCCACACATCAAACTGGTAGAGTCGGAAGATACTGCGCTCAGTGCCAAACACGTTCACCAGAAGAAATCGAAAACTATTGCGGCCATTGCCTCTAAACTGGCTTCCGAAATTTATGAGCTGGATGTGATCGCCCCCAACATTCATACAGCGAAAAACAACTACACGCGCTTCCTGGCGATTTCGCGCAACGGCGTGGAGCCCGCAGCAGACGCCAATAAATCTTCCGTATATTTCCAGACGCCCAACGAAAGTGGCAGCCTCGCCAAAGTACTGAGCATGATCGCGGCCGAAGGTATCGGTCTTTCCAAGATACAGTCGTTCCCGATACCGGCGAAGGAGTGGACGTATTACTTTCACGCGGATATGGAGTTCGAAGATTTATCACACTTCCGCAAGGCATTAAAAAGGATTGAACCGTTAACAGATCAACTGACGATTTTAGGCATCTACAAAAAGGATTAACACACGCATAAAGCATACACCATGCAAATATCAGTAGCCAGCAGATTACAGCATACCGAAGAATACTACTTCTCGAAAAAGCTGCGGGAAATAGAGTTGATGAACAAGGCAGGCGCCAATGTCATTAACCGGGCATCGGCAGTCCCGACCTGCCGCCGCATCCCGCTGTAGTAGCGGCGCTTAATGAACATGCACAATTGCCTAACACGCATGCTTATATGGGTTACAAAGGCATTCCCGCACTGCGTCAGGCCATTGCCAATTGGTATAAAAAGTTTTATGACGTGCAGCTGGATCCTGAAACGGAAGTGCTGCCACTGATCGGCTCCAAAGAAGGCATCATGCACATTTGCATGACCTTCCTCGAGAAAGGTGACGAAGCGCTGATCCCGGATCCGGGTTACCCGACGTACCGTTCGGCAGTACAGTTGAGCGGCGCCACCCCGGTAACGTATCAGCTTAAAGAAGAAAATAACTGGCAGCCCGACCTGGCGGCTCTGGAGCAAACAGACCTCAGCAAGGTAAAACTGATGTGGGTGAATTACCCGCATATGCCCACCGGCGCACAGGCTACGCCCGGCTTTTTCGAAAAGCTGATCGCGTTTGCCGCCAAACACAACATCCTGCTGTGCCATGATAATCCGTACAGTTTTATTTTGAACGACCATCCGCAAAGTTTGCTCTCCGTGCCAGGCGCCCGCGAAGTGGTGCTGGAGTTAAACTCATTGAGCAAATCGTCTAACATGGCAGGCTGGCGCGTGGGTATGCTGGCTGGCAAAGCGGAGTGGATCAATGAAGTGCTGCGCTTCAAAAGCAATATGGACAGCGGTATGTTCCAACCCGTACAAATGGCTGCGGTAAAGGCTTTGGAGCTGGATAAAGACTGGTACGACAACCTGAACAAGATATACAGCGGCCGCCGTGCGAAAGTGTTTGAACTGTTAGACCTGATCGGTGCTGTTTATGATACCAACCAGGTGGGCATGTTCGTGTGGGCGAAAATTCCTGCCGGTTATGCCGATGGTTATGCAGTGAGTGACGAAGTACTGCAGCAGGCGAAAGTGTTTATTACGCCGGGCGGCATTTTCGGAGAGAATGGTAAAGGCTACATACGCGTGAGTCTTTGTAAGGATGAAAAAGTTTTTGCTGAGGCCATTGACCGGATAAAGCAATCAAAATAAAAGAAAGAAAAATGATCGCAACCGTAGTAGGAGTAGGTTTAATAGGCGGCTCGCTGGCCCTCAGTCTGAAAGAAAAAGGACTGGCCAACTGGATCATTGGGGTAGACAATAGCGAGGAGAACCTGCTGAAAGCACGCGAATTAAACATCATCGATGAAACGGCGAAACTGGAAGATGCGATGAACCGCTCGCAGCTGATCATCCTGGCTATTCCCGTAGATGCTGTGCTGAAGCTGCTGCCCTCCATGCTCGATAAAGTAAAGCACGACCATGTAATCATGGACGTGGGATCTACCAAAGAAAAAATATTACAGCTCGTTGCCGGTCATATCAACCGAGGTCGCTTTGTTGCTGCCCACCCGATGGCCGGCACCGAGTATAGCGGTCCGGAAGCTGCGTTGAGAAACCTCTTTACGAATAAAACCATGGTGTTGTGCGATGTGAAAAACAGCGCGGAAGATGCCCTGGAAATCGTGGAGAATATGGTGGATAAAATAGGGATGCGCCTGGTATACATGAATGCTGAAGAGCACGACCTGCACACGGCTTATATCTCCCACATCTCGCACATTACCTCTTTTGCCCCGGCGCTGACGGTACTGGAAAAAGAAAAAGAGCATGGCCGCATCTTCGAGCTGGCGGCGGGCGGTTTTGAAAGCACTGTACGTCTTGCGAAAAGCTCGCCGGATATGTGGGTGCCTATCTTTAAACACAACCGCAGCAATGTACTGGACGTACTGGACGAGCACATTAACCAACTGCAACAGATGAAAGGATTGCTCGAAAACGAAGACTATGACGCGTTTTACAAGTTGATCCAGAAGTCGAACAAGATAAAAAAGATACTGAAGTAAGCATAAATCATTAATTAACAAACACTTTTCTTAATTTACACGTACACTTTTTCATATGGAACAGATCTTAGCTAACACGAAATTCGGCGATCCTACTTCTGATAAAAAACCATTGATCATTTCTGGTCCATGCAGCGCAGAAACGGAGGAACAAACACTGGCCACGATGCAGGCCCTCGCCAAAACCGGTAAAGTAGATGTATTACGTGCCGGTATCTGGAAACCCCGTACCCGCCCGGGTTCTTTCGAAGGTATTGGTACCAAAGGTTTACCCCGGCTGCAGAAAGCAAAAGAACTGACTGGCTTACCGGTTACTGTTGAAGTTGCGACTGCGAAACAAGTAGAAGACGCCCTGCACTTCGGTGTAGACATCCTCTGGATTGGGGCCCGTACTACGGTAAACCCTTTCTCTGTACAGGATATCGCTGATGCACTTAAAGGTGTGGACGTGCCCGTACTGATTAAAAACCCCATTAACCCCGACCTGGAACTGTGGATTGGCGCAGTAGAAAGGATTCAGAAAGCGGGTATCAAAAAGTAGGTTTGATTCACCGCGGCTTCTCCAGCTACGGTAATACCGAATACCGCAACGCTCCCATGTGGCACCTGGCGATCGAACTGAAACGCCGTCACCCTGAGTTACCGATGATCTGCGATCCGAGCCACATCAGCGGCCGCCGCGACATCCTGCAAGCTGTGTCACAAGAGGCGATCGACCTGGATTACGATGGTCTGATGGTAGAAACCCATTGCGATCCGGACGCTGCCTGGAGCGACGCGAAACAACAAATCACCCCTGAGAAATTTGCGGAACTGCTGGACGGCATCGTATGGCGCCGCGAGCATACTGACCGTAACGAGTTCAACTCCGCACTGGATAAGCTGCGCGCGCAGATTAACCAGATCGATGATGAGATCATGCTGCTGCTCGGCAACCGTATGAAAATCGCGGAGAAAATCGGTGCATATAAAAAAGAGAACAACATTACCATTCTGCAGACCAACCGTTGGAACGAGATCCTGGAGCGCAACATCGTGAAAGGCGACAAACTGGGCCTGAGCAAAGATTTCATCCAGAAATACTTTGACGCGGTTCACCTGGAATCCATCAACCGCCAGAATAAGGTGATGAACGAACAATAAGCAAATATGACGACGTTAACATACAAGTTCCAGACACAACAGACCGACTACCATTTAAACGCTGATTTACTGCAATTGGACAAATTCGTGGATAAAACCCGTTGTATTCTTTTGCTGGATGAAAACGTGGACGAACATTACGGCGAAACGCTGAAAGGCTGGCGCAAGCTGGTCATTCCCGATGGCGAGGAGCACAAGTCGATGGAAGTAGTGGAGCAGGTGATTAACGGGCTGATAGAATTGGAAGCCGACCGCAAAACCATGCTGATAGGCATCGGTGGCGGTATGGTGACCGACCTTACCGGGTTTGCCGCCAGCATTTATATGCGCGGCATTCCTTTCGGTTTTGTGCCTACCACGCTGCTGGCGCAGGTAGACGCGGCTATCGGTGGAAAAAACGGCGTGAGCCACGGCATGCATAAAAACATGCTGGGTACCATCAATCAACCGAAGTTCATTTTATTCGATTACTCCCTACCTTCTACCATGCCGGATGCGGAATGGCACAATGGTTTTGCGGAGATCATCAAGTACGCGGCGATACAGGACGCGGAGCTTTTCGACTACCTGGAAACTAACAGGGAAGCGGCGCTCAGCCGGTCGGTAGAAGTGCTGCAGTTCCTGGTAGAACGTTCGGTTCAGATCAAAACAAAAATCGTTTTGGAAGATGAGTTTGAGAACGGATCGCGCCGCTGGCTGAACTTCGGGCATACGTTGGGCCATGCAGTGGAAAAGATAGAGGGGATTGCGCATGGACAGGCAGTAGCGATCGGGATGGTAGCTGCCGCGAAGCTTTCCGAGAAACTGAAGGGCCTGCCCACCGAGCAGACTAACCGGCTGATAAGGTTGATCAATGATTACCATTTGCCGGTCACTTTAACATCGGACAAGGAGCAGGTGTTTAACATCTTTAAGCTGGACAAAAAGCGGGAGAAGGATTTTATACATTTCATCCTGCTGGAAGAGATCGGGAAGGCGGTTACGCACCCTATTCCGATTGAAGAGCTGAAGCAGCTCATGGACGAATTGTAAAGCGTAGCACAAACAATAATAAGCATGAAAGTAAAAGTATCACCCGGCGCCATCAAAGGCATAGTGACCGCCAACCCGTCTAAAAGCGCCATGCAACGCGCGGTAGCGGCGGCTTTGCTGGCAAAGGGCACCAGCATCATCCGCAACCCGGGCCTCAGCAACGACTGTCTGGCCGCGCTGGACGTGGCGGGAAGGCTGGGCGCCACAGTGGTGAAAAAGACGATCATTACGAGATTACGAGCAACGGTGTGGCCCCGGTGTCTGCAGAAATTAACTGCGGCGAATCCGGTTTGGGCATCCGTATGTTTACGCCGATTGCAGCACTCGCATCACAACCACTGACCATTGTTGGTCATGGCAGCCTGGTAACACGCCCTATGGATTTTTTCCAGGAGGTATTTCCGAAGCTGAGCGTGGAATGCAGCACCAACGGTGGTAAACTCCCGCTCCATATTAAAGGCCCGTTACAGGCCAATAATGTGGAGATTGATGGTTCACTCAGCTCCCAGTTCCTCACCGGTTTGCTGATGGCATTCGGCAGTGTGGCAGAAAAAGCAACCATCACTGTAAAAGACCTGAAAAGCAAACCTTATATCGCACTTACCTTGCAGCTGATGGAACACTTTGGCGTGCAGGTGGAGAACGACAACTTCGAACGCTTCCACTTTACCAAAAAGCAGTCGTACAAAGCGGTTGAATATACGGTAGAAGGCGATTGGAGTGGCGCGGCTTTCCTGCTGGTAGCAGCGGCGGTGTCCGGTAAAGCGGAAGTGAAGCACCTGAACACGCAATCTGCCCAATCCGATAAAGCGATCCTCCAGGCGCTGGAAAGCGCGGGCGCACAAATACTGCCCGGATTGTACACCGTGATCATCGGCAACAATGGTGAATTAAAACCATTCGAGTTTGATGCAACCGACTGCCCGGACCTGTTCCCGCCGCTGGTGGCGCTGGCCGCCAACTGCAAAGGCGTTACGAAAATACTCGGCGTAAGCCGGTTGGCGCACAAAGAAAGCGACCGTGGTATTACATTGCAGGAGGAGTTTGGTAAAATGGGCATCCGCATAGACCTTGATGGCGACGTGATGTATGTACACGGCGGCACCGGCATTAAAGGAGCAGCCGTTCATTCCCGCAACGACCACCGCATTGCGATGGCTTGCGCGGTGGCAGCGTTAACCGCCGATGGTGATGTGGAAATTGAGAATGCAGAAGCGATCAATAAATCGTATCCCGAGTTCTATGATCACATTGCATCACTGGGTGCTACCGTAACTGTTACCAGTGCGGAAAAGGCATTGAACCACTAAACTAACTAGAACGTATGAACAGCTTTGGCAGAATATTCAGGGTGAATGTATTTGGCGAATCGCACGGCGAATGTGTGGGGGTAAATATCGATGGCGTACCGGCAGGTTTACCGTTAACGCAGGCCGACTTTTTACCTGACCTCGAACGTCGCAAAGCCGGCGCCAAAGGCACTACACCGCGTAAGGAGGATGACCTGCCTTTCCTGAAATCCGGGGTGTTTAAAGAACATACCACCGGCGCGCCGATTACGATTTTGTTCGAGAACAACAATACCCGCAGCACCGATTACGACAAACTGCGCGAGTTTCCTCGTCCCGGCCATGCAGATTTCGTGGCATCGCATAAGTATGGCGGCTTCGAGGATTTCCGTGGCGGTGGCCACTTCAGCGGTCGTTTAACGCTGAACCTGGTAGCAGCCGGTGTGATCGCCAAAAAGATCCTGGGCGATAACATCCGGTGAAGGCACACATCAAGGAAATTGGCGGTATTGCTGATCCGGAGAAAGGTCTGGAGTCGGCGATTGCCGCGAAGGATTCTGTGGGTGGGATCGTGGAGTGTGTAGTAGACGGCTTGCCGATCGGCCTGGGCGAACCTTTCTTTGATTCGATCGAGTCGAATATTGCACATGCGGTGTTTGCGATCCCGGCGATCAAAGGCGTGGAGTTCGGTGCAGGTTTTGCCGCCGCGAAAATGAAGGGCGTGGAACATAACGACGCCATTGTTGATATGAGCGGTAAAACTGCGACAAACAATGCGGGCGGTGTAGTAGGCGGCATCACGAACGGTAACCAGCTGGTATTTCGTGTGGCGGTGAAACCTACGTCCAGCACGCCGAAAGATCAGCAAACGCTGAACATCACCACCGGGGAGGTAGGCACTTTCAGTGTGAAAGGCCGCCACGACCTCTGCATCGCGTTGCGTGTGCCGGTGGTGTTGGAAGCAGTAACGGCGATGGTGCTGGCAGATTTCTTTTTGCTGGAGCAGCATCGTGGTAAAATCTGGAAATAGTAGAAAGTGTATAAAAGTGAAGGGCGCCCGGTGTTGACCGGGCGCCTTTTTTTTATGTTGATAGAAGAGAAGTGGTTGAAGGGAGTGATACAACGGCGGCTGAACAGCCTGGGGGAGTTGGCGCCATAAAAAAGCCGCACCTTAACGATGCGGCTTCCCTATTTACAATAATCTCAATTACTTAACGATCTCCAGCAGTTCTACCTCGAATACGAGTGCGCTACCTGGCTGAATTTTAGCGCCGGCCTGGCGTTCGCCATAGGCGAGGTCGGCGGGCAGGAACAGTTTCCATTTAGAACCAACGGGCATCAGTTGCAGGGCTTCGGTCCAGCCGGAGATTACACCATTTACCGGGAAGGTGGCGGGCTCGCCTCTTTCCACGGAGCTGTCGAATACGGTGCCATCAATCAGCGTACCTACGTAATGCGTTTTTACGCGGTCGGTCGCTTTCGGGATCAGGCCGGTGCCGTGGTTGATGATCTGGTATTGCAAGCCGCTGGGCAGCGTGATAATACCAGCCTTGGTTTTGTTTTCAGCGAGGAACTTTTCGCCGTCAGCCTTGTTTTTGGCCAGCTTCTCGGCCTTCATTTTCTGCAAATAATCGGATATAGACATAGATACTTGTTGTTGCGTGAGTAATGTGTCTACGCCGGCCATGCTGAGTTTCACCGCTTTGATGAACACCTCGATATTCAGGCTGTCGAGTCCCACGGGACTTGATAGAGTTGCCAATGTCCTTGCCCAGTGCAAAACTTAATGTGTCAATTCCGTTTTCCAACATGGGTTTAGGAGGCGGAGGCGGCGTTGTAGCCACGGTTGTCGCGGTTTTTGGAGTGCAGGCTTGCAGGGATAGTATACCTATTGCGCCGATAATCAGGCTCTTTTTGATCATGATATTCAAAAATTTGCGTGCAATATAAGCGCAAAAATCAATATACAACATGCATTATTTGCTGCGGGTCCAGATTTCCGAGATTTTTTCTCCCTTGGAACTCAATCCACTATGATGCCAGTTGTCGCCGTCCACCTTGCCATCGAAGCTGAGCGACATGCCCACACGGCTGGTGTCGCGGGAAAAGAATTCGATGTTTTCGGTGTATTTACCGTCTTTAAAGGAGTACGTGCCGCCGCCTGTACCGAAGAACTCGCCGGTTTCTGTATTGATAGCCGCCCACTGGAAGCGGGTGCCCGAAAGGATTTTCAGCGTTCTGCGCGGGCCGGGATTGATGGGATTCATTTTACCTTCCTGCTCGCGCTGGGAAATACGCCATACGCCGGCCAGGGCAGCGTTGCCATCGTCGATGCGCTGCCATTCCGTGGCGTCGTCGCCGGCGTTGATCTGCAGTTCGTTGCCGTTCACTTTGTACGATACCGGGAAGCTCTGGCCTACCTGGTCCTTATCGTCCGTATGGAACTGCATGGTGGCGTCCAGCGAGCCGGCACCGGTTTCCTTGTATGTGCCGCCGAAGCTGCCGATAAAGGTTTTAGCGTCTTTGTTGTAGCCGGTCTGCATAAAGTAACCGTCTGCAATAACCGGGGGTAATGGAGGCTCCTGAGGGCGCGTTTTTCATTTGCCAGGCGCCTTCGATAGTGGATTGAGCGTTTGCGGCACGGGCGAATACCAAGGTAAACAGCGCCATGCACAGCATGGAGAAAATGCGTTTCATGCGTTTCTGGGTTTTAACGTGAATAGACTTAAAGATACACTAAAGGGCAAAACAAAGCCCTTTACCCGGCGGTAAAGGGCTGCATTTCACAAATATTTATCGTCATTTCAGTATCGGAAGCAAAATCCGGGAGGGATGGGACGCTTCGTGCAGGATGCGGATCTGTGCTTTGCGGAAGTCGCTGTCCTTCGCCGTATAGATGTCCATAAACTGCTGCGGGTTGCGGTCGGCGATCGGGAACCAGCTGCTCTGTATCTGCACCATGATGCGATGGCCTTTGGTGAAGGTATGCGCTACATCCGGCAGGGTGAACTTCACTTCCGACGCTACGTTTGGCACAAAAGGAACCGGTTTCTCGAAGCTGTTGCGGAACTTACCACGCATGATCTCGCCGCGGACGAGCATCTGGAAGCCACCCATGGGGTAAGTAATAGAAGGTACGCGCCGGTGCTCGCTCTCCACATCTTCGGTGTAACGGAAATTATCCGGGAACACGTCGATGATCTTTACCACGAAATCTGCATCCGTACTGCTGATGGACGCGAACAGGTCGGCCACTACCGGGCCTGCCAGCGTTACATCTTCACTTAAAACATCGGTCTGGAATACCAGCACATCCGGACGGCGCGACGCGAAGCGCTGGTCGTCGGTCATGTAGTTAATGGTGCGGCTGAAGTGTACGTCTTCTGTATAAGGAACGGGTTTGGCAGGGTCGCTGGTATATTCGGTAGCGCTCTTTGCCGCAGTGGGCTTGCTGAAACTGAGTTGCCCGTTAGCGCCCAGGTATATTGCCTGTGTTGCCTCGGCCATCGGCCATTTGGGCAGCTGCCGCCATTGATTTTCCCCGGTGAAGAAGATGGTGGCTTCCGCGATAGCGGGCTCCTTTCCTTTTCCTTTCAAATAATAATTGAAGAAAGGGATCTCTATGTTTTGCTGATACCATGCTGCAGTATTGCTGCCGAATTGCACGTTGCCAAGATGCGTACCATCTAATGAAGCCCATTGACCGTGGTACCACGGGCCCATTACCAGGCGGTTGTTCGTACCGGGACTCAAATGCTCGATCGCTTTATAGGTGCTCCATGCGCCGAAGCAGTCTTCCGCATCGAAAGTACCGCCAACGGTGAGGATCACGGGTTTTACATTTTTGGTGAAGTTGCGGACATTGCGTGCGCGCCACCAGCCGTCGTAGTTGCCGTGCGTCATCAGGTCTTTCCAGAACAGGATGCTGTCGCCCATAATGCGGGTGAAGTTGCTCAGTGCGCCTGTCTCCAGGTAAAACTTGTAGTTGTCGCGGTTCGGGAACTCGAAGCCGGTAGGCCCAACCGTAGTAGGTTTCGGCCTGGGTTTACCGAACGAGGTGTAGAAGCTGAATGCATCTGCCAGCATAAACGCGCCGTTATGGTGGAAGTCGTCGCCCTGGAACCAGTCGGTCACCGGCGCCTGCGGACTCACTGCCTTTAATGCGGGGTGATTGCTCAACGCCGCCATGGTAGAGTAGAAGCCAGGGTAGGAGATACCGAACACGCCTACATTACCATTGTTACCATGGAGATTTTTAACGAGCCAGTCGATGGTATCGTACGTATCGCTGGCTTCATCAATATCCTTATCTGTCTTCTTATTCGGGTTAAAGGGCCGAACATCTTCAAACACGCCTTCGCTCATCCAGCGGCCGCGTACATCCTGTGTGACGATGATATAGTTTTCGCGAAGGTAAGCATTGAGGTAACGGCGGTACAGCGGTGAGTATTCCTGTTCCCCGTAGGGCGCACAGGAATACGGTGTGCGCGTCATGAGCACCGGGTGTTTTTCACTTTGATCTTTCGGCAGGTAAACGGATGTAAACAACCGCACGCCATCGCGCATCGGGATATATACTTCCTTTTTCGTGTAATGTTCCCTGAACCAGAGGGAGTCGGCATTGATTTGCCCGGCAAAGGCAGGGGCGAGAAAGAACAATCCCGCCAGCAGCAGCAGCCACTTCTTCATAAGCTAAATGATGTTTAGATGTTGCGTACACAAAATAGCTAAAAGTGCAGGCAGGACGCTTTGAATTTATATGAATGGCGGTTTATGCCCAGCGGAAATGCCGTAATTTCATATCAAACTAACTGTTATGGCAAAACCAGTAGAAGGCGAATTTAACCCCTACGCCGGTACCTACATCAATTATGTACCGGAAGATGATGTGGTGACGGCGCTCGCCGCCAATACGCGCATTATGATTGATTTCTTCAGATCGATACCGGTGGATAAACGTGACTATGCGTATGCGCCCGGCAAGTGGACGATTAAGCAGGTGTTGCAGCACGTAACGGATGCGGAGCGCATTTTTGCTTACCGGGCATTGCGTTTTGCGCGTGCCGATAAAACGGAACTTCCCGGCTGGGAAGAGAACGAGTATGGCGAACAGGCCCGTGTGGACCATTTACAATGGGATGATATGCTCGATGAATTTATCGTGGTGCGGAAGTCGTCGGAGTACCTTTTCAAGAGCTTAAATGAGGCCGAACTGCAACGTGGCGGCATTGCTAACGGCAGGTTTAATACCGTGAACAGCATTGGATTTGTGATTGCCGGGCATGCCTATCATCATCATAAAATAACTCAAGAAAGATACCTGTAAAACCAAACCGCCTCCTTAACAGGAGGCGGCGTTTCATACGGTCTATAATACAAAGATTTGATCATCAGAAACGTTGCTGACGCATGCTGCCCGCTTTACGCGCCGGTGCGGCGCCACCGCCGAAGCTGCTGATGTTGTAGGTGAACGAGAGCATGAAGTACTGCTGCACGATCATCGTTTGTACATCTTCGATGTAGTCCTGCTGGATGACCCTGCGGGAAGAAATATTCCGGTTCAGCAAATCGTATACGCTCAGCTTCAGCATACCCCGGTCATTTTTCAGGAACATACGTGATACGGCCATATTCCACAGTGTTACGTCTTTCCGGTAACCAGGCGCCATATTGGTGTTATAACTATAGTTGATATCATTTTCCCACACGAATTTCTTAGGCCAGTAGAGTGCGGTACTCAGCGTGCCGGAGTGCACGGTGGCATCGGTAGAGCGCATCGTGCTGATGGAGTAATCCGTTTTGCGATAGTTGATGCGGTAACCCGGTGCGATATCGAATAACTCTTTGTACACATATGTCACGTTGCCATTTCCGCCCACACTGATGGTTTTGGTTTCGTTGCGTTGTATGCCCGTTTCCGGACGGCTGGAAAAGCTCAGACTTTGCCCGTAGTTACCGTTAAAGTTGCCATTAAAGCGCCAGGAATAATTTTCTTTTTGATAGACTTGGAGATGTAACTGTACGTATTGATGTTATAGTTGCCGCTTACGTTTATCGGTCGTGTAGTTTGTACAAAATTCTTATCGTACGACACTTCATTCACAATGGCATTGGCTATTGGCGAGTAACCAATGTTGACCGCGTAGTTGAATCCCTTTTGAGGAACGAAACCATCCATACGCAGGTTGATGTTGTGGTTAAAGGCCGTTTTCAGATCGGGGTTACCAACGCGTTTAAACAAGGTGTTGGTATTATCCGGCACCGGCTGTAACTGGTCTGTGGTCGGCTGATTGGCGTAGAAGTAGTAGTCGGCCGACACGCGCAGTTGCTGCGATACATTATAGCTGATGCGGGAAGTAGGAACGAAGGAAGTTTGATACAGGTTGATGGAGTCGTCCTGCGTATACGAATAGTTCTTAAGCGTATTCATTTGTATGCCGCCGCCAAGGGCTACGTTAAATTTCTGGGTGTTGTAGTTGAATACGAGCTGTGGTTTCTGCATCACATTCACGGAGCGGAACTTATTACTGTAGGCCGAATCAATGTCTTCATATTTACCGGTGCCGCTGTTGAGATTGTACGTTTGGCGATCGGAGTTGCTCAGTGCATAATTGAAGTTATAGCTGGCTTCCATTCTCCAGGCTTTGCCGAGTGGCTCTATGTAGGTCAATGAACCGCTCAACCCGCGTGTGTCGCCATTGCTGCGGGTGTGCTGGTCGGTGAGCTCTTCGCGATCCACCCCATCTTCCACGAAATGATTTTCGGAATTCACAAACAGGTTGACCTTGTTACGACTGTACTGCTGGCCAAACTCCATTGAAATACTGCGCCCTTCGCGGTTTAACAAACGTACCAGACTGAAGTTATTACGGAAGTTCAGGTTTTTCATGGCAGAGCGATTGAACATATCTGACGAGTTTACCATGTCGCCATCCGGTGTGCGGGTAATACCGTGGGTTTCGGACAGGCTGCTGGTGGCGCTGTAATCGAGGTTAGGCGCAACAATGAGCGTGGTGAATGAATCGATCTGGTAGTTAAACGACATGTTCATGCGGTGGTTGTTGTTATACGCCACACCGGTGCGGTCTTCGTCGTATACATTCGCGGTATCAGTGTTGGTAAATTCGCGATGCCGGAAGTCTGGATGCGCGTATCCGCATAGTTGTAAAAATAACTGCCGTTCACCTGTAATTTCCTATTGATCTGTTCATTGTAGTTAACACCGCCGGTGGCTATTTTACGAATGCCTTCGCCACCTACGCCGCCAATCGTTAACCCGTTCATAGATATCATGCCCGGCCCTGCGCCGCCGCCCATCATGCCGCCGCCAACGGTGACAGACATGCCGCCACGTCCGCCGCCACCGGACTGTATACCCTGCAGGTCGGAGAAGGTAAAGCCGGTATTATTCAGATTGTTGAGTGCACCGATAATACTGATCTGGCGTTTCTTATTAAAGAAGTTCACCAGTGCGCTGGCGTCGTAACGTTCCTGTGTGCCAATGCCGCCGGTGATACGGCCAAACACCCCTTTCTTCTTATCTTCCTTTAAAGTGATATTAATGGTTTTATCCTGCCCGTCCGTTTTTTGCCCGGTGATCTCCTGCACTTTTGTTTTTGTATCTACCACCTGTATCTTATCAACAATTTCTTTAGGCAGATTTTTAGTAGCGATTTTCGGATCATTACCGAAGAACTCTTTACCATCCACCAGTATGCGGCTCACTGTTTTTCCATTCACTTTGATCGACCCGTCTTCTTCCACTTCCACGCCGGGTAGTTTTTTCAGAAGGTCTTCTACTACCGCATTGGGCTTGGTTTTAAACGATGATGCATTAAACTCCAGCGTGTCGTTCTTAATGGAGATAGGTGGCTTTTCGCCTTCGATCACTACTTCGTTCAGTGCCCCGGAACTCGGCGCAAGGATGATGGCGCCGAAGTCGTGGTCGGCGTCTGCTTTCAGTACCTTACGATATTGTTTGTAGCCTGTGTAAGATACCAGCAGCACAAAAGTTTGTCCGGAGGGCAGCGGGTCCAGTTTAAACTGGCCTTTTTTGTCGGTGAGGGTATAGGTGTATAGTGTACTGTCTTTCGCATCGTTCACCGCAACGGTGGCGAGTTCAAGAATTTCTTTTGTCGTGGAATCAACGACCTTGCCGGTCCAGTTGACTTTACTTTGGGCGCTTGCCCGTGCGGAGGCCAACAGGGCAATAGACGCGATGATCAGGTAACGAAACATAGTGTGTAGAATGGTGACGGTACAATATTACGAACTTTTCGTAATAATCCTACTAGTTTAGTTTTTAAGTTGTTTTTTGTGGGATGAGTGGTGGAATTTGTCTTCTGTTAGGAACGGATTAGGTAGGAGGTATTTTGTTAGATGTGAAAAGTTTTTTGGTACTAAAATAATTAGTATAATTGCTACAGTAAATAATAGACACTTAACCCGATTGAATAAATCCCTTTTACCGTGAAAGCAATATTTCCATTGCTGCTGTTAACCGGCATGTTCGCCACTTCAGCTGCGTACGCACAAACAAACTATTATCCTGCATCAGGCAATGTTGGCATCAATACGGGCGGTAGTCCGCAGGCGCCGTTGCATGTGTTGGAGAATGGTCGCAATTATTTCGTGAACAAACCCATTGGTGGGCAGCCCCAGTCGGAAGATACGCAGGGGCATAACTACATCCTGTTGCATCCGGCGTATGTGAGTACACCGTTGGTGGATTACCATGTAATGGGCAAAATCGTAGCTGCCCGAGGGTCGGAGGGCGCCTGGAACCGCAAATTTACTGTGGAGGTAAACACTGCAAGTTCTTTCCAATCTAACCGCGGTAGCATCATTGCTTACAACGAACCGGCGCGGCTGGTATTCTGTACTTACAATGGTGTGCGTTAGGTGGCGGTGGAAGTTGAGAATAACTCCTCCATGTATTCGTTTTCCTTTACGGGCTATATCGGCTATCACACGCTGGAGTTGCGGTATGACCGGGAAGTGTCGAACGTGGTAGCTTTCGAAGGGCTTGATCCTGTTTCTATACAGGGACAACTAAGTATCGGGCTGGCGCCTGCAGAGCCGTATGGTAAGCTAGTGGTGCAGGAGAGCAAGGCAGTGGACGCAAATGACTGGTCGGCTTTGATTAGGAGTACTAATGCCATTGCAGATCGTGATGTATTTCTCGGGGTTTACAACCAGAATGCGGTAGTGGCTGCGCATAACTATGCTCGTTCGCTATGGAAAGATTTGTATGTAAATACTGCCAATGGTGTTGGTGACGGCGGCAATGTGTTTATCGGCGGCCCTGGCAACGTAGGCATTGGTACTACAGATGTAGGGTCTAACAAACTGACGGTGGAGGGTACTATTGGTGCGCGCAAAGTAAAAGTGACGGCATTGTCGCCGTGGCCGGATTATGTATTCGCGCCGGCGTATGAATTGCCTTCTATTGCGAAAGTGGAGCAGTATATTCATGAGCATCAGCATTTACCGGGGATTCCGGCGGCGGCGGAAGTGAAGGAGCGTGGTGTGGATCTGGGGGAGATGAATGCAAAATTGTTGGAGAAGATTGAGGAGTTGACGTTGTATTTGATTGAGCAGAATAAGCGGATGGATCTGATGGAGAAGGAGTTGAAGGCCATGCAGAAGTAAGAACGGACGTTTATTATCTATCTGTGAAGCCGAAGTATTTTAAAAGTTGGTGGAGAAAAATGAGTATAATTGTGAAGCGGTTGATATGTTAACCTATTTCTACCGTGTATCCATATAAACAACAATAATCCAATACCTGATGAAGTAAGCAATTGTGAGTATTTGCTGAGATGTTTATATATATGCCCCGTCCGGCATCTTCCTTAATATTAATCCCTGTAAGAATGAAGAAACAAACGCTATGATGTACGTCCACCAAAGGATGATTCCTGACTGCAACAGACACTTAATTCAAGCGGATAGCAAATAATACCGGGCCCGCTGTTCCGATAATTAAATAAATTCTAAGTATACCTAAGACCATGAAAACATTATTACTGCTATTGCTCACCATTGGATGGGTGGGAGTATTACAGGCGCAAACGTTGGAGCCGGGAAAACAGGCTTTGCCACGTTTTATATCCGCCTCCCCGGATGCAGCTGCAATCGCAACTTACCAGCACTATCCCATTGACCACGTTTCCGGTGCACCCTCGATTGAGATTCCGCTCTTTGACGTACCCACGCGCGCGGGAGTATTACCCTTTAAATTGAGTTATCATATCGGATCGCTCAAGCCCTCGGAGAAGACCAGCGTAGCGGGTTGGGGTTGGACGCTTACGCCCAATATCGGGGTGACTCGTTCCGTAAGGGGGTTATCTGATGGTGCCACAAGTGGTTACCCTGTAAATACAATGATCGGTAATACAAGCTGGACCTATCGCATTTCACTTTCTCAAAATGCCGTAGATGAGCAACCTGATGACTTTTTCTTTTCGCTACTGTCAAAAAGCGGGCGATTTATTTACGATACCTCGGGTAAATTCGTGACCCTGCCACATGAAGCGGTCAAAATCTCGCGCCCGAACGATAATAGCTTTGTTGTCACAGATGACGACGGTACTATATATAAGTTTGGTCGATATACGCTCGGGAATACTCTCGCAACAGAGTGGGCGGGGTCTTACTCAACCCTTACTGCCTGGCGTGTAACAGAGATTATTCCTTTCGATAAGTCGGATACGGTTCGGTTTAACTATGGGCCCTCCATTTATTATGATATTCCTTATTATAACATCCAGATGAAGATTATTGAATATCCGGATGTAACGGGACTTAACTATAACTTTCCAACGCAGATTTACGCTACCAACTACGGCCACTATACCGACCAAAACATCCTTATTAACGCAGGCGACCAGGTAGTCTACCCCGAAACAATACGGTTAGCCTATGATCAGTTTGATTATGATTTTACACCCCTAATATCGATGCCAATGATCTGATCGTAGAGCTGACGCGTTCCAAAGGTGGTAGTCCGCTTCACGATGCTGCTCACCAGATTGTGAACTATGGATCAAATAGGGCCACAAGTAGTGCGATGTCCGAGTCTCATGATGAGCTGCTACCCTTAAAGAGTGTGACTTTTAAGGGAGGTAAAGTGGAATTGACGTATAACTCAAGCAATTACCTCACCTCAGTGGCCTATTACAGCCAGGAAGGTGTTGCCTATACAAAACAGCATGAGGCGATACTTTACCAGCGGCTATTGCAACACGATGGCAACCAGCCTTCCATTTATTATGACTCATTTAAAAGAAACGGTCTCGATTCCGTAAAGATCGACGGTTACAAAACATATGCGTTGCAGTATCAGCGTGACAGTTATCATGAAAGTGTAGGGATTTTTGGCGGATATAACACGGATTTCTGGGGATTCTTCAATGGGAAAAAAGATGTGTTCCCGAGATTGTATTACAAAGCAGAGGGTTATTCTTATTTCACGGGCTTGCAAGGTACAGATCCTAGTAGTCCTGCTGGATCCGGAACAAGAGGTCCTGTTTGGCTTGCCATTGGTGAAAAAATGGAAAAGTCTGAGCCAACGATCATTGTCCCCGGTATTATCAAGCGTGTTACTTACCCAACAGGTGGTTTTGCTGAGTATTCTTTTGAACCAAATCAATACTTGTCTTCATACGATTCCAGGGCCGTATATGGTGGTGGCGCCCGTATCCGCAGTATCAAGTACGCTACCGGCGATGGGCGCGATTCCATCATTAAAGTATATAAATATGGGATGAATGAAGATGGTACCGGTCGTACCAAATACCAGAACTATGATCGCAACTTTATGTCACAGCAGATAATGATCAGTTACATGGATTACGATGGCGTAAGTGTCGCTTTTTCTACGAAAACGACTACTATCAATAATAAACCCTTTCTGGACATGTCATTCTCGTCAGGAGCTGCAGTGCTTTATCCATCGGTGTCTGAATATACGATATCATTGCCGGACAGTATGCCCCTCGGCAGGACTACCTATGAATATACTATCGACTCAAAGAATGAAAGCTGGCTGCACATGACGCCACTGCAGCCGGAGTTCCGTACAGACTGGAAGGTGATATCATTGCGGAATGTAGCAAACTACCGGTATAAAAATGGCATCTATAATATTGTTAATAGAACCGCTTATGAATATCAGGACTACAATACAGTAGCGGTTCCTGCCGGACAAACATATCTGCGGTTTTTCAATTCGACAAATATTGATCCGACATTCAACTATGCAGGGTATCTGACCGATCCCATTGCTCATGCCGCTTACTCGATCACAGCTGGTGCGCGAAGGCAAACTGCTGTATTGGATACGCTATTCAATCCTGATAATCAAAGCGAATTTATCGCCAGCAGAACGGATATGGAGTTTGAACCCAGTTATTTTTATAAAAGTAAAGAAACAAAAACAGATAGTAAGAATGCAGTGTTGAATGCGCAGTTCAACTATCCATTCCAGGTGAGCAGCCTGACTAATCTGCCAACAGCGCAGCAATCGCTGATGTCAGCGCTGCAGACGCAGAACCGTATTGTCCAGCCAGTGGAAGTGAGGCGATATAATGAAGGGGCGCTAATGGAAACAGTACAGCAACGGTACGGAAC
Source organism: Chitinophaga sedimenti (assembly GCF_023156195.1). Classification (GTDB taxonomy): domain Bacteria; phylum Bacteroidota; class Bacteroidia; order Chitinophagales; family Chitinophagaceae; genus Chitinophaga; species Chitinophaga sedimenti. The sequence continues at coordinate 6,375,662 of NZ_JAKUKA010000001.1, forward strand.
ATTTTCAGATGGACGTATTTATCCGGCAGCAGTATATACTGCTGCACGTACCAATCCTTTGGAGAAAGTATTAGAAATGCTGGAATATGATAGCTACGGTAATGTGCTGGAACAGCGTCGTGCCGACGATGTGAAGGAGGTTTATTTGTGGGGATACAATGGTCGTTATCCGGTAGCGAAAGTAGTGGGAAGCGACTATAACACGGTAAAGTCTTTCGTCGATCTCAATATGCTGGATAATGCGCAATCATACACAGAGGCGCAAATAAGGACAGAGCTGAACAAGATTCGAACGGGGCTGGCAAATACTGTAGCTCAGGTATTCTCCTATACTTATAAACCTATAGTGGGTATGACAAGTGAAACGGATCCGAATAACGTGTCACGTTACTACGTCTACGACAGCAAGAACCGGCTGGCACTTATTAAGGACCAGCATGGTAACATCCTAAAGATGATTTGCTACAATTACAGCGGCACTCCGCAGGATTGTGGTACCGGACTCTAAGCCTCAAAAAAGTAACAACATGAAACATCGTTATATACTGTTTGCCTTTCCTTTACTCGCGGCACACACGCTCTTGGCCCAAACACCGCAGGTGGCAACGGTACCTTTGCCTACCAGGCCATCGGCAGAATTGCCGTCGACGCCAGGTAATTATCAAAGTGGTACAAAACTAAACTTCGTAAAAACGTACGAACCTTCAAAGCCCTATACGACCGCGGCGTCGGTGCTGGCGGCTACCAATGTGGCCGATGTAAAACAGGCCACTCAATACCTGGATGGGTTAGGACGCCCTTTGCAGGTGGTAAATAAAGGTATTACCCCTAATAATAAAGACCTGGTTAGTCCTGTTCGATATGATCGCTATGGACGGCAGCCCTACAACTATCTGCCCTATGTATCTCCATCCGCTTCCGGCGCCTTTAAAACGCGCGCGTTTGCCGAACAGGATTCGATGCTTCGCACGGCGCATCCCGGAGAAACTATTTTCTTCGAAGAAACGCAGTTTGAGGCTTCTCCGCTGAACAGGGTGCTGAAAACAATGGCGCCTGGTAACAGCTGGGCGGGCAGTGGCCGTGGCGTAGGGATTGAATATCTTGCCAATACTGCAACGGATGTAGTAAGAATCTGGACGATCACTTTTGCGCCTGATGCTTTTCCTACTTCGGCTGGTACATATCCTGCCGGTGAGCTGTTTAAAAACGTTACAGCAGACGAGCATGGTAATAAGGTAGTGGAGTTTAAAGATAAAGCAGGCCTCGTCATACTGAAGAAAGTGCAGTTGTCGGCTACGGCCGGCAGCAATCATGATGGCTGGCTTTGTACCTACTATGTGTATGATGCACTCAATAACCTCCGGTACGTAATACAACCGAAAGCAGTACAGGAAATGGCCCGGACGCAAAACTGGAGCATTGATGCTGCCATTAGCCGTGAGCTTTGTTTCCGCTACGAGTACGATGCCCGTAACCGTATGGTGTTAAAACAGGTGCCGGGGTCGGATCCCGTATTGATGGTGTACGACAAGCGCGATCGGCTTGTATTCTCACAAGATGGTAATCAGCGTACCGCCGGTAAATGGCTGCTAACGCTGTATGACGACCTGAACCGGCCGGTGATGACCGCGTTGTACGCTACATCTGAATTGGCCGCCACCTTACAGCAATCGTTGAACAGCAGCGCGGGCACGCAGACTATTACTACCGAAACAAAGGTGCCAGCCTCTCTCGCTGTAAACGTTCATGACAACAGACTGGTGTATCAGGCGGGAAAAGAAATAATCTTTAATGCCGGATTTGATAGTGAGAATACGGTTTTCGAATCGATTATTGACGAAAATGGTATCGTTACCACAGAAACGCTCACGGCGTCGTTAAGTCCCGCGTTAAATACGGCACAGCTGGAGCCGCTGACTTATTCTTATTATGATAATTATAATTATCCCGGCGCGAAGGCGTATCGTGATACAACGATGACGGCTTCCGCTAATAACAGCGATAATCAACCTAAAGCAACCCTGGTAAAGGGGATGGTTACTGGTAGTAAGGTGAGATTGCTGGGAGAGGAGAGCGGTTGGCTGACGACGACTATCCACTACGACATAAAGGGGCGTGTAAAGCAGTCCCTGTCCGATAATGCGGTGAGTGGTCAGGATTTGTCGAACAACCTCTATGACTTTACAGGTAAGTTACTGGTTACACATCTCTCGCACGGGAACCCTCGCAGTAGGCTTACACCGCGTACGAATATAGCCACCTTTATGGAGTATGATCACGGAGGCCGTTTGGTAAAATTGAGCAAAAAACTGAATGATGCGGAGGTCGTGGATGTTGCTACGCATGAATATGATGCTCTCGGTTTGCTAAAAGAAAAAACCTTCAAACGCACCGATGGCTCAGCGCTGGAAAGCCTGGAGTATGCCTATAACGTGCGAGGTTGGCTTAATGGCATCAATAAAGAATATATCCAAAATGGCGGCAGCCATTTCTTCGGCCAGGAGTTGAGTTATGACTATGGCTTCGACAGCCAGGCTTACAATGGTAACATTGCCGGTATGAAATGGCGTGGTGCGGGATCGGAACAGCGGGCTTATGGATTTGCCTATGATAGGGCTAATCGCCTGCTCAGCGCACAGTTCACTCAGCGGGTAGGCAGTTCCATTGTTTGGGACCTTTCTGCGGGTGTGGATTATAACGTGAAGATGGGGAATGGTATTACACCCGATTCTGCCTATGACGCCAACGGCAACATTCTCCGTATGCAGCAATGGGGGTACGCCGGCGCCAGCAGTCGTAAGATAGATGATCTGCGATATAGTTATCTCTCTGGTGGTAATCGTCTCGCCGGTGTGAAAGATTCCATCAACAGCACGGGACCAACGCTAGGTGATTTTAAAGAGATGGTTCCCGGTGGCACGGATGATTACACTTACGATGTAAACGGCAACATGATAACGGATGCCAACAAAGGATTAAGCAACGTTATTTATAATCACCTTAACCTGCCACAGCGGATTGCGGTACATGGTAAAGGCGTTATTCGCTACCAATACGACGCTGCAGGCAACAAGCATGCAAAGTTTGTAACTGACAGCACCGGCGGCACTATAAATACTGCCCGCACGGATTATGTTGGTGGCATGGTTTACCAGAATGATACCCTTCAGCTGGTCAATCATGAAGAAGGACGTATCCGTTTTGATTATGCGACCGGAACACCGGCTTTCAGTTACGACTATTTTGTAAAAGATCACCTCGGTAATGTGCGCATGGTACTCACTGAGGGTTCCAGCAGTAATGTTTACCTTGCCAGTATGGAGGTCAGCGCTGCACCGGTAGAAAATGCATTGTTCGCTAATGTAGATGCAACTCGTACTGACGCGCCATCCGGTTACACTGAACCCAACAGCCAATATGTAGCTAAATTGAATGGCAGTGATCCGGCCAAACGAATAGGTCCGTCACTGGTATTGCGGGTAACGGCCGGTGATACTATTTCACTGGGTGCCAGGGCGTTTTATAAATCTCAGGGCCCTAAGCAACCGAAAAACAGGTTGCAGGACATGATATGGCATCTGCGCTGATGAGTGCCTTCGGTGGTTCGCCGGGCCAGTCGGGCCGACATGCTGGTGCGGCAGGTGTTGTTGGTAGTTCGCCGTTTAACGGTCAGTTTTATGACGGGCAGTATCAACGTTTGAAAGAGAAGGAGCCGAGCGGACAGGCGTCGGTTCAACGTCCCAATGCTTATTTGAACTTTGTTTTATTCAACGATCAGTTTAAATTAGTGGACGAAAACAGCGGTGTTAAGCAGGTACAGGCTATGCCGGATGAAGTACAGACGCTGGCTAAAGATGGATGGTGGTGAAGGAAAGCGGTTTCCTGTATGTGTATACCAGCAACGAAACGGCGCAGGATGTGTTCTTTGATAATGTGGTGGTGACGATGGCTACGGGGCCGGTGTTGGAGGAGACGCATTATTATCCGTTCGGGCTCGCGATGAGCGGGATCAGTTCGAAGGCAATATACAATCCAGAAAATCGCTATAAGTTTAATGGTATCGAGTTGAACAGTGATTTTGATCTGTATTCTTACGAGGCTCGCTATAGAAATCTTGATCCGCAGATCGGAAGATGGTGGCAAATAGATCCGAAGCCATCGGTTGGAATATCTCCATTTGCTTCAATGGATTTGAATCCGATTTTAAATAGTGATTTTTAGGTGATACGTCAGTTCCCGCTAAGCCAGTACCTGTTTGGTATCAGGTTAATAGAGATGCAGGTACAAATCAGTACCAACCAAGCCCATTAGTATCTAATTCATCTGGTTCTAATTCTTCTAGTACAGTTATGCCTAGTAGCAATACCACAAATGAGACGACTGCTAATACATCAAGTAATAGCCAGTCGAATTCTTCAGCAGCCACGCAAACCAATACTAGGACCACCTTAGAGAAAATACCGATTTTAGGCCCATCATTAATAGCGGCAGGCTCTCCGCTAGTGCCTAAAGTTATTGTACCTAATATACTATTTAGAAGTTTTGTTGCCAGGGGGCTAGTCCCATGACTTCCCTTTCTTCTGTAATATTCAGAAGTGTTATACCTTCAACAGCACCTCGTGCAGCCTTTTTACCCCAGGCAACGAGTTTAGGAGGACAGTTAGGAAGGGCAACGAGTGCGATAGGTGTTTATATTACAACCGGACAGTTAGTATGGAAAGGTTTTGAACATTTTCAAGCACAGCCAATAAATCAGCAATTTAACATGGTGAATTATCAGATGCACTCAGGTACTGCGGGGCTATCCACCATGCATGAAATGATGAGGGGGATAATTAATAATTTTTAAACTTAAATCTATGGAAGATACCTTGAATGTTTTGCGGGCATATTTACAGCAGAAATATAAGATTGATCCACTAAAAGTAACTTCAAGTACTTCGTTATTGCATGATTTTGGATTTAAAGGAGATGATGTGGATGAGTTTATGCATGATTTAATAAAAGAGTTTAGGATAGAAGTAAAGCGTTTGGATTTATCCGGGTTCTTTATAGGAAATGAGCCATTTGATTTTATTAGTCCTGTTATTCGTTTTTTAAGCATGAAAAGGTATCCGATAAGCCCACAATTACAGTCGGAGATTTAGAAGGTTTTATAAATACAGGAGTATTGTGCTGATACAGTGGTTTAAAACACAACTCCCGCGCGATCCGCGCGGGAGTTGTGTTTTATGCATTGTGTGCTTTTTTACTTTAAAGTCCCTTAGTGCCATATCGATGAGGTTGAGAACGAACTTCCTGTTTTCCTCTGGCAGCCGGGATATATCTTCGAGTCGTTTAAGCGCCTGTTTATCGAGTTCCATGTTTGTTTTACCGATGAGATAATCTACGGACACTTCGAGGGCGTCAGCAATTTTAGACACCACTTCAATAGAAGGGGTGATATCGCCGCGCTCATACCTGCCGATAACATCACCTGATGTGCCGATCATACGGCCGAGCTCAGCTTGCGAGAGTCCTTTCTTTTTGCGGATGAGCATCATATTGTCCCCTAAAACCATAACGATAAGTATTTAAAATGCCTGATAAACGGGTGTTTTATCAAAATTAGGTGAATGATGTGTCATAAACAATGGTAATAATGTTTGTTGGTTTAAGATGGATGTTTTAGATTTGTGACTGATAAGTCAGAAAATAAATCTTTAAACATTTTTTTTATGACGGCTACATCTTCACAAATCGATACCAGCCACCCGGAAGCGATCACCTACCAGCCAGGTGAGTTGATGTTCACGGTGCTGGGTGGCATCCGGCTGGAAGGGCTGGACCGGCTTCGGGTGACGCTGAAAGTGGAAGCCACCAACCGCGCGTTCCGGCATTACGCAGGTCATCCGGATACCTGCAATCTTGTGGTTCGTCAAAATCTTGATTTATACAATCATCATCAAACGGAGAAGTTTGCGCGGCTGGTATCCAGCCAGCTGGAAACCGACCTTGCTCAGGTAATGGAGGCATTAAGGCAGCTCACGGACCAATTGGAGCGCTACCGTTTACAGCAACAGGAGGCGCGGGGGCAGGCAACCCCGGCCAGGATATTGACGGACGTGGAACGTCAGCAAGCCATTGCGTTCCTGCAAGCGCCGGGCTTACTGTAACGTACCAACGAACTGATCGGGCAAAGCGGTATCGTGGGGGAAGAGTTGAACCGTTTGATCATGTACTGGTGTTTACGAGCCGCAAAGGATATCACCCGTTGCATGTGATCAGCTTCGGCAGCAGCGGTACCGGTAAAAGCCACCTGCAGGAGAAAGTGGGCGAGCTGGTACCGGAAGAAGATCGTATCGAGATCACGGCGCTGACGGAGAATGCTTTTTATTACTTCGATAAAGGAGAGCTGGGTCATAAACTGGTGCTGATAGAAGATATGGACGGTGCATGGTCAGCTTTATATCCATTGCGAGAACTGCAAAGCAAACAGCGGATCAGCAAGACGGTCACTGTCAAAGACCGCGATGGCCATACAAAGACGGTCCATTTAAAAGTGCATGGCCCGGTGAGCATCGCGGGCTGTACCACGCATGAAAGCCTGTACGAGGATAACGCTAACCGTTGCTTCCTGCTGCAACTGGATGAGAGCATCGAACAGGATGAACGGGTGATGGATTACCAACGCAAGCTCAGCGCGGGAAAGATCAACGTTGCAACGGAGCAGCAGGCCCGTACCCTGTTGCAGCATGTACAACGGGTATTACATCCTGTCATTGTCCGCAATCCCTATGCAGAGCAGTTGAAGATCCCGCGGGAAGTGTTCAGGCAGCGGCGCACCAATGCGCATTACCTGTCTTTTATAGAAGTGATCACTTTTTACAAGCAATACCAGCGGGCGTGCAAGACGGATGCGGTGACGGGAGAATCATATATCGAAACTGCGATAGAAGATATCGAGGAAGCCAACGCGCTGATGAAATCCGTGCTGCTGCGCAAGAGCGATGAGCTGAGCGGCGCTACGCGCGGGTACTTCGAGCAGTTAAAAGCCTACCTGCGATCCAGCGGCCAGGCCATCTTTACCAATAGCGGTATCCGCAGTGCTTTGCGCATCCCGCTCAGCACGGTCAAGCGCTATCACGCGGCGTTGCAACAGGCGGGTTATATCCGGCAGGTGAATGCTCGTGGTGACAAGGTATATCAATATGAAGTGTTGTCCTATGAAGAATATGCGCAGTTGCAGCAGCGGATCGGGACGGCGCTGGATGCAGCCACGCAGCGGCTCACCGGCCCGCCACCAGCCCATGTTAGCAGTGAGCCGGGCAAACGCCGGAAGGTGAAATAGTTAGCCCCTTCGGCTTACATCCTGCGGTGATTATATACAGGCAAATAAAATTAATGATCATTATGAAACAGCTTGGCTTGCAAAGTGAGGCGTACCGTTATATTGTCCAAAGTTACCGGCAGTGGTTGTCGGTGCATGGTTACCATGAACAGACCGTTTACCAGTTGCCGCATTATGTACAGGAGCTATTGTATTACGCGGAAAGTAAGGGTCGCCGCCGGTTACAGGAGCTGGACGTTCGCCTGTTCAAGGAACATTATCATCACCTGAAATCCCGGGCTAACCAGCGGCAGAATGGCGGTTTAAGTAACAACTACCTGAACAAGCACTTGCAGGCGCTGCACAAGTTTGGCGAGTACCTGCGCAGGAGTGGCCGGTTGCAGTTGCCGGTACTGGACATCCGCACGGAAAGCGATGAATGCATCGTTACGGATGTGCTGACGCAACCGGAGATACAATGCCTGTATGATGTAACGTATCGTCCTTATGAGCCGCAGCGCTACGATAAAGGCATTTTGTTCCATGAAGCGATGCAGCTGCGTGACCGGGCGATGCTGACGGTATATTACGGTTGCGGGTTAAGGCGCAGCGAAGGTTATCATCTTGATATCGGTGATGTTCACTTCCATCGTGGGCTGTTGCATGTGCGGCATGCCAAGGGTAACCGCGAACGGCTGGTGCCTGTTACCGGGCAAGGCATCCGTTACCTTGAACAATATTTACAGGAAGGGAGGGCTTACCTGTCATCCGGTAAGGAGACCGCTTTTTTGTGAGCCAGCATGGCCGGCGGCTGAGCGGGCAGATGTTGCTATTGCGGTTAAAGGAACTGGTGAGGCTGAGTGGTGATGCGGAACTGCAACGCAAGGACGTTCACCTGCATACGCTACGCCATAGCATTGCTACGCATTTTTACAGAACGGTATGGCGCTGGAACGCATCCGGGAATTTTTAGGGCATACCAGCCTTGAAAGCACGCAGCTCTACACCCATCTTTTATCACTTCAACATCATGGTCATGCACATGGATCACAGCAAGTTCCGGGAATACCTGTTACTGAAAGGCTACAGCACGGCTTCTATTGATACGACCGTTCGGGTGGTGGGTTACCTGTGGCGTTGGGCAAAAACGGAGAACATCGCAGCGTTATCGGAAACCAGTTACAGCGATATATTGGCGTTCGTGCGGTGGAGCAGCGAGGGTGGCGCATCGCAAAGACGGTGCGCGGTTACCTGACCCATTTGCGCAAATACTTTGACTGGCTGATCAGTGAAGGGGAGGTCGCGGATAACCCGGCCAGTTGCATCCAGCTGCAGGGTATCCGTCGGCAGTTGCAGCACGAGATATTGCCTGTGGCACATCTACAGGAGCTATATGCGCGTTACCCGGTGGAGATCGCTTATACAGCAGCGAAGCAAATGCCACCGCAGGACATGAACTTATTATCACGCAAAAGGAATAAAGTGATAACGGGGTTGCTAGTGTGCCAGGGCTTGCGGGTGGAGGAGATCGCGGCCTTGCAGTTACGTGACCTGCGGTTGCGGGAAGGGTTGATACAAGTCCATGCGCAGCGGCGGACAGCGGAACGGGTGCTGCAACTGGAAAGCTGGCAGGTCTGCGGGATCATGGAATACCTGCATGATGTGCGTACACAGATTTTACCGGCAGATGCTCAGCGTGATCATGTTTTTGTACAGCCTCAGGGCGGGAATAATTTTTATGGCGTTACACAGATCATTTTAAAACACCTGCGCAGGATCAATGGCCGCGTAAAAAATCTTGACCAGTTGCGTGCCAGCGTGATCGTGCATTGGCTGCGGAAATACGATCTGAGAACGGTGCAGTACATGGCCGGCCACAAATATGTAAGCTCTACGGAAGCCTACCGGAAATACCTGCTGGACGGGTTACAGGCCGATGTGATGAAATACCATCCAATTGTTTAACTTCAAATCTGATCAAATGGAAATACGCTTGAGCAAGCTACATAAAACGAAAATAGAGGTACATGCTGATGTTTACGAGATCATGCGGATGGTGTTGCAGCGGGAGCAGAAGATCGACCGCAACCGGGAGCATCTTTGGGTGATCGGTCTGGCGGCGGACAATACGATCCTGCTGGTGGAGCTGGTGAGTATGGGATCGGTGACGCGTACCATTGCAGAGCCGATGGAGATCTTCAGCCTTGCTTTACAGAAAAGATGCGTAAAGATCATCCTGGTGCATAACCACCCTAGCGGGTCGTTGAAACCCTCTGTTGCGGACAAGGATACGACGGACCGCATGATACAGGTAGGCCGCATCGTGGATGTGCCGGTACTGGATCATTGCATCATCAGCGATCAGGGGTATTTTAGCTTTGCAGAGGATGGGTTGATGGATGATCTGTCCAAAAGCCTGAAGTATGTAGCACCTTACGAACTGATGGCCCGCGGCCGGCAACTGGGTAAAGAAAAGACCGGCAGCGGGCGCACGGGAGCAGGCTCGCCAGATCGCGCGCCAGATGAAGGCCAAAGGGTATGCGATCACCGAGATCATGGCGCTGACGGGGCTTGACCGGGCGGCTGTCCGGCGGTTAAAGGTATGATAATCAGCGAGAATGGTATCTAATTTATAAATCTTAAATTTGTAGAAAATGAGTTTTATGGGAAAGGCTTTAGATCAGGAAATGCACGATTATTTTATGCGTCTTAATGAAGCGGAAAAGAAGTCTGTAGGCGTATTTTTTTATGCGTGGTATGGGGTAACGGATCTTCCTGTATTGCAGTGTACCCTTTATGCACGGGAGCGAAAAGCGGTCTCACTGCGGGCATGGGAAGGGGCAGTTACCTTATAGTCTTGTTCCCTTTTCCATCTTGTGTTCCCTTTGTTGCCGCCCCTTCCCATGCCCTCTCCGTTCGGGCAGCCCCTGGTCTGGCTATCGCCGTCCCTTCTCTGTTCATATACGTCCGCCACCTGCCAGCCCTACACACCCATGTGCTCTGCGCTGCGCCCGCCCCGTGGTGTGCAGGGCATGGCGGAGAGCAGGTGGCGGAAGCGGATGGGATCGAAGCGAAGGGCGGCAGGTCGTAAGGACTTTATTATTAAGTACATGACCTGCCGCAAACGGCATCTTCAGATCATTGCCCGGCGATA
>NZ_JAKUKA010000002.1 GCF_023156195.1 Chitinophaga sedimenti
GCGAGAGTCCTTTCTTTTTGCGGATGAGCATCATATTGTCCCCTAAACCATAACGATAGTATTTAAAATGCCTGATAAACGGGTGTTTTATCAAAATTAGTGAATGATGTCATAAACAATGGTAATAATGTTTGTTGGTTTAAGATGGATGTTTTAGATTTGTGACTGATAAGTCAGAAAATAAATCTTTAAACATTTTTTTTTATGACGGCTACATCTTCACAAATCGAGGCCAGCCACCTGGAAGCGATCACCTACCAGCCGGGTGAGTTGATGTTCACGGTGCTGGGTGGCATCCGGCTGGAAGGGTTTACCGGCTTCAGGTGACGCTGAAAGTGGAAGCCACCAACCGCGCGTTCCGCATTACGCCGCAGGTCATCCGACACTTGGTTCTTAGGTCAGCTGTACCTTGATTTATATGGTCAACACTGAAAACAAACGAAACGAGGATGAACCAGCCATGGAAACCGATCCTGTCGGGCACTGAGGTGATTAAGGCAGATAACGCTAACCGTTGCTTCCTGCTGCAACTGGATGAGAGCATCGAACAGGATGAACGGGTGATGGATTACCAACGCAAGCTCAGCGCGGGAAAGATCAACGTTGCAACGGAGCAGCAGGCCCGTACCCTGTTGCAGCATGTACAACGGGTATTACATCCTGTCATTGTCCGCAATCCCTATGCAGAGCAGTTGAAGATCCGCGGGAAGTGTTCAGGCAGCGGCGCACCAATGCGCATTACCTGTCTTTTATAGAAGTGATCACTTTTACAAGCAATACCAGCGGGCGTGCAAGACGGATGCGGTGACGGGAGAATCATATATCGAAACTGCGATAGAAGATATCGAGGAAGCCAACGCGCTGATGAAATCCGTGCTGCTGCGCAAGAGCGATGAGCTGAGCGGCGCTACGCGCGGTACTTCGAGCAGTTAAAAGCCTACCTGCGATCCAGCGGCCAGGCCATCTTTACCAATAGCGGTATCCGCAGTGCTTTGCGCATCCCGCTCAGCACGGTCAAGCGCTATCACGCGGCGTTGCAACAGGCGGGTTATATCCGGCAGGTGAATGCTCGTGGTGACAAGGTATATCAATATGAAGTGTTGTCCTATGAAGAATATGCGCAGTTGCAGCAGCGGATCGGGACGGCGCTGGATGCAGCCACGCAGCGGCTCACCGGCCCGCCACCAGCCCATGTTAGCAGTGAGCCGGGCAAACGCCGGAAGGTGAAATAGTTAGCCCCTTCGGCTTACATCCTGCGGTGATTATATACAGGCAAATAAAATTAATGATCATTATGAAACAGCTTGGCTTGCAAAGTGAGGCGTACCGTTATATTGTCCAAAGTTACCGGCAGTGGTTGTCGGTGCATGGTTACCATGAACAGACCGTTTACCAGTTGCCGCATTATGTACAGGAGCTATTGTATTACGCGGAAAGTAAGGGTCGCCGCCGGTTACAGGAGCTGGACGTTCGCCTGTTCAAGGAACATTATCATCACCTGAAATCCCGGGCTAACCAGCGGCAGAATGGCGGTTTAAGTAACAACTACCTGAACAAGCACTTGCAGGCGCTGCACAAGTTTGGCGAGTACCTGCGCAGGAGTGGCCGGTTGCAGTTGCCGGTACTGGACATCCGCACGGAAAGCGATGAATGCATCGTTACGGATGTGCTGACGCAACCGGAGATACAATGCCTGTATGATGTAACGTATCGTCCTTATGAGCCGCAGCGCTACGATAAAGGCATTTTGTTCCATGAAGCGATGCAGCTGCGTGACCGGGCGATGCTGACGGTATATTACGGTTGCGGGTTAAGGCGCAGCGAAGGTTATCATCTTGATATCGGTGATGTTCACTTCCATCGTGGGCTGTTGCATGTGCGGCATGCCAAGGGTAACCGCGAACGGCTGGTGCCTGTTACCGGGCAAGGCATCCGTTACCTTGAACAATATTTACAGGAAGGGAGGGCTTACCTGTCATCCGGTAAGGAGACCGCTTTTTTGTGAGCCAGCATGGCCGGCGGCTGAGCGGGCAGATGTTGCTATTGCGGTTAAAGGAACTGGTGAGGCTGAGTGGTGATGCGGAACTGCAACGCAAGGACGTTCACCTGCATACGCTACGCCATAGCATTGCTACGCATTTTTTACAGAACGGTATGGCGCTGGAACGCATCCGGGAATTTTTAGGGCATACCAGCCTTGAAAGCACGCAGCTCTACACCCATCTTTTATCACTTCAACATCATGGTCATGCACATGGATCACAGCAAGTTCCGGGAATACCTGTTACTGAAAGGCTACAGCACGGCTTCTATTGATACGACCGTTCGGGTGGTGGGTTACCTGTGGCGTTGGGCAAAAACGGAGAACATCGCAGCGTTATCGGAAACCAGTTACAGCGATATATTGGCGTTCGTGCGGTGGAGCAGCGAGGGTGGCGCATCGCAAAAGACGGTGCGCGGTTACCTGACCCATTTGCGCAAATACTTTGACTGGCTGATCAGTGAAGGGGAGGTCGCGGATAACCCGGCCAGTTGCATCCAGCTGCAGGGTATCCGTCGGCAGTTGCAGCACGAGATATTGCCTGTGGCACATCTACAGGAGCTATATGCGCGTTACCCGGTGGAGATCGCTTATACAGCAGCGAAGCAAATGCCACCGCAGGACATGAACTTATTATCACGCAAAAGGAATAAAGTGATAACGGGGTTGCTAGTGTGCCAGGGCTTGCGGGTGGAGGAGATCGCGGCCTTGCAGTTACGTGACCTGCGGTTGCGGGAAGGGTTGATACAAGTCCATGCGCAGCGGCGGACAGCGGAACGGGTGCTGCAACTGGAAAGCTGGCAGGTCTGCGGGATCATGGAATACCTGCATGATGTGCGTACACAGATTTTACCGGCAGATGCTCAGCGTGATCATGTTTTTGTACAGCCTCAGGGCGGGAATAATTTTTATGGCGTTACACAGATCATTTTAAAACACCTGCGCAGGATCAATGGCCGCGTAAAAATCTTGACCAGTTGCGTGCCAGCGTGATCGTGCATTGGCTGCGGAAATACGATCTGAGAACGGTGCAGTACATGGCCGGCCACAAATATGTAAGCTCTACGGAAGCCTACCGGAAATACCTGCTGGACGGGTTACAGGCCGATGTGATGAAATACCATCCAATTGTTTAACTTCAAATCTGATCAAATGGAAATACGCTTGAGCAAGCTACATAAAACGAAAATAGAGGTACATGCTGATGTTTACGAGATCATGCGGATGGTGTTGCAGCGGGAGCAGAAGATCGACCGCAACCGGGAGCATCTTTGGGTGATCGGTCTGGCGGCGGACAATACGATCCTGCTGGTGGAGCTGGTGAGTATGGGATCGGTGACGCGTACCATTGCAGAGCCGATGGAGATCTTCAGCCTTGCTTTACAGAAAAGATGCGTAAAGATCATCCTGGTGCATAACCACCCTAGCGGGTCGTTGAAACCCTCTGTTGCGGACAAGGATACGACGGACCGCATGATACAGGTAGGCCGCATCGTGGATGTGCCGGTACTGGATCATTGCATCATCAGCGATCAGGGGTATTTTAGCTTTGCAGAGGATGGGTTGATGGATGATCTGTCCAAAAGCCTGAAGTATGTAGCACCTTACGAACTGATGGCCCGCGGCCGGCAACTGGGTAAAGAAAAAGACCCGGCAGCGGGCGCACGGGAGCAGGCTCGCCAGATCGCGCGCCAGATGAAGGCCAAAGGGTATGCGATCACCGAGATCATGGCGCTGACGGGGCTTGACCGGGCGGCTGTCCGGCGGTTAAAGGTATGATAATCAGCGAGAATGGTATCTAATTTATAAATCTTAAATTTGTAGAAAATGAGTTTTATGGGAAAGGCTTTAGATCAGGAAATGCACGATTATTTTATGCGTCTTAATGAAGCGGAAAAGAAGTCTGTAGTCCAGATGCTGAAAACGTTTTTAAAAGGGCGTAAAGAGCCTGTATTGCAGCAAACGCTTGCAGATTATAACCGTGAGTTGGAAGAAGGGGATGCCGCGATCGAGGCGGGAGATTTTGTCAGTCACGAAGAAGTAATGAAACGTTATGGTATAAAACGATAGTACATGGCATTGCATATTAAATGGAGCCGCCATGCGCTAAGTGAGTTTGCAACCCTGATCAACCATATTGAGAACGACTCACCCGCTAATGCAGCGAAAGTAAGCCGGGGGCTTTTAGAGAAAATAGATAGTTTGTTAACTCATCCAGAACAGTGCGCCCCGGATAAATACAAATTAAATAATGATGGTAGCTTCCGGGCTTTTGAATTACATCGCTTGCGGGTATCGTACCGATATGCAGGCCGGGAAATCCGTATCGTGCGTGTGCGGCATACACGAATGAATCCAAAGACTTATTGACAATGCGCTCTGGTAACCAGGGCGTATTTTTTATGCGTGGTATAAAGTAACGGATCTTCCTGTATTGCAGTGTACCCTTTATGCACGGAGCGGAAAAGCGGTCTCACTGCGGGCATGGGAAGGGCAGTTACCTTATAGTCTTGTTCCTTTTTTCCATCTTGTGTTCCCTTGTTGCCGCCCTTCCCATGCCCTCCGTTCGGGCAGCTCCCGGTCCGGCTATCGCCGTCCCTTCTCTGCCTCATATACGTCCGCCACCTGCCAGCCCTACACACCTACGGTGGCTCCGCGCTTCGCGCTCCCGCCCCCGTGGTGTGCAGGGCATGGCGGAGAGCAGGTGGCGGAAGCGGATGGGATCGAAGCGAAGGGCGGCAGGTCAAGGACGAGCATAAGTACATGACCTGCCGCAAACGGCATCTTCAGATCATTGCCCGGCGATAGTACTATTTTGGCGCATCAGGTCGGGTAGATGGGGCGCAGTGGCGGCAACTCCAATAACCAGCTTTTGTAACACCCCATCTACCCACCCTGATGATGTTTTTGCCCTGTCCTTTGAATATTTATTAGCTCTTTAGTAGAGGGGAGGCCCTGTCCTTTTCTGTAACAGATACTCCGAATACATTTGTGTCGGAGGCATCGGACATAGTAGCCTCACTAAATGAGCAAATTATGCGCATCAAAAAGCAAGTGTCTATTATTGATTATGAACGCACAAAAAAAGGAATGAAAGCCAACGGTGATATCCGGGATATCTGGTGGATCATAGCATTGGATCTACTTAAAGAAACTTTAAAATGGATTGTGCGAATAATATTATTGCTAATAGCCCTGGACTTATTGCATTAGAATAATAGAAGGTCTACATTAAGAAGCCCTGATTTTTGTATTTTACAAAATAAAGGTCTTTGAATAAACGTGTATCAGCGTCTGGAAGGTGACCGGGAATGTTCTGTTACCAGTATTGAAGGATACTAATTATTATCCATTCGGGCTCGCGATGAGCGGGATCAGTTCGAAGGCAATATACAATCCAGAAAATCGCTATAAGTTTAATGGTATCGAGTTGAACAGTGATTTTGATCTGTATTCTTACGAGGCTCGCTATAGAAATCTTGATCCGCAGATCGGAAGATGGTGGCAAATAGATCCGAAGCCATCGGTTGGAATATCTCCATTTGCTTCAATGGATTTGAATCCGATTTTAAATAGTGATTTTTTAGGTGATACGTCAGTTCCCGCTAAGCCAGTACCTGTTTGGTATCAGGTTAATAGAGATGCAGGTACAAATCAGTACCAACCAAGCCCATTAGTATCTAATTCATCTGGTTCTAATTCTTCTAGTACAGTTATGCCTAGTAGCAATACCACAAATGAGACGACTGCTAATACATCAAGTAATAGCCAGTCGAATTCTTCAGCAGCCACGCAAACCAATACTAGGACCACCTTAGAGAAAATACCGATTTTAGGCCCATCATTAATAGCGGCAGGCTCTCCGCTAGTGCCTAAAGTTATTGTACCTAATATACTATTTAGAAGTTTTGTTGCCAGGGGGCTAGTCCCATGACTTCCCTTTCTTCTGTAATATTCAGAAGTGTTATACCTTCAACAGCACCTCGTGCAGCCTTTTTACCCCAGGCAACGAGTTTAGGAGGACAGTTAGGAAGGGCAACGAGTGCGATAGGTGTTTATATTACAACCGGACAGTTAGTATGGAAAGGTTTTGAACATTTTCAAGCACAGCCAATAAATCAGCAATTTAACATGGTGAATTATCAGATGCACTCAGGTACTGCGGGGCTATCCACCATGCATGAAATGATGAGGGGGATAATTAATAATTTTTAAACTTAAATCTATGGAAGATACCTTGAATGTTTTGCGGGCATATTTACAGCAGAAATATAAGATTGATCCACTAAAAGTAACTTCAAGTACTTCGTTATTGCATGATTTTGGATTTAAAGGAGATGATGTGGATGAGTTTATGCATGATTTAATAAAAGAGTTTAGGATAGAAGTAAAGCGTTTGGATTTATCCAGGTTCTTTATAGGAAATGAGCCATTTGATTTTATTAGTCCTGTTATTCGTTTTTTTAAGCATGAAAAGGTATCCGATAAGCCCACAATTACAGTCGGAGATTTAGAAGGTTTTATAAATACAGGAGTATTGTGCTGATACAGTGGTTTAAAACACAACTCCCGCGCGATCCGCGCGGGAGTTGTGTTTTATGCATTGTGTGCTTTTTTACTTTAAAGTCCCTTAGTGCCATATCGATGAGGTTGAGAACGAACTTCCTGTTTTCCTCTGGCAGCCGGGATATATCTTCGAGTCGTTTAAGCGCCTGTTTATCGAGTTCCATGTTTGTTTTACCGATGAGATAATCTACGGACACTTCGAGGGCGTCAGCAATTTTAGACACCACTTCAATAGAAGGGGTGATATCGCCGCGCTCATACCTGCCGATAACATCACCTGATGTGCCGATCATACGGCCGAGCTCAGCTTGCGAGAGTCCTTTCTTTTTGCGGATGAGCATCATATTGTCCCCTAAAACCATAACGATAAGTATTTAAAATGCCTGATAAACGGGTGTTTTATCAAAATTAGGTGAATGATGTGTCATAAACAATGGTAATAATGTTTGTTGGTTTAAGATGGATGTTTTAGATTTGTGACTGATAAGTCAGAAAATAAATCTTTAAACATTTTTTTATGACGGCTACATCTTCACAAATCGATACCAGCCACCCGGAAGCGATCACCTACCAGCCAGGTGAGTTGATGTTCACGGTGCTGGGTGGCATCCGGCTGGAAGGGCTGGACCGGCTTCGGGTGACGCTGAAAGTGGAAGCCACCAACCGCGCGTTCCGGCATTACGCAGGTCATCCGGATACCTGCAATCTTGTGGTTCGTCAAAATCTTGATTTATACAATCATCATCAAACGGAGAAGTTTGCGCGGCTGGTATCCAGCCAGCTGGAAACCGACCTTGCTCAGGTAATGGAGGCATTAAGGCAGCTCACGGACCAATTGGAGCGCTACCGTTTACAGCAACAGGAGGCGCGGGGGCAGGCAACCCCGGCCAGGATATTGACGGACGTGGAACGTCAGCAAGCCATTGCGTTCCTGCAAGCGCCGGGCTTACTGTAACGTACCAACGAACTGATCGGGCAAAGCGGTATCGTGGGGGAAGAGTTGAACCGTTTGATCATGTACCTGGTGTTTACGAGCCGCAAAGGATATCACCCGTTGCATGTGATCAGCTTCGGCAGCAGCGGTACCGGTAAAAGCCACCTGCAGGAGAAAGTGGGCGAGCTGGTACCGGAAGAAGATCGTATCGAGATCACGGCGCTGACGGAGAATGCTTTTTATTACTTCGATAAAGGAGAGCTGGGTCATAAACTGGTGCTGATAGAAGATATGGACGGTGCATGGTCAGCTTATATCCATTGCGAGAACTGCAAAGCAAACAGCGGATCAGCAAGACGGTCACTGTCAAAGACCGCGATGGCCATACAAAGACGGTCCATTTAAAAGTGCATGGCCCGGTGAGCATCGCGGGCTGTACCACGCATGAAAGCCTGTACGAGGATAACGCTAACCGTTGCTTCCTGCTGCAACTGGATGAGAGCATCGAACAGGATGAACGGGTGATGGATTACCAACGCAAGCTCAGCGCGGGAAAGATCAACGTTGCAACGGAGCAGCAGGCCCGTACCCTGTTGCAGCATGTACAACGGGTATTACATCCTGTCATTGTCCGCAATCCCTATGCAGAGCAGTTGAAGATCCCGCGGGAAGTGTTCAGGCAGCGGCGCACCAATGCGCATTACCTGTCTTTTATAGAAGTGATCACTTTTTACAAGCAATACCAGCGGGCGTGCAAGACGGATGCGGTGACGGGAGAATCATATATCGAAACTGCGATAGAAGATATCGAGGAAGCCAACGCGCTGATGAAATCCGTGCTGCTGCGCAAGAGCGATGAGCTGAGCGGCGCTACGCGCGGGTACTTCGAGCAGTTAAAAGCCTACCTGCGATCCAGCGGCCAGGCCATCTTTACCAATAGCGGTATCCGCAGTGCTTTGCGCATCCCGCTCAGCACGGTCAAGCGCTATCACGCGGCGTTGCAACAGGCGGGTTATATCCGGCAGGTGAATGCTCGTGGTGACAAGGTATATCAATATGAAGTGTTGTCCTATGAAGAATATGCGCAGTTGCAGCAGCGGATCGGGACGGCGCTGGATGCAGCCACGCAGCGGCTCACCGGCCCGCCACCAGCCCATGTTAGCAGTGAGCCGGGCAAACGCCGGAAGGTGAAATAGTTAGCCCCTTCGGCTTACATCCTGCGGTGATTATATACAGGCAAATAAAATTAATGATCATTATGAAACAGCTTGGCTTGCAAAGTGAGGCGTACCGTTATATTGTCCAAAGTTACCGGCAGTGGTTGTCGGTGCATGGTTACCATGAACAGACCGTTTACCAGTTGCCGCATTATGTACAGGAGCTATTGTATTACGCGGAAAGTAAGGGTCGCCGCCGGTTACAGGAGCTGGACGTTCGCCTGTTCAAGGAACATTATCATCACCTGAAATCCCGGGCTAACCAGCGGCAGAATGGCGGTTTAAGTAACAACTACCTGAACAAGCACTTGCAGGCGCTGCACAAGTTTGGCGAGTACCTGCGCAGGAGTGGCCGGTTGCAGTTGCCGGTACTGGACATCCGCACGGAAAGCGATGAATGCATCGTTACGGATGTGCTGACGCAACCGGAGATACAATGCCTGTATGATGTAACGTATCGTCCTTATGAGCCGCAGCGCTACGATAAAGGCATTTTGTTCCATGAAGCGATGCAGCTGCGTGACCGGGCGATGCTGACGGTATATTACGGTTGCGGGTTAAGGCGCAGCGAAGGTTATCATCTTGATATCGGTGATGTTCACTTCCATCGTGGGCTGTTGCATGTGCGGCATGCCAAGGGTAACCGCGAACGGCTGGTGCCTGTTACCGGGCAAGGCATCCGTTACCTTGAACAATATTTACAGGAAGGGAGGGCTTACCTGTCATCCGGTAAGGAGACCGCTTTTTTGTGAGCCAGCATGGCCGGCGGCTGAGCGGGCAGATGTTGCTATTGCGGTTAAAGGAACTGGTGAGGCTGAGTGGTGATGCGGAACTGCAACGCAAGGACGTTCACCTGCATACGCTACGCCATAGCATTGCTACGCATTTTTTACAGAACGGTATGGCGCTGGAACGCATCCGGGAATTTTTAGGGCATACCAGCCTTGAAAGCACGCAGCTCTACACCCATCTTTTATCACTTCAACATCATGGTCATGCACATGGATCACAGCAAGTTCCGGGAATACCTGTTACTGAAAGGCTACAGCACGGCTTCTATTGATACGACCGTTCGGGTGGTGGGTTACCTGTGGCGTTGGGCAAAAACGGAGAACATCGCAGCGTTATCGGAAACCAGTTACAGCGATATATTGGCGTTCGTGCGGTGGAGCAGCGAGGGTGGCGCATCGCAAAAGACGGTGCGCGGTTACCTGACCCATTTGCGCAAATACTTTGACTGGCTGATCAGTGAAGGGGAGGTCGCGGATAACCCGGCCAGTTGCATCCAGCTGCAGGGTATCCGTCGGCAGTTGCAGCACGAGATATTGCCTGTGGCACATCTACAGGAGCTATATGCGCGTTACCCGGTGGAGATCGCTTATACAGCAGCGAAGCAAATGCCACCGCAGGACATGAACTTATTATCACGCAAAAGGAATAAAGTGATAACGGGGTTGCTAGTGTGCCAGGGCTTGCGGGTGGAGGAGATCGCGGCCTTGCAGTTACGTGACCTGCGGTTGCGGGAAGGGTTGATACAAGTCCATGCGCAGCGGCGGACAGCGGAACGGGTGCTGCAACTGGAAAGCTGGCAGGTCTGCGGGATCATGGAATACCTGCATGATGTGCGTACACAGATTTTACCGGCAGATGCTCAGCGTGATCATGTTTTTGTACAGCCTCAGGGCGGGAATAATTTTTATGGCGTTACACAGATCATTTTAAAACACCTGCGCAGGATCAATGGCCGCGTAAAAAATCTTGACCAGTTGCGTGCCAGCGTGATCGTGCATTGGCTGCGGAAATACGATCTGAGAACGGTGCAGTACATGGCCGGCCACAAATATGTAAGCTCTACGGAAGCCTACCGGAAATACCTGCTGGACGGGTTACAGGCCGATGTGATGAAATACCATCCAATTGTTTAACTTCAAATCTGATCAAATGGAAATACGCTTGAGCAAGCTACATAAAACGAAAATAGAGGTACATGCTGATGTTTACGAGATCATGCGGATGGTGTTGCAGCGGGAGCAGAAGATCGACCGCAACCGGGAGCATCTTTGGGTGATCGGTCTGGCGGCGGACAATACGATCCTGCTGGTGGAGCTGGTGAGTATGGGATCGGTGACGCGTACCATTGCAGAGCCGATGGAGATCTTCAGCCTTGCTTTACAGAAAAGATGCGTAAAGATCATCCTGGTGCATAACCACCCTAGCGGGTCGTTGAAACCCTCTGTTGCGGACAAGGATACGACGGACCGCATGATACAGGTAGGCCGCATCGTGGATGTGCCGGTACTGGATCATTGCATCATCAGCGATCAGGGGTATTTTAGCTTTGCAGAGGATGGGTTGATGGATGATCTGTCCAAAAGCCTGAAGTATGTAGCACCTTACGAACTGATGGCCCGCGGCCGGCAACTGGGTAAAGAAAAAGACCGGCAGCGGGCGCACGGGAGCAGGCTCGCCAGATCGCGCGCCAGATGAAGGCCAAAGGGTATGCGATCACCGAGATCATGGCGCTGACGGGGCTTGACCGGGCGGCTGTCCGGCGGTTAAAGGTATGATAATCAGCGAGAATGGTATCTAATTTATAAATCTTAAATTTGTAGAAAATGAGTTTTATGGGAAAGGCTTTAGATCAGGAAATGCACGATTATTTTATGCGTCTTAATGAAGCGGAAAAGAAGTCTGTAGTCCAGATGCTGAAAACGTTTTTAAAAGGGCGTAAAGAGCCTGTATTGCAGCAAACGCTTGCAGATTATAACCGTGAGTTGGAAGAAGGGGATGCCGCGATCGAGGCGGGAGATTTTGTCAGTCACGAAGAAGTAATGAAACGTTATGGTATAAAACGATAGTACATGGCATTGCATATTAAATGGAGCCGCCATGCGCTAAGTGAGTTTGCAACCCTGATCAACCATATTGAGAACGACTCACCCGCTAATGCAGCGAAAGTAAGCCGGGGGCTTTTAGAGAAAATAGATAGTTTGTTAACTCATCCAGAACAGTGCGCCCCGGATAAATACAAATTAAATAATGATGGTAGCTTCCGGGCTTTTGAATTACATCGCTTGCGGGTATCGTACCGATATGCAGGCCGGGAAATCCGTATCGTGCGTGTGCGGCATACACGAATGAATCCAAAGACTTATTGACAATGCGCTCTGGTAACCAGGGCGTATTTTTTATGCGTGGTATAAAGTAACGGATCTTCCTGTATTGCAGTGTACCCTTTATGCACGGAGCGGAAAAGCGGTCTCACTGCGGGCATGGGAAGGGCAGTTACCTTATAGTCTTGTTCCTTTTTTCCATCTTGTGTTCCCTTGTTGCCGCCCTTCCCATGCCCTCCGTTCGGGCAGCTCCCGGTCCGGCTATCGCCGTCCCTTCTCTGCCTCATATACGTCCGCCACCTGCCAGCCCTACACACCTACGGTGGCTCCGCGCTTCGCGCTCCCGCCCCCGTGGTGTGCAGGGCATGGCGGAGAGCAGGTGGCGGAAGCGGATGGGATCGAAGCGAAGGGCGGCAGGTCAAGGACGAGCATAAGTACATGACCTGCCGCAAACGGCATCTTCAGATCATTGCCCGGCGATAGTACTATTTTGGCGCATCAGGTCGGGTAGATGGGGCGCAGTGGCGGCAACTCCAATAACCAGCTTTTGTAACACCCCATCTACCCACCCTGATGATGTTTTTTGCCCTGTCCTTTGAATATTTATTAGCTCTTTAGTAGAGGGGAGGCCCTGTCCTTTTCTGTAACAGATACTCCGAATACATTTGTGTCGGAGGCATCGGACATAGTAGCCTCACTAAATGAGCAAATTATGCGCATCAAAAAGCAAGTGTCTATTATTGATTATGAACGCACAAAAAAAGGAATGAAAGCCAACGGTGATATCCGGGATATCTGGTGGATCATAGCATTGGATCTACTTAAAGAAACTTTAAAATGGATTGTGCGAATAATATTATTGCTAATAGCCCTGGACTTATTGCATTAGAATAATAGAAGGTCTACATTAAGAAGCCCTGATTTTTGTATTTTACAAAATAAAGGTCTTTGAATAAACGTGTATCAGCGTCTGGAAGGTGACCGGGAATGTTCTGTTACCAGTATTGAAGGATACTAATTATTATCCATTTGGGTTGACGATGAGTGGGATCAGTATGAAAGCTGCGGGGACGCTCGAAAATAGATATCTGTATAACGGTAAAGAGTTACAGAATAAGGAGTTCGCGGGTAACGGAGGCAGTGGACTGGAGTGGTATGATTATGGGGCGAGGATGTATGATGCACAGATTGGCAGGTGGCATGTGGTGGATCCGCTGTCTGACCAAATGAGGAGACATTCGCCGTATAATTATGCGTTTGATAATCCAATAAGATTTATTGATCCAGATGGTATGATGCCTGGGCCAGGAGATAAATTCAAAACTGCTGACGCGGCAGCAATGGACTTCGGGAGGTTGTATAATGATAATTCAATTTCAAAGAACAAAGAGTTCGCCACATTTATCATGAAAGTGACAAAAGGGAAAGAGGTTTTTATACTTATTTAAAGCCCACAGTGGGATGGGAATCTACGTCCATTCCTTTGGGTTTGGGTTTGTCTAACGACGGTGATGCGGTCACTGTTGCGGATGCACATACTCATGGTGCATATTCTGAAGAGTATGAAAGCAACGAATTTTCAGATACAGATACGGAAGGAAATGATAGGGATAAGATAGATGGCTATGTGTCCACACCGGGAGGGTTCTTGTTGAAGTATAGCCACAAGTCGAAGGATGTTTCAATTTTAAGCTCAGATTTACCAAGTGATCCTGAAGATCCAGAAAGACAGAATACTGTTGATTACAAAGAATTACCTAAGAATGAACCAACATCGAACATGTTTTGGGATTTTATTAAGCGCAATGTTATTTTGCCGCTTGGCAAGGGTGCAGAAGCTGTCAAACATTAAATTATATGAAGAAACTATTATTAAGTTCCAATTTTTTGATCATTAGTTTGTTGACGTTTATTGCCTTCTTTTTTCAGTATTGTAATAGTAGGCCGACGCCAGGTTCTAGGGCATCAGGTGTTGCTCAGGAGGAAAGGCAAGTGATTGGAATTGCAAAAGATACAGCAGTAAAAGTATACGGATGGGGTGTGATTCAAAATGAGCTTCCTCTTATAGCCAAACTGAAGAATGATTCTGTATGGACGGTGGTAGGAACGCTAAAGAGCGGATTTAAAGGAGGAACTGTGTATGTTGAAATACTAAGAGATAGCATGAAGATTGTGAAAATTACACACTATAAATAATGCTTCTGTGAATAACTAGCAATGTTTAAAGGGGCCTAGTAAACAAGGTAATATACAATAAGATAAAAGCAAATCCCGCGCAGATCGCGCGGGATTTGCTTTATATCGAATACGCTTTTTTAGTTTTGTTATAAGTGATAGCCATATTAATGAAGTAGTAAATCTTCTCCTTCTCATCCGGTGGCAGCGCCTCTATATCCTCCATTCTTTTAAGCAGCTTTTTATCCAGCACCATGTTGGCTGCTCCACCAATCAGGTAGTCTATTGTTACTTCCAGTTCGTCTGCAATTTTTTTTTTGCTATCTCTATAGATGGTTTAATCTTCCCGTGTTCGTATCTGCCAATAATGGGTGCGGCGGTGCCGACCTTTTTAGCCAGGTCGTCCTGAGAAAGTTTAAGCTGCGTACGTTGCAGGGCAATGCGTTCGCCAAGTCATAAAAAAGTGCTTTAAATGCTCTGTAAATGCAGGGGTTAATAAATTAAATTACTTATTGATGCTATGCAAAACAAATAGGTGTTGGTAGTTTAAAGACCATTCCATTGCTTTTGTTACCAATAGGTACTAAAAAATAATTTTCACTATGGCACACAAGGTTAAAGACGTGCGCTTTTTAAAGTTAAATGGAAAAGCGCATCTACGGTCATGTTCTTCTACGCATTTATTCCGGCTGGTGGGGATGGGTTTTAATATCAATGATCGGTTACAGGTGGCGGTATTTTAGGGGCAGTTAACGATCATCAACGGTAAGGGCATGGAGATAGCGGATATTAAGCAGCGGCTGCCGCTGCTGGACGTAAATGGTTCATTACGGGTTGCGACCAGATAAGCACCAGCGTTCGTTATGCCCGTTCCATGCTGATAAAACACCCTCGCTGCAACTGTATCCTAAAACCGCTTCGTTCTGTTGCTTTAGCAGTAACTGTAGTGCCGGTACCGGTGATGTGATATGGTTTATAGAGCTGATGGATAAATGCAGTACACATGCCGCGATTATGAAAGCTTAGTCACTCATCGGCGTTGCAGCATCGGTGCCCGTTGCCAACCAGCCTGCTTGCCAGCTGATGCTTTAGCATAGGAAGCCATGTTGGTGAAGGTGTTCAGCTACTTTAAAAAGGCGCTGCCGGGTTCTCGTAAAGCGGTGGCTTACCTGTAGGGATCTGGCCTTGATTACCGGGAGCATGAGTGTGGGTATAACAGCGGTGGGCTGCATGTTGAGAGTAAAAATCATCACCTGGTTACCAGCATGGTAACGTATGGTTTGTTAAAACCTTAAGCAGCAGGCGGTTACAGTGGCTAGATTACTTTCAAAACAGCACAGACTCGCAAAAGCAAGAATATGATAGGGAACAGGTTACGATTTTGTATTATGATAATGAACGTGCCGTTATTACTCGCTATATTGTCTGGCTTTTCCTGTAAAACTCGGCAGGCGGGATCTTATCATCAACTGAAATGGGATTTTGTTGAAAATCTTAGGATACTTGACTAAGCAGCGAATGGCGCCACGGAGGATACGATACTCTGCGGCCATGTGTCGGTGCCATCCACTTAATGATACAGTATCCGCATGTTTATGGCGTTGGTCAAGGTACAACTCATGGCATTATAGAGTTCTCGAAAGCCGAATTAAGGCAGTGGCATGAATATTATAACCGCTATATCAAGTCTCGCTGGTGGCGTAGTAAACGAAATTGAACGATATATGATTTTCAGATTACTTTTTGCTGCTTCGTATTTCATTTGACCGCCTGTCAAGGCAGTAATTCAAATGGTGATTCCTCATTCAAAAAATGTAGTAATTATAGTTAAATGTCCCGGCGCCAGTGCTTACTATTTGATAAGGTTTGATAACACCGGCAACGCCACTTTAGATTTTGCTACGGGAAGGGTGAGTATCCTAACGCTACCAGCAAAGACTCTCTTGTGAGTCTCGCTGCTTTTAAGCTTTCGGCAGCAGATAAAAAAGTATCTTGATACAGCGCTATTGCCGGTTAGAACAAATGTTCCAAAAGAGAACGCATTAAACATGACGCTTTTAATTTCGTACTAATGCTGGATGATGAGGGTAAAATTGAGGGCCATCCGGAGAAAGGGGGAATGATATCTTAAAGGTTTTCCTTAAATATATGCCGGAGAAGCCGAAGGCTTATGAGTTTGCGTTTTTTTGATCTTCTTGCCCGGATAGAAGAGGCCCGATAAGGGCGCTGTTTGATATCTTATTATAATCCGCTATGAACATCTCAAATCTATTATCTCAATTAGAACAACACCTGCATACATCAGTCACGGAAGTAGCACACCGCTTGCAGCCAGGATTGCCAGCAAACCACATCGACGAGCTATTCAGGAGTATTGATATCTGTGTTCCGGAAAGTATTTTCCTACTTTATCAATGGAAAAATGGCGTGCTTCAAAGTAATGATAATATTATCTACGGCGAGTTATTCAGCAATGGGATATTTTATGACCTTGCTACGGCGATAGCGGTATATGTTGTCAATAGTGTAGAAAATAACTATGTCGATAAAAGATTCTTTCCATTATTCACGAGTGGTGGCGGAGATTATGTTATGATCGCACTGGATGAAGTAGTTGACGGTGATGCCAGTTTGTATCTTTATTCACCGGCGCTCAACTTATCAGCAATACCCGTACCGATATACAGTAGTATTGCAAAGATGTTGCAAGCCATCTTTCTTTGTTATCAGGCCGGCGCCTATTATTTTAAGGACCGGGAATTGGTAATCAATCACGAACTGGAAGGTCGTATTTCCGGAAGTATTAATCCGGATGCCCCATTCTGGCAGGAAGGATCAAAACTATAAACCAAATGAAGAAATTAGGGCGGATATGTTTGTTGTTGCTCGCCGCCTGCAGCCAATTTCGACCGGCATTTTATCTGGCCAATTAGCATGTTACTTACCCATTGGGATAATATCATAATGTTGATAGACTGAAAAGAGACATGAATTGAAAAGATTGCATCTGCGGCAATGAGTTTTATGTAAACGGTGTGTCGTATAAAGGCAATTCGAACGTAAGTGCGTTGGGGGCTGTTGGTGATGATATTTGTATAATATACTGGCGATGTTTCCGGTGTTCCATAGGGCAGTTCGCTATTTCGATGGGGAACGGCTTGTACTTGTGAGTAGGTGGAGGATTTAAACAAGGCAGACGACAGTATTTGCGTCATATGTTGGCCGGCGTTACCAATGTTTAACAGAGCGGTTGTTTTTTGATAAAAGGAGGTGTATAACTGTGAATGAAATTTTTGAAAAGCTTTTTGATACTAAAAAAATAGTAAGTTTGATTTTCGTTTAACCTTAGAATTTAAAATGGACGCTTAACCCGATTCCGTTTTACCATGAGAGTTAATCCATCCGTTGCTGTAAAAGTGTAGGTGAAAAGTAACAATAAATATTAGTAGTAAATTAATAATTCCCTTAGCCCATGATCAAAAAATTACATCTCATCCTTCTGATGATCGCCTGTTTGCCAGCAGGACTTTATGCCCAGGTTTCGGGCTCCTTTAATGTACAGGGCGATTACAGCAAGTTCTATCCCGTAACCTTTTACGATGGAGGTTTCTGGTCGCATTTTCCTACCGAACTTAACCTCGGCCGCTCTTACGTACATGCAGATGGTGACTGGCACGGCAGTATGATTGCCAACATTCGCTTCCACGTTACTGCCTGGGGGCATGGTTCCCGCTTTATTGATGTGAATCAGCACCAGTTCAATCCCAATAATCAGAACGGCGTATTCATAGCCGCCTGGGACGATATTTCCGGTGATAATCCAACAGAGAGGATCGTAGTCTGGTTACGTGGCGCCACTACCTATAACTACCGCGCCAACGTAAATGTATTGCCGGTTGTTTACGATGGTGTGCAGAATGCTTTGCCGCTCACGGTTCCTAACAGTGTTATTGCACCTATTACATTCAAAACGGCGCCAGAGATATATGTGAACGCCAATGGGATTACTAATGAAAGTACGGCCTACTTCCGTGGCGAAGGGCTCAACTTTATCAATGGCAGTCTGGGTATCGGAACATTTAAAACGAATGGCCACAAGCTGGCGGTAGAAGGCACTATCGGCGCCCGGAAAATTAAAGTCGATCAGCAGACCTGGGCGGATTATGTGTTTGCCGATGATTATAAACTGCCGTCGATTCCAGAGATAGAACGTTTTATCCGTGAGCACAAACATCTGCCTGAGATACCTTCTGCGGAGGAAGTGGCGGAAAATGGACTGGATGTGGGAGAGATGAATAAAAAGTTGTTGCAGAAAGTGGAGGAGTTGACGTTGTATCTGATTGAGCAAAATAAGCGCATGGATGCTATGGAGGGCGAGTTGAAGGATTTGCGGGAGCGTCGTTAACGATCGTTCTCTGATAATTGAACATTTATTTTCCCGGAAAAATTGTAAAATTGTATTGTCGGATTAATTGTTGCCCCGACGCTAATTATCCATATAGACCTTAATACAAGCCCGTACCGATGAAACGAATTGCTATACCATGGCGGTTACAGCGCGCAGCGTGTAACTACCGTATTAAACCCGGATCAAATAGTTGATGTGTTAACCTGAAGGGCATACAGTGACTGTAGGCCAGCACACGCTATCACAATGATTTCACAATCATTATTGTACTGCTATACTTATTTATCGGCTTTGTCCTGATGGACAAAGTATAGCCATCACATTTAAAATATCATCTGAAATGATTACCAAAACAAAAGAAAGTGTACTGTTTGTTGCCATCCTGATGCTGGCGTGTATGACGGCCTCATCACAAAATACGTTTCCGGCGAGTGGGCCTGCCGGAGTAAATACGACTTCACCGTTAAACGATTTCCATGTGGTATGAGTAATGAGGTGGGGTGGGTATAATACCGATTGCATTTACTCCGGACAAGATGGCGCCGGCGCTTACATCGAACAGCTGGCGTCCAGTGCTTCCAGGGCTAAGTTGCGTATTCAATCATCCCGGAACGGAGATAATACTAATTACAGCCAGTTTGTAATTGATCCGCAATACGGTTTTGCATTTACAGCTTTGGGAAATGGTAGTACAAATGTAGGAATAGGCACAACTGATACCAAAGGTTACAAGCTGGCCGTGGCCGGTAGCGTTATTGCGGAATCTTTGAAAGTAAAGAACGTCAATTCGTGGCCCGATTTCGTGTTTAGTAAGAACTATCAACTGCCATCGATCGCAGAGGTAGAGCGTTTTATTCAGGAGCATAGTCATCTACCTGGTATTCCTTCGGAAGCAGAAGTGGAAAAGGAAGGAATAGATGTTGGCGAAATGAATAAACGCCTGCTGCAAAAAGTTGAAGAACTGACGCTGTATTTGATTGAGGAACATAAAAAGGTGGCGGCGCTTGAGACTCAGGTGGCTGAGTTGAACAATAAAATAACTAATGGGATGAAGCAGCAATAGCTGGTACTCCCGGTAAACCTATAACCTTGAAACTTTGAAGATAATGTGTTTAAAGAAAGGAATTTTTTCAGTTCTGATGTCGCTGGGCGTTGCTGTGCCACTGATGGCGCAGTACCAGCCCGGCCGGCTGGCGAATGGTATTACTCCTAACATTTCATTGCCCTCCACGGAGGCGGCTTCGCTGGGTAAGTACGGTGAGTGGCCAGTGTCGCTGTATACAGGCACGACAAGTGTAACAGTACCCCTGTACGAGATAAAGATCGGGGCGTTTTCGTTGCCCATACAATTGTCTTATCACACCGGGGGCGTTAAGGTGGACGATGTTCCCTCATGGACAGGCGTTAACTGGACTTTGAATGCCGGAGGCGCCATCACCAGGTCCATTATCGGTCTGGAAGATGAAGATCAGCCGAACGGATTCCTTTATCGTAACCAGCATAACCTGCCATTGAAAGCCAGCTATAATTTGCAGGGGAGCGATGCCGACTATGTGTTCATGAGGAGAGTAGGGAGGAATGAAATGGATACGGAACCTGATATGTTCTATTACAATTTTGCCGGTCAGTCAGGACGGTTTTATTTCGATGTGGAGGGGAAGATGCGATGTGTACCCGCTAATACGTTGAAATTACTCCGTACGCCTGTTAATACGATTGGTGCATACACACCCAATGATAAGACGTGGGAGCTTGCAGATGCACAGGGAAATGTGTATACGTTTGGTGGCCCCGAGGGAGGTAATGGTGTGGAAGATTCCGGGACTTTTACTCCCAATACGCAGTCTGCACTTGAATTACCCAAAACAACGGCTTACTATCTCACTAAAATAGTTTTGAATAACGGGTTAGATACGGTGTATCTCGACTACGTACAAAAGGCAGAGATGTACGAGTTGCCGTATACTTACTCTTATAAGAAAGTAATGACCGGAAGCGGGTGGTTTGAGAGTGAGTATTCAGATCTGCTGGCAAATCAAATTCTTAAGAATGGTCAGCAGGGGAGTCCTGTCCGCACGAGAATGTCGGCAGGAGGCCAAAGCATGCTACATAAGATTCGTTGGAGCGGGGGAGAGGTTGTTTTTAATGCCACGCAGGAAAGGGAAGATATTTACTTTGGTATGAACCTCAAGTCTGTCGCTGTTTACAATAAAAAGCAGCAAAAGGTAAAAGAAGTTCTACTTACCTATGATTACATAAATAAGCGCTACTTCCTCACTAAAACGGCGGAAGGCGGAAGTGCCGCAACGGACAGTATTGTGCATAAATTTGAGTATTACGCTCCATCCAGCCTGCCTGCGCGCTATTCAAATGCACAGGATCATTGGGGGTATTACAATGCCGCCGCTAACACGCACTTGTTACCACCTCACTTCTCACAGATGGCTGTAGTTGATTTGAATGCAAACCGGGAGCCCAATGAAAGCGCTATGGTATTGGGGGCGCTTAAAACAGTAACCTATCCGACAGGCGGTTCATCGGAGTTTGTTTACGAAGGTAACCGTTATTCTGCTTTAGGTATTCCTGGTGGCGGTAATCCATCTGGTCAATTGGGAACGGTATCGGCTATGGCTACCACTTATTATCCCCAGACGAACACATCGGAGCAGATTTATAGTTTTGCAGTACCTGTTGCACATATAGCGGCTAATGCGCTGGTTGAGTTTAAGAACTACGGTCGCCCTCCTCACCCAAGCCAGACTTTCTGGCCTAAAGCCAGAATTGAGCGGCTTGTAGGACAAACCTACCAGACGGTGTATTCCTGGGATGCGCATAATAACTTCCCGTCCAGCGGCTATACGCAAAACCCTAATGGCACGGTTAGTTTTAATATTTCTCCAACGCTTACGTTTCAGATTGGTGAATACAGGATAGTTACGGAAATGCCATGCGGAGGAATTGATTGCGATCCTTTAACCGTTATGCCCAGTGTTAAAGTGAGTTTCGATTATACAACATATGTGCAAACGGATCCAGGTCAGACAGCAGATCCGATTGCTGGTGGTTTGCGAATAAAGGAGATCCTCAATACGCAAAATGGGGCCTTTGCCGGTAAGAGAAAAAATATACTTACAATACAGGCAATATTCTTATATATCCTGGTTACTTCCACGAATACGGGGCTGACGAGTATTTTAAAAGCCCTTGTTTCCGAATGGGCGACTCATGTATAATTCTATGCCCTGAAATGGACGTTACTTATAAGGAGGTAATCAGTTCCGGTACTACTATTATGGGCCTTACGCAGGGAAGTCCTGTCGGGTATACACAGGTGCGTGAGGCACAGGTGTCTGCTTCCGGGGTAGAGAATGGATATAGTATATCCGAATTCTCTTTCACTCCCGATACCCTCAATACAATGCAGTATGATCCTGTATGGTGGTCTGCTACGTCTATCGCAAATAAGTCTATACCCCTAATAGCGCCGAGTATAAAAGAGGCTTGCTGCTAAAAAAGACAGATTATAAAACTGGTGGAGTAAAAATTCATAGTGTCGAGAACGAATACGAGTTTAATGAGGGCAACGTTGTAAATAATTACAATCGTACGAGGGGAATGCGGGTAAAGCGCACATTCACCATCGAATACGTTTGTGGTTATGTGTATGACGGTGTATTTTTGCCCACCCAAAATACGCTGAAGCCTAAAGATTACAGCTATGGTTTTTACGACCTCGCCAGCAACTGGTTGCAAACAAAGAAGACTACGGAAACTACCTGGGATCAAAACGGAGCCAATCCGGTCGTGTCCGAAACCCTCTTTTCCTACGCGAACCCTTCCCATATGCAGGTTACTTCCATGCAAACGGCAGACAGCAAAGGGAATACGGTTAAGTACGATGTAAAATATCCGGCTGATTTTGCCAGCACTGGTACGCCGAATGTTTACAATAAGTTGATCGATAGAAATATTGTGGGCGCCGCAGTTGAGGAAGCAAAGAGCATTATTGCCCCGGGCAGTCAGCCGCTGAGCAAGCAACGCGTGAATTATGCATCCTGGCAGAACGATAAAGTGATCGCCCCTTCAACGGTACAAAGTGTAACCGGTAATACAGTGCTGAACATTGCTGATGCCAGTCAGATTGATGTTAAGGTGCATAGTTACGACGCCTTCGGCCGGACTACAGAGTTTGAAGGCCGCGATCAATTGGTAACCTCAATAATCTGGGGTCTTGATCGTAATACACCATTAGCTAAAATCGTGAATGCCCCCGCTTCAGGCGTTGCCTATACTTCTTTCGAAGATGGTGAATGGGGAGGCTGGACTGTTACCGGCACTGCCAGCGCCGATGCTACTGCACTTACTGGTGCGATGAGTTACAGTCTGGCTACAGGCGCCATTAATAAAGGCGGACTTTCTGCCGGCACTACATACAAAGTTTCATACTGGACAAAAAATGGTTCACCATTTACGGTAACAGGCACAATAGGCGCCGCAGTTCAGGGTAATACGCATCGTGGATGGACACGCTTCGAACACGAGGTGTCCGGACAAACGTCCATATCTGTATCTGGCAGTGGTACAATCGATCACCTGATCATATGCCCGGATAAATCCCTGGCGGAGACCTACACCTTTGTCCCCATGGTTGGGATTACCAGCAAGGTGACACCCGATGCTAAAATTGTTTATTACGAGTATGATGCATTGGGAAGAATGAAGTTGGTAAAGGACCAGGACGGTGCGATTCTTAACATGTTCGATTACAAGTACCAGGTAAGTATGCCGTAGCTCATTGTTGTATAACTCAAAAAGAAAATTCTGATGAAGATCATACATAAAATTATTACATCGGCTGTTCTGCTTGCATTGTCCGGAACTGTTTTCGGGCAGAATGCGCCAAACGGCAGTACACAACCTTCGGCAACGCCGGATACGACATTGCCGGCATATATGTCTGGCATCAAAATAAACTACGTCCGCAGCTGGCAGCCTTCAAAAGCGATAACTGATCCAAATACGGTTGTTACATCCGGGTTGGTAAAGGACGTGAAAGAGAGTACGCAATACCTGGATGGCCTGGGGCGCCCGCTGCAGTCCGTTACAAAGGCAATTTCTCCCAATGGGAAAGATATCGTAGCGCCGGTAACCTATGATGCCTACGGACAGGAGCGGTTTAAGTTCCTGCCGTATGAAGCCGGTACAGGCAACGGGCAGTTTAAGATGGCGCCGTTTACAGAGCCGGCAACATTTTACAGCACGCAATATCCGGGAGAGTCTATTTTCTATAGTAAAACAGATTTTGAAGGATCGCCGCTTCACCGGCCGCTTAAACAGATGGCGCCGGGTAACAGTTGGGCCGGATCGGGAAATGGTGTAAGCCAACAATACCTTGTCAATACAGCAGATGATAATGTACGGATCTGGGATATTACTTCGGATCCTGCGGCAGTGCCTGTTGCCCGCAGTACGCCTTATCAGGCGGGTTTGCTATTCAAGAACGTCACGATCGATGAGGCGCAACACAAGGTGGAGGAGTACAAAAACAAAGAAGGTCAGGTTATCCTGAAAAAGTGCAGGTTGACCAAACCGTGGGAGTTGGATATGATGGTTGGTTGTCTACCTATTATGTGTATGATGATCTCGGCAACCTGCGTTTTGTATTGCCTCCTAAAATGGTCAACTCTTTGCGAGCCAACAATTGGGTATTTCCTAATAACCTGGAGATATCGGCACTCTGCTTTCAATATGTGTACGATGCCCGCAACCGCATGGTGTTGAAGAAAGTGCCTGGTGCGGATCCTGTATATATGGTGTATGACGTTCGCGACCGTTTGGTCATGACCCAGGATGGCGCGCTACGTCAAAAGGGCAAATGGCTGGTAAACTTTTATGACGAGTTGAACCGCGCTTCGATGACGGCGCTGTATACAACCAACGCCAGTGCTGCGACATTGCAGGCAGCCATGAATACGGCGACAGGATCGAGTTCTATTACCTATAACATTCCACCACCGGCTACACTGACCGTAAATACCCACGACAGACCTGTATACAAAGCCGTGCAGGAAATCACATTCACTGCGGGTTTTGATACAGAAAGTTCGAGTATGGAAACAGAACTGAATGCTGCCGGTACAGTAGAGACACAAACGATCCTGGCCACCAATCCTTTACCCACCCTGGACCAGCAACAACTGGAGCCGCTTACGTACACTTTTTACGATAATTATAATTATGAAGGTAAAAAGAACAGCAGTAATTATGCCGCCAGTCCCTCGATGTTAGGTTCGCCCTATACCGACAATAAGGCCATAAGTACCCAGACGCACGGTATGGCGACGGGTAGTAAAGTTAAGCTATTAGATGGCAGCAATACCTGGCTCACCACAACAACGTATTACGACGAGAGGGGCCGCGTGAAACAGGTGTTGTCCGATAACATCGGTAACGGGTTGGATGTAACCACCAATTGGTACAACTTTGAAGGCAAGGTATTGGCTACCCAGCTGGAACATAAGAACCCTCGTGGAACTGCGAGTGCTCAACTAACGGTACGTACCAGGATGGAATATGACGATGCCGGCCGCTTACTCAAAGTGGAGAAAAAGCAGGTGACGGAGTGGAAGTAATCATAGCCGATAACGAATATGATGCGTTGGGTCAGCTGAAGACTAAATCCTTCCACCGGCAGAATACTACTGTGTTAGAAGCGCTAAATTACGATTACAACATTCGCGGCTGGTTAAAAGGCATCAACAAGGAGTATGTAGATGACAATGGTTCCGGCCATTACTTTGGCCAGGTATTGAATTACGATTTTGGTTTCCAGAATAACCAGCTGAACGGCAATATTGCCGGTATCAAATGGAAGGGAGCGAACCAGGTGGCAAGGTCTTACGGTTTCCGCTATGATGCATCTAATCGTTTGATGGATGCCGATTTTAAGGATAAGTCTTCCGGCAACTGGGCGGATAATCCCTTAGTGAACTTCGATGCCAAAATGGGAGACGGCATCAACCATACTTCTGCCTATGATGCCAATGGCAACATACTCCGCATGCAGCAATGGGGCATAATACCCGGCAGTGGTAGTGGTCAGATAGATGATCTGCGATACAATTATGGTAACAATGGTAATAAACTCCTTGGTGTAACGGATCTCTATAACAATCCAGGTACAACACTGGGCGACTTTAAGGAGTTGGTGGCGAACAGCCAGAATGATTATGCCTATGATAGTTCAGGCAATATGATTGCTGACGGCAACAAAGGAATCAGCCAAATACTGTATAACTACCTGAATCTTCCGGACCAGATCACCATTACAGATAAAGGCGCCATCAATTATGTGTACGATGCTGCGGGTATAAAACACCGCAAGATTGTAAACGACCAGACCGTAACGCCCGCGAAGATCACTACCACTGATTACATTGCTGGTATGATTTACGAGGATGATGTGCTGAAGCTGGTGAATCATGAAGAAGGTCGCATCCGTATGGACTATGCTGGCGGTACGCCCACTCAGACGTACGACTATTTTGTAAAAGATCACCTGGGCAACGTCCGGATGGTATTGACAGAACATAGTAATCAGTCGACCTACCTGGCTACGATGGAAACCCAACAGGCTGCTAAAGAAAGCGCATTGTTTTCCAATATTGAGGCTACCCGTACGGCCAAACCGGTGGGTTACCCACAGGATCAGACCGCGGGTGCGAACAGTTATGTCGCAAAGTTAAATGGTAGCAGTAAGGACAGGCGCATTGGACCATCCCTCGTTTTGAAGGTGATGGCTGGCGACACCGTATCGCTTGGCGCCCGTGCGTTCTACAAATCGATTGGTAATAAACAGCCGAAAACGCAAACACCTGCGGCCGATATGGCAGTTGCGCTGGTACAGGCATTTGGCGGTACAGCGACAACGGATGCGCATGCGAGTGCAGGACAGTCAGGGAATAACACACCTTTTAATGACAATTTTAATAGTAATCAGTATCAGCGTCTTAAAGAAAAGGATGCGGGGAATCAGCCCTCGTTGAACAGGCCGAAAGCGTACTTAAATTTTGCATTGTTCAACGATCAGTTTAAATTAGTAGAAGACAATAGTGGAGTAAGGCAGGTGCAGGAGTCGCCGGATCAGTTGCAGACGCTGGCGGCGGATAAGATGGTGGTGAAGGAGAGTGGTTTCCTGTATGTGTATACGAGCAATGAGACGGCGCAGGATGTGTTCTTTGATAATGTGGCGGTGGTACTGGAGCCTGGGGCTGTGTTGGAGGAGACGCATTATTATCCGTTTGGGTTGACGATGGCGGGGATATCGACAAAGACTATTGGAGTTAAGGAAAATAGTTATAAATTCAATGACGCCTCAGAGTTGGCTGATAATGAATTTGGCGACGGATTCGGAATGTCACTTTATGAAACTACGTTTAGAAGATTTGATCCACAAATAGGACGATTTCATCAGGTTGATCAATGGGCTAACTTTACCATGTCAGTGTCGCCATACGCTTATGTAAGTAACAATCCTCTAATTATGAATGATCCAACTGGACTTCTGGCGGATACTCTTTTGTTGCCAATTAATTTGCCAGAGGTTGTTGTTACTGGAAGTCGAACAAAGCTGGACGGCGGCGAGTTTAATGGTCTTTATTATTCTGAAATTTCTACATGGTATAGGCATGGTTTAGGCACTTTCAGTAATAGAAACAAAAGCATGTTAACCGTAGAGCAGAGCTTAGAGAATATGAAAGCTTGGATAAAATCCAATGAAAATTACGGAAAGTATCTAAAATGGGCAGGAACGCTTGCTGGAGGAACTTCCGTAAAAGAATTGAAATCTATTAAAGATTATAAAGATATTCTTAAAGCTCTTAGAGAGAAGAAGGTTGATCCTA
Source organism: Chitinophaga sedimenti (assembly GCF_023156195.1). Classification (GTDB taxonomy): domain Bacteria; phylum Bacteroidota; class Bacteroidia; order Chitinophagales; family Chitinophagaceae; genus Chitinophaga; species Chitinophaga sedimenti. The sequence goes on from NZ_JAKUKA010000002.1 coordinate 27,358, forward strand.
GTACTCTTTTGTTAATTACAGCTGCAAGTTGCTTTGTGATAAAGGCGGAGCAGGCCGAGGGGCAAACCGAAAAATTGAAAGAAATATTGAATAATTATATTTCATTGCATAGTTCTGCCAATATGAAAGATCCATCGGAAGCGAGAGGTATCTATATTATTTCAACGGACTCTGGAAGTGGTGGCACTGGAGGGTTTGGATATACATTTAACACTTCATATTATGATATTGCAACAAAAAGTTTTTAGGAGAAATACATGGAACAAACTAAGATGAGAATTTTAAGAATTATACATGCCCTATTATGGGTAATATGGGCGCTTCTAGTTTTTACTTACAGTCCGTCTAAGACTAAAACTACATATGACAGGATTTTTGGAGATTACGTCACTTATAAAATATTTTACTGGTTTCAAATAGCATTTATGTTTGGGGCAGGAATATTGCTGTTGATGTTGTTGATAAAAATACTACCGGAAAGATTTGCTTTTGTTGCATATCTTCTTTTTGAATTAATTTTTTAACAATTATTATTATACAAGTAGTGGTTTTTGCAAATCAATAATGGATTTTGTTCTGATATTCTCTCCTTTTGGCGACCTTTCAATCTTCCTGTTTTTTCTTGATAATTACCTTGAAGGGGTCACGAGTGTTATGAAAAGAGGGAAATAAATAAAAGGCCGCCTGTCCACAGGCGGCCTTCCTTTATAAAGCGCTATAAGTTATGCCTCCGCATAAGCACTCACCGGCTCACACGTACAAATCAAATTCCTATCCCCATGCGTGTTATTCACACGACTCACCGAAGGCCAGAATTTATTGATCTTCACATACTCCAACGGATAAGCCGCCTGCTGACGACCATAAGGCCTATCCCACTCATCCGCCGTAATCACAGCCTGCGTATGCGGCGCGTTCTTCAACACGTTATTTGCCTTATCTGCACGACCTTCTTCAATCGCACGAATCTCTTCACGGATCGATAATAAAGCATCACAGAAACGGTCTAATTCATCTTTATCTTCAGACTCAGTCGGCTCGATCATGATCGTGCCCGCAACCGGGAAGCTCATCGTCGGTGCGTGGAAACCATAGTCCATCAGGCGTTTTGCTACGTCTTCCGCTTCAATGCCCGCAGTGGCCTTAAACGGACGCAGGTCCACGATGAACTCGTGTGCGCAGGTGCCGTTAATGCCGGTGTACAGGATATCGAAATCGTTCTGCAAACGCGCCTTCATGTAGTTGGCGTTCAGGATCGCAAACTCAGTGGCTTTACGCACACCGGTGCTGCCCAGCATACGGATGTATGCATAAGAGATCAGCAGGATGCTCGCACTGCCAAACGGAGCGGCAGATACCGCGTTGCCGGCTTTACCGTCCTGCAAATGCACGTGCGAAGGCAGGAATGGCGCCAGGTGTTTACCTACGCAGATGGGGCCCATACCGGGACCGCCACCACCATGCGGGATCGCGAAGGTTTTGTGGAGGTTGAGGTGACAAACATCCGCACCGATCAGGCCGGGAGCCGTTAAGCCTACTTGGGCGGAAGTGGTCATAGCCGATAACGAATATGACGCGTTGGGTCAGCTGAAGACTAAATCCTTCCACCGCCAAAACACTTCTGTGCTGGAAGCGTTGAACTACGAGTATAATATCCGGGGCTGGTTAAAAGGCATCAACAAGGAATATGTAGATGACAATGGTTCCGGCCATTACTTTGGCCAGGTGTTGAATTACGATTTTGGTTTCCAGAATAACCAGCTGAACGGCAATATTGCCGGCATAAAATGGAAGGGAGCGAACCATGTGGCAAGGTCTTACGGTTTCCGTTATGATGCATCCTAATCGTTTGATGGATGCCGATTTTAAGGATAAGTCTTCCGGCAACTGGGCCGATAATCCCTTGGTGAACTTCGATGCCAAAATGGGAGACGGCATCAACCATACTTCTGCCTATGATGCCAATGGCAACATACTCCGCATGCAACAATGGGGCATCATACCCGGCAGTGGTAGTGGTCAGATTGATGGTCTGCGATACAATTATGGTAATAATGGTAATAAACTCCTTGGTGTAACGGATCTTTATAACAATCCAGGTACAACACTGGGCGACTTTAAGGAATTGGTGGCGAACAGCCAGAACGATTATGCTTATGATAGTTCCGGCAATATGATTGCTGACGGTAACAAAGGAATCAGCCAAATACTGTATAACTACCTGAATCTTCCGGACCAGATCACCATTACAGATAAAGGCGCCATCAATTATGTATACGATGCTGCGGGTGTCAAACACCGCAAGATTGTAAACGACCAGACCGTGACGCCGGCGAAGATCACTACCACAGATTATATTGCTGGTATGATCTACGAGGATGATGTGCTGAAACTGGTGAACCATGAAGAAGGCCGCATCCGTATGGACTATGCTGGCGGTACGCCAACGCAGACGTACGACTATTTTGTAAAAGATCACCTGGGCAACGTCCGGATGGTATTGACAGAGCATAGTAATCAGTCAACCTACCTGGCTACGATGGAAACCCAACAGGCTGCTAAAGAAAGCGCGTTGTTTTCCAATATTGAAGCTACCCGTACGGCTAAGCCCGTGGGTTATCCACAGGATCAGACAGCAGGGGCCAACAGTTATGTAGCGAAATTGAACGGTAGCAGCAAGGACAGGCGTATTGGCCCATCCCTAGTATTGAAAGTGATGGCTGGAGATACCGTATCCCTTGGAGCACGTGCGTTTTATAAATCAATCGGCAATAAGCAGCCAAAGACGCAAACACCTGCAGCCGATATGGCTGTGGCGTTGGTGCAGGCATTTGGCGGTACTGCGGCAACGGATGCGCATGCGAGTGCAGGGCAGTCGGGGAATAACACACCTTTTAATGACAATTTTAATAGTAATCAATATCAGCGTCTTAAAGAAAAGGATGCAGGTAACCAGCCGTCGTTGAACAGGCCGAAAGCGTACTTAAATTTTGCATTGTTCAATGATCAGTTTAAATTAGTAGAAGACAATAGTGGTGTAAGGCAGGTACAGGAGTCGCCGGATCAGCTGCAGACGCTGGCGGCGGATAAGATGGTGGTGAAGGAGAGTGGTTTCCTGTATGTTTATACAAGTAACGAAACGGCGCAGGATGTGTTCTTTGATAATGTGGCGGTGGTACTGGAGCCTGGGGCTGTGTTGGAGGAGACGCATTATTATCCGTTTGGGTTGACGATGGCGGGGATAAGTACTAAAGCGCTTGGGTCTTTGGGGAATAGGTATTTGTACAATGGAAAGGAGTTGCAGGCGAAGGAATTCTCGACTGGTGGACTGGAGTGGTATGATTATGGGGCGAGGTTCTATGATGCTCAGAGTGTCCCCAACAGCTTAAAATGTTGATGAGTTTAACACTGTACCAACATGTACTGTCAGCTTGCTAAAGGAATGGCCCCACAGCCATACTGGTGTATTGATGGTTTAACACTGTTGAATGCGAATTGGTGTATTAGGACATGAATGAAGTAAATTATGAAAATATACAAACTGAACATGAATGATTTTAAGGTAGTTATGCCTTGGTGAAAAGAAAGAAGTCCATACTTCATAAGGCGTTTGCCTGGGTGGGGGTAATTTTATTGATTACGTCCTTCGTTGTTGTCTACCGAAGGATCTTATATCTATATAGTTTTTCTTTTTGTTGGTATTTTATTA
>NZ_JAKUKA010000003.1 GCF_023156195.1 Chitinophaga sedimenti
TGATGGATTATGGTTTCCATGTTCTACGATGAGTTTCCGGTAGCGGGCACGTCGCTTTCAGGAGTTAATAATCTGAGATAATTGCTCCACTTTATGCTGCTGATTCGAAGTACTTAACCTAAGAATAACTCCTGGTTTGATTGTGTAATGTGAAGGCAATACCGTTCGCTTTCCGGGAGTTAATAATCTGAGATAATTGCTCCACTTTATGCTGCTCCAAAATAAAACAATCTCCTCAACCACTTCATTGTGCTTAAATTTAACAATATTACTAACCTAATTTCGTTGTAATTGCCTTTCCTCTATAAAATTCGCCTTTGACACCTAGAAGAAAAACCTCCAATTGTCGAATATCAATAATCAGATACTCTTGAATCAGACTATTTTCCTCGATAGATATTCTATCCGAAAACAAACTAATACTACCTACTATGTTATAATCTTTAATGAGGTAGTCTAGATTCAACAATAAAATACCAACAAAAAGAAAAACTATATAGATATAAGATCCTTCGGTAGACAACTTAACGAAGGACGTAATCAATAAATTACCCCCACCCAGGCAAACGCCTTGCCAGAGTATGGACTTCTTTCTTTTCACCAAAGAGCATAACTACCTTAAAATCATTCTGTTCCAGTTTGTATCTTTTCATAATTTACTTCGCATTCATGTCCTCAATACACCAGTATCACTTATGACTGTACACAGTGTTAAACTCATCAACAGCAGCACCAACATTACCGAAGCCAGCAGTACTGGCTGTAGAGACCCGTCCTTTAGCCAAACCAAAAATTTTGCAAATCCGACAGTGCTCGCAACTATATTGAGTACTGCCAGCCTTCTGATCACGCTTTGCTGACGCATCAGCACCATAAAAATCCTTTTTCTTTATCAAGACATTTGGCTATTTAGGGACACTAAATAGTTTAAACCAACAGCTCCCTTCACACTAAAGCCGGAGGCTGCCCATTTTCAGCTTTTGATGAGCAGCGGCGTCAGCCCTCGTAGCTAATACTTTTAAATAGTCAAGACCGACGAATTTGCAAGGTCTATAGCGTGATGAATTTTCCCAAGTCCGTTTAAGATCTGCGTGATCAGAGCCCGGCTTGAAAATTGTTGCTGAAACATTATGCGAAACATTCCCATCCACATCGTGTAACATCTGGCTGATGCTCTCCACCGGAAACAGAAGCCCAGTTTTTGCCATCTTTACCTTTAAACTTATGGAACTCCCTCCTGTTTCTTTCGCGTATGCTCGGGCCTGCCTAATATGCTTTTTTCCAAAAACCATTTACCGTCCTTATCCACGCCATTAAAAGGATTATTACCCATTGCAAGATAGGTGGTGAATGATACTGTAATCTCGGATCATGCGTTTGCCATCTTCCGATCTGAGCATCATAGAACCTCGCCCCCATAATCATACCACTCCAGTCCACCAGTCGAGAACCTTCGCCTGCAACTCCTTTCCATTGTACAAATACCTATTCCCAAAGACCCAAGCGCTTTAGTACTTATCCCGCCATCGTCAACCCAAACGGATAATAATGCGTCTCCTCCAACACAGCCCCAGGCTCCAGTACCACCGCCACATTATCAAAGAACACATCCTGCGCCGTTTCGTTACTTGTATAAACATACAGGAAAACCACTCTCCTTCACCACCATCTTATCCGCCGCCAGCGTCTGCAGCTGATCCGGCGACTCCTGTACCTGCCTTACACCACTATTGTCTTACTAATTTAAAACTGATCATTGAACAATGCAAAATTTAAGTACGCTTTCGGCCTGTTCAACGACGGCTGGTTACCTGCATCCTTTTCTTTAAGACGCTGATATTGATTACTATTAAAATTGTCATTAAAGGTGTGTTATTCCCCGACTGCCCTGCACTCGCATGCGCATCCGTTGCCGCAGTACCGCCAAATGCCCGCACCAACGCCACAGCCATATCGGCTGCAGGTGTTTGCGTCTTTGGCTGCTTATTGCCGATTGATTTATAAAACGCACGTGCTCCAAGGGATACGGTATCTCCAGCCATCACTTTCAATACTAGGGATGGGCCAATACGCCTGTCCTTGCTGCTACCGTTCAATTTCGCTACATAACTGTTGGCCCCTGCTGTCTGATCCTGTGGATAACCCACGGGCTTAGCCGTACGGGTAGCTTCAATATTGAAAACAACGCGCTTTCTTTAGCAGCCTGTTGGGTTTCCATCGTAGCCAGGTAGGTTGACTGATTACTATGCTCATGGCCGGTTTTAGTAGTGATCGTGCAAAAGCGCACGACAATGGTTACATCGACGTGGCCGACCTGAAAGCGAAAGCAGAACAACACTCCGCTAACCTCGCAGGTATCATGATCACCTACCCTTCTACCTACGGTGTGTATGAAGAAAGCGTGAAAGAGATCTGCAACATCATTCACCAACACGGTGGACAGGTATACATGGACGGCGCGAACATGAACGCCCAGGTAGGCTTAACGGCTCCCGGCCTGATCGGCGCAGACGTTTGTCACCTCAACCTCCACAAAACCTTCGCGATCCCGCATGGTGGTGGCGGTCCCGGTATGGGCCCCATCTGCGTAGGTAAACACCGGGCGCCGTTCCTGCCTTCGCACGTGCATTTGCAGGACGGTAAAGCCGGCAACGCGGTATCTGCCGCTCCGTTTGGCAGTGCGAGCATCCTGCTGATCTCTTACGCATACATCCGTATGCTGGGCAGCACCGGTGTGCGTAAAGCCACTGAGTTTGCAATCCTGAACGCTAACTATATGAAGGCGCGTTTGCAGAACGATTTCGATATCCTGTACACCGGCATTAACGGCACCTGCGCACACGAGTTCATCGTGGACCTGCGTCCGTTTAAAGCCACTGCGGGCATTGAGGCGGAAGACGTAGCAAAACGCC